>JBFLYN010000001.1:0-229942 GCA_040756655.1 Bacillota bacterium
TCTGGTTGTGTTGTTGCATTGGTTTCCCGCCTCCTGGTCTTTGTCTGGTATGTTTAGCCACTACCATCTTGCCAGGAGGCTTTTCTATTGTCAAAGACCGTTCACAACCCTACAGGAATGCTCTCATGGTGACATTTTCTCAGTCCCACTAATGAGGTGACAATATCACTGTCCGACTACACACGAAACAACCCGGCTTGACATGGTATCCCAGATGTGGTACACTTAGGTAAGAAGTAACACACCATGTACTGCACCTCAGCCCCGGCATCTCACCTCCTATTTCGTTAGAGTCTCAAGTAGTGGTGTAATTCCTCTGTTGGTTCCTTAGTCGCGATTGTGCCATGATGCGCACCCTAGCGCCTAAATCCTTGGTGGCCAAGCATGATGCTTGTGGGCTAAGACTGAACCAGCCTGACTAGCCAGGTCACTCCACAGTCATGAAGGGGGAGATAGGAAGTGGGCCAGGGGAACAGGCCCATGTGGAAGGGATACCAAACAGTCTCATTATCATGGAGGTGAGTTTAGTATCTCGCAAAGGTCGGTTGAGGTGGGTATCCATCGTGTTGCTCTGCATCTTCTCTGTGCAGTCTTTCGGGCCAGCGCGAACCGCGTGGGCTGAAGAAGCCTCCATTCAGTCTGGCTTGACCAGAGTGTGGAGTTACAAGTGGTCAGATGGACGTGTGTACATGGCGGATGAGAAGACCGGTGTCATGTCGTTCATCTGGGATCTAGGTCTGACTATACTAGGCCATTACTATACCACGGTAGCGACGGTTCTCAACACGCTTTTCGGTATTGCTACGCCTACCGCGTCCTATGCGGGGGCCTCGGTGTGGTACTCCTTCTCGTGGGTGCATAAGTATGTAGAGGTGGACACCGGTAGCGGGTGGGCGGTGTACTACGAGGCCGTGTCAAGAGAATGGCATCGACACTTCGCGGGAACATACGTTGACGAACATGGTGAAACCAAAATGAAGGACCCAGTTAATCAGGGATGCTATAGAACTGAATACTCCCCGAACTTTAACGACGAAACATGGCTTATGAACGAGGCCTACTGGCGGTGGCTCACTGGCGGACAGCCTGGATACGAGGACTGGACGACAACTTTCCCAGACCCGCCTCCTGTTGACAGCGTTCCTGAAGAGCCCGAGGAGGATAGCGAGATCAATGACTGATATACCTCGCCGCCTTTCAAGACGTTTCCGGCGCCTCGTGATCACAGGTGGTATGTTGACTGCGTGCGTCCTGGCAGTCTGGCTGTACAATTCCAGCAACTCGGTGCAAGTAAACAGACTGGTTCGTCCCTTTCGCGATGACCGGGCGGTTTTTGTTGACGCCATTGCCCACACCGGTCTGGAGTTTGATTTCACATGGCGTGTTGGCCAGGCTGGCCCGGAGTTTCCCGGCATGGTCGAATTGGACGGGCAAATGATAGTAACCAACACCAGCAACAAAGCAGCAACCAATTTACGGATAGCCGTCTGGCTCAGCCCCGAGATGCAGGAACTGACCGGCCAGTGGATGCCTACCCCCACCGCCCGGCCCCTCGACTTGGCTGCACATGGGGAAAGGGGTTACAGAGCACACTTCCTCTGGCCGGGTGATCGCAACCGTGTGCCCGCTCCAGGCAAGCTTGATGTCGGCGAGGACCAGCTGTTCTGGCAGGTGCTGTCAACCCCGGCGCGGGTGCGCATACGCTGGAATAGGCGGGAATTCCACGTCCTGGTCTACCCGCGTGTCATCGCTGACCCTTGACGCCGGATAGTGGGCCAAATCGAGGAGGTGGGTGGTCAGCCCGAGTCCTCACACACCACCCGGCCTCCGGGCCCGCACCGGGTAGTTCAACAGGCCCTCCGGAGTTCACGAGTGCAGCGGTGAAGCTGATGAGTCCCTGGGCGCGCCAGATGGCTGCGCCCAGGGCTGCGTTTTGCGGTCCTCCAACAGCCCGCATTTTCGTCTTTACAGGACGCGTCGGGGTGGATTCCCCTGACAGGTCCTACTACGGCCACTCGTGGAGCGTCCGGTACGGAATGGATGTGCGGGCTTAACCTCCGAAGCCGCAGGGCACGTTCGAGAACGCCGTCGTTGGCAGGAAGGCTACGCTTACGGTTGGGGCGTTACCTGATAACCGGCGTGACCTTGGAGGAATCCAGTGCCGGGCGCCCCGGTGAGTTCGGAACCTTGAGCTTACCCGCGATTCCCAGCGGTTCGCTGTTATGAGTGTCCGCCAGTTGTGTGCCGCAGGAGGCTACGCACCAACTGTGCAAGCAAGTGCCAGGGGGCCCCGGAGGAAGCCGCGCTGTAGGCGGCAGGCAGTCCAGGCTGAGCAGATTTTCCGGACCTCCCGGCAGGAAAAAAAAGGTAGCGTGGAGAATCCCCGGGCTGACTGATGCGAAGGGAGAGAACCGGCGGGAGACCAGCTCCCTCCCGGGCAACGTATGCTGAAACTCAGTTTCCGCCAGGACAACGGGTGGCTCAGGGCATCCGTGCAGGGAGAGCTGGATGTGGCCTCTGCCCCGGTGTTCCGGGCCCGTATCCAGGAAGCGCTGGACGAACACCAGGTGCGCAGGCTGGTCCTAGACCTCAGGGATCTTACCTTCATAGACTCTTCCGGCGTAGGGGCCATACTCGGCAGGTATCGCCAGCTGGCGGCCTTGCGGGGAGAGATGAGGGTGGTAGGGGTTTCCGCGCGTATCAGGCCGGTGCTGGAGTTGTCGGGGCTGGGGCGGATCGTCCCACTAGAGCGTGCTCAAGGGAGATGATGGAATGAACGCGGCCGACTACATGATACTGGAACTGCCCAGTCGCGAGGACAACGTGGCCCTGGCCCGGGTGGTGGTGGGGGCATTTGCGGCCCGGCTGGATTTTACCCTGGCTGAGATCGAGGAGATCAAGGTGGCGGTATCCGAGGCAGTCACCAACGCCGTCGTGCACGGATACCGGGAGAGCCCGGGCGTGGTGCGCATCCAGGCCCACGTGGATGATGGCCGCCTGGTGGTTAGCGTCAGCGACCGTGGCGTTGGCATCGAGGACATCGCCCAGGCCCGGGAGCCTGCCTTCTCCACGGTTCCTGAGCGCATGGGCATGGGGTTTGCTTTCATGGAGTCCTTCAGCGATGAACTCTCGGTGGAATCCATGCCCGGGCAGGGCACCACCGTCCGCATGACCAAACGGCCCCAGCACCGCACCGTCGGCTGACCGGGGGGGACAGGCGTTGTCCGTCAAGGAGTTTCCCAGGGCCGCCGGCATGCTCGAGTGCCTGAGGCTGGCGCAGGCCGGCGACCCGGCCGCCCGGGAGGATATGGTCAAGAACAATACCGGGCTGGTGTGGAGCGCCGTCCGGCGTTTCATCCGCAGCGGGGAGGACCCGGAGGACCTGTTCCAGATCGGGTGCGTCGGCCTGATGAAGGCCATCGACAAGTTCGACCCGGCCTACCAGGTGCAGTTTTCCACCTACGCTGTACCCTTGATCATCGGCGAGATCAGGCGGCATCTCAGGGACCAGGGGCAGCTCAAGGTCTCCCGGTCCCTCAAGGAACTGGTCGCCCGCGTATCCCGCACCCGGGCTGCCCTGGCCGCGTCCGACGGCACAGAGCCCACGGTCGCCGCCATCGCCGCCGCCCTGGACATCGCACCCGCCGACGTGGTGGAGGCCATGGAAGCCACCCGCCCGCTGGCCCACCTGGAAGAGCAGATCGGTGGCGATGACGTGGACCCGGTGCTGCTTCAGGACCGGGTCGAGCTACAACAGGCCGGTGAGAGCCAGTGGCTCAACCAGGTGGCGGTGAGGCAGAGTCTCGGGTGCCTGGACTCCCGCCTCCGCAAAGTGATCCTGCTCCGCTTCTTCGCCGACCGCACCCAGTCGGAAGTGGCCGCCGCCATGGGCCTTTCCCAGGCGCAAGTCTCCCGGTTGGAGCGGCAGGCCCTGGCCGAACTTCGGGCCATGCTGGAACCCGGGTTCACACCTTGATCTTCTGCCACTGCCCCTGCTGGAACCGGTAGATCAACCCCGACGACCGCACTACCCAGTCCAGCGCCATGGCCACCCACGCCCCGGCCAGTCCCATCTTGAACACCACCACCAGGAGGTAGGCCAGCCCCAGCCGGACGAGCCAGGTCCCGGCTACCGTTATGTACATAACGTAAAGCGTGTCTCCGGCTCCCCGGAGCGCGCCCGAGAAGACGAAGCCCGCCGCCTGGAAAGCCTGGGCCAGTCCCATGATACGCAGGCAGATGACCCCCAGGCGGATCACCTCTGCATCGGGGGTGTAGAGCCGCATGAGGACGTGCGGGAAGGTGAACAGGAGGAGGCCCACTCCGCCCATTCCCATCATGGCCAGCCTGCCGGACTCCCAGCCGCTGCGCCTGGCCGCTTCCGGGTCGCCCGCGCCCAGGCTCTGGCCCACCAGGGCGGTGGCTGCCACCGCAAAGCCCATGCCCGGCATGTAGGACACGGACTCGGCATTGAGGGCGATGGCATGGGCGGCGAAGGCCACCGTGCCCAGGCTGGCCACGATGCGCACGTACAACACCTGGGCCCCGCTCATGACCACCCGCTCCATGGCCGCTGGCACGCCGACCCTGAGTATGCGGGACCAGGTGGGCGGGTGCACGCGTACCAGGGCCGCGAGTGAGAACTTCAGACCCGCCCGTCCTTTCAACACCAGGTAGAGCAGGATCAACCCGCCCGTGGACCGGGCCAAAGATGTGGCGATGGCCGCGCCCTGCACGCCCAGGGCAGGAAACCCCAGGTGGCCAAAAATGAGCACCCAGTTGCCGAAAACGTTCAGGAGGTTGATACCCACGTTAACCTTCATGGGGGTGCGCGTATCCCCGGCCCCGCGCAGCGCCCCTCCCAGCATGGCGGAGATGAGCATGAACACGATGCCGGGCACCAGGTTGCGTATGTACACCGCCCCGGTGCTGACCACCTCGGGTTCTCCGCCCATGAGCAAGATAACGGGCTCGGCGAACACAAAGCCTGCGGCCGCCACCACCACGCCCAGTCCCACGGCCATGAGGATGGACTGGGCGGTGACATACCCGGCCCCTTCCCGGTCGCCTGCGCCCACGCAGCGGGCGACGATGGCGGTGGTGCCCACGCTGATACCCATAAACAGCGCCGCCACGAAGAAGAAGGGCTGGAAACTGAGGCCGATGCCGGCCACCGCCACGGCCCCCAGCCGCCCGATCATGATCATGTCCACCATGTGAGTGAGCGTCCCCAGAGCGTGTTCGGCCATGACCGGCCACGCCAGGGATAGGACCCGGCCCCGGACTTCAGCACGGGTTTTCCCGGCAACTACCACGGCGTCCTGCAAGCTCCCGGCCTCCTTGTGAAAGCATGAACACAACATTTCTTCGTCGCCCGTAGCAAATCCTGCCGGCAGTGACGCGCGACGGTGCTGGGCTTTCTGCATATTCGTGCCACGTCGTGCGGATACTAGCACTCGGGGTGGCGCGGATGGCGGCAGCAGGCAACACCGTTTTCGTACTGGTACGCAACAAGGTCAAGGCTACCCCGGGCCAGGTTCTTACCGTGTCCGACCTGGCTGAACTGAGCGGGGATGCACCGCTGGTAGAGGCCTTAGGTGGGTTACCGGTGGTGGCCAGCGCCCAGCCGTACCGCACTGTCTCCGCCCTGGCCATCGCCAGGACCGTGCGGGCGTCGGCCCCCCAGGCCGACTTGCAGCTTCTGGGTGCCACCGGAGCGGTCATCCACGGTGCTGAGGCCGTATCGCCGCTGGTGGCCACCGCCCGCGCAGTGGTGGTGAGTATTTTCCTGTTCCTTGGAGCGGGCCTGGCCATTATAAACTTCCATGCAGATGTGAGCATGCCCGAGGCGCTCAACACCGTGTACCAGATGGTGGTAGGGCAGGCGGCCGCAAGCCCCCTCGCCCTGCAGGTCCCCTACTCCCTGGGCGTGGGGTTGGGCGTAATGTTGTTCTTCCGCGGGCTGGGAAAGACGTCCGGCGAGGTCGGGCCGCTGGAACTGGAAACCGACAGCTACGAGAAGAAACTCGACGACCATTACCGCTCGTGCGGGTCGAGCGGGTAGCCGGGATGCTGGTGCTTAGGATGGCCGCCGTGGCCATCATGGGGCTAGGTGGTGGCACCGTGGTGGGGCTTGCTTTGATCGCGTTTCTTTCGGCACTGGGCGTGATCACGCGACTGGCGGTGATCACCCGCACGGTCTGGGCATTGCCCTACTACGGGTGGGCGGTGCTGGCCGGCGGTACTGCCGGTAGCCTGCTGCCGCAGCTGGGCGTGAGGGCAAGTCTTCCCGGGGTCTTGTTGGCCCCGCTGGGACTGGCACTAGGTATGTTTGTGGGCATAGTCGCAGCGTCGCTGACAGAAGTGCTGGACGTCATGCCGGTAGTGGGGAGGAGGCTCCGGCTGGGGAACGCCTTGCGGTTCTTGGTGGCGGCCCTGGCTCTGGGCAAGGTGGCGGGCTCTCTCCTGTACTGGCTGAATCCCAGGTTTCCCTGAAGTCGGGCAAAAAGGAGGTGATGGTCATGCCCACGGTAAGAGTGCTGGAACTGGTGGGAGAGTCGGCCACCAACTGGCAAGACGCGGCGGCCAGTGCCGTGGCCGAGGCATCCCGCACTGTCAAGAACATCAGCGGAGTGGAGGTCCTCAACTGGACTGCCAACGTAAAGAACGGGCAGATCGTGCAGTACAAGGCCAACGTCAAGGTGGCCTACGTGGAATAGGGGAGGCAGGGACTTGAGCAAAGCAAACCGGCGCCAGGCCGCGGCCTACCAGCGCATGGTGAACCGCACCACGCCCAAACGCCCATTAGCCAGGAACTTGTTCTGGGCGTTTGTGGTGGGCGGCAGCATTTGCCTGGTGGGGCAGGTAGTTCTCGCCGCCATCGTGGCCATGGGGGACCTCACACCCAAGGAAGCCAGCACCCCTACGGTGGGCGTCATGATCTTCCTGGGGGCGCTCTTTACCGGGTTGGGGCTCTATGACCGGCTGGCCCCCTTGGCCGGGATGGGGGCCAATCTCCCCATCACCGGCTTTGCCAACTCCATGGTGTCCCCAGCCATGGAATTCCGGCGCGAGGGGTTTGTCCTGGGCGTGTCAGCGCGCATGTTTACCGTGGCCGGGCCGGTTATCGTGCACGCGGTGACCACTGCCGTCATGGTGGGCTTCATCCAGTACGTGCTGGGCAAGTAAGGCATGAACATGAACGCCGCGGGCAAGCGCATAGGCAGCCAGACGCTGGTGTTCCCCGGGCGCCCGGCCGTGCAGTCCGGGGCTTCGGTGGTGGGGCCCAAGGAGGGTTCCGGCCCGCTGGGCCAGTACTTTGACGTGGTCAAGGGCGACACGCTCCTGGGGGACAGGAGCTGGGAACGTGCGGAAGTACGCATGCTGGGCGAAGCGGTGGAGCTGGCGGTGTACAAGGCGGGACTGAAGCTTCAGGATATCCAGGCGCTTCTTTGCGGCGACCTTCTCAACCAGATCACCGCTTCCAGCTTCGCCGCGCGGGAACTGCCCTTTCCCCTGGTGGGGCTCTATGGTGCCTGCTCTACCTTTGTGGAGGGTATGAGCCTTGGGGCCATGATGGTGGACGGGGCTTACGCTACCGCGGTGGTGGCGGCGGCCTCATCCCACCACGACACCGCTGAACGCCAGTTCAGGTACCCTACGGAGTTTGGCAACCAGCGCCCGCCAGCGGCCCAGTGGACGGTCACTGCTGCGGGCGCGGTGGTGCTGGGCCGGGGAGAGGGCCCGCATGTAACCTTCGCCACCCTGGGGCGGGTGGTGGATATGGGTGCAGTGGATGTCAACGACATGGGGTCGGCCATGGCCCCGGCCGCCGCCGAGACCATCTGGCAACACCTTCAAGACACCGGCCGCAAGCCCTCCCACTATGACCTGATCGCCACCGGCGATCTGGGGCGGTTGGGGAGGAAACTCTGCATGGAGCTGCTCCGCCGCCGGGGCTTGGACGTTAGCGGTAACTTCGCAGACTGCGGGTGCCTCATCTTCGACTTCACACCGGAGGTGCACTGCGGGGGCTCTGGGTGCGGGTGTTCGGCGGCGGCTTTTGCCGGCTACTTCCTGGGCGAACTGGCGGCCGGGCGACTCAACCGGGTCTTGTTGGTGGCCACCGGCAGTCTCCACAGCCCCGGTTCGTCCCAGCAAGGAGAATCGCTGCCGGGTATTGCTCACGCCGTGGCCATCGAAAACCCTGGCCAAGAAGGGAGCAGTCCGTAATGGACTTCGTGCTGGCCTTCGTTGTTGGCGGGCTTGTTTGCGTGGCCGCCCAACTCATGCTGGACCTGACCCGGTTCAACCCGGCGCTGGTCATGGTTACTTTCGTCTCCCTGGGTGCCATCGCCAGCGGCCTGGGACTGTATGGTCCCCTGGTGGACCTTGCCGGGGCGGGCGCCAGCATCCCGCTGCCGAACTTCGGCCATATGCTGGTGGAAGGAATTGCCCAGGACGTCGACAGGTTGGGGTTTCTCGGCATCTTCTCCGGTGGCCTCCGGGCGGCAGCGGTGGGACTGACCGTGGCCATCGTGTCCAGCTACCTTATGGCACTGCTCTTTACCCCCAAGGGCTAGGAGGGTTGTGCTTGGTCACCCTGGACCTGGCCGGGCTTTTGGTCACCTGGTTGGTGGCAGCACCGCGTCACCCCCACTGGGTAGTCGTGGCGGCGCTGGTCCAAGAAACTGCACGCGTGGCCCTGGTAAGCGCCCTGGGTGGGCAGGTGACGGCAGTGAACGCCGGGGGCTGGAGCGGGTATACCGTCGCCCACCCCACCTCGCCAGTTCTGGTCAGCCTGGCCGGGCCGGTGCTGGTGGCGCTGGTAGGTTGGACGGCCCTGGATGGCAACGGCGTCCACTGGCAGGAGCTATTCGGGGGCAGAGCGGGTGCCCGGGGGACCTTCGCCACGACGTGCTTGAGGGTAGCAGCCGGTAGCATCCTGTGGTGGCTGGCCACGATCATCGGGGGATAGGTACCGCGGAAAGGGGAAGGACATGGGGGATCCGCTGGATCGGAACCTCAGTCGCAGGCTGGAAGAAAACCTGGAGGTCCTGGGGAAGGAGCTGGGCGAAGGGGAAAGCTTCGACGTACTGGTTCGGCGCTTCCGCATCGCCGGTCGGGATGCCGCACTCTTGTTCCTGGACGGGTTTGCCAAGGACCTGGTCATGCGGGGCGTTATGGAGTTTCTCCTGGAGACCGAAAGGTCTGACGTGGTGCCCCACGTCATCCAGGACCTGATGGAAGAGCGCCTCACTTTCATTGAGGCCGAGACGGTGAGCGTGCTCCGGGACGTGGTCAACCAGGTGCTGGCGGGCCCGCTGGCCCTGCTCATCGATGGTGAGCGCGATGCCATCATCGTTGATGCCCGGGAATACCCATCCAGGAACCCGGAAGAACCCGACCTGGAGCGGGTGCTGCGCGGGTCCCGGGACGGGTTTGTGGAGACCATCGTGTTCAACACCGCCCTGATCCGGCGTCGGGTGCGGGACCCCAGCTTGCGGGCGGAAACATTCCAGGTGGGCAAGCGGTCCCGGACCGACGTGTGCGTAGTCTACCTCAAGAGCCTGGCCAACTTGGAACTGGTGGACGAAGTCAAGCGGCGCATCCGGCGCATCGAGATCGACGGTATTCCCATGGCCGAAAAGACCGTCGAGGAGTTCATCGTGGACAAGTACCACTGGTGGAACCCGTTTCCGGTGGTGCGCTACACCGAGCGGCCCGACGTGGCCGCCGTGCACCTGTTCGAAGGGCACGTGCTGGTCATCGTGGACACCTCACCCAGTGTGATGGTGCTTCCCGCCACCATGTTCCACCATGTGCAACATGCCGAGGAATTCCGGGAAAGCGTGCTCATCGGGGTTTACGTGCGCTGGGTGCGGCTTTTGGGCATGCTGTTTGCCTGGCTAGGAACACCGCTTTGGCTTTTGCTTGCCACCCAGCCAGAGCTTTTGCCGCGGGCACTGAGGTTCATCGGCGCCCAGGAGCCGGGCAGGGTGCCCTTGGGGCTGCAGTTCATCGTGGCCGAAGTGGCCGTGGACCTCATCCGCATCGCCCTGATCCACACACCCAATGCCCTGGCCACGTCGTTGGGTTTCATCGGTGCCCTGCTTTTGGGCGAGATGGCCATCAAGATCGGCCTGTTCGCCGCAGAGACGGTCATCTACGTGGCGGTGGCCGCCATCGGGACCTTTGCCACGCCCAGCATGGAGTTTGCCCAGGCGGTGAGGGTGTTCCGGCTGCTCTTCGTCACCTTGGTGTTCTTGGCGGGCCCGGCCGGGCTGGCGGCCGGGGTGCTCCTCAACGTGTTGATATTGCTCAAGACCCGGTCGTTTGGCGTTCCCTACACCTGGCCGCTGCTGCCCTTGGACCTGGCAGCCCTAAGGTCGGTGCTGGTCCGCCTGCCTGTGCCGGTGCAGCGGGCACGCTTCCAAATCCTGCAACCCAAGGACCGGACCAGGAGATGACTAGCGGAGGTTGAGTGCATGGTAAAAAGAGCCCCGGCCCGGCTGCGTGTGGGCGTGCCCCGGGCTTTGCTCTACTACGAGTATTTCCCGTTTTGGCGAGCATTTCTTGAGGCACTGGGCTGCCAGGTGGTTCTGTCCGGGCCCACCACGGTCAAGACGGTGGAAGCTGGCGCCCGGCTGGCAGTGGACGAGGCGTGCCTGCCCGTAAAGCTGTTCTACGGGCACGTGGCAGAGCTCTTGGGCCGGGTTGATGCCATCTGGGTCCCCCGGGTGGTCAGCGTAGAACAGCGGGAGTACACGTGTCCCAAATTCCTGGGGCTGCCGGACATGATCCGGTTTGCTTTCAAGGATGCTCGCATCATCGATACCACCGTGGACCTGAGGCGAGGGCCCGGCCGGCTGTACAAGGCATCCTGTGTCGCCGGGCACAGCCTGGGGGCGTCCGCCTGCCGTGCCTTGGCCGCGTGCCGGCAGGGCCTGGCGGCCCAGCGGCGGTTCCAAACGCTCATGGCTTCCGGGTTCACGGCCGGGGAGGCCCTGGGAGAGGGCGGCACCGATAACCCGGGGTGCCTGGCGTCCGGGGATCGCCACCGCATCGCTGTGCTGGGTCACTCCTACATCGTGCACGACGCCCGGGCGGGCATGGGGATCCTCCCGTGCTTGCGCCGACTGGGCCACCAGGTGCTCACAGCCGAGGTGATCCCGCCCAAAGCCGTGGCGGCCACTGCCGCCCGCCTGCCCAAAGCGCTGTTTTGGACGTACGAAAAGCGGGTTCTCGGCTCTGCGTATTACCTATTGCGGCACGGGCTGGTGGATGGGATCATCCAGGTGGTATCCTTCGGGTGCGGGCCCGATTCCATGGTGGGCGAGCTCATCCAGCGGGAGGCTGCGCAGACCATGCGCGTGCCCTACATGGCTCTTACCCTGGATGAGCATTCCGGCGAGGCCGGAGTCTATACAAGGCTGGAGGCCTTTTTGGACATGCTGGGTCGCCGGGTGGCCTGGGGGGTAGGTTCGTGAAGGTGACGTTTCCCCACATGGGCAACCTGCACATCGCCATCAAAGCCATCGTACAGGAGATCGGGGCCGAGCCCGTGGTACCTCCGTTCATCTCCAAGCGCACGGTGGAACTGGGCGCCCGGTATTCCCCGGAATTTGCCTGCTATCCCCTGAAGCTTAACCTAGGCAATTTCCTGGAAGCCCGAGAGCTGGGAGCCGAGGCGGTGGTCATGGGAGGCGGTACGGGTCCTTGCCGTTTTGGGTACTATGCCCAGGTGCAGGACAAGATCCTGCGGTCGCTGGGGTTTCCCCTGCGCATGGTGGTCCTGGAGCCGCCCCAGGAAGGCTGGGGCCAGCTTTGGAGGCAGATCCGGCAGCTTTCGCCCAGTTGCAGCTATCGTACTGTCATGCGGGCCATCGCCCTGGGGTGGGCCAAGGTCCACGCCCTGGACCAGCTGGAGGCCGCGGCGCTGAGATGCCGATGCGCAGAAAAGAGCCCCGGGGCCCTGGACCTGGCGCTCAGCCGGGCCCTAGATGCGGTGGACCGGGCGCTGACGCCCAAGGGCGTCTACCAGGCCGCCCGGGAAGGGCAGGAGGGGTTGGCCCAAGTCACCGGGCCCTTGGACCCGGAACGGCCGCGCATTGCGGTAGTGGGCGAAGTCTACATGGTGCTGGAGCCCGCGGCCAACCTGGACTTAGAACGCAGGCTGGGGAAACTCGGAGCGGAGGTGGTAAGGTCCATCTACATCGGCGAATGGATCCGGGCCAACTTACTCCCCCGGGTGTTCATGCCCCGAGAGGAACGAGAGCGGGTGGAAGCTGCCCACCCTTACCTGGCCCACTTTGCCGGGGGCCACGCCCGGGAGACGGTCGGGTCCACCGTGCTCTACAGCAAGCAGGGAATAGACGGGGTCATCCAGGTCCAGCCCCTTACCTGTATGCCGGAGATCGTGGCCCAGGGGGTTTTGGGAGCGGTTTCCCGGGACCACGACATCCCGGTCCTCACCCTCAGCCTCGACGAACATAGCGCGCCGACCGGAGTCCAGACCCGCCTGGAGGCCTTTGTGGACATGGCAGTGCGAAGGCGCAAGAGGAGGCAGGCAACATCGTCATCTACTTGGGAATAGACGTAGGGTCCGTCAGTACCAACGTGGTGGCCATCGATGACCAAAAGGAGCTGGTCCACGAAGACTACCTGCTCACCCTGGGTAACCCCATTGACGCGGTGCAGCGAGGCCTGTCCCGGCTGGAAGAACGCCTGGGCACCGTGGAAGTGGCCGGGGCCGGAACCACCGGCTCGGGGCGGCAATTGGCCGGGTGCATCATCGGGGCAGACGTGGTCAAAAACGAGATCACCGCCCATGCCGTGGCTGCCCTGAACGTAGAGCCCGCCGTGCAGACGGTGCTGGAGATCGGCGGCCAGGACTCCAAGCTCATCATCCTCCGCCAGGGCGTGGTGGTGGACTTTTCCATGAATACCGTGTGTGCCGCCGGTACCGGGTCCTTTTTGGACCGCCAGGCCTCCCGGCTGGGCCTGGACATCTCCGAATTGGGCCGCCTGGCCCAGCAGTCCCAAAGCCCGGTGCATATCGCCGGGCGGTGTGCGGTATTTGCCGAGTCGGACATGGTTCACAAGCAGCAGGTCGGCCATGAACTGAGGGACATCGTACGTGGGCTCTGCGAAGCCCTGGTCCGCAACTACCTGAGTAACGTGGGGAAGGGGAAGGAGATCCTTCCGCCCGTCCTGTTTCAAGGTGGAGTGGCCGCCAACGCGGGCATCGCCGAAGCGTTCGGGCGGGAACTGGGGCTTCCCATCACCGTGCCCGCCCATCACAAGGTCATGGGGGCCCTGGGCATGGCTCTTCTCAGCCGGGAACTGGCTTGGACCCGGGGACGCGCCAGCCGTTTCCGCGGGTTCCATGCTGGACTTGCCGTTCACCAGACCCGTTCCTTCCAGTGCTCGGGGTGTGCCAACGGCTGTGAAGTGGTGGAGGTGCGTTCAGACCGGGCGGTCCTGGGCCGCTGGGGAGGCAAGTGCGGGCGCTTCGAAGGTGCGGCGGAGCAACCGGTGGCAAGCGGCTAGGTCGTCGAGGCAACTGTCCTGCATCCTGGTTCGGTCGTGAACTGTGCTCACCTCCCTAGGGCGGTCGTGGACCCGCAGGATACGCACTGTGAGAACATACCCGGGCCCGGCGTTGCCTGGTATGCCGTGTTCTGGTGGAAAACTCCCAATTGAGCACCTGGGGAAAGGACGGTTTCTGGAAAGCGGTGATGATCCACGGCCTCGCCGGGCAGTCCGCCGGTGAGCCGCGGCCCCAGCCCTGGGCATCACCAGCAGAGCGACGCCGCCCGGTTCCTGCTCACCGCGAAAGACGGAAGTGGCGGCTGCTCAACTCGGGCGGGTTCATAGAGAGCCCGTCGACTTCTTGCTTCCCTTGCGGAGCGTTCCTGAGTGGCGGCGGAGGGACAGGCGCGAACCCGGGTGGACCGCGGCAGATTCCCCACTGCTAACAGCGAACACATCCGGCAGGATATTCGTCTAGAAGAGATAAAAGGTATCGCGCGAGTTGGGAGGTGGACAGGTGAGGAGAGCAAGCATCGTTGTGTTGGCGCTTTTGCTGTTGCTGCCCAGTTTTCTCCAGGTGTTGGCCACCACGCCTACTAGCCCATCATTTCGTCTGGGCAACGAGGTCTTGCTTGACCGGTATCGCTATCTGGTCGAGGGTAAGCGGGTTGGTCTCATCACCAATCAGAGCGGGGTCAACCGCCGCGGTGAATCCTTGATCGACATCTTTGCCGCTGACCCGGGCATAAACCTCGCGGCCCTATACGGGCCCGAACACGGTATCGACGGAAAGGCCGCTGCTGGTGCTTACGTGGAATCCTATATACACCCGGTGCTGGACATACCGGTCTACAGCCTGTACGGGGCCACGCGCAAGCCCACGGCGGCCATGCTGGCCGGTGTGGACGTCCTGGTATTCGATGTCCAGGACGTGGGGGCCCGGACCTACACCTTCATCTCCACCATGAACTACGCCATGGTCGCGGCCAAGGAGAACGGCAAACCGTTCATAGTCCTCGACCGGCCCAACCCCCTGGGCGGGCTGGTAGTGGAAGGGCCGGTGCTGGAGGAAGGCTACCAGACCTTCGTTGGGGTGGACATCCTGCCCATGGCCCATGGCATGACCGTCGGAGAACTGGCCCTCTACTTCAACCGTCTGATCGGGGCGGATCTTGTGGTCGTCCGCATGCAAGGATACACCCGGGACATGATCTACCAGGACACCGGGCTGGAGTGGGTGCAGACCTCTCCCAACATCCCCAACCTGGCCAGCGTATTCGGGTACATGGCCACTGGGCTGGCCCAGGGTACCGGGGTGGTGCAGGCGGATAGGTTCACGTGGGTCGGCGGGACCGGCCTGAAGTCGGCGAAGTTCGCCGCGCTCCTCAACAGCGCAAGCCTGCCGGGCGTGACCTTCGCGCCCGAAGACCGAGGTACCATGGGCGGTGCCAGGCTCCACATCACCGACTACCGGAGCTTCAACCCGGCCCGGACCGGGCTGTACATCCTCTTTCTTGCCAGGAGCCAGTGGAAGTTCCCGGTTCCCAGGAGCGGGGCGACTCCGGCCACCATGGTCATGTTCGACAAGGTCATGGGTACCAACAAGGTAGGACTATGGTTGGAGCAGGACCTTCCTCCCGGTCAAGTGGAGAACCGGTACCAGGCGGGTCTGAATGCCTTCAAGAAAGAGCGCGAGGCATACCTGCTTTACGGGTTCAGCGGTAAGCGTCCCCATCCTTCGCTGGTGATAGACGGGTATAACGTCTATTCCGACGTGCCTCCGTTCATCACCCACGACCGGACGCTTGTGCCAGTCCGGGTCATAGCCAGACAGCTGGGTGCCAGCGTAACGTGGTTGGAGACGGAAAGGGCGGTGCTCATGGAGAAAGACGACGTCAAGGTCAAAATCGCTATTGGCAGCACCACTGCCTACGTCAACGGGATAGCCCACACCCTGGACGTGGCCCCGGTCATCCGGGATGACCGGACCATGCTGCCCGTGCGCTTTGTCAGTGAATACCTGGGAGCAGAGGTTGGCTGGTGCCCAGAGAGGTTCAGCGTGCTGATAAGCACGGCCAAAGGGCGGGCAGAGAGCACGATCCCTGCGCATGCCCGTGATGCGAAAGGCGGACCGACCATTGACAGCCTAGCGTCATCGTGGTAATATGACCGCAACTGAATAGGGTTGAGATACCTCATTCCGCCTACGTGGGGTGAGGTAGAGGCGCGGTTAAACCAAGAGTACCCGGCTTTAGAACGGCATCGATGATGGCCGGGGAAAGGGGTTTCCGCCGAAGTCCGGGGCGGGCCGAAAGTCCCGGGCTGGGGTGGCACCGAACAGGTGCCGCACTGTCACGAGGGACGGTCTTCCATCCCGCCCTCGTGGAGCGCTATCTCACAGCAGGGAAGGCTGGGTATCGCATGGGAACGACCGGCGGTACGTCGCCCGGTCGTTTGCGTTTGCCCGGCGCTTCCCCTACACCTGGAGGGGACGATATGCAGCTGGGACGCAACATTGAGATCAATGCCCGGGGCCACCTGGAGATCGGCGGCTGTGATACGGTCAAACTAGCCCGTCGTTTCGGCACCCCGCTGTACGTGGTGGACGAGGGGCTGGTCCGGGAGCGGTGCCGCGAATACCAGAGGAGCCTGGCGGCGTGCTGGCCGGATTTCCGCGTAGCGTACGCGGGCAAAGCATTTCTGACCATGGCCATGTGCCGGATCATGGACGAAGAAGACATGTGGCTTGATGTGGTCTCAGGGGGCGAACTGTACACCGCCGTCAAGGCGGGATTCCCGCCACAGCGCATCCTGTTTCACGGCAACAACAAGTCCGCCGACGAGCTGTCGCTGGCCCTGGAAGTAGGGGTGGGCCGGTTTGTCTGCGACAATTTCCATGAGCTCCAGGTGCTGGCGCGGTTGGCGCGGCGCGCTCATGCCCGCCCCCGGGTGATGCTGCGGGTCGCCCCGGGGGTGGACACTCACACGCATGACTACGTGCGCACCGGGCAGGTGGACTCCAAGTTCGGTTTCACCGTGGGCAACTGGGATGCCATGGTGGCGGCCCAGTGGGTTCTGGATGAACCGGCCATGGTCTTGACGGGTCTGCACAGCCACATCGGCTCGCAGCTCCTGGACACAGCGGCTTTCGAACTGGAGGCCCAAGCCATGGCCGAGCTTGTGGACGAGATCAAGCAGGAAACCGGTTACCAAGTGGAGGAACTGAACCTGGGCGGCGGGCTGGGGATCAGCTATACCGGCCAGGAGGCGCCGCCGGAGGTAGGTCAGTACGTGCGCGCGCTGACCGGGGTCTTGGAAAAGAGCCTGGACCAGGCCGGGCTCAAGCGGCCCCGCCTGTACTTGGAGCCAGGGCGTTCCATCGTGGGCGAAGCGGGCACCACCTTGTATACCATAGGTGCCATCAAGCATATCCCCGGGGTCAGGACCTACGCCATGGTGGACGGGGGAATGGTGGACAACCCCCGGCCAGCACTGTACGGGGCCAAGTACCGGGCAGTGGTGGCCAACCGGGCGCGAGCGCGCAGCAACCAGGTAGTGTCCATCGCGGGTAAGTGCTGTGAAAGCGGCGACATGCTCATATGGGACCTTGCCGTGCCTCGCATCCGCCCCGGCGACGTACTGGCGGTCTTCTGTACCGGGGCCTACAACTACTCCATGGCTTCCAACTACAACCGTCTGCCGCGGCCGGCGGCAGTGCTGGTGGGCCAAGGCGAAGCCGACTTGATCATAGCCAGGGAGCGTTACGCCGACCTGGTTGCCTGTGACCGGGTCCCCGACCGGTTGGCCGCGGGCAGGATGCCGGTGGCGGCGGGCGAAGGCTCCTCGAGCTGAAGTGCCCCTTTTTCTGGGACGGCGGGACCGGGGTTTCCGGTAACCCGCCGTTTTGGTATAATTAGCACGAGTAATCGAGGCGACCCAGCGAGAGGAGCTTGGAGAGTGGCCTTTTCTTTGGAAGCACTGATCCTGACGTTGCCGGGTCTTATCGTAGCCTTGAGCTTTCACGAGTTTGCCCATGCTCTAGTCGCCGACGTTTTGGGCGATCCCACTCCGCGACGGGCCGGCCGGTTGACCCTCGAGCCCTGGGCCCACCTGGATCCCGTGGGCACGCTGCTTTTGCTGTTTTACCGCTTCGGTTGGGCCCGGCCGGTCCCGGTTAACCCCTATAACTTCCAAAACCCCAGGAGGGGAATGCTCTGGGTGGCGCTGGCTGGCCCGGCGGCCAACATCATCGTGGCCTTTGTGCTCGGGCTGGCGCTGGTCGCCACCATCAGCCTGGCGCCTGCTACCGGCATGTGGCAGACCATCGTCGAGATGCTGCGCGCCGGGCTTTTCATCAACGTGGCCTTGGCCATATTTAACTTGCTCCCGGTGCCACCCCTGGACGGGTCGCGTATCCTAGGGGGAGTGCTACCGCGCGGTCTGGCCCAACGGCTGGCGGACGTGGAGCATCTGGGTCCCATCCTGCTAGTCATCTTGTTGATGACGGGAGTCGGGGGAAGACTGATAGCGCCGGCGGTGTACTGGCTCCAAAGGACCATTGTGCTAGTGGCTCTGGGTCTTTTGGCATGGTTGTGACCGAGTGGAGGTAGTTGGACATGGCTGACAAACCGGCACGGGTAGTGAGCGGGTCGCGGGTGAGCGGTCGCCTGCACCTTGGCAACTACGTGGGAGCCCTAGAAAACTGGGTGCGGCTGCAGGACGGCTACGAGTGCTTCTTCTTTGCTGCCGACTGGCACGGCCTTACCACCGGTTACGAAGACACCGCCGAGTTCCGAAATCACGTGAGTGAGATGTTCTTGGACTTCCTGGCAGTGGGACTGGACCCAGAACGCTCGGTGCTGTTCGTCCAGTCGGATGTAAAAGAGCACGCCGAACTACACCTTCTGCTCTCCATGATCACGCCACTATCCTGGCTGGAGCGAGTGCCCACCTACAAAGAGCAGCTGCAGCAAATCACCGGGCGGGAGATCGCCACCTATGGCTTCATCGGATACCCGGTGCTCCAGTCTGCGGATGTCCTGATCTACCGGGGCGAGCTGGTGCCGGTGGGAGAAGACCAGGTGCCTCACCTGGAGCTGTGCCGGGAGATTGCCCGCCGTTTCAACCACTTGTACGGCCCGGTGCTCCCCGAGCCACAGGCTCTCCTGACCCAGGTCCCGCTCTTGCCGGGCATCGACGGTCGCAAGATGAGCAAAAGCTACGAAAACGAGATCCGCCTCGGGGCGAGCCCGGCCGAGATTGAGGAACGGGTGCGCCTCATGGTCACCGATCCGGCCCGGGTGCGCAAGACCGACCCCGGCCATCCAGAGGTCTGCGTGGCCTACCGGTTCCACGGGCTTTTCAACGCTGCCGCCACCGGGGAACTGGATGCCGCATGCCGGAGGGCCGGTATCGGATGTGTGGAATGCAAGCGCCGCCTGGCCCGGGCGGTCATCCAGCACCTGTCTCCCATCCACGAGCGGCGAGAGGAGTATGCCCGGAACCCCCGGCTGGTGGAAGACATCAGGAGGGATGGTGCCCGCAAGGCCCGGGCAGAGGCCGGGCGCCTCCTGGAGGCAGTACGTGAGGCCATGCGCATCTGACAGGAGGGTGGCTGGTGACGGCACTGTCCATCCGGCTGGAGGGGTTCGAGGGTCCGTTGGAGCTACTTTGGCACCTCATCGAACGCGACCAGCTGGATATCCACGATATTCCCATCGCCCATATCACCGAGCAGTACCTGCAGCACCTCCAGGAACAGGAGTGGCGCGACCTAGAGGCAGCCGGGGAATTCCTGGTGATGGCCGCACAGTTATTGCAGCTGAAACTGCGTGTGCTGCTCCCGCGCCCAGACACCCCGACTGGTGCCGGCGATGAGGTCGACCCGCGCCAGGAACTGGTGGACCGACTGCTCACCTACAGGAGTTACCGGGCGGCGGCAGCGGCCCTGCAGTCGATGGCCCTGCAGCGCAGCCGGCAGTGGGAGCGTCCCAATGGCCTGCCTGTGGTCGTACCCGTGGCCCCGCTGGGAACAGATGCCGCTGGCCTGCGAGATGCCTTGGCCGGACTGCTGGCCCGGGCCACACCGCTCTATTCCACCATCACCCGCGACTTGGTGTCCATCGGCACGGCCATGAGAGAACTGGTCTCGGCCGTGTTCCGGGCCAGGCGGCAGGGGCGGAAGGCTGTGTCGCTGAGCGAGCTGGTGGGCCGGAGCGGGCGTCGCCAGTGGGTCATCAGTTTTCTGGCCTTACTGGAACTGGTCCGGCGCGGGCGGGTACTGGTGGCCCAGGAACGTCCGCTGGGTGAAATCTATATCCGGCCGCGGCAGCGGGCCGAGGAGGTGCCGGCATCTTGAGCGAGACAGTGGACCTTGGGCGAGAACTGGCCCGGGGTGTCATTGAGGCCATGTTGTTTGCTGCCTCGGTACCGCTCTCTGTACCGGAGCTGGCCGCTGCCAGTGGCCTGGAGGCGTCAGTGGTCAAGCATGTGTTGGAGGCGCTGACCCGGGAGTTCGGAGCCGCCGGGCGAGGGGTACGTTTGGAGTACCTGGGTGGAGGTTACCAGCTCCTGACTCGCCCTGAGTATGCGCCGGTCCTGGAGAAGCTGGGCAGGACCAGGACCCCGCCACAGCTTTCGCGGGCCGCCCTGGAGACCCTGGCCATCGTGGCATACCGCCAGCCCGTGACCAGGGCCGAGATGGACGCCATCCGGGGAGTACGCAGCGATGCCACCATTGCCACGCTCCTGGAACGGGGCCTGATCTGTGAGGATGGCCGCAAGAACGTGGTGGGACGTCCCATCCTTTACGCTACCACCCGGCACTTCCTGGAGCAGTTTGGCCTGGGCAGCCTGGACCAGCTGCCCCCGCTGCCCGAAGAGGACCAGCCAGACCTGGTATAGAGACGGCGCAGGGCGGCGCCGTTTTATTATGTACTCCTGCCTGCCTGGGCACAATACTGCGTAAAAGCCATGGTCCAGGAGCGGGGTGGTGTGCATGGGCTGGCTGGCAGGAGCGCTGGCTGCTGGTGCCGTGCTGGCAGTGGCGGCGGCCAGCGTTTACGTGGTGCCGCTGAGATTTCACGTCACCTACCGTCGGCGAGGCAAGGAAGAAAAGACCGTGGTCTTGGTGACGGCCTGGGGCCAACGGCTGCAGTATCGCTACCAGGTGTCGGGAGAGGAGGGCCATGGTCCGGAGGCCGGGGAGAGCCCCGCATCGCCCGGCGAGGTGCTGTCCCGGGTCCGGGACGTCCTGTCCCGCGCCATACCGGCCCTGAACACCGCCCGTCGTACCGGGCGGTTGTTCCACATAGGCACCAAGAAACTGGCCCACCGGGCCCGGTTCGTGAAGGTAGTCTGGCGGTCGGAGATCGGTGACCCGGACCCGGCCCGCACGGGCATCTACACGGGCTGGGCGTGGGCCCTCAAGGGGATCAGCCTGGGAACTTGGCAGCACCGCCTACCCCGGCCGCCCGGCACGGTGCGGGTCAGCGTGAAGCCCCGGTTTGACCTCAACGAGTCGAGCACCGAGTTTATCTGCATATTTGAACTTAGGGGCGGTCACATTATAAACGCTGTATTACCATGTCTGCTCCGATTCCTCACAAGAGAGGTGATAGACCCCAGTGGCTGATGAACATCCCATCCAAGGCCTCATGAAGACGGCCATGGAGAGTATCAAGGAAATGGTGGACGTCAATACCGTCGTGGGCGATCCGGTGGAGAGTCCCGATGGCAGCGTCATCGTGCCCGTATCCCGGGTCACCTTTGGTTTCGCCGCCGGTGGTGGCGAGTATGAGGGCGAAAACGGAAAGCGCCACGGGCCGGAAACGGCGGACATGCCCTTTGCCGGCGGGAGCGGCGCAGGTGTGACCGTGCAGCCCGTGGGCTTTTTGGTGGTCGGCCAGGGCACCGTCAGGATGCTGCCGGTGGATGGAGGAGCCGTGTTCGACAGGCTCATCGACCTGGCGCCACAGGTTCTCACCCAGATCCAGGGCATGGTAAAACGCAACCCGGCCACCCCCGGGACCGTGGTGGCGCCCGGACAAGGTCCCTAGGCACCGGGCGGCAGGGGAGGGGGCAGGGCGCCCGTGAGGGCTCTGTGGAAAGGCGCCATTTCCTTTGGACTGGTAAACATCCCGGTGCGCCTTTACGCGGCCACCGAGCGGAAAGATCCCAAGTTCAACTACCTGCATGCCGTCTGCCATACGCCGGTGCGTTACGTCAAATGGTGTCCGACTTGCGGGCGGGAGGTTCCGGTCGAGGAGATTGTGCGTGGTTACCAATATGAGCGCGGGCAGTACGTGATCATGCACGAGGAAGACTTCGAGGTCATCCCCGCCCGCACTACTCGTTCGGTGGATATCATCGACTTTGTCAGCCTGTCTGAGATCGACCCGGTCTACTACGACCGCACCTACTACCTGGAGCCCGCCGACGGCGGGCAAAAGGCCTACGGCCTGCTGCGTCGCGCCATGCAGGAAACCGGCCGCATCGGGTTGGCCAAGGTGGCCATCAGGGCCAGGGAGACCCTGGCCACCGTGCGGGTCCTGGACCAGCGGGTACTGGCCATGGAGACCATGTTCTTCCCCGACGAGGTGCGCCCGGCCGGGGTGCTGCAGGGCCTGGACGCAGTCACCGAACCGGACCCGCGGGAACTCGCGATGGCACGCACGCTCATCGAGAGCCTGGCCACGCCGTTTAGCCCGGCCAAGTACCAAAACCCCTACCGGGAACAGCTCCTGGAGATCATCAGGGCGAAAATCACTGGGCAGGAAGTTGCCCGGGCCCCACAACCGCACCAGGCCCGGGTCATCGATCTCATGGAGGCGCTCAGGCAGAGCATCGCCCTGGCCGAAGAAGAACGCGCCCGTGAAGCAGCCGGGAGATGACTGTTCTCGGCATCTTCGCTCCCATGCTGGCGGAGACCGCGCCGGGACCTTTTGACTCGGACCGGCATGTCTTCGAGATCAAGTGGGACGGTTACCGCGCGCTGGCCCACGTGACGGCGGGCGCGTGCACATTCTACAGCCGCCACGCCAAGGACTTGACCCCAACCTTCCCGGCGCTGCGGGCGGTGGCAGCCAGCGTGCGGTCAGTTCCGGCCATCTTGGATGGCGAGATCGTCGCCTTTGACCACAACGGCAGGCCGAGCTTCAGCCGTCTGCGGCGCGGTGGCGGGCCAGTGGTGTACATGGCGTTTGACCTTTTGGTGACCGGTGGGGAGCCGGTCATGGATGCTCCCTGGCACCGGCGCCGGGCCCTCCTGGAGGAAGGCATGGAGCCGGGCGAGGCCATCCAGCTATCCCCGGTGGTGAAAGGCGCCGGGCGCGCCTTGTACCGGTCGGTGGTGGAAAGAGGCCTGGAGGGCATGATGGCCAAGGAAATGGCCAGCCCGTACCTGCCGGGGAGGCGTTCCGGGTACTGGCTCAAGGTCCGTAATGTCCGTACCCTCGACTGTGTCATCGCCGGTGTCACAGCGGGCAAGGGCCGGGCCCTCGGGGCGCTGGTGCTGGCCTGCTACCTCCACGGTGAGCTGGTGTCGGTGGGACAGGTAGGCACCGGGTTTAGCGAAGCCGAAGCCGGGTCCATCCTGGCCCGGCTCCGGGCCCGGGTGCCCCAGCCCAAGGGGAGCCGGGGAGTACTGTGGGTTGAACCTCAACTGGTGTGTAGCGTGGAGTACCTGGAGTTTACCCCCGATCTCCAGTTGCGCCATCCGGTGTTCCGGGGCATAAGGCCGGACGTTGACCCGCAAAGCTGCCGCCTGCCCGGCTGGGAGGAGGGGGAGTATGAAGAACCAGTGCCGCCGGGTGACCATTGACGGCCGGGAGTTCGTCTTGACCAACCCGCACAAGCTCATGTGGCCAGAAAGCGGCCTTACCAAGGCCGACTTGGTTTTCTACTACGTGAACATGGCGAGCATCCTCTCCCCGTACCTGGCCGGCCGCTACCTGGTGTTCACCCGCTACCCCGACGGCATCCACGGCAAGTGGTTCTACCAAAAGGACTGCCCGGACTACGCCCCGGAGTGGGTGCACACCGAACCCTACGGGAGTCCCAGCGCCCGCCGGACCCTCAGGTTCGTGACCGGGGCTGATGCCGCCACCCTGGCCTGGCTGGGTAACCAGGCCTGCATCGAGGTGCACCCGTGGCTTTCACGGAGCCGGGCGCCGGAGCACCCGGACTGGGCGGTGTTCGACCTGGACCCGGCGGCACCTGCCGGGTTGGCAGAGGCCCGGGCGGTGGCGGGCATGCTCAAGGAGATCCTGGACGGGTTCGGACTACGCGGGTACTTGAAGTCATCTGGGGCCACGGGCTTTCACGTCTATGTTCCCTTGCTGCCCCGGTTCACCTACGCCCAGTCGGCGGGATTCGTGGCCTACCTGGCCCGGTTCTTGCTGGCGCAAGCCCCTGGGCTGATCACCCTGGAGCGAGCGGTGAGAAAGCGGGGTGGGAAAGTCTATATTGATTACCTCCAGAACATCATGGGCAAGACCATCGCCGCCCCATATAGTCCCCGTCCTCACCCGGGGGCCCCGGTGTCGGCTCCCCTGGACTGGTCGGAGCTTAACGATTTCTCCCGCCCGTATACCATGACCACGATCTTTCCCCGCCTGGAAAGCGCCGGAGACCTGTTCGCGCCGGTGCTCAGCGACTACCAGGATATTTCCGGGGTTTTGCAGTTGGCGGGCCTGCAGACTGAAGACCCCGGCCGCGAGGGCGGCCGGGACTGGTCTAACGTGGAAGTGAAGGGGCCTGCCGTCCGGCGGCCAGCCGGGCCTGGGCATGGAGCAAAGCCTGTTGGACCAGGCGGCCACACTCCCGCGACGGAACATACGCCCAGCCCTGGTTCCTGACAATGTGGGCCACGCCCATGTCCTGGGCCAGCCAGTCCTTGAGTTGGTCGGACATGATCTTGGCCATTTTGCGCCTCCCTTCCTTGACATAGCATGCCACCGGAGACGGCCCGGAATTCCCGGCAAGGCCCGGGCGCCGGGCACAGCAACCAGCTGCAGGCGCACACGCCCGGGGGCACGCGCGGCCGAGTGCCGGTGAAGCTGCCCGGGCGGGCCCAGCAGGCTCTAGGGATGTTTGCCCGTGCCGCGACAACGGCAGACTAAGTAGTGGCTAGCTCAGAAGGGAGGCGAGAACGTGGGCAGACGGAGAAACTCCGAGCGCCTGGTCCCGGGGGCGGGGCCGGCCCTTGATCGTTTCAAGTACGAAGTCGCTCAGGAACTCGGCCTGATCTCTGCAACTCAAGCCAACGAACCGGGCTTTGCCCGGGCTATGGACCACTACAAGTACGAGGTCGCAGGCGAGTTGGGCCTTTTGGACAAGCTGCAGGCCGTAGGCTGGGGCAACATGACCAGCCGCGAGTGCGGCGCTGTGGGTGGGAGGCTCGGCGGCAAGATCGGCGGCCAGATGGTAAAGCGCATGATCGAGTTTGCAGAAGCGAACATGAGATAGCCGGATGCGGGGGACACAGTCCCCCGCAGCTTCTTCTAAGCCGTTTCCCCGTTTCATAGATCTGCTGCGGGGGGATGGCAGTGATAAACCTGATCTGGCTTACGCTGGTGATCGGGGGAGTGACCTACGGTGCTCTGACCGGCAACATCGACCGGGTCACCAGCTCGGCACTGGCGTCGGCCAAGAGCGCCGTGGAGACAGTCTTGGGGTTTGTGGGAGTGATGTGCCTGTGGTTGGGGCTTATGAAAGTGGCAGACCGGTCCGGCCTCATGCGGGTATTCTCCAAACTCGTGTCCCCAGCAGTCCACGCCCTGTTTCCGGACGTGCCCCGGGGCCATCCAGCCATGGGCGCGCTGGTCATGAACATCGGCGGGAACCTTCTGGGCATGGGCAGCGCCGCGACGCCTTTCGGCCTCAAGGCCATGGAACAGCTGCAAGCGCTGAACCCGGACCCAGGTCAAGCCTCCAATGCCATGTGCAGGTTCGTAGTGCTGAACACCTCCGGCTTGACCCTGGTCCCGGCCGCCGTGATCGGCCTGCGCTCCAGCCTGGGGTCGCGGGCCCCGGCGGAAATCGTGGGCGCGGTGTTTCTGGCCACGGTCGCCTCTACCCTGGTGGCCCTGGCCAGTGAGGCCTTGCTCCGGGGCCCAGGGCGGAGGTGACGCCGTGCAGGAGCTTTTCACCTTCGTCTCGCGCTGGGCCGTGCCATCCATGATCGTGGGCATACCTCTGTTTGGGGCCGCGCGCCGCATCGACGTGTATTCGGCTTTCATCGAGGGAGCCCAGGAGGGTCTCAGCTTGGCTGCGCGCATCCTGCCTTATGTTCTGGCCATCTTCTTTGCCTTTTCGATCTTTCGCAGTTCCGGAGCACTCGAGGCACTGGCCCGGCCACTGGCCCCCATCACTGGACGACTAGGGCTGCCCACGGATCTGCTGGCCTTGTTCCTGGTGCGCCCCTTGTCGGGAGGAGCCTCCTTCGGCTTGTTGGCCGAACTGCTGGGGAGGTTCGGTCCCGATTCGTTTGTGGGGCGCCTGGCATCCACCGTCCAGGGCGCCACTGACACTACCTTCTACATCATTACCCTGTATTTCGGCGCGGTGGGCATCAGGCGGATCCGGCACACCCTGGCCGCCGGGCTCTTGGGTGATCTGGCCGGGTTCGTGGCGGCTGTCTACTTTTGCCGGCTTCTGTTTTCCACCAGCGGGTAAGGGGCGCATTTGCTGACGCCGATTGCAGGATATCAGGGGGCGTGCTAGAATTAGGCAAACGGACCTTTCATTTCTACGGTTAGTTACTCATCACTGATGAGGAGTGGTAGCGGTGAGCGATCCTTACCTGCGTGGCGCCTTCGCAAGTAGTCCCTACGGCTCCAAACGCGAGATAACCGGCACGGTGGTGGCCGTCCTGCGCGGCCAGCTGGACGGCCGGGGCCTGGAACTGATCAAGCCCATATCCCGGGCCCTGTTGCATGGCGAGATCCACGAGCTCATCGTTACGTGCGAAGCTGCGGCCGGTCCGGGCAGCCGGGTGGATAGCATTGGCTACCTTGCCTTCTTTGAAGTGGTAACCGGGGGAGTCGCGGTGACCGGCGACCGCGTGAGCTGGGCGGGTGTTGATTGGACGCTGGCCGGTTTCGACCTGACCCATGCGCCCAACCACCTTAACGTGGTGGTACGAGGAAAGGACCGGCTTTCGGGCGAGGAATTGGGCATTGCGGTTGGGGACAGAGTGACCATAGGCCATGGAATGAGAAGGGGTGAACACATGGATTACGAAAAGCGGCTCCAAGATCTGGGGATAGTCCTTCCCCAGCCGGCCAAGCCGGTGGCGGCCTATGTGCCGGCGGTTACCGCCGGGGAATGGGTCTACATATCCGGGCAGCTCCCCAGCGAGGCCGGGGTGTTGAAGGTTACGGGCAAAGTCGGTGCGAGTGTGAGCCCGGAGGAGGGCTACCGGGCGGCCAGGATGTGCGGCATAAACTGCCTGGCGGCCTTGAAGGCGGCCTTGGGCGACCTTAACCGGGTAGAGCGGGTAGTCAAGGTCACTGGGTTTGTGGCCAGTGCACCTGGGTTCACAGGCCAGCCGGCAGTAGTGAACGGATGCTCCGAACTGATCAAGGAGGTCTTCGGTGAGGCCGGGGCCCACGCCCGGTCGGCAGTGGGAGTGGCCGAGCTGCCGTTGGGCGCGGCCGTAGAGGTGGAAATGATAGTGCGCGTCAAAACTGGCTGAAAAGAGGAGGAGTGTGCTGTGTCCAAGTTCAAGTACAAGTTCCAGATGTACAAACACCTACAGGCCAATATCCCCAACATCTACAACGAGGCCAAGAAGGCCGCGGACGAGATTGGGCTTCCTGCCGAGCTCAGGGGGAAGGTAGGCCTGACCGGTGCCATCTCCGGCTGTCCTGCGCCCATGCGCGATGACGTCCTGCATGTGGCCGAACAAGGAGCCCGGGAAGTGATACCACTTTCGCGCCTGGTGGAAGAGATCCGCGAGGTCGTCAAGGATGTCTACGGGGACGAGTACGACGTGTGTCCCATAAACACCTGCGAGGCTGGACTCTGGGTGTCCTACGATGTGCTGTTCACTCCCCCGTTCACGGGCCGGGGTTCATCCTACCGTGCACGCTACATCGCTCCTTACGAAAAACACATGCATCACCAGGCCGCCTATGGTCGGCCGTTCCCCCCCAAGTACAAGGACTACCTGGCCGATAGAGGTGTGACCGCGGGCGAGCTGGGATTTTACGGCAAGCGGCTCACCGACCTGGACGTAATCTTGGCACCGTTGGCCGGGGCCCGCTACGAGAACCACGGCATCAAGTACTGGCCGGTACCCATGCTTTTGGAAGTGGACCCGGAAGCGTCCATCGACGAGATTGCACGCCTGGCCGCGGACCACGTGGCGTTCGTCACCGGCATTACGTCGCTGGGCTATGACACCCCTGGTTACGGCTACGGTGCCAAGGACGAAGAGGGTACGCCCCTGCTCCAGAAGTTTTTGGGGCAGCTTTCGGCCGAGATGAACATCCCCTACGTGGTGGACAACGCCTGGGGCCTTCCCTTTGTGGGTACCGACATCCGCAAGATCGGTGCCGACGCCATGGTCTACAGCATGGACAAAGCCACGGGCGCGGCTACCAGCGGCCTGATCATCGGCCGGGAGGATGTCATGGTAGGCATCCGGCGCGCCCTGGGCATGCACGGCGATCGGTGGGGCACGCTGGCTTCCTATGGCAAGGCCGCCTACGTGACCCAGGACCCGGGCAAGGAAGCCCTGCTCACGCAGGTCCATGTGCTCAAGACCCTGCGAGACAACCCCAAACTCCTCACCGATCCGGTGGACCAGCTCTACGACTTGGTGAAGGAGGAATTCAAGGCCCTCCCGGCCAAGTTCACGGACAAACTGGTGATCTCC
Source organism: Bacillota bacterium (assembly GCA_040756655.1). Lineage (GTDB taxonomy): Bacteria > Bacillota > Sulfobacillia > UBA8153 > UBA8153 > JBFLYN01. The sequence continues at coordinate 28,415 of JBFLYN010000001.1, forward strand.
AAGTCTTACAACTGCACCACGGTGGAGATCAACTACGAGCGCACCTGGAACGGGCAGGAATTAGGGTTCCCCATCTTCACCATCGAGGACATGTATGGCGGCTCTCACGTGATCCAGGCCGGTCTTTCGCAGATGGGCATCATCCCGACTATCTGCTACGACGGGAACCTGTTCTTGTCGCCGGGCCAGGGCACCAGCGAGCCCGACGGCGCGCTCAACACCGAGACCATGCGCCTGGTCATCAAGGGCCTGGTTAGGCTCTTGGAGATCGTGGGTAGATACAGCGGGTATTTCTCATAGGGCAAGAACAGTAACGGGCTGCTCCCTGCCGGGCTGAAGCCGGGCAGGGAGCGATGACCCCACGCACGCCTCCGGCATAGAATGGACTGCAGCACACTGCAGGCTGGAGGTGGGCCGCGGTGCCTTTCCGCGGCGAGAGATGGGGATCTACAACGAGATCGTAGCCGTACTGTTTCTCCTGATATTGCTGGTCGTTTTGGACCGGCTCGGTAAAAAGGAGGGTTGATCGGTGCTGCCTGCCAGAGCAGAGCAGGAATACCAGCTGCTAAAGTACATTCACGACCAGGGCGAGCCCGTCGGCTCAGGCTCGGTGGCCGAATGGCTCCGGTCTTTGGGATTCGACATCAGCGAAGCCACCGCAGGCCGGGTACTACGGGAACTGGACACCAGGGGTTATACGCTTCGCCTGGGCTACCGGGGCCGGGTCTTAACCGGGTCCGGGCAGCAGCACTTAGAGGACTTGGCGGCAGAGCGCCGCCGTTCAAACTCTGGACAGGAACTTCTCAACGCACTGCGGGGCCCGGGCCTCAAGGATCTCGTGGACGTGCTGGTAGCCCGCCGGGCCATAGAACGGGAAGCGGCGCGGCTGGCGGCGGCCCGCGCCAGCCACGAGGACGTGGCGGAGATGGAGGACGCCGTGCGCCTGCACGAGCTCTCGGAGAGTGGCGGGGGGCCCGAGCAGGACGTCCGCTTTCACCGGCTGGTGGCCAGGGCCTCGGGCAACCGGGTGCTCATGGCGGCCGTGGACCTCATCCACCAGGACGGCCTGCTGTCCCCGGTGCTCGACTATATACGCAAGTGGGTAAAGAGCACCATAGCGGCTGATCACCGCCAGGTGCTGTTGGCCATCTCGCGGCGGGATGCTCAAGCGGCCGAGAGGGCCATGGAAGCTCATATTGAGAACGTGATCCGGGACGTGAACCAGTACTGGGAAACCGTTCACGCAGAGAACGGGACCGGGGCTCGCTAGTCTCTTTTTTTTTGGGGAAGGCGACTCATCTTTGATGAGCAAGGGGGAGCCGGGAGTGAGGGCAAAAGACCGGGTGCTCGACGCCATCGACGTGGAGACCTTCTTGGTGTGTGAGCATGAGGAAGACGCCAGGACCGTTGCCCTGGCGCTGGCGGCGGACATGGGGTTGCGACAGGCAGACATCGTTTTCGTCGAATGGCGGGGCCTGGGAGCCCGGGTGAGGATCAGGGCGTATGTTCACCGGCCGGGAGACCGTTACGGGTGGATGCATGAACGGGAAGGCGGTGATGGCGTTGGCGGCCAAGAAGGTCCTGCTGGCACCGCTTGACCCGGTACACGATGTAGGGCTGAAACTGGTAAAGAGGGCGCTGGAGCGGGCGGGCCATACCACTATCCTGTTGCAGCCCGACCTTTCCGTCGACGAGATAGTGCAGCGCGCAGTGGAAGAAGAGGTGCATTCGGTGCTGGTGGGCCGCACCCTCGGGTATAACGTCCCCGAGGTGCTGGCCCGGCTGGTGGACGTGATGGAAGCGGCGGGACTCAGGGGGAGGGTGCAGCTGGGAGTGGGTGGCATGGCCATCCGGCCGGAACTTGCTGCCGAACTGGGGTACGACCGGGGTTTCGGACCCGGCACGTCCCCGGAGGAAGCCGTGGCTTTCGTGGAGGGCCGGGCCCCGGTGGTCGCTGAAGTGATGAGTAGCCGGGACAAGGGCGACCTTACCTCCGGGTATTCTTATCGGGTGCACGACCCCGGGCTGGCCAAGACCTTGGATGCCATCGCCCGGGACACTATTGAGTGGGCCACAGCCCGGACCTCTCCAGCCGTGGAGCGGGGCCGCATCCGGCGGGAACTCATCAACTCCGCCATCGCCCTGGGCTATGGGAGGATGTCGCCGGAAGACCACGCCACACTGCGCCAGGAGCTGCTCGACCAGTATCTTGGCCACTGCGACCGCCAGATCCAGGGTTTCTATCGCCGGGGCGAGCGCGTGGCCCGCACCCGGCCGCTCAGTGGTGTCGAGGTGGCTGCCCTGGAGCAACTGGTGGCCCGGACCTCGGGGCCTGCCCAGCTGAAGCCGCTCCGTCATGGGCGCACGCGTCCCTTGGTATTCGTCCAGTACGGCACGGGCTGCCCCTTCATGGACATTGCCCACATCCACGTCGCCGAAAGCTGGGGTGCCGACGGCGTCGTTCACTTTGACCCATCGTGGGCGGCCCGGCGCGAGGGACTCATGGAGGGGTATCACACCCACGAGCAGGACGGGTCGCTTCTGACTTACGAAAACCTGTCCCGGACCAGCGCTTCCCGCCAGGCATCCACGTTGTGGCAGGTGCGTGCCCACCGGGGCCTTAACACTCCCGAGACCGTAGTGCTGGCGGCAGCCGCCGGAGCCGACCTGACCAAGGTCAACATTGCCTACGGGTCGCTGGGCGCCGGGACCGACCCGGAGCGCCTGGCCGTGGACGGGGTAGAGTGCATGCGGCTATCCGCCGAAGCTGGCATGGCCTTTGACGTGGTGACCAACGAAGAACTGTGCGGGGTGCCGGCCCACAAGGCTTTCGCCGGCATGCTGATTGGCGCGGCCATGGCCGTCCGCCTGGGCGCCCGCCCCATACTGCAGCCTTTGTTCTGCCTTTCTCCAGACGTGATGATCAATGGGCAGATGGACGACAATTTCGTGGACTATAACGCTGCCAAGGTCATGGCCCTAAGGAGGATCATGGACGCTCCCATCTGGCCCGGAGCCCCCATCGGGTTTTTGACTCACACCGAAGACCGGGTCCAGTCGGCGACGACCACGGCACTGCACGCCGCCCTGGCCTCGTCGCTGGACGTGGACGCCATCTCCATCGCCTCCACGGACGAAGCCTACTCGGGTGGCGCCATTGCCGGAGGGTCGCGGGTGGACACCCTGCGGGCTACGGCCGAGGCTTTCCGCTTTTTCGGACGCACCACCATTGCCCCCAGCCCAAGGGCGGAGGAATGGGCTGCACAGCTGGTGGAAGGCGTGGCCAACGTGCTCGGGGCCGTCCTTTCCCGCGGTTCCTTCGTGGCCGCATTGTACGAGGGGATTTTGGGCAGCCCGGAGGACGGTGCCTACCCCGGCCGGGCCGGGCGGGGAACGGTCTGGTTGCGATGACCTGCTACGTGCTGGGCGTGGCCGGCACGGCCAAGAACACCGGCAAGACCACGGTTCTAAGAGCGCTCATGGCCGAGGCGGCGACCCTGGGCATCGCCGTGGGCCTGACCAGCATCGGTTACGATGGGGAAGACCGGGACCACGTTACCGGCCTGCCCAAACCGCGGGTCACCGTGCCCGCCGGGACCTGGGTGGCCACGGCCGAAGCCGGGGTGCGGGGCCGGTCGGAGTTTTCCCTGGCCGTGTGCGACGCGCACCCGGTACTCACCGCCCTGGGGCGAGTGGTGGCGGCCCGGGCAGACCGGCCCGCCCGCACGGTGCTGGCAGGCCCGGCTACGGCCCGGGACCTGTCACACGTGACCATGACCTTGGCCCGGCTGGGCGCCCGGCTGGTGCTGGTGGACGGGGCGTTCGGCAGGCTTGCACCCATGACTGCCGTCCACGGCCTGGTGATCGCCACCGGGGCTGCGCGTCATCCCGAACCCGAGCGGGTGGCCCGGGAAACCGGTGCCATCTGCCAGCTGTTGGCGCTGCCCCGCTGGGAGAAGTGGGCCCTGGAGAAAAGCGGTAACCTGCAGGTCCTGGGGCCACACGGGGCCGTTGCCCTGCGCTATCCCGCCCTCCTGGCACCGGCCTGGGGCGAGGAACTGGCCCGGGCAGCTGGGGCCGTAGCGGGTAAGGCTGGCTTGGCCACTGCCTATGTCCCGGGCAGTGTCAACAGCGCTGCCCTCTCGGCGTTGCGAAGAGCCCTACCGGCGCAGGTTAAACTGGAAGTGGTGTTCTCTCATCCCCTGCACCTGCTGGCAGCGGGTGATCCGGAAGGAACGGCGCAGGCCATAGCCAGCCTGGCCCAGGCCGGGCATGGCGTGACCGTGCGAGACACGGTGCCGCTTTTGGCCATCACCGTAAACCCCTTTTACCCGGCGCCCGGCACCGGCGGGGAGTACCGGGCAGAATACGTGGATGCCGGCCACTTGCTGTCCGCCATCCGCGAAATCTCCCCGGTGCTTGTGACCGACGTTTTCCTGGACGGGCCAGCCGCCCTCTGGCAGCAAGTGTGGCGCTACGCAGGGACGGCCGGCAGCGGGGGCAGGGCGATGTAGAGGGCACCTGCCGTTTCCCTCAGTCTTATGGTCGCGCTGGACAGTGGCCATTCGGCCGCCGCGCGGGAAGTGGCACCCGCCCGATTGGTACACAGGGCCACGGCCCGCAGGACTAGCTGAGCTCGGGCCTGGGTCTCCCCGGCCACCACGTTGCTTTGCAGTCTCACCTCCAGAGAGCCGCCGCGGCCCTTGGGGAAGTGCACGGGCCAGGCCGGGCGCGCACCGGTGTTGAGACCCCACGGCCGCCAGTCGAAGTTGATCACGTTCAGTCTCCCGGTGGCTCCCAGGCGCCTCCCCGGCGCCAGCAGCAGGTGCAGTTCATAGTTGTCCCGGCCCACGCTGCCCGGGACCGCATGGCCATCCAACATGAGCTCGAGTTCCACGTAGTCTCCCGGCCGAAACTCCAGCTCCACGGCGGCCAGAAGCTCCAACCCCAGCTTCACTGCCTTCCACCTCCACCCCGGCCCTTCCATACTATTCTGCGGGTGGCACTGGAGTCTCCAAGAAACACTAGGAGCGGTGCTTGGAGGTGTGAGGCCACCGCGGAGCGAAACTGGGGAGTGGGAGGGATGACCGTGACGCGCCAGCGGCTGCACAAGATCATGGCCCAGGCGGGCCTGGGATCGCGGAGACACTGCGAAGACATCATCTCCCAGGGCCGGGTGAAGGTGAACGGCCATGTGGTGTCCAGGCCGGGTACCCAGGCCGACCCCGAGCTGGACGAGATCCGGGTGGACGGGGTACTGCTTCAGGAGGTGCCCCGCCACAAGACTTACATCATGTTGCATAAACCAGGTGGCTACCTGACCTCCCGGCGCGACCCTCGCGGCAGGCGAGTGGTGATGGACCTGTTACCCCCCTTGGAGCACCCGGTCTATCCTGTGGGCAGGCTGGACTACGACGCCAGTGGCCTTTTGCTCATGACTAACGATGGCGACCTTGCCTTTGCTCTCACCCATCCCAGTCGCGAGGTGCCCAAGACGTACCTGGTGGATGTGACAGGACACCCTTCGCGCCCGGCGTTGACTGCCCTGCGGCGTGGAGTGACCCTCGCCGACGGACCCACGGCCCCGGCCCGGGTGCGGGTAGTGGAGGAGCTAGAGAATGCCACCGTGCTCAGCATCACCATCCACGAAGGCCGCAAGCACCAGGTGAAGCGCATGTGCCGGGCCGTTGGCCACGAAGTAGTCCGCCTCAAGCGTGTACGCCTGGGACCCTTGAACCTCGGGGAACTCAACCCGGGCCAATGGCGGCACCTTGCCCCCCGGGAGGTCGAGCGGTTGCTGGCTGCCGCCGGACTGGCAGTCAAGCCTCGGGACGAGAAGGAAGCAGCACCGTCCCTACCAGTCCGGCCACGAGCCCAGCCAGGGACAGCCAGCGGAACCCGCGGGCCAGGGAAGTGAACAAGTCCGCCAGGAAGCTGGGAGCCCCGGGCAGGCGAGCTGCAGAGGATGCGTCCAGTATGCCCAAAGCCACCGCAACGGCGATGAGCACCAGGAATGAGACCATGATGCAGATGACGGCTTCGTCCTTGGTCAGGGTCTCCACGCTTCCACCTCCCGGTTAGTTTGCATGGTCCCCGGCCCGGGCTATGCTGGCAAACCCAGGCGAAAGAGGCATGGTGCTCCCAGAGAGGCAAAGCGTGGGGTGGGGGAGGAACTTGCGTGTTTGAGCTGGTCTTACAAAACGGCGTCATCGTGGATGGCAGTGCCCAGCCTCGTTTTCTGGGGGATGTGGCCATCGAAAAGGGGCGCATCGGCGCCATAAGTCGCCGGGGAGGGACTCTGCCCGGTCGGGAGGTGCTGGACTGCCGGGGGTTGGTGGTTGCGCCGGGTTTTGTGGACGTGCACTCTCACGCCGACCGGTCAGTGATGGAAAGCCCGCTGAACCGCAGTGGCCTGGCCCAGGGCATCACCACGGTCTTGGCGGGCCATTGCGGTGGGTCGGCCGCCCCCCTCAGTCCGGCCATGAAAGAGCGCTGGCTTGCGCGGATGGCCGCGTGGGGCCTGGACCCGGCCGGGCCTGCCGAGCGGCACTGGACTACCCTAGGGGAGTTTCTAAGCTACGTGGAATCCCGTGGCACCGGCGTGAACATCGCCCTGCTGGTGGGCCAGGGGACCGTGCGCGACTTTGTCATGGGCCACGACCAACGGCCGGCCACGCCCGCAGAGATACGGTGCATGCAGGACCTGGTGGAAGCGAGCATGGCCGCTGGGGCATTTGGCCTCTCGGCTGGCAGAAGTTACGTGCCCGGCAAGTATGCCCCGGCCGGGGAAGTGCTGGAGCTTTGCCGCGCGGCTGCCAAGTGGGGCGGGCTCTACGCGTGCCACCTGATTAGCGAGGGAGAACGGTTGTTCGAAGCTTTAGACGAGGCGCTGGGCATCGGCCGGGACACGGGCATGCCGGTGCAGGTGGTTCACTGCAAGGTATGGGGGAAACCCAACTGGGGGCAGGCACCCAGGCTCCTGCGCACCATCGAACAGGCCCGGGAGAGCGGTGTAGACGTGCTCTTGGATGTCTACCCGTACAACTACAGCCAGGTATTCAGCCTCCGGCAGCGCCTGGGCAGGCTGTTACCGCCCGACCTGACCGGGGCCCTGGCTGCCCTGGAAGACCAGCGGGTACTGGACGCCCTGGAAAAGGAGCTGGCCCAGGACCGGGAGTTGCCCGGCCTGGGCATCGCCTGGTGCGATGGCACTCCCGAAGCCGTGGGCTCAACGGTGGGTGAATTTGCCGATGCGCAGGGCCTGAGCCTGGCCCGGGCCATAGCGCAGTTGCTGTTGCGAAATCAGCTGCAGGTCAAGGTGGCCGGGCTTATGGATGAAGAGGAAGTCAAGCGCATCCTCAAGCACCCGTTTGCCATGGTCAGCACCGACGCCGGCGGCCGGGACAGCCTGGAGGATCCCATGGGCACGGTGCATCCCCGGGCCTACGGCACCTACCCACGAGTGCTGGGTCGTTACGTGCGGGACGAGGCTGTGCTGGGCCTGGAGGAGGCCGTCTACAAAATGACCACCCTGCCCGCCCGGCGCGCGCGCTTGGCGGGCCGTGGGCTTTTGGCCGTGGGGTACTGGGCGGACGTGGTGGTGTTCGACCCGGCCCAGGTGCGGGAAACCTCCACGTTGGACCGGCCGGGTGCGTACCCCCTGGGCATCCGCCACGTTTTGGTCAACGGCCGGCTGGCCGTGAGCCACGGGCGGCTCTTGGACGTGAGAGCCGGGCGGGTACTCCGCCACAGTTAGGAGGATAGCCATGGACTACGAACGCAACCGGCTGGCTACCTTGCTGGCGCACCTGGGAGACGAGGATCCGCCCTCGGCTACCAGTCCCCTGGTGCCGCCCATTTACCAGTCTTCAGTCTGGAGGTTTCGCGCCCTGGAGCTTTTGGACCACGTCCAGGACGGCCAGGCCCCGGGTTACATCTACTCCCGCATGGGAAACCCCAGTGTGGCCCGCCTGGAGCAGGCCGTGGCCGCCCTGGAAGGAGCCGGGGCAGGACTGGCCCTGGCTTCTGGCATGGCGGTCATCACCGCCACCCTCATGGCCCTGACCCGGCCCGGCCAGCGGGTGGTGGCTGCCCGGGAGCTGTACGGGGGCACCACGGGTCTGCTGGCACTGCTGGCCAACTTCGGGGTGGAGGTGGCACCGGTGAACCTCGAGGACCGTCACGAGGTGGAGCAGGCGCTCTCCAGGCCCGCTGCCATGGTCCTGGTGGAGACGCTGGCCAACCCCCGGTTGGCCGTGGCCGACCTGCCCTTCGTGGCCAACCGGGCCCGGGATGCCGGGGCCTGGCTGGTCGTGGACAACACCTTCGCCACCCCGTACCTGTGCCGCCCGCTGGCATTCGGGGCTGACCTGGTCGTACACAGCCTGACCAAGTTTTTGTCCGGTCACGGCGACGTGACGGCGGGGGTCTGCGTGGGCTCACCTCAGCTCATCGCCCGGCTCCGCCCGGTGGCCACCGTGCTCGGTGCTGCCCTGGATCCCTTCGCTGCCTGGCTGGCCGTGCGCGGCATGAAGACGCTGGCACTTCGCATGGAGAGGGCGTGCGCCAATGCCCTGACCCTGGCCCGCTTCCTGGAAGGGCACCCCCGGGTACAAGCAGTCCACTACCCGGGACTGCCGGGGCATGCGGGCCACGCCCTGGCTGAACAGCTGCTGGGAGGCCGGTTCGGCGCCATGCTCGCCTTCGAACTATCGGGCGGGGAAGAGGCGGTGGCGACCTTTGTGAAGGCCGCCCGGCTGGTGCGGCTGGTGCCCAGCCTGGGGGACGTGGCCACTACCATTTCTCACCCGGCCAAGACTTCCCACCGGGGGCTGAGCCAGCACGCCCGGGAAGAAGCCGGCATTGGCCCAGGGCTTCTGCGCGTGTCCGTGGGCATCGAGTCCGCCGGCGACCTGGTGGAAGATTTCCGGCTCGCCCTGGAGGCCACCCCGTAGACTAGCCGCTCGGGGAACAGAATATACTGAGAACCGACGGGATGCGTGTGGTGGAAAGGACGGTTACCCTTGCCGCGACGGGGAAAATGCCGTCGTACCCTGCGCCCGGACCGGGTGGACTGGCTGCTAACGCGGGTGGCGGTGATCTCCGTCAGCCTGCTGGTGACGGTCCAGCTGGTGCTGGCGCAAGAGGACGTGCGGGCGCGCCTGAGCTTTTTAGACTTCATAGAAGGCAGGCCCCTGGCTTTGGTGGAAGCCGTAGGGCCGGCGGCCGGGGGTGCCGTGGCACGCCTGGAGCCGGTGCTGCCTGGTGAGGGCCGGGGGTGGGTAGTGCTGTCCAGTGAGGCCCAACCGCGGTTGCAGGTGCTGGTGAACGCCCGGGTAGTAGGGGACCTGGGCCGGGGCACGCTGGTGGTGGTGGTAAGGCCGGGCGACCTTCTGGAACTGGATGCCACTGCCTGTCGCCAGGCCGTTTACGTGCGCGTTGAGGCAGTTTCCGAGAACGTGCTCTCACCCCAACCTGGTACTACGGTGAGTGCCCGAGCGGGCTCGGTGACTCTGCTGGGAAGGAGCACACTCGGAAAGTGACTGTGTCGCACAAAGAGGAAAAGCACCATCGCTGTCGAAGGTAGAGAGCACGGGCATTGCTGAGCATTCTGAGAGGTCATGACACAGTTGACAAAAGGCCAGACCATTGCTATTGACGGTCCGGCTGGGGCGGGCAAGAGCACGGTAGCTCGTGAGGTGGCCAGGCGGCTAGGGTACCTTTACCTGGATACCGGGGCTATGTACCGGGCCCTTACGGTCAAGGCGTTGCGGGAGCAAGTTGGGTTTGAAGATGAGGCGGCTCTGACACAACTGGCAGCGCGCACCGGCATAGACCTGCGCCCCGAGACCGACGACCACGGCCGGGCGCGCATTTTTCTTGATGGGGAGGACGTCACCCGGGCCATACGGACCCCGGAGGTGAACCAGTTCGTCTCACTGGTGGCCAAGAGTCCCGGCGTGAGGAAGGTCCTGGTACATCTCCAGCGCCAGCTGGCCAAGGACGGCCGGGTGGTGGTGGAGGGAAGGGACATAGCCAGCAACGTGCTGCCCGGGGCAGACTGCAAGATCTTCCTCACGGCCAGTCTCGAAGTGCGAGCCCGGCGGCGCTTGGCCGAACTGGTCGCCGCCGGTTTTGGGGTCACCCTGGAGGAAGTCGTGGAGGACCTGAGTGTTCGTGACCGCATGGACAGCCAGCGGGAGGTGGCGCCGCTGGTGTGCGTGGAGAGCGCCCAGGTCGTGGACACCTCCGACCTCACCATTGACGAGGTTGTGGATACGGTGATCAGGTGCTGCCGGGAGAAGGGATGATTCGCCCTGCTGTACGCGCTGGCCCGCGGGATCTTCTGGGTGGTCTTGAAAGTGGTGTTCGGGGCGGCAGTGGAAGGAGCCGACCTCCTGGTGGAGGGGGGGCCGGTGGTGCTGTGCGCCAACCACATCGCATGGTGGGACCCGCCCCTGGTGGGCGTGGCGGCTCGCCGCAAGGTGAGTTTCATGGCCAAAGAGGAATTGTTCGCCAACCAGCTGGTCGCCCGCGTCCTGCGGTCGGTGGGCGCTTTTCCGGTGAAGCGGGGGGTACCGGACCGCAATGCCATCCGGCACGCCCTGGCACTGCTTGAGCGGGGCGAGGTAGTGGGCATGTTCCCCGAAGGTACGCGTAGCAAAAGCGGGGAACTGCAAAAAGGCCTGCATGGAGCGGCCCTGCTGGCGCTCAAGAGCGGGGCTTGGGTGGTACCGGCCGGCATCTCCGGCGCCTACCGGCCGGGCGGCAGGCTCAGGATCCGCTTCGGCCAGCCGTTCCGGCTGGAGGACGGGGGCAACCGCTCTGACGCCATGACCAGGGGCTCAGAGCAGATCATGGAATCCATCGCCGGGCTTTTGCAGTCGTGAAAGTACTGGTAGCGGGAGAACTGGGATTCTGCTACGGGGTGCGGCGGGCGGTGGATGCCGCCCTCCAGGTGGCACAGGCGGGCGGAGGGCACACTCTTGGACCCATCGTCCACAATGACCTGGTGGTAAGGGAACTGGCCAATCGCGGGGTATCACCTGTGGACAAGGTGGAGGACTGCGGTGGGAGCACGCTGGTCATCCGGGCCCATGGTGTCCCCGGCACAGTGCTGGAGCAGGCAAGGGAACTAGGCTGCCGGGTGGTGGACGCCACTTGCCCGTTTGTCCGCCGGGCCCAGCTGGCCGCCGCTGCACTGGCCTCTGAAGGCCGGCGGGTGGTAATCGTGGGTTCCCGTGACCATCCAGAGGTAGTGGGCCTGTTGTCTGCTGCCGGACCCGGTGCCGTGGCCGTCAAGGACTGTGGCGAACTGGCGGGCGTGGACGTGGGAGAGCGGGTGGGCGTAATCGCCCAAACCACCCAGCGCCGGGAAGTGGTACAGGAAGTGTTGGAGTACCTGGTCCACGCTGGCACTGATGTGCGGGAAATAGATACCATATGTAGTGCCACTGGAGAAAGGCAAGAAGCTATGCGCCGGCTGGCGCGGGCAAGCGACGTGGTGGTCGTGGTTGGCAGCGCTCACAGCGCCAACACCCGCCGGCTGGCTGAGATAGCGCGGGAGCAGGGCCGCCGGACCTATGTGATAGATTCGGCCGGCCAGCTGGAGGCCGGATGGCTGGAAGGTGCGGGCACCGTGGGCATAGCCGCCGGGGCTTCGACTCCCGACTGGATCACAAAGGAGGTTGTTGGCAAGGTGGAGGAAATGGAAAAGGACCGGCATGAAACAGCTAACGAGGAGGCCCGGGAACCAGAGGAAGACCAGGGGAGCATTTACGAGGGCAGCCTGGTGGAACTCAAACCCGGGGACATCGTTACGGGCAAGGTGGTGTCGGTCGATGACAGCGGCGTCCTGGTCGATGTCGGCTACAAGTCGGAAGGACTGATACCCGCAAACGAGTTGGCCCACCGCTTTCCCGGCACGGAAGAAGAACTCAATCCCGGCGACGAGATCTCGGTATACGTCACCGCTGTTGACGGGCAGGAGGGAGTACTGCGCCTGTCCAAACGCCGGGCTGATGAGAAGCGGGCCTGGGACCGCCTGGAGACGGCCTTTGCAGAGAAGGCCACCTTGGAGGCCAGGGTAATCCAGGAGGTCAAGGGCGGCCTGACGGTGGACGTGGGCCTGCGCGGGTTTGTGCCAGCATCCCAGGTAGAGCGAGGTTATGTGAGCGACCTCGGCAAGTATGTGGGCCGCACTCTCCGCCTGCGCGTGCTTGAACTGGACCGCGAAAAGAGCCGGGCCATCTTATCCCAGAGGGTGGTCCTGGAAGAGGAGCACGAAAAGCTGCGTGCCCAGACATGGGGCACGATTGAGGAAGGCCAGGTACGGCGCGGCGTGGTCAAGGGGCTCACCGACTTCGGCGCCTTTGTGGACTTGGGCGGGGTGGACGGACTGCTGCACGTGTCCGAGCTTTCCTGGGGCCGGGTCAAGCACCCGTCCGACGTGCTCAAAGAAGGGCAGGCACTGGACGTCAAGGTCCTGAGGGTCGACCGGGACAAGGGTAGGATCTCCCTGGGACTAAAACAGATCATGGACGATCCTTGGGCCAACCTCACGGAGAGATTCCCGGTGGGTGGCGTGGTCAAAGGCCGGGTCACCCGGCTGGCACCTTTTGGCGCCTTCGTGGAGCTGGAGCCCGGCGTGGAAGGCCTGGTGCACATATCCGAGATGGCGGACCGCCATGTCGGCAAGCCGGAAGAGGTGGTCTCTCCCGGTGAGGAGGTCAAGGCCAAGATCCTGCGGGTCCGGCCCGCCGACCGGCGCATCAGCCTCAGCCTAAAGGAAGTAGAACAGGACCGGGAGCGTGCAGCCGTCCGTGACTTCATGGCCGGCCAGGAGCGCGAGACCATGACCATCGGAGAGGTCTTCGGGGATCTCCTGGAAGGGGGCCGAGAACGGCTCAACCGGCAGGACCGGGAAGAGGAGAAAGAAGGCCAACCGGAGTAGGAGAGCCCCCCGGGGGGGGGACAATACGATATTCGGAAGGCGCCCCAGCCGAGCGGGCGCCTTCCGGCTGGATACGCCCGAAACGCCACAAACTGGTTGCCCGGCCGCTGGTGGCCGTGAAATGCCAAGGGGCGGGAAGGCAGCGTAGAAGGAGACGGGACCTGCCTGGGCAGCAAGAGCCCGGGGGTCCTGTGCTCTTTTGCATAGGCGCCGCAACTGAGTCCCTGGTTACACGCATCTTCCTCGTGTCCATGGCCGCGAGATCCTCCCGGCAGAGCAAAGCGCCGGATTCTTCATCTGCCCACCGGATCACGGGTATTGCTTTCCCGGTCGATCCATGGTGCTGTCTTGCCATCTGCACTCAATGCAGACGTGTACCTTGCCGGTGTCTGCAACTTACCGGTTACCGTGCACCAGGACTGGTCGGGCCAGCACCCAGCGGGCGTCGGGCGGTACGGGCGAAGGCGGGCGACCGCTCCCCCGGTGTCTTTGCCGGCTAAGGTCTTGCGGCCCATCGCCTGCAGTTTTCGATGGAGGTGGCGGGACCGAGGAGGAATAAGCGGAGGCCATTGAGAATGGCATCACATGCGACGCACACTGCGGCTCCTCTTCAAAGAGGGATACACCCGGGCCCAGAGCCGATGGTGTAGGGCCAAAGCCGCCGCCCAAGTCTTCCGCGCAGAGGGAGAGGAGTCAAGATGAGGATTTTGCGGCTCACCGGGCTGGTGTTAGTAGCTTTGGTCCTGGTCTTATCGGGCCTGGTATACCAGCTGGGCATCGGACTGGAAAGGACTGCTCTGAGCCCGGCATTCTATCGGGACCTGATGGGCCACACAGGCCTCATTGAGGTGATCCATGCGAGGCTGGAGGAAGCAGTGCCCGAGTTGATGGTCCAGAGGATGCAACCGGAGATGGGGCAGGAAGCGCCCAAAGAGGTGCTGGCAGCATACCAGGAAGGACTCTCGCTCATGATGGGGGCCTTGGTGCGCACATTTGACGCCGGATGGCTCGAGAAGCAGCTCATGTTGGTCATTGAGGATATCCTGGCTTTCATTGAGGGCAATCGGGAGGAGCTCGGCACCGTCATCGACCTGAAAAGAGGCAAGGAGCTGCTGGAAAGTCAGCTCGCGGCGGCCCTAAAGGAGCTTTCGCCGGAAAAACTGAGGGCACTGGAGATGCACCCGGAGCTGGTTGAGTCCACGGCCGGGCAGCTGATCGCGGCCATTCCTGACCAGCTCCAGCTCGGCGAGCTGGTAGGAGATGCAGGCCTACCCCCGGAAACCCACGAGATCCTTGCCAAGGTGCGCATGGTCCGGGGATACTTTGCCTGGGTTCCTTATGTCACCTTCGCCTGCCTGTTCTTGTTCTGCTGCCTCTTGGCGGGTATACCCGGCGGGTTGAGATGGTCGGGAGGGGCCACCGTGGTGGCGGGGGCGGCCTTCATCACCGGTTTACTGGTGGCGCGCGACCGGGTTGCCCATGGGTTCGTGGACAGACTGGGCGAACCGGCGCTAGTCGATCCTGGACTGGTCACGGCAGTGCTCGGATTCGTGGTCAGCCGGCTGGTCAGGGTATCCTTGGTTTTCGTAAGCGTGGGCGTGGTGCTGGTGGCAGCGAGCTATTTCTTCCGGGTGAAGGCAGCGGCGAAGAAGCGTCGCGGAGTCGCCAAGCCGGCCAGCAGCTGATCTACACCGGGTCCGGGCATTTCCCCCGGCGGACTGCCCCGGCAGTGACTGCGGCCAGGTTAAATCCGGGGGATCTTGCGCCGGTACCAAGGGGAACGAGCTGGATGCCGTGGAGCGGCCGTTTTTCCGGTCTTGGGCACCATCCGGTGCCACACTACCTCACCCAGACCCCAAGGGCAACTGTGGCGAGAGAACGGTTTTCACCCCCGTGGTCCAGTCGACTGGGCCACCATGGGCACAGCCAGGGGGCCGCGCGGCAACACGGCCAAGCGCCCGCCCGGCCCTGATGTCGACAATAGCGACTGCACCAGGCTCTCCAGGTCGTCCACGGGCTGCAGCCAGCAGCGCCGGGCGACTTCCGGTGCCAGCTCAGAGTACAGGTGTACCGGGAACGAGGAAACGATGCCTGCCAGCACCTGGGCCTCCCACTGGTCATGAACGGCCGGACCGGGCGGGAGCGACTGGAGCAGGGAGGAAGGGTCAGGGTACCGCCACAGTAGCTCCCGGAAGTTCCCGTAGTCCGGGATGCCCGCCGAACAAGCGCTGGCCACCACGATGTTCCCGCCTGGGCTGGTGATGCGCGCGGCTGCCGACATCCCCTTGACCGTCTGGTACAGGTTCTGATCCAGCGGATGACCACCGTTGGTTACCAGCACCACTGGGTAAGTGCACGTTACCGGGATGGTGGCATGCTTCCCGCAGAAGGCAGTCCCCGCCCGGTGGGCCTGCTGCCAGTGGCCGGCGAACACGCCGGTGATGGCCCTCTGGTCGTCCAGGGTGACGTTGACCAGGAAATGGGGAGGGCAGAGTTGAACTGCGTCCAGCACTGCCTGCTGTGTGGGGTTGTTATCCAGCTCGAGCCAGGTGGTGGCCGGGTCGCCGACGAGGCGGGCACAATGAAAGCTGAGAATGGTGTCGATCCCGGCTATACCGGGCATGATGCCTTTGCCCCCTCCAGAGTAGCCAGCGAAAAAGTGGGGCTCGATGAAGCCAGTCACCACGCGGAGGTCAGCCTCCACGTATGACCGGTGCAGCCAGACCGGCCCCAGGGAGGTAATCCCCACGCGCACCAGGGCGTCCCGGTCGTACGCATTGTGACTCAACAGCCGGCAGGCGCCCAGGGGTTCTCCTACCAGTGCCCGGCACTGCTCGGGTGTGTGAGGTTGGTGAGACCCGGTACCTACCAGCACGGTGACTTCCCCGCAGCCGGCTGCATGGAGTTCTCTTAGCAGCCAGGGGACCAGCTTGTGGTTAGGTGTGGGTCGGGTCATGTCCGATATGACCAGGCAGGCCCGCCGGGCACCCGAAGCCAGGGCGCGCAGGGGAAGGGTCCCGACGGGACGCTCTACGGCTCCCAGGAAGGCTGCGTGTTCATCTTCCAGGGCGGGAGCAGCCGTGGGGAGCAGCACATCGGTGCCCTCGCCGGGCAAGTTCAAGGTCAAGGTGGCAGGGCCATAAGGAAGCTCCACGCGCATGTACTCACCTACCTATGAGTGTGCTGCCCCACAGTTCGACGCTGGTGGTGCAAAGGACCTGCCGCTGAGCGTTGCCAGTTTGCCCCCCCCCAACCCTCCTGGCAGGTGGCGCGCTGCGGTTCAGCTCCCAGTGGAGGTCTCTCCCTCAACGGTGTAACCGCCGGAGTATGCCTACGGGCAGTTTTCCGCGGCCCGGGAGGCAGGGTTTGCCGGCGGGTGGGGAGAAACCGGTATGCCGGGGTGATGCCGCGTGCCTGCAGCGCACAAGCCGTTGATCGTGGCGGAAAAGCCGGCGGCAGCCCGGGCCATCGCCGGGGCCTTGGGGGGCTTTGCACCTGGCCGGGGCTACCTGGAGAGCGCGCATTTCGTGCTCACGTGGGCCATCGGTCACCTGGTGGAGCTGTCCGAGCCGGACGAATATGATCCTCGCTGGAAACGCTGGACCCTGGACTTGCTACCGGTCCTGCCCGGTACATTCCGTACCAGGGTGGTGCCGCGAACCCGCGCCCAGTTCGAGACCATCGCCAGGCTGGCTCGCTCTGCTCCGGAGCTGGTCAACGCGTGTGATGCGGGCCGGGAGGGTGAACTCATCTTTCGCCACATCTACCAGGCGTTGGGTCTGACTGTGCCCGTGCGCCGCCTCTGGATATCGTCCCTCACCCGTGAGGCCATCCGCAAGGGGTTCTCCGCCCTGGCGCCCCAGTCCCAGTATGACCTCTTGTACGAGAGTGCCCGGTGCCGGGCGCAAGGCGACTGGCTGGTGGGTATGAACGCCACCCGGGCCTTTACCTGCCGGTGGGGTGAGCTCTTCCCCGTGGGCCGGGTACAGACACCCACCCTCGCCCTGCTGGTTCAGCGAGAGCGCGAGATAGAAGCTTTTGTCCCGGAACGCTATTGGGAAGTCTGGGCCCAGTTCACCGCCGCCGGCCATCGCCATTACCAGGGCCAGTGGTTTGGACCAGAAGGTGACCGGCTCTCCGACGTTACGCAGGCCGAGGCCGTCGCCGCCCGGGTGGCGAAAAGACCCGGGGTCGTGGAGAGCGTGGAGGTGAAGGCGACTAGCGAGCGTCCACCCCAGCTTTACGATCTCACATCGTTGCAGCGCGACGCCAACTACAGGCTAGGCCTGACGGCGGGAGCCACGCTCAAGGCCGCCCAGGCGCTGTACGAAAAGCAGCTTATCACCTATCCCAGGACCGATTCGCGCTACCTGCCCCGGGACCTGCTGCGGGAGTTGCCCGCCATTGTGCGAGCCATAGGGGTGCAGGAGGCATACCGGGCAGCGGTGGCGGGCGCGCAGCTGGAGCTGGTACACCCGGGGAACCGGCGGGTAGTCAACGACGCCCGGGTCACCGACCACCATGCCATCCTTCCCACGGCGGGAAAGCCGGCTGCTGGCAGTGGACCGGAGGCCAGGGTATACGATCTGGTCATCCGTCGTTTCTTGGCCCAGTTCTACCCGGAGGCCCGCTACCAGGATACCGAGGTCATCACCCGGGTGGGAGCTTGCCCGGACCGTTTCCGCTCGCGGGGACGGCACGTGTTAGCTTGGGGCTGGCGGGCGCTGGAACCCGCCAGCGAAGGACCGGGCTCCCTGCCGCCGTTGGACCTGGGCGAGGAAGTCATGAACTCCACGGTGGAGACCAGGGAGAAGATGACCCAGGCGCCGCGCCGGTACTCCGAGGGTGCGCTGCTTTCGGCCATGGAATGGGCCGGCAAGGAACTCGACGATGAAGGGCTCCGCGAGGCCATGAAGAGCCGGGGCCTGGGAACACCGGCCACTCGCGCCGCCATCATCGACCGCCTGAAGGAAGTCGGGTACATAGTTGTGGATGGGAAGACCCTGGTCCCCACGGCCAAGGCGCGGCGCCTGGTAGCCCTGGCCGAGCTGGCCGGGGCCGGGGTCCTGTTGAGTGCCGAGCTTACCGGCGAGTGGGAAATGCGCATCGCCGGCATCCAGTCGGGAGACTACGAGCCGGCAAGGTTCATGGACGAAATCGGCCAGCTGGCTGTCCAGGTAGTGGACTGGGTACGGCAGGCACCCCAGGAACCGGCTCCAGCACCGGTGGTGTGCCCCAGATGCGGGGGCCTGGTGAACAAGGGAAAACGGGAGTGGGGCTGCACCGGCGCAGACTGCACGCTAGCGGTGCCCGGGTATTTCTGCGGGCGGGTGTTGGACCGTTCGCTGGTAGAAAAGCTCCTGCAAGACGGCCGGTCTCCCTTGGTTTCCGGTTTCAGATCCCCCCGCACCGGCCGGGCGTTTTCCGCCTTCTTGGTGCTAAAGGACACCGGGGTTGCATTGGAGTTTCCCAAAAGAAAGGGTAGGAAGAAGCCGGCCGGAAGAAAAGGGAGGTCCGGTCGGGGCACCAGAGCCGCTTCAGAGAGAAACACCACGGTTCGCTAGAAAGAGAAGTAGCCTCAGCCAGCGGCTGTTGCTGCAGCCCGGCGCTGCTCATAGGATCATCGACCCTCCTCCCGGTCGTGGACGTGGGGTTAATGCCAGGCTCCCCGGGGGACGACCCGCCTTTTCCTCTCTGCCTTTCCTGCCCGTGACGTCGGAATCGACGTGACTTCAGCATTGGGCGGCGCCTCACGTAGCTCCGATTAGCGTCGGATGTTCCCTATAGCTCGCTCCGGCAGACTGGTGGACCACGTCGGGATCATGGGCTGGAGTTGTCGTTTCTGCCGGAGTGAGCCTGCAACGTGCCAGAGGTTGCTAAAGAGGCCGCCCGGTTTTCTTCACAAAAGAGGGCGGAAGCTCTTGGCTGTCGGCATTCCGACGATCTGCCGGTCGACGCACAAGCCCGTGACTTGGCTGCCTGGAGCGCTATGGCGTTGGGGTGAGAGGGGCAGCTTGTAGTGACCCAGAGAAGTGTGGTCATTGAGGTGGATGGTTAATCGAAGCGCTATCGCAGTGTGACCGCGGCGGATGAAGTGTCCTTTGACGTCTGCGTGGGCGAGGTTTTTGGGCTAATCGGACCCAACGGCGCGGGGAAGACGACCACGGGAGTGTATGTCTGCGACGGCCTGACCGGGGCCGCATACGGGTCTTCTGTCTGTGCCCGCATTTAGACCGGCGCCGGCTGATGGAGTGCATGGGCATTCAATTCCAGACGACTGCCTTGCCGCCTCGCATCCGGGTGGGGGAGGCACTAAACTCTTCGCCTCTTTCTACAGCGGTAAGGCGCAGTTACCTTTTGCCGAACTGTCCGGCGGGCAGAAAACAGCGCCTGTTTGTGGCATTGGCCCTGGTGAACGATCCCATAGTAGTGTTTTTCGATGAGCTAACTACCGGACTGGACCCCCAATCGCGTCGGCCATGTGGGATCTGGTAAGGCGGGTACGAGAACGGGCAAACACGGTGGTCCTGGCCACTCACTCCATGGAGGAGGCAGAGCGTCTTTGTGACCGGGT
This sequence comes from Bacillota bacterium, assembly GCA_040756655.1. GTDB lineage: Bacteria > Bacillota > Sulfobacillia > UBA8153 > UBA8153 > JBFLYN01. The sequence goes on from JBFLYN010000001.1 coordinate 47,941, forward strand.
CGCCATTATGGACCACGGACGGGTTGTGGCCCTGGGGAGTCCGGCCAGCCTCGTCGCTTCTCTCGACACCGGCCATCGTTTGGTGTTCGTAGTGGATGGGCCTTCTGATGCGAACGTACTTACCAGACTGGCCGGTGTGATCCGCGTCGAACGCATTGGGGACCGGGTGGTGGTTTGCCAGGAGCGAGAGGGCTTGCTCAGCGACGTGGTGTCTGCGCTCGAAACTAACGGGACTCGTTTTCACAATATGCGGACTGAGGAGCCGACACTAGAAGACGTATTCCTGGCCTGGACCGGAAGGGAGATGAGGAGTTAGCGTGCTGCAACTGCGCGCCTTCCTCAGACTCGTAAAGGTTCAGGTGTTGTTGTACATGCGGGACCCGCTTGCGGTGTTCTTCAGTCTGCTGTTGGCGCCGGCGCTCATGCTGATGATGGGGTTCATCCTCTGGGATGCGACGGCTCCCTGGCATACTGACCGTTTGCTTGACTTCCAGGTGCCGGCCTACGCAGCACTGGTGATCGGTGTCGTCGGTCTGGCGACTGCTCCCATCGAACTATCCACTCGCCGAGCAACCGCCGTGTTGCGTTGCTTTTGGGCCACTCCCCTCCACCCACTGGTTTACATTGCCAGCGACGTGCTGGCGTACCTCGGCATGGTTGCCTTGGGGGTTTTCCTGCTGTTCCTGGTGGGCGGAGCCGTGCATGGAGTCTGGCCCGAAGGGTGCCTACCAGTTTTTGCCGGGGGTGTTTTGCTGAGTGCCGGGGCATTTCTCGCTCTGGGCTATCTCTTGGCCAGCTTGGTACCCAGTGCTCGTGTGGCCACGGACTGGGTAACGTACTCCCTTTCCCGATGATGCTGCTGTCCGGAGCGACTGTGCCCCAAGAGCTCATGCCCGCGGCAGTGCACCATTGGGCGCGCTTCATCCCGCTGACCCATGTGGCGACCCTTCTTAGAGGGCTGTGGCTTGGTGAGCGTCTGTCCGACCACCTGGCTGGTGGTGTTGGGTGTTATCCTCGCCGGGGCGACCTTCTTGGCAGCACGGGCGTTTCGTTGGGAGTAGCCTGGAGTCTGGATATACCCTGCCGGTGTTGGCATCACGAGGTGAACACGAGTGGTGACACAGTAGGAGAAGCCGGCTCTGCTTGGGAGGAAGTGGGATGGCCTTCTGTGGTAGATAGCGGGAAGAGTGTGGTGATCGCAACCGGGTCACTGCGTGTAGCCGGGCTTCAGGCATCCCTTGGTACTACACTGACCTCCCCATGCGGGGCCTCTCCGCCGCAACCCCCGTGCGGCGCATATTCGTTTTTGGCCACGGGGACATTATCAAGGAAGTCGAGGTAGAGGGAGGTCTATTGGGGTGCGCATGCCCATTGGCACCATAATCCTCATCGTCGTCGCCATACTGGTGTACTTCGGCCTGGCCCAGCGCGTGCTCGACCGCATGCGGATGACGGACCGGGCGGCGTTGGGGGTCATCGCGCTGCTCATTGCCGGGAGTTTTGTGAATTTCCGCTTGCTGGCGCCCCCGGCGGAACTAATGGTCAATGTCGGTGGAGCACTGGTCCCCCTGGGAGTGGCCATCTGGCTCATCGTCACCGCCGACGAGGCCATGGAGAAAGTACGTGGGAGCCTGGCTGCGGTCATCACCGGGGTGGCCGTATACGGGGCTATCAAGATCCTCAACCCGGAAGAGCAGACCATGTTCATCGATCCGGTGTTTGCTTTTGCCATCATCGCGGGCATTGTCGGGTACCTGGCTGGTCGTTCGCGACGATCGGCCTTCATCGCGGGCATCACCGGTGTGATCCTGGGCGACATCTTCCACTACATCGAACTAACGGTCAGGCGCCTGCCCGGCCGCACCTGGCTGGGCGGTGCGGGCGCCTTCGACTCGGTGGTAATCGCCGGGCTCTTAGCCGTCTTGCTGGCAGAACTGGTGGGCGAGACCCGGGAACGGCTGGCCCAGGGGAACCGGACCGGGCCGGACCGGGAGGACGAGAGGGGTGAGGCCACGTGACCCGGCGTCATCTTCTGCTGGTCACTCTGGCAGTGCTGATCCTGGCCGCAGGCGTGTACGGCAGTGTGCGACTGACTGCCCGCACCAGCCCTTTTGACACCGAGCTTGACGAACGCCTGGACGGGGGCTATTTCACGGTCCTGGACCCGGAAGGCCGCATACTCCTGCAGACCGGAAGGATCCTGACGGTGGGAGATGAGTTCATCACCGCCGACAACCAGGAATACGTCATCTACAAGATGGAAGGAGATCACGCTCATGCCCGCTACCGGCGGCAGATCACCCTACCGCGCTCCGTGGGTCCGGACTGGCCCTGGTACCGCACGTGGCTGGGAAGGGTGGGGGAACAGCCCGCCCAGGGCGGGGGCCAGGCCACTGTGGGCATCCTGCATTCTCATTCTGCTGAGTCCTACGTACCCAGCGACGGCACCGAATCCCGCCCGACCGGCGGCGGCATCATCCAGGTAGGAAGGTCGTTTGCCGAAGCCCTCGAAAAGCAGGGTCTACGGACCATTCACGATACAACCAGCCATGCACCTCACGACGCCGGTGCCTATACCCGCTCCCGCCGGACCGCTGTCGATCTTATGCGTCAGAATGTCAGCGCCATTTTCGACGTGCACCGGGATGCCGCCCCGCCGGGTGCCTACAAGACGGAAATCGACGGGGAGCAGGCTACCCAGATCCTGCTGGTGGTGGGAAGGCAGAACCCCAAGCTGGGTTCCAACCGGACCTTCGCCCAAAGGCTGAAGGCCGCGGCCGACGAGGTCCAGCCTGGCCTGGTCAAGGGTGTGCTTACGGCCCAGGGCAGGTATAACCAAGACCTCTTGGACCGCATGGTTATCCTGGAGGTAGGGGCGCACACCAACCGACGCGAGGACGCTGAGGCAGGAGTGGCCAAGCTGGCGGAAGCCGTCCCGGCGTTGTTGGGTGCAGCCGGGGCCGGGCGTGGCGCCCAGTCACGCAGTGGGTGGGTGACCCTGGCGTGGATCCTGGGCGGGTTGGTGGTTTTACTGGGCGTTTACCTGTACCTTGCCACGGGCAGCTGGGAGGAACTCAAGAACAAGCTGCGGGGCTTTTTTGGCGGCCGGGAATTCGCCGACCTGTTCAGACGGTCTGGTCCGCGCAGTGAAGAGTAGGGGCGGACAACTGCTAAAGACAGGATCCGGGCCCTGGCGTCCAGGGGTCTGGAGGGTGGACGGGGGGAAAGGCGGTTGGGCAACCCCGAACTTGCCATTCTCTTGGGATTTGCCACCGGGTTCTTGGCCCGGCTCTACCTTCTCAGGTCGGACTATCGCCAGTACCCCAGCTATCCCCACGGCTATGCCAGCCACCTGGCGCTCGGCGCCATCGCCGCATTCATAGGCGCCGTGGTGATTCCGGCTGTGGCGGCCAGGGAGTACACGGCCGTCACGTTCCTTACCCTGGCGGCCCAGCAGTTTAGGGAAGTGCGGGACATGGAGCGGAAGAGCCTGGTAAGCCTGGAGGAGGTGGAACTGGTCCGGCGTGGCAACGCCTACATCGAGGGGATCGCGAAAATCTTCGAGGCTCGCAACTACATGGTCATGGCCGTGGCGGTGCTGACGTCGGGGGGCACCAGGGTGGTGGCTCCCTGGCTGGGCGTCCTCCTGGGGGCGGCAGGACTGGGGCTGGCTGCGCTCCTCATCGACCAGGAGGTAGTGGGAGATGTGGCGCGCATCCGGCCAGGGGAACTCCGGTTCGACGGGCCCGGGCTCTTTGTGGACGATATTTTCGTCATGAACGTGGGCCTCCAGCAGTCGCGGGAGTCCATACTCGACTACGGGCTGGGAGCGGTCTTGGAGCCCAAAGACGATGATGCCCGCGACACGCTGGCCAATGCCGGGCAGCGCCAGGCCATACTCCATGATGTTTCTGTGGTCTTAGGAGTCAGGAGGGACGTGGACGAGCCCGAGTTTACCCCGCTCATCCGGCGCCAGGTCGCCACCGGCCGGGTAGCCCTGTACATCGTGCCCATGGAAAAGGATATGGGGAGCCTGCTAGCCGCCATCGGGCGCGTCCCGGTGCTGGAGTCCAGCCGGGGCAGGGCCCTGAAGGCCAAGGCCGGCCGCCTGGCTGCCGACTGAAACGGAGGGCTGTGCCATGGGAACCCGCCTGGTTCACCAGATCTTGGCCGTGGTCACCACCACTGACACCGTGGTAGGTGGTGGTACTCCCATCTTTCACGTGACAGATGCCGGGGAACGCGAGCGGGTGGCAAACCTCCTGGCCCGCATCCTGCAGGCTATGGTCCACGACATCGGAAACGGCACCTATATCCTGGTCAAGCACTAGCGGGAGGAAACATGAAGGTCATCTACCACTGCTACGGGGGGGCCCACTCGTCGGTGGCTGCGGCCGGCCTGCACTTGGGCATCATTGCCAGCGAACCCCAGCCGACCGTGGCCGAACTAGAGAGCCTACCCTACTTCGACAAGAACGACCCCAAGGACATAGGCCGGGTACGCCTCATGGGCGTGGATGACCTGGGTGCTGAGGTGCTGGTGCTGGGGCGCTCGGCGGCCGCGCCCATAGTGATCCGGACCCTGGCCGGCCTGGCCCAGATGTACGGCGCAGAAGATGCGATCTTCGGAGACACCACCGGCTGCATCAACTGGAGGATGGTGGCCGGTGGCATCGGCTCTCGCCGTATACGGGTGCAGCGCATCGGGCGGCCCCTGGTCACCAGCGGTACCCGGCAGGCCCTAACCGCCCTCGCGCGCCTGGTCTCGGACATCCGGGCCCTGCAGCGCCAGGCCCACCGGGACGTCAAAGGAGACGGAGGGCAGAGGGGAGGGGACGGGGTGCGAGCGCCCGGCGCCATTCTCTACATCCCCGCCGGGCAAAGACCGGTGGCAGAGTCGGCTCTGGCCGGTGGTCGCCTGCGGAAAGTGATATATCACTGTCATGGAAGCACTCATTCGTCGGTGCTGGCCGCTGCCTTGCACCTGGGGGTGGTAGATGCCCGTCGCCGCCCGTCGGTAGACGAGATCATTAACCTCAAGCTCTTTGACCGGGTGGAGAACGATGCCATCGGCACCCCGTTTCTGTGCGGGCACGACGAAGGAGGTCGCGAAGTGTACGTGCTGGGCACTGGCGGGCACAAGGCACTGGTCACCTGCCTGGTCAACTCCTTCGTAGCCACGTGCTACCGGGACGAACCCCCACCTTACCTTGTGGATACTCTGACCCTGGTGAACACCAGGACCCGGGTGGGCGGTTTTGCTTCCCGGCGGTTGGGCCAGGCCTGGGGAAGGCGGGCCGCGGCCCAGGGGCTCCGCGATAACTTCGAGAACCTCGTTGACCTGGTCCACCTGGTCAAGGTGGCCCTGGGAGGACCAGTATCTCCAGAAGCGGCCCGACCCGTGCGGCCGTCTCCTCGTCCAGTGCTGGCGGGGCGGGAGTAGCCTCCTTGACTTGCCCCGGCGGCCAAGTACATAATGTAGGAGACGGCAGGGGTGGAGGTGGGGAAATGGCTGCTGGGCTTATTACCGGGGTGGAGCCGGGAAGCATCGGCGAAAAGCTGGGCATAGTACCGGGCGAGCAGCTGTTGGAACTCAACGGCCACCCGGTGAGCGATGTCATCGACTACCGTTTTCACAGTGCCGAAGCGTGGCTGGAGATCAAGCTGGCGTCGCCGACGGGTCGTACCCGGCATTTGTCAGTAGCCAAGCACCCGGACCAGCCGCTGGGGTTGGAGTTTTCCACGGCCACCTTCGACGCCGTAAGAACCTGCGCCAACTGCTGCTCCTTCTGCTTTGTCAACGCCCTTCCGCCCGGCGTCAGAAAGAGCCTCACCGTCAAGGACGACGACTACCGGCTTTCTTTTCTCCACGGCAACTTCATCACCCTGACCAACCTGACTCCAGCCGACTGGGAGCGCATCCGGCGCATGCGGCTTTCGCCTCTGTACGTCTCGGTGCATGCCACCAACCCACCGATCCGCCAAAAACTACTGGGGCATGCCCGGGCCGGGCGTATCATGGCTGACCTGGAGCGTCTGTCCGGCTACGGCATTGAGGTCCATGCCCAGGTGGTCATTTGCCCGGGCGTCAATGACGGGCCCGAACTGGACCGGACCCTGGGCGACCTTTCGGAGCTTTGGCCGGCGGTCCGTTCGGTCGGAGTGGTCCCAGTGGGCACCACGTCCTACAGGCGGGAACCGTTCGCACCGGTGACCCCGGAAGTGGCCCGTGAAGTGCTCGCCGGAGTGCACGAGTTCCAGCAACGGTGCCGTGAGCAGTTTGAGGATGGGTTTGTATATGCAGCCGACGAGTTCTACCTCATGACCGGACAGCCGTTTCCCTCGCTGGCCGAGTATGGGGATTTTCCCCAGCTGGAAAACGGCATCGGCATGGCCGTCTTGTTTTGGGACGAGTTGGCCCACGAATCGGCCATGGCGCCGTCCCGCATCCGGCGGCCGGTGGAACTGGCCCTGGTCACAGGCGTGCTGGCCCTGCCGTTACTGGAAGACGCCGCCCGGGCCCTCAACCGTGTGCGCGGGGTGCGGGCCCGGGTCATAGCCGTGAGCAACAGTTTTTTTGGCCCACAGGTCACCGTGGCCGGCCTGCTAGCGGGAAAGGACCTCCGGGTAGCGCTGGGGAGCTGCCGGGCCGGGGAGGTGGCGGTGGTCCCGAGCCACATACTCCGGGACGGGGTCTTCCTGGACGATGTGAGCCTGGAGGAAGTGGAACGTTCCAGCCCGGTGCCGGTGAAGGTCTGCGACCCCCACCCGGCTGCCCTGTTCCGGCTGGCGCTGGAGGGAGGGGCTGGCCAGTGAAACCCATTGTAGCGCTGGTGGGCAGGCCCAACGTGGGGAAGTCGGCGCTTTTCAACCGCCTGGTACAGCGGTCGTTGGCCATCGTGGAAGACGTGCCCGGGGTGACCCGCGATCGCATCTACGCCGACACCGAGTGGCAGGGCAAGGAGTTCACCTTGGTGGACACTGGCGGCCTCACGTTTACCGGAGACGAGACAATGAACCAGCTCGTCCGCTACCAGGCCGAGACGGCCATCCGGGAGGCCGACGTCATCGTACTCGTGGTGGACGGTCGCCAGGGAGTCATGCCCGGTGATCGCCAAGTAGCCGACCTCTTGCGCCGGGCACAGGTTCCCATCCTGCTTGCGGTGAACAAGGGCGAGGCCAGGACGGCGGACCAGGCGGCCATGGAGTTCTATGAACTGGGGTTGGCCGAGCCCCTGGTGGTGTCGGCGCTGCATGGCCTGGGTACCGGCGATCTTCTGGACCACATCATTGCCCACCTGCCCCACGTGGTCCAAGAAGAGACTACAGCCGGGCCAGACCGAGCGGTAAGGGTGGCGGTGGCGGGTCGACCCAATGTAGGGAAGTCGTCCCTGGTCAACCAGTTGGTGGGGCAGGAGCGCATGATCGTCAGTGCCGAGGCTGGCACCACCAGGGACGCCGTGGACATCGCTTGCTCAGTCGATGGGCGGGAGTATGTGTTCGTGGATACGGCCGGGCTGCGGCGGCGGGCGCGGGTGGGCGAGGGGGTGGAGAAGTTCGGGGCCTTGCGGGCACTTCGGGCCGTGAGCCGGGCCCACGTGGTTATCCTGGTGCTGGACGCCGTGGCCGGCGTGGCGGACCAGGACAAGAAAATCGCCGGTTACATAGACGAGGCCGGGAGGGGCCTGGTCATCGCCGTGAACAAGTGGGACCTTGTGGAGAAGAAAACTGGTACCCAGGAGAAGTACCTGGAACAAGTTCGCTGGCAACTGGGGTTTGTGGACTATGCCCCGGTGGTCTTCATCTCGGCCCTCACCGGACAGCGTGTAAAGAACCTCCTGGAGACCGTGGACCGGGTGGCGGCAGAGCATGCCCGTACCATGACCACGGCCGTGCTCAACGAGGTGGTGCAGGAAGCTACGGCACTGCACCCGCCGCCGTCGGACAAGGGCCGGGCCCTCAGGATCTACTACGTCACCCAGGTGGCAAGCAGGCCGCCGCGGGTGCTGTGCTTCGTAAACGACCCCGAGAGACTCACCGACAGCTACCAGAGGTACTTGGAGGGCCGGCTGCGCCAGGCCTTCGGGCTGGAAGGGACGCCCTTGCGGCTGCATTTTCGTAAGCGCAGGTAAAGCGAGATAGGGGGGCTGGAATCGTTGGTTTCGGTGATACTCATCGGCTACGTCGTAGGTTCGATTCCCTTTGGTTACCTGGCAGGACGCCTGCGCGGGATCGACCTCATGGCAGTGGGCAGCGGCAACATCGGGGCCACCAATGTCCTCCGGACGCTGGGCGTGACCTGGGCCGTGCCGGTTTTGGTGCTGGATGCGGCCAAGGGAGTGCTGTCGGCCTACGCAGGCACGGTCCTCCTGCCCGGCATGCCCCAATGGGGGGCCGTGGCCGGGGCCGGGGCAGCCCTGGCCGGTCACACCTGGTCGGTATTCCTGCGGTTCCGCGGGGGCAAGAGCGCCGCCACTGGCGCTGGAGCCCTGCTCTACCTCATGCCCCGGGTAGTGGCGGTGACCTTACTCGCCTTCACGGTCACGGTGGCGGTAACCCGCTACGTTTCCCTGGGGTCCATCGTGGGAGCCACGGTGGCCGTAACTGCTGCCCTGGTCACGCCCAACCCGTTGCCCTTCCGACTCCTGGTGGTAGCTGGCGGGATCCTCATAGTCGTCAGGCATCGCAGCAACATCGCGCGCCTGCTGGCCGGTACCGAGAACCGGCTGGGGCAGAAGGCGGGCCGGTCGTGAGCCGCCGGGTGGCTGTGGTGGGGGCGGGGGCGTGGGGGACGGCCCTGACCATTCCGCTGGTGGCATCCCAAAGCTCGGTTGCCCTCTGGTGCCGCCGGCCGGAGCTGGCCGAGGAGATCAACGCCACCGGCTGCAACCATGCCTACTTGCCGGGAGTACCGCTGGGCCCGGTGTGGGCCACCGGCGACTTGCAGGCAGCGGTGGCCGGGGCTGGCATAGTCATCCTGGGACTCCCATCGGCCGTAATGCGCCCGGTGTGCCGAGCCTTGCGCCCATACTTGCCGGAAGGTGCTGCGGTTGTGTCCACTGCCAAGGCACTGGACTTCCACACCCTAGAGCGCATGTCCGAGGTGATATCTGCGGAACTCGGCATAGACAGCCGACGGGTCTTGGCACTATCCGGTCCCAACTTCGCCGTAGAAGTGGTGCAGGGCTTGCCCACGGCCACAGTAGTGGGAGGAGAGCCGAAAGCTGCCCGGCTGGTCCAGGAGGCCATCATGACTGACCGGTTGCGCGTGTACACCAACCCGGACATCTGTGGCGTGGAGCTGGGGGGCGCCCTGAAAAACGTCATCGCCATCGCCGTGGGCATTGCCGACGGCATGGGCCTGGGACTCAACGCTCGGGCGGCGCTTATCACCCGGGGTTTGGCCGAGATGACCAGACTGGGCCGGGCCATGGGCGCCAGACCGTCCACCTTTTCCGGACTCTCGGGCATGGGTGACCTGGTGCTTACCTGCACCGGCGAGTACAGCCGGAACCGGCAAGCCGGCATCGCACTGGGACAGGGGAGCACCATGAAGGAGTTTCTCTCATCCACCGGCCTGGTGGTGGAAGGGGCCAATACCGCGCGGGCCGCGTGGCAGCTGGCCCTGCGTTACCAGGTGGATATGCCCATAACCGAGGAAGTGCACCATATCCTCTTTGGTGGACGGTCGCCCCAAGAAGGGCTTGCCCGGGTTATGTCCCGCAGTCCCAAGGAGGAGAGCGAGGAGGTCGCTGCCAACGGCGGTCTGATGTCCAGTGCCTAGACTGTCCAGTTTGCGGACTCCCGGCGCCAGAAGGCGCCTTTTATCTTTTTCATTATGTTTTTGTCCACCGGGTGGAAAGTTGGTGCGGGGCTTGGCATATTGATGTATCGGCAAGGCATAGCATCTTGTAGCCCGCCTCTACGGTCGGACGGTGCCCGGCTGTTACGGGACGGTGGTCCGGCAGGCCTTCCCCAGGCCCGGACGGGGCGAGAATCTACTGAGACTGGAGGGGAGACGGGTTGGAGAAATACGATCTGTTCAAGGATATCGCCGAACGGACGGGAGGGGATATCTACATCGGGGCGGCCGGCCCGGTCCGGGGCGGCAAATCTACCTTCATTCGCAATTTCATGGAGCTTTTGGTGCTGGACAACATCCTTGACGAGCACGAAAGGGAGCGGGCCAGGGATTCACTGCCCCAGGCCGCGGCCGGCCGTACCATCATGACGGTGGAACCCAAGTTCATACCCGATGATGGTGTGGAGATCAGGTTTCGCGACAACATCACCCTGCGAGTGAGAATGGTCGATTGTACCGGCTATATCGTGGAAGGTGCCCTGGGATTCATGGAGGCGGACGGGCCGCGCATGGTACGTACTCCCTGGTTTGAAGAGGAGATACCCTTTGAACAGGCCGCCGAGATCGGCACCCGCAAGGTCATCACCGAGCACTCCACCATCGGCCTGGTCATTACCACCGATGGATCCTTTGGGGAGATCCCACGCTCCAGCTACGTACCTGCGGAGACTCGTGCCATCAATGAGCTGAAGGAACTGGGGAAACCCTTTGTCGTGGTGCTTAACACCACCCAGCCCTATGCCCGGGCCACCACCGAACTGGCGGGCGAACTCGAGATCTTGCACGATGTACCGGTGATCCCGGTAGACTGCAAGCAGATGACTGAGAGTGATGTTTTCACCGTGTTAGAGCAGGTGTTGTACGAGTTCCCGGTACGGGAGGTCAACATCAACTTGCCGCGCTGGCTAGAGGAACTGGAGTCCAGGCACTGGCTGCGCAACCGGCTTGAGGAGAACGTGCGGGTGGTGGCCGGCGGCATCAAGCGGCTGAGGGATATCGACCGAGCCATGCACCAGCTGCAGAGCTCGGATCTTGCGGAGCAGGTGGTCTTGTCCAACATGGACATGGGTACGGGAGTGGCCACCATAAACCTGGCAGTCAAGGAGGAACTTTTCTTCGAGGTCCTGGGCGAGATCGCCGGCTTCGAGATCGCCGACCACCGGGCCCTTCTCCGAACGGTGCGAGACTGCGTGGCGGCCAAGGAAGAGTTCGACCACATCAAGAAAGGTCTGGAAGAAGCGCGCGACATGGGGTATGGGATGGTGCTGCCCAGGCTGGAGGAGCTGGTGTTCGAGGAGCCGGAAATGGTAAGGCAGGGCAACCGCTTCGGTGTGAGGCTCAAGGCGTCGGCTCCGTCCTTGCACCTGATACGGGCGGATGTTTCCACTGAAGTTACGCCCATCATCGGCACGGAAAAGCAGGGCGAAGAACTGGTAAACTACCTCCTAGACAAATTCGAAGACGATCCCAAGAAGATCTGGGAATCGGACATTTTTGGGAAGCCGTTAAAGGACCTGGTGGAGGAAGGTATCCACAACAAGCTGTTCAAGATGCCTGAAAATGCGCAGCACAAACTCCAGGAGACCTTGACTCGTATCGTCAACGAGGGAAGCGGCGGCTTGATCTGCATCATCATCTAGAGTGACCGGCGCCGACCGGGGCCCGGGGCCGAACCGGGTCCCGGCCTTTGCCTTGTGCGTCGACCACCTCCGTGCGCCGAGAGACCACCCTGGTAGGGCATCAGGCCCGGTCCCGGACTTCCCACCGCGCCGATGCCGGCCAGCGAACCTTCCCGGCGGTGGTATCATGGATCGCTGCCCGGCTGCACCTGGATGGTGAGGCTAGCTTGACAATACAGAAGAGAGCGTTTGCCATTGACCTGGCATTCCGGATTGTCCCGGGCAGGGCAGGCAAGGGGCCGCCAGGCAGGTCCAACGGGCTGGTGCGGGAGCGTCCGGCCCGGGGGCCATGTGGCCGGACGGAACAGGCCCGGAGGGCCTGGTACGGACAACCCACGGTAACGGGCGGGCCGGTAGGTACGGGAAATTATGTAAAGCCGCAGATTATGCGAAGTAATCTCATGATCATGAAGCAAAACGTGCGGTAGAGGGTGGTTTGGCTTTCCATAACTCCTCCTAATGGATTTGAGCTGCAGCTCAATATCCCATGTGAGGAGGGTTTCCGTGGACAATCGACTGCCCCTCGAAGACTTGGTTGCCCGTGTCTTGGCCGAACTCGACCGGCTCCAGTACTCCAGCAACACCCAGGCGGGCTATGGACGGTTCTATCAGCGCGTGCTTGCTTACGCCCATGCACATGGCATCCGGTATTACTCCGAAGACTTCGGCCGCCAGTTCTTCGAAACGACCTTCCAGTGCGCGATGCGAGATCTCCCGCAGCCCGTTCCTCGGAAGTTCCGCCCGGCGCTGCGCCATCTCCGGTGTTTGGGTGATTACCAACTTCACGGTACCCTTGTGCGTCGCCAGACACCGAAGAGCCCCTATGAGCCGCCACCCGCGTTTAAGGCCGTGCTTGAGGTGTTTGCTCGCGAATGCGACCGGCGCGGCTATTCACCCCTGGCGGCCCGAACTCGTTGGAACCGCCTCCGGGCCTTTGTGGATTATCTGGCGACGCTGGGGGTCGCGCCCGAAGGGATCAGTCCCCAGCATCTGTCGAACTACACGGCCACCCTCATCGGCTACCATGCCAAAACCGTCGCTGCTACCCTCACCACCATCCGGACGTTCTTGCGGTTCCAGTACTACGCGGGCTATCATGTGCAAGACCTTAGTGGTGCCGTGCCCCGGCTCCGGTCGGCGCACTATGAACGCCTTCCGACATTTGGCCGGCGGATGCCGTCTAACGCCTCCTGGTAGCCGTCGACCGGGGGAACCCCACCGGCAAACGGGACTATGCGATTTTGCTCCTCGCGGCTCGGCTCGGTATGCGGGTGGGAGACATCAAGGCACTCACGCTGTCGGCGCTGCAGTATGACACGAAGACGATTGTCTGTGTGCAGCAAAAATCCGGACGCCCGGTGACGTATCCGCTCCTAGACGACGTAGGCTGGGCCCTCATCGACTACATGCAACATGGACGGCCCCTGACCGCGTCACCGTACGTATTTGTCCGGCATAGCGCACCCTTTGAGCCGGGAAGCATGTCAATCTGCACCACATCATCACGACTTATGCGCGCCGGAATTCCGGTCCCGCGCGGACCCCACGGGATGCACTCCCTCCGGCATACTTTGGCGAGTGCGCTGCTTGAGCAGCACACGCCGCTTCCCGTGATTGCCGACATTTTAGGCCATCTCAGCACGCAATCGACCCAGGTCTATCTGCACGTGGACCTCGACGCGCTGCGGCGGTGTGCGCTCGATCCGGAGGAGGTGTTCGCCTGTGTCGACCGCGCCTAGGGCTCCCGCCAGGTTCTCCGGCCCGCTGGCAGCCGTCCTTCACGGCCTGGTCGCCGAAAAGCAGGGTGCGGGCTATCGATACGACGTGACCGCCGGCGACCTCTTCCAGCTTGACCGTCTTTGTGTGGCTGTCGGGCATCACGAGACCAGCCTACCCCGGGAACTCGTGTGCCGCTGGACAGCGAAGCAGGCACATGAAACGGAGACCACACGCCAACACCGTATTTCGCTGATTCGGATTGTCGGGGAGTACATGCAGCGATGCGGGTATCCCGCTTACGTCTACCCCCGCCACGCCGGCAGCCGAACGCCGCCCCGCTACATCCCCTATATCTTTTCCCGTGCGGAACTGGCCCGGCTCTTTACCTGCAGTGACGCCTGCGGCCCCGATCGGGCCTCGCCCCAGCGCCACCGCGTCCTCCCGATGCTGTTCCGCCTGCTCTATGGCTGTGGCTTACGCGTCTCCGAAGCCTTGGCGTTACGGATGCGGGATGTCGACTTAGCCGTCGGCACGATCCACATCCGGGACGCGAAGTTTGGGAAGGAACGGATCACCGCAAGGCAGCGCCTATGCTGCGAGTACTATCTACGTCTACTTTCGGCAGTTTATCTGGGCGGCGGGAATCTCCCACGGAGGGCGGGGTCGGGGGCCGCGGCTCCATGACTTGCGCCATACCTTTGCCGTGCACTGTCTGCAGCGGTGGGGCGCCGACGGGGTGGATCTCTCAATCGCCTTACCATATCTGTCGGCCTATTTCGGCCACACCGGCCTTAAAGGCACCCAAGACTACCTCCGCCTGACCGCGGAACTCTACGCCCATATTATCACCGCCATGGAGCGCCGGTTCGGTGCCGGTGCGATACTGCCTGGAAGGGCACCCCTATGAAGCCCACCGACTTCGCCCACCTGCTGACGCGCTACTTGTCCCACTATCTGCCGGACCAGCGGAAGGTGAGCGTCCACACGCTTCAATCGTATCGTGACACCTTCATCCTGCTGCTCCGTTTTTGTCACGAACGGAAAGGCTGGCATCCCGACCAGGTGACCCTGCGGCATCTGGACCGGGACTGCATGGAGGAATTCCTGGACTGGCTAGAGCACGCGCGGCGGTGCAGTGTGGCCACGCGCAACCAGCGGTTGGCCGCCCTGCACGCCTTCTTTCGCTACGTGCAGTATGAAGTGCCCGACCAGTTGGCGCCAACTCAACGCATCCTGGGCATGCCCTTTAAGCGGACGGCCCACCCGACTGTGGGGTATCTGACGGTGGACGCGTTACAGGCCTTGCTGGCTCAACCCGATCGCACCAAGGCGGACTGACGACGCGACGCAGCTTTGCTCACCCTCTTGTACGATACCGGTGCGCGCGGGGTCTGGGGGCCATGGAGAGCAACGTGGATCGCTTTGCCAACCGGATGAAGAAACGAGGGCAGAGTTGGGGGTTGACCGGGGCCTTGAGCATGGTCAACGGACTGATCCAGCGCTTCGAAGGCAAACTGGCGACTTATGCCGAGCAGGTGGGACGTCTCCGCGATCTGGTGAGCGAAGAACGGCTACGAACCGGAGCGGGCCAACTGGTGGAGCCAGCCGTGAGCATGGCTGCCGGTGTTAGACAGTCACATCCACCCATCCTGGATGCTGGGCGCACCCGGTCTGGGGGCATGTCGAGGGTCATGCGGAATCTCAACCGGGTTCAGATGTGAGTCACCTGAGCTTTCCCAAACTACCGAATTCGGCTTCTCGACCTACAACCACTTGACAGACACACGGCAAACGCGGTGAGTTGCTTTGCCGGGAATCGTATGCTACAATATGAATGCGTCGGGGCGTGGCGCAGCTTGGTAGCGTGTCTGAATGGGGTTCAGAAGGTCGCAGGTTCAAATCCTGTCGCCCCGACCATGAAATTGCCTGCATACAAGCTGTTTTTGTGAAAGAGGCTGTCTGAGCGATAGCCTCTTCCTCCACATTTGTGTGCCTGGAGTGTGCCGGTTGGCTCAGCTGTGCTTCTTGTCGTCATAGAGCATGGCTTCCAGACGCGCCGCAGCGCTTTCCTGCATGTCAGGGAGGACATGAGAGTAGACGTCCAAAGCCAGAGTGACACCGGCATGACCTAGCCTTTCGCTGACCACTTTCGGTTCTCTCTGGCCATGAGCAGCAGCGCAGGAGTGGCGAAGATCGTAAGGACGAATGCTCTCGGGCAGCCCCGCGGCTCTGAGCAGGGTTCGAAATACCGCGGGGCGAGGTTGCGGTAGTTGACAAGGTTACCGTTAGGGTCGGCAAAGGCAAGCCCGGTCTTGCCAGCCCTGACCGGCCCGGAGCCGTTCCTCCAGTTGGTGCTTGCGGTGCTGCCGCAGGGAGTGAAACGATGCAGGGAAGGGGGGCAGTTCGCCGGCCTGTGACGTCTTAGGCTCTTCCAGCCGCCATTCTGAAACCGTGTTCCCTTTCTCCTTGGATCGGTATGTCGTAAGGGTGCGCTGCACTGGCAAGCGTCCTGCAGCCAGATCAACGTCCGTCCACTTGAGCCCAAGGGCTTCACCAGGGCGAAGGCCGGCAGTCAACAGGAGCTCAAAAAGTGTGCCATAGCGAGTTCCGTGTGCAGCCGAAAAGCATGCCCGTGCTTCCTCCGGTGATAGCGGCCGCAACTCTTCCCGCCGCTGCCTGGGCAGGTCAACCATTTGGGCCGGGTTTTGAGGTAACACGCGCCACTTGACGGCCTGCTCCAGAGCTGACCGCAGGACAGAGCGCATACCTCACCGTTCGAGCCGACAGTCCCTTAAAGAGTGTTATAGAGAGATTGGATCTCGATGGGCGAGAGAGCCGAAAGATTCCTTGATCCCAGGGTGGGCAGGGCATACTTTCTGATCAACCAAGCGTAGCTCTCGTAGGTCTTCGGTCGCAGCCGCGGTCGTGCCACTTCTTCCAACCACTTCTCCAGGCATGTACCGCTTGTGACCCGGCTGGGTTCGACGAAGGTACCCAAGTCTTTCTCACGTAAGGCCTTATTGGGATAGGCTTGTGCGTCCTTTTCGCCCACGTCTCTACGTCGCATTAACATGGATGTTAGCTAGAGGCCCATCGGTGCCCACGGCGGGATGGTTGATGTTAGGTTAACCAGCGCGTGAAACACCATGGCAGCGGCCAAGTGCCCTGTTCCCAGGGGGCTGTAGAGCAGGCCCAGGAATAGCCCCATGACTGCTGCCTTGGTCGGGTCAGTATGGCCGATGATTCCGAAGAGCAACCCGGAGACGGCCAACGCTGGCCATAGCCCCGTGAGAGCCGCCAGGCGTCTTAGCAGGAAGCCCCTCCAGAATACCTCCTCGCGAATCGGGGCCAGCAGGCACACTTCCAGTGCTATTGATTGTGAGGGCCGTAAGATCATCGCAGCTCTGGTCCCAGCCTGCGTCAGAGCAAACGAGCCCCGTCCTGCCGCAAATCCCATGAGCAGGCCTGCCGTCAACACCAGAGCCCAAGGAGAGGGCTTTCCCCATCTCCACATACTAGCCCAGTCACGCCAATACACATAACCAAACCAGACTGCTGTCGCCGCAAGTCCGCTAGCGTTCCAAGCTAGCGGGCTGGACTTGCCTCCTAAGGCGTACAACGCTGCGTAGCGTACTACATTTCCGCATGCATACAGGGCCGCACATTCAACGGTAAATCGCATCACGGAATCACGCATCTAACAGTCCCCCTCCCAACAGATTACTGGACGGTGGCACTGCGAGGTTGGGCACGCCCGCAATGCACCGTCCCATCGGTGCTTACTAAGGCCTGACGGTTAGTGCACATACAGCGGGTTCTCCCTTATCCACAACCCCCCGCACTCGCACTCGCATTCCGCAAGCACTCCATTGTCCCAGCGCACGCGTTGCCACGAGCCCATGCACCACGGCTTATGGGGGCACACTGTGCTATCCCACTCTGATCTGTATTCGCCGAAGTGTTTGCAGATCGTCTCCCACATTTGGACCCAAGCCCGTTCATTACTAAAGAGCACCGGGCCTTTCTTGCCCCTAGAAGTCAATTCCAGGTAGCAACAGTCACAGTCATTAGGACATCCATTTGATAACACCAGTTCGTACTGGCGTTGAACAGTGAACAGGCACAACAGCATGCCCTACAGGCACGTTAGCAGGGCTTTACCGCTTTACCCTGTACCTGAGCCAACCTCAGTTTCACCATTTCCGGAACCTGATTCTCACCATGGTCTTGTGGGTAGGGGTACATACAATCGCGCAGTTGACCGAGGTTCAGCGGTACCTGTGGCAGCGTGACCAGAGTAACGTTAACCGCTTTCGTCAACCGAGCTCCCCGGAAGCCCGCCTGGTTGCGGCGGACCCGATGGCAATGGGTGCTTGAGCGAGTTGGTACCGTCCTCCCGGCTCCGGATCGAGATACCACCAGCGCCCTCGTTGCCGGCCATCGGTGATCGATGATACGGTCGTGAGGAAGACCGGCAAGAAGATGGCCGGTCTGGGCTGGCATTACTCCCATGCTGACCAGCAGCAAGTATGGGGCCACAGCTATGTTACCGCCCATTACGTCATTGCTGGTTATGCCTATCCGGTAGGGGTGCTCTACCAGAGCCAGCGGGCCTGCTCCCAATCAGGCAGTGAGTTCCGCTCCAAATTGGAACTGGCGGCCCAACTCATCGCCGACTTCACGCCAGTGCCGGGAACCCGTCCCGTGGTGCTCTTTGACAGCTGGTATGCCAGCAGCACCCTGATCCAAGTGGCGCTGGGCCGGGATTTTGGCGTGGTGTGTGCCGTCAGGCGCAACCTTGTGCTGCATGAGTGTCCCCACGCTCCTCCAGCCCGAGGAATCAGCCTGGCCGAGCTGGCGACCCGGACCGGTATGCCGGATCACCTCGTGACCGTGAACCACCGGACCTACCGCGTCCGCCACGTCGACGGCTATCTGAAAGGCAACCTGCGGGCCCGGATTGTGATGTCGGCAGCACCATCCCACGGGGCCAGGTTCTACGCTCACTTCCATCCGAGGCAGGAGGCCTTCTCCACGATGGACGCCCAGGAACTGCTGACCCACTACAGCCATGGCTGGCCGGTGGAGACTTTCCACCGCAACGCCAGGCAACTGCTGGGCTTTGATGACTACCGGGTGCGCAGCGCCGGAGGGATTGAGCGCTACCTGGAGCTGGTACTCATCGCCTACACGCTGGCTGAGACGCAACGGGTCTTACTAGCTTCCCGGGACACGGACCAGCCACCGCCAACCCTGGGAGACGTCTGCCGGCAGAGCCCGCACCACGCTTAGATACTGTTTGTCAGGTGGCTCTACACCCAGTTCGAGAATGGAGCTACCAGAGTCAGCTGTACAGCGGGCAGTGGCACAGACGACTTGCTGATGACGACCAGGATGGACAGGATGGCGCCCAGGCGAGTCCACTGTTCCCCCGGGCGTCGTTGGGCGTAGTCCCAGGCCTCCTAGGACTTCATCGACCTGGAAGTGCGGTACCCGTAGACCCAGTTTATGCGCCGGGGTGGGCGGGTGAGGAAGAGCAGGCCGAAGACGACCATGACTGCAGGAATGACCAGGTCCACGATCCAGAAGAACGGGCCCACCATGTCACCTCCGGGCTGGCGCGGCGAAGGACGCAGTCGATTGCCTTGCTTGCCGCCCCCCACATCTTCGTGGCAACGGTTGTCTTTCCTGCCGGGGAGTCTCCTTGGGGACGCCATACTACGTGCTAGATTCTCCTTGCAGAGGACTTGACTCTAACATGATGTCATAGTCCGGAATGTAAGTGGAGGCGATGGATTTGGGGTACCGGGTCAAGGCAGTAGCAGACATGGCCGGGATCAGCGTCCGCATGCTTCACCATTACGACCGGATCGGGCTCCTCAAGCCGGAGTCCGTGAGTCCTGCCGGCTACCGGCTTTATTCGGACCGGGATCTCGAACGCTTGCAGGAGATCATGTTCTTTCGCGAACTCGATTTCGGTCTTGGCCTGATCAAGGACATCATGGATAGCCCAGCATACGACCGCAGGCGGAGCCTGGAATCCCACCTGCTGCTCCTCAGAAAGAAGCGGCAGCGGCTCGAGAGCATCATCGCTACCCTGGGCAAGAGCATTGCATCGATGGAAAGGGGTGAGGTTGTGAAGAAGAAGGAACAGCTGTTCGCCGCTCCAGCTTCTCGGCCAGTTCGTCGTCGTAGGTGGTGATGGTGAGCTTGGCTACGGCCGGAGAGTGCTCTTTGATCTTCAGAAGTGTATCGATGTCCCTGACGATCAAGTCGGACTTGGTAAGCAGACTGGCTCCAAAGCCATGCTTTTGGAAAAGCTCAAGGGCACTGCGGGTGAGTCCCAGTCGTTCCTCCCACGGGTTGTAGGGGTCGCTCATGGCCCCGGTGGCAACGATGCCCTTCCGCCTCTTGGACCGCAATTCCGTGGCCAACGGCTCCAGGACGTTGGCCTTGGCTCTGACCTGGTCGAAGTCTTCGATCCGGTAGCAGTCGCTCCGCGAATCGCAGTAGATGCAGCCGTGGCTGCATCCCCGGTAGACGTTCATGTGGTAGTTGCTGCCAAACCAGCTGTTCCCGTCCGACCAGGGAGACAAGATCTGCTTGGCTTCGATCAGGCTTATGGATTCCCCAGTAGAAGACGGCACCAAGTAGCCCTCCCGTGGAAGCTGCATCAGCCACACCATTCCACACTTGAGGGAGAGCAATACGACAGCTGACGTACACTTCTCCTCCATGGCCAACGCGCTTTGTCCAGTGCCTTGCGCCTGGCCAAGGTTCTCCAGCAGCCCGAGGGGCAGGCACGGGTCAACTGACCAGCAGGGATCTGGTCGCGAAACAGAGGAAATCCTGGGACCAGGCGAGAAACATGGTACAGGGAGGTGTTGACGGTTGTGGGATGTGGAGGCACCGCTCAACCCCCTGCACCACCCAGACCCAGTCCCCCGGCTCCCAGTCCCCCGGCCCTGCCACCACCCGCCCCACCGCCGCCCGCGCCCGCGCCGGCTACCGGCGGCCGTACCCTGAAGGTTGACCACTGGGTCTGGACTTCGGACCTATTGTTCTTGTCTGGCAAGTTCCAGAGCATGGTGTGGGTGGAAGAATCGTACGTGCGGACCAGTTCATCGGCGATCAGACCAGGCGCTTCGGCTACGAGTACCGGGGGAATCGTGTCTTCCAGCTGTGGTCAGAGAAGTGGGGGTTTGAGGGCCAGCCGCCCCAGCCCCGCCATAAGATAGTGGCGCTGTCGGAAGACGAGGAACCGCTCTGGGTGGACTGGGAGCGGACCCGCTACACCGGGGAAGACGCTGAGATCCAGTACCTGACCTGGTTTGGCGGCTTCGAGGACTTCGGTTACTACTACCGTCCCTGGCATCCCGTCATAGAGATGCTGGGCTTCACGCATTACGGTCGTGTTAACCAGGAAGGCCTGTTCCAGCTGCTGCAGGGCCTTGAGGTAGACGACCGTCCCATCCAGGTGCCGTCCTACCCCACGTCCAACTGGCAGTGGGAGATCGTCTCCCAGCGCCGCGAGGAGTTCGGGAGCGTGACCGCCGAGGTGACCCGGATAGACCTGACTCCAGTGGAGTTCCCCGCGTGGGACAACCTGAAGTCCCTGACGTATCATTTCGCCATCGCGGACTTTGGCGACTTTCACATGATCGTCGAGTTCATCGGAGAATGGACGCATGACGATGACGAATCGCACTATCTGAGGGTGAGCCTGGTGTCGGCGCGCAGGTAACCAGAGGGTCTCACGTGCGTGGGGCGGCTCGCTCTCCCAGTGAAGGCTCCCTGGCACCCCGGGGATAAGGTCCCCGGGGTGCCAGGGAGCGTGCTTTTCGCTTTCGCGACCGCACTGTATCCACCCTGTTCGGCCAGGTGTGCCCGGACTTCGGAGGGCTTAGCCGCCCCGCATTTTTCCAACACCAGTCTGGGATACTGGAACTGGTGATGGCGTTGGGGAAAGGGATGCGCGTGTGGCTGTTCTCCGTCCTGCTTTCGGTGATGCTGCCAGTAGTAGTTGCGGCAGGCGGTCCGGTAACGGGACGGGTGGTGCTCATCGTCATGGGCCCGGTGTCCCCGGCCGAGCTCTGGGACCCGGCCCTGGTCAACCTGACCAGGCTGGGCGATCTGGGTAGCCGGGGGCTGATCAACGTCAGCACCGGCGGCGGGCACCCCGGGCGGGCCGGGTATGTCACCCTGGGTGCGGGCGCCCGGGCCCGGGCGCCGAACCTGGCCGAGCCGGCCATGAACGGCGATGAAACGTGGTACGGTTCTACTGCCCGGGAGGTCATGCACCGCCGGGTAGAGGGTGCGACTAGCGGTTCTGTGGTCCACCTCGGGGCCGTGCATCTACAGGTAGAAAACGACCGGTCGGACACCCGGGCGCCGGTGGGCGCCCTCGGAGAGGCACTGCAGAGAGCCGGCATGCTGGTGGCGGTTTTCGGCAACGCCGATATACCCGGTTCCCTCCAGCGCGAAGCCGTGGCCGTGGCTATGGACTCCCACGGCAGCGTGGCCCTGGGCGACGTGGGCGCCAACATGGTCCTGGCGGATACCGCTGCCCCGTTTGGCGTGCGCACCAATTACCGGGCAGTTCTCGACGGGCTACGGACAGCCGGGGCTGCACTTTTGGTGATCCACGCCGGTGATGTGGAGCGCGCCCACTGGTACGCCCCGTTCTGCGACGGTGCCAGCGCCCGGCGCCACCTCTGGGAGGCGCTTTTGGCCCTGGATAGCTTCGTGGGAGAGGTCATGGAGCTGGTACCGCCGCATCAGAACCTGTGGGCGGTGGTGCCGGCATGGAATTCTCCCGACCAGAGTCCGCTTCTGCCCGTGATCATGGCCGGGCCCGGCCTGGGGCCGGGGACGCTGTCATCGCCGTCCACCCGGCGCGACGGGCTTATGGCCAGTGTGGATGTGGCCCCGACTATCCTGGCGTTTTTGGGCGTGCCAAGGCCCGCCGGCATGGTGGGCAGGCCGGTTTTCGCCCGGGGCGAACCCGGCTCCATCCAGCAGCTTCTATCCGTGGAGCGGCGGGTGAGGCAGAATTTCGTCCAGCGCTCCTCGATCCTGCAAAGCTACATCACCCTGGATATCCTGGCGGTGGGCGTGGCCATCGTCCTCATCCTCTTCAGACTCAGGCTGCCCGGCTGGCTCGTCCGGTGTTTGCTGGCCCTGGCCTTGTTGCCGCTGGCGGGCATGGTCTGGCCGTGGGCGGGCGGTGCGGGCTGGCCGTGGGCGCTTTCGGCCATGGGCGCTGTAGCCGTCCTCCTGAGCTGGCTCTTGGGGCACCTGGGCCGGGACTGGGCCAACGCCATCTGGATGGCCTGTGGCCTCATCACCCTGGTGCTGGTGGCCGACCTTCTGACTGGCCCGGCGCTGGTCATAGAAACGCCGTTTGGGTATTCGGCGGCCATCGGGGCCCGGTTCTACGGCCTGGGCAACGAGTACATGGGCTACTTGGTGGGCGCGGGCATCATCGGCAGCGCCTGCTTGCTGGAATCTTCTCGCCGGGTCCGGTGCTGGGCCCTGCCCATCACGGCCGCATGGGTGGGGCTGGGCGCCGTGCTTTTGGCTGCGCCCACCCTGGGGATGAACGTGGGAGGTATGCTGACGGCTGCGGTGGGGGCCGGTGCCGTCCTCTGGTTGCAGCCGGTCTCCCGGTCGCGCCGTACCACCCTGCTGGTGAGCGGCGCCCTGGTGCTGCTGGTGGCGGTGGTAGCCGCCACGGACGTGCTGCGTGCGCCAGCGGACCGCGGCCACCTGGGTCTGGTTTTTCACGAGCTCACCGGGGGGAGCGTGGACGTGGTCACGGCGCTCATCAGGCGGAAACTCGCCATGAATCTCCGGCTCCTGCGCTGGACGGTCTGGACCCGGGCCCTCATGGCATCTCTGGGAGGCTATCTTCTACTGTGCTGGAGGCCCACCGGACTGTTGGCGAAAGTACGTGCCCGTTTCCCATACGTCCACAGCGGTATAGCGGCTTCGGTCATATCCAGCATGGCTGCACTGGTCTTTAATGATTCCGGGGTAGTGGCGGCTGCCACGGCCATGATCCCGGCCACTACCGCGCTTCTATGTGCAGCCAGCGAGGCCGGGTCGGGGTAACGACCGACACGTTATGTCAGCATACACTGTAAACCTTGACATTCAGGGCGAATTTGCTACAATTTTAGTGGCGTCAAGTCTGAGAGGGCGATGCTGCCAGGGGAGGACGATACGGGAAAACAAAAAGGGGGTTGATAATGAAATGAATGCTTTGGGCCGTCACATACTGGCCGAGATCTATGGGTGCGAGTTTAGGATGCTCAACGACGTCCGAAGCGTCCAAGATGTTATGGTCAGTGCGGCTCTTGAAGCCGGAGCTGAGGTCAGGGAAGTAGCGTTTCATAAGTTTAGCCCTCAGGGAGTTAGCGGAGTCGTGGTCATCTCCGAATCCCACCTGGCGATTCATACCTGGCCCGAGCTGGGATACGCCGCAGTGGACGTGTTCACCTGCGGGGACACAGTAGACCCCTGGGAAGCTATGGAGTTCATCGTCAAAGAGTTCGGCGCCAGTAATTACACCGCCTCGGAAATGCGCCGTGGGCTGTTTGACAAGACCCAGCGCGAGGTGGCAACTTGACATGAGAGGTGGTTTTTATTATAGGTAAGAAGAAGACCAAGCGAAAGGTCAAGGCAGACACTTAGAGCCCTACGGTAGAGAGCCAGCTGGCCAATTGCCGTAGGGCTAGTTCTTTGTCCTGGAACGTCTTGGAGGATATCCAGTATCCTGGTTGAAATAATAACCATATCACGTGTGCCCAAGGAGGTAGGACATGGACCAGCGCCTGCAGCTTCTAAAGGAGATCACCGATGTACCCGGCGTCCCCGGTTTTGAGAGTGAAGTGGCCCGGGTGATGGAACGGCACCTGTCCGGTCTGGCCGAGATCAGCCGCGACCGGCTGGGAAGCATTATTGCCAAAAAGACCGGCACCGCCCAAAGACCCAGGATCATGCTGGCCGGTCACATGGACGAGATCGGGTTTATGGTCACTTACATAACCAAGGAAGGATACATCAAGTTCCAGACCCTGGGCGGGTGGTGGGAACAGGTCTTGCTTGCCCAGCGTGTGGTGGTCAAGACCAGGGACGGAGATGTGCCCGGCATCATTGGTTCCAAGCCCCCTCACATCCTCAACGCCGAAGATCGCAAGAAGATGGTGGAAAAGCCCGACATGTTCATTGACATCGGCGCTGCCAGCCGGGAAGAGGCGGAAAGCTTTGGAGTCAGGCCCGGCGATGCTGTGGTGCCGGACAGCACGTTTGGCACCATGAAGAATCCTAAATTGCTCATGGCCAAAGCGTGGGATGACCGGGTCGGGTGCGCCCTGATCATCGATGTAATCCGCGAGATCGGACACGACCATCCCAACACCATCTACGGCGTGGGCACCGTCCAGGAAGAGGTAGGACTGCGTGGGGCCACGACCAGCGCCCACCTGATCCAGCCGGACGTAGGCTTCGCCCTGGAGGTGGACATTGCCGGCGATATGCCCGGGGTCAAGGAGTACGAAGCCCAGGGCAAGCTGGGCAAGGGACCAAGCCTTTTGCTCTACGATTCGTCCATGATCCCCAACCCGCGTCTTCGCGACCTGGTCATGGACACGGCTCGCTCTGAAGGTATACCCCTGCAGTTTGACAGCATGGCCGGCGGAGGCACCGATGCCGGACGGATCCATGTTACCGGTGGCGGAGCTCCCAGCCTGGTACTGGGCGTGCCCTGCCGTTACATCCACAGTCACACCGGGATCATCCATCGAGAAGACTATGACCAGCTGGTGCGTCTCTTGGTAGCCGTGATCAGGCGCCTGGACACCGGTACCGTAGCCGGCCTGGTCTGAGGAGGGTCACAGACCGTGGCGGAATGGCAACGTACTTTCATCATGGTAAAACCCGACGGAGTCCAGCGCGGTCTCGTCGGCGA
This sequence comes from Bacillota bacterium, assembly GCA_040756655.1. Classification (GTDB taxonomy): domain Bacteria; phylum Bacillota; class Sulfobacillia; order UBA8153; family UBA8153; genus JBFLYN01. Next base: position 73,172 of record JBFLYN010000001.1, read on the forward strand.
GGTCATCTCGCGGTTTGAGCGGCGGGGTCTACGGCTGGCAGCCCTGCGTATGATGATCATAGACCGGGAACTGGCCCGCCAGCACTATGCCGCCCACGAGGGCAAGGCCTTCTTCGCGGAACTGGTAAACTACATCACCTCCGCGCCGGTAGTAGCCATGGTCTGGGAAGGCCCGGGCGCCATCGCTCTGGCCCGGGCCATGATGGGGCCTACCAACGCTGCCCAGGCGCCCGGTGGCACCCTCCGCGGCGATTACTGCGTGGACATCGGGTTTAACCTGGTTCACGGCTCCGATGGCCCGGAAGCGGCCGCCCGGGAGATAGGGCTGTTCTTTGCGGAGGCGGAGCTCTGTTGTTACGCCCGCGACCTGGAGAAATGGGTCATGCCCCGGCCCTAGCCTGGGCCGGCACGTGCCCCCGGTAGCGGGGGCACACTCGTTTTCGGGGAGATGAGCATGCTCTGGAGTGTCCTGGCCCTGGCGGTCTTGGTCCTGGCCTACGCCCACTGGGTTGAACCAGAGTGGCTGCGCTGTCCCGAGGTAGCGGTAGCGGTGCCTGGCCTGCCCCGGCAGTTTGCCGGCGTCCGTATCCTCCATGTTAGCGATTTGCACGGCCGTACACACTCCCGTTGGGGGCGTTCGCTGGTTGAACTGGCAGCGCGGCTGGAGCCAGACTTGGTTGCGGTTACCGGGGATTTGGCCGGGGCCAAGGACCCGGCGGGCCCGGTCGTGGAACTTCTGGTATGCATGGCCCGCCGCTGGCCGGTGTTCCTGGTTCCCGGGAACCATGACCGGGCCCGGGGCGATGGCGGTCGTACGCTGCTATCCGCGCTGGAGGCCGGGGGCGTGACCGTGCTGGTGAACTCTTGGGCCAGGTGGGAACAGCAGGGAAATGCCCTGACCGTGGCGGGTGTGGATGACCCGGCCACCGGGCGTGACCGGGTAGCTACGGCTATGCGCCCGGGCCCGGTCATCCTGCTCTCCCACGCGCCGGGCGTCATCCCCAAGCTCGGCCCCCAACGGCCGGGCCTGGTGCTGTGCGGCCACACCCACGGGGGGCAGGTGTGCGTACCCTGGGTGGGGCCGGTGTACACAGGCCTGGGGAGCCTGGGCCGGAAATGGGCGGGAGGTGTCCACTACCTTCCGGGCATGACCGTGGCCGTAAGCCGCGGGATGGGCACCTCGCTTTTGCCGTTGCGGTTCTCCTGTCGCCCCGAGCTGCCCGTATACGTGCTCTGCCGGGAGGAATCCTGACCGGTGGGAGCGAACACATATTTGCAGTCCCGCTCGCAGACGGGGTGGTGCCGGTGGACCGGGTGATCATGCACGTGGACATGAACGCTTTCTTTGCCTCCGTGGAGCAACAGGCTGACCCGTCTTTGCGTGGGCGGCCGGTGCTGGTGACCGGTGACCCTGAGGGTCGCTCGGTGGTGTCGGCCGCATCCTACGAAGCGCGGCCGTTTGGGGTACGCGCCGGCATGCCCCTGGCCACGGCCCGCCGCCTGTGCCCGGGCGCGGTGGTGGTCAGGGCCCGCCACGGCGAATACGCCCGGGTGTCCCGGCAGATCCTGTCCATCCTCGATGGCTTCAGTCCCCTGGTTGAGCCTTTTTCCATTGACGAGGCGTTCTTGGACCTTACCGGCTGCCAGGTGGTAAGCGGCCCGCCGGTGGAGGCTGCCCTCTGCATAAAGCAACGTATCCGCGCAGCCACCGGCCTCACTTGTTCCATCGGGATCGCGCCCAACCGCCTGCTGGCCAAAATAGCCTCGGATCTGGAGAAACCCGACGGCCTGGTGTGCTTGAGAATGGATGACGTGCCCCGGGTGATGTGGCCGTTGAAGGTAGACCGGCTGTTTGGAGTGGGAGAAAAGACCGCCGCCCGCCTCCGGGCTCTGGGCATCGTGACCATCGGGGCACTGGCGCGTACGCCGGGCGTGCTGCTGCAGGAGCGGCTAGGACCGGGCGCCGACCGTCTTGTGGACCTGGCCTGGGGCCGGGACCATACCCCAGTGGCACCCGGGTCAGCAGGCGCCAAGTCCATCAGCCACGAGGTGACCTTAGCCTCGGATACTGCCGACGAAAATACCATCCAGGAGCTGGTGCTGGATATGTGCGACCGCGTGGCCCGGCGGGCGCGCCAGGCGGGAGTGCACGGGAAGACTGTCGAGGTCAAGCTGAGAAACTCCCAGTTTCAGACCATTACCCGCAGCCGCACGCTGGAGGCGCCGACCCAGCTGGCCGAGGAGATGTACGCTGTCTGTCTAGAGCTGCTGGAGGGGCACTGGGACAGACGGCCCCTCCGCCTCATGGGGGTGGGACTAAGCCAGTTGACCGCGGCCAACCGGGGCCAACTCCCGCTCCAGGACCACCGGGAACGGCACCGGAAGCTGGCGGCGGTGTCCGATGCCATCCGCGATCGATTTGGTGAAAAAGCCCTGGTGCGGGCGCGCCTGGTTCGAGGCAACCAAGGGGAGGGGGACCGTGCATGATCTACGTGGGGACGGCCGGGTTCAAGTACCCTGACTGGAAAGGGACCTTCTACCCGCCGACCACCAAGGACGCGGACATGCTTACATACTACACGGGCCACTTCCCGGTGGTGGAACTGGATTTCACCTACTACCGCATGCCCAACGTCCGTACCCTTGCCGGCCTCGAACAGAAGACCCCGGACGGGTTCCGGTTTTGTGTCAAGGCTAACCGGGCCATGACCCACGACTGCCCACCCGGCCCCGAACTCCAGGGGGTGTTCCGGGAATTCGCCTCCGCCCTGGAGCCCCTCCTGGACAGCGGGAAACTGGCCTGCGTGTTGGCCCAGTTTCCCTGGTCGTTTCGGCCTTCCGACGCCAACCTGGCCTACGTGCTTTCCTGGCCGGAACGGTTAGAGGGCATACAGCTAGTGGTGGAATACCGGAATGCGACCTGGTTGACCCGGTCGACCTTTGCGGCTCTGCAAGAGGCCGGGCTGGCATATTGCTGCGTCGACGAACCCCGCCTGCGCGGGTTGGTGCCCCCGCTGGCCGTGGCCACCGCTGACCTGGCCTATGTTCGTTACCACGGCCGCAATGCTGCCAAGTGGTGGAAGCACGAGACGGTCTCCGAGAGGTACGACTACCTCTATACCCCAGAGGAACTGGCCGAGTGGATCCCGCGCATCCAAAAGCTGGATGAGGAGGCGTCCGATACCTACATTCTTTTCAACAACTGCCACGTGGGACACGCGGCCACCAACGCGCTCATGCTCGTGTCCATGCTGAAAGAAGGGGGGTTTCAGGTCGCGGCAGCGCGCGGTGGGGCCGGGGAGTAGAGCGGTAGGAATGCGAAGGGAGAGGGCACCGTGCAGGAATGGGAGGACCTCCATGACGAGAGCCGGAAACGCCGGGAGGGGAACTCCGCCCACTGGGGCGCATGGGTGATGCCAGCAACCGCTTTCACCTGGAACTGGTGAGGCCGGCCACGGAAACGCTGCTAAGGGTCAAGAGCGGAGAGCGTGTCCTTGACATAGGGTGCGGCAATGGGCGCTTCTCGCGACGGTTATGTGAGCTCGGAGCCAGGGTGGTGGCCTTCGACTTTTCCGCCCAGGTGATCGAGCGCGCCCGGGCCCGTTCCCAGGGTCTGGACATTGCATACCACGTGCTGGATGCGACTGACGCCCGTGCCATGCTGGGCCTGGGGCCCGGCACTTTCCACGCTGCAGTATCCAACATGGCACTCATGGACATGTCACAGGTCAATCCCCTCATCCGTTCGGTGCACCAGCTCCTAGTCCCCGGGGGGAGGTTTGTGCTTTCACTTATGCATCCTTGTTTCCAGGCACCGGGACTGGTGAAAGTCGTGGAGGAGGAAGACCAGGGCGGCCGGGTGGTAGCCCGGAGCATGATCAAGCTAGTCAGGTACAAGGACCCGGAGTCTTTCCAAGGTCTTGCGCTGAGCGAGCAAGCTACACCCCAGCTGTACTTCCACCGGCCCCTGGGGCTTCTCATGGGTGCCCTCTTTGAGCACGGGTTTGTTCTAAACGGCCTCCAGGAGCCAGTGTTTGCGGCCGGGAGCCCCGGCCGGTTTGAATGGACGGAGATCCCGCCGGTGATGGTGCTAAGGTTCACCAGGACCTGATTCGGTCCAGGCTCGCCTCCCGGCCGGGCAGGTGTTGCTTACTCCCGGTTGACGGGCGGCCAAGGGCGGTGTTAGACTGTTAGGGAGCAGAAATACCGGATGTAGCAGGTGGAGGAGAACTCATGGAGGCCGCTCCCTCGGCACACCCCCGTAACCAGGCGGGGGACATTCATGTCAGTGAACTGCCCATGGAGACCGGAGCCATCCGTGCCAAGGTCATGTCGCTGGCCGGTCCGGCCCTGGTCGAGATGTCGCTGATGACCCTGGTCATGATGGTAGACATGATGATGGTGGGGCGCCTGGGGCCCTGGGCCATCACCTCGGTGGGGCTGTCCAACCAGCCCATGTTCTTTGCCATGGCCATGTTCATGGCGCTGAACGTGGGGACCACCGCCCTGGTCGCGCGGTTTGTCGGTGGCAAGGAGATGGATCGTGCTTCCGACGCGGCCCGCCAGAGCCTACTGCTCACCGTGGGACTGGGCCTTCTTCTGAGCCTGGTCCTGTTCGTCTCCGCCGCCGGCATCCTCAGGCTCATGGGAGCTAGGCCCGAGGTGCTGGCACCGGGCACCAGCTACTTCCGCATTGCCAGCGTAGGCCTGTTTTTTTCGGCCATCAACATGTCAATGGCCGCTGTCTTGCGCGGCGCCGGCGACATGAAAACCCCCATGCGGGTCAACGTGGTGGCCAACATCATCAACGTCGCCGGCAACGCGCTGCTCATCCACGGGCTCTTGGGGTTCCCACGCTGGGAAGTGGCGGGTGCCGCGGTGGCCACAGCCGTCTCGCGACTGGTTGCCTGCCTCATGACGCTGGCGGTGGTTTACAGCGGCAGGTTCGTCATCAAGCTATCGCCGGGCGACCGTTACCGCCTGGACCGGGAGATTGTTGGCCGCATCTTCCGGGTGGGGATCCCGGCCGCCGTGGAGCAGTTCGTCATGCGCGGGGGCCAGATGATATTCGCGCGGATCGTGGCTTCCCTGGGTACTACCATCTACGCCGCACACCAGATCGCCCTCAACGTGGAGTCTTTGTCTTTCATGCCGGGCTTTGCCTTTGCCATGGCCTGTACCACCCTGGTGGGCCAGAGCCTGGGGGCTGGTCGGGCAGACCTGGCCGAAAGGTGCGCCCGGGAGACGCGTCGCTTCGGGCTGTTGATCATGAGCACCATGGGGCTGATGTTCTTCTTTTTCGGGCGCCAGGTGATCATGCTCTATACCAGCGACGCCCAGGTGTTGCAGGAGGGGGCGCAGGTGCTGAGGATCATCGCCCTGGTCCAGCCGGCTCTGGCCAGCAACTTCATCCTCGCCGGTGCCCTGCGTGGGGCCGGGGATACCCGCTGGGTGTTGTACGCCACTTTCACCGGCATCTGGGGCATCCGCATCGGCCTGGCCTACGTCCTGGCCATCGTGGTAGGATGGGGGCTCATGGGTGCCTGGGTGGCCATGGCCCTGGACATGTGCGTCCGCGCGTTGCTGGTCTATGGGCGCTTCAGGTCGGGGAGGTGGAAGGAGATCGGCGTCTAGGTCAGGGGGCCACCGGTCCCGGCCGGATCACGCCGGCAGCATATACAGGGACCAGCCGTGAGACGTTGGCCCGGGCGCAGAACTCCAGGTCCGCACCGTGGCCCAGCCGTACCAGGTACTGGCCGTGGGCGGATAGCTGCAACAGCTCCAGGAGACGGTGGCCGTAAAGGTTGCAGAGGTCGTGGGCAGCGGTGGCCAGGTCGTTGAGGGCCAGGCGCTGCCGGGCCGTCTTGAGCAGGTAGTCCACGATCATGCCCGCACCCACCGTGTCTTCCAGGGAGAACCGCCCACCAGTACCGGCGCAGAGGATCACCAGGTCGCGCTGGAGGGTCCAGGCGGCCTCGGCAGTGGCCCGGGCGTTCCGCAGGCTGGCGATGAGCCCGATGCGGGCGCGGCCCGTGCGGCGGATGGCGGCGGTACCGTTGGAGGTGGTTATCACCAGCTGGCGGCCTGCCACCCGGTCGGCCGTATACTCCAGGGGGGAATTCCCCAGGTCAAACCCTTCCAGCGGCTGGGCCTTGCGCTCGCCGCCCAGGAGTGCACCGTCTCCCAGGCCGCGCCGCATGGCCCGGGCCTCATCAGGAGACGTGGCCGGGTAGCACTCGGTGCAGCCGGCATCGAAGGCCGCCACAATGGTGGTGGTGGCCCGGAGCACGTCCACGGCTATGGCGGTCTTGCCCCAGAGTTCCCAGTCCTTGACTAGTTCTGCCGATGAGATTACGCTTACCTTGAGCACGAACCCACCCCCCTGGTTGTCCCAACGGCTTAATTATACACTCCCGGTGACATAAAGGCGACTGATGTAAAATCGAGTCGAGGAGGGCCCGGATCATGGAAGAACGTACTCTGCTCTTTTTGGCCCGACACGGCCAAACCAGCTTCAACCAGGAAGGCCGGATCCAGGGCCAAACGGACGTGCCCCTGGATGAGGAAGGACTAAGACAGGCCCAGGCCCTCGCCTCCTTTGCCCGCCGGGCAGGCATCTCTGTAGTCTATGCCAGCGACTTGCAGCGAGCTCTCAACACGGCCCGCGCTTGTGCCGAAAGCTGCGGGCTTTTGGTGCACGCCCGCCGGGACCTGCGCGAACGGGATTTCGGCGACCTGGAGGGAAAGACCCCGGCGGAACTGGGACAGTCGCTGTCCGAGTTCATGACCTACAGCCGGGAGCAAGAAGACCTCCCGTTGCCCGGAGGAGGGGAGAGCTACCGCCAGCTCCGCGAACGTGCGGTGCAAGCCCTCACTTCGATGGTCTCCACCCACCCGGCCCAGCGCGTCCTCGTGGTGTCCCACGGGGCCCTGCTGAAATCGGCACTGGAGTGGGCCCTGGGGTTGCCGCCGGGTGTCCGGGGCCGCTTTCTCCTGGCCAACGCCAGTGTGAGCCGGGTGGAGTTCTCCCGGGGGAGACCCCTGGTGCTTGCCCTCAACGATACCTGTCACCTGGACTCCTTCTAGCATGTCCTCAGCCCGGCCGGGCATATGATGTCCCGGGGGTGAGAGAATGCGCGCCCTGGGCGTGGAAGTCTTGGCTTGCCTGAGCGGGGCGGTGGCCAGCTTGGTCGCCCTCTGGACCGGCTACTACCTCTGGTTGGGACGTCCTGCCGGGTTCTGGCCGGGACTGGCCGGCGAACTGGATGCTGGCCGCTGGGACGGGGCCTTGGTCACGGCGCTGCTCCTTACCGCCGCCGGGATGGTGCTGGCCCGGCGCCCGGGCATCCTCAGAGGCATGGCCGGCAGCGCGGGGTGGTCCCTGGCCCTGGCCGCGCGCGTGTGGGCTCCCAAACCGGGCGGGTGGAGGGGGCTATGGCAGGCGGCTCAGACCGACTGGCAGGGACTGGTGGTGCTGGTGGTGCCGTTGGTGGTGGGGGGCGGGGTGGCGGGTGCAGTACGCCGGTGGGCAGGACTTGACGGGGCGCGGCTAGAAATCAGGGAACGCACCGGGAGGTGAGGCGATGCAGGTACCGGCCTTTGTGGCGCTGGACCTGGAGACCACCGGGCTGGACCCGGCCCAGGACCAGATCATCGAGGTGGGGGCCGTCCGGTTCGAGAACGGCCGCGAAACCGCCTCCTACCAGTGCCTCGTGGACCCCGGGCGGCCCATCCCCTTGCGCGTGCAGCGACTTACGGGCATATCCCCGGGCATGATGGCTGGGGCTCGTCCGGTCCAAGCAGCTCTGGCCGCACTGGTTGACTTTTGCCGCGGCGTTGACGTGGTAGCCTACAACCTGGAGTTCGACCTTGCATTCTTGCAGGACAAGCTCAGGCGTGCGGGACTGGCTCCGTCCTGGAGCGGGGTGCGGGACTGCCTGGAACTGGCGCGCCTGGCGGTGCCCGCCCTGGGCGACTACCGCCTGGGTGCCGTGGCCGCCCACCTGGGCGTAGCCCCGGCCTCCCACCGGGCAGTGGAGGACGCCCGGGCCTGCGGCCTGTCTTTCGTGGAACTGTCCAGGAGGCTGGAAAACTTGCCAGCATGGGCCTTGGACGAGGTCCTGGCCATCATGCAGGTCCACTCCTGGCCGCTAAGACAGCTGTTGGAGGAGGCGCTGGCCCGCAGTAGAACCCGGCCAGGCACTTTCCAGCCAGGGGTTCCGGTAGCCCCGCCAGCACCGCCGGAAACCGTCGAGGATCCGGTCTACCAACCGGTGGACCCGGCCCAGCTCTGTGCGCTCCTGCATCCCGGTTCTCGCTTGGCCCAGGCTTTCGCCGGGTATGAGTACCGGCCCCAGCAGGTGCAGATGTTGCACCTGGTGACCGAGGCCCTCAATGACGGCCGCATGGCCCTGGTGGAGGCCGGGACCGGCACCGGGAAGTCCATGGCCTACCTGCTGCCCGCGGTATCTTGGGCCATGGCCAATGCGGCTCCGGTAGTGGTATCCACCCACACCATCACGCTGCAAGAGCAACTGGTGGAAAAGGACATTCCCCTGCTCCGCCGGGCCTTGGACCTGGATTTCCAGGTAGCACTGGTGAAAGGGCGGCGCAACTACGTGTGCCTGCACAAGTGGGAGCACCTACGGCGTTCCAGTCCCGTCCTGCTGGACGTGGAAGAAGCCCGGTGGCAGTCACGGGTAGTGGCGTGGCTTGGGGTTACCCGCACCGGGGACAAGGCTGAGCTCAACCTGCCCCCCCGAGGGGAGGAGCTTTGGCCACTGGTGGCTGCCGATAGCGACTACTGCCGGGGCAACGAGTGCCCCCACCGGGACCGCTGTTTTGTGCAGGCCGCCCGCCGGTCGGCTGCCCAGGCCCAGTTGATCGTGGTGAACCATTCCCTGCTCATATCGGACCTACGGACAGAGAACCTGATCTTACCCCGTTACCACCACGTGGTCCTGGACGAGGCCCACCACCTGGAGGACGTGGCCACTGAGCACCTGTCCGAAGAGGCCAGCGCCCAGGCCTTTTTGCGACTGCTGGACGCGCTGGGGACGACTACCGAGGGTGCGCTCGGGCTGGCCCGGTATCACCTCCGGAGCGAGGGGGCGGGCACTGGAGTCGAGGCTATCGCCGGCGCGCTGGCGGGCCGGTTGGCGGACATCCGCACCCGTGCGGGTAGCCTGTTTGCGCAATTCGGCACCATGCTGGACCAGGGCCAGACCGGGGCGGACGACGGGTACGCCCAACCCCGGCGCCTGCGACCTGCCTCCGACACCAGCCAGGCATGGCAGCTGTGCCGGGAGCGAGCGGCCCGGCTCCAGGATGCCGTCATGGGCGTAGGACCCGAGCTGGAGGAGTTACGGCAGTGCGGGCAGGCCGGCGGGCGCCGTTCGGAGAACGCCCTGGCTGACCTGGAAAGGCTCATCCAGTCTTTGCGAAAACTCGCTCACCCGGTGTCCTTGCTGCTGGAGGCCGACGAAGAAGCCAGCGTGTACTGGCTGGAGCCGGGTTCGGGTGGAGCCATCTTACGGGTAGCGCCGGTGCACGTCGGTCCATTGCTTTACCAGAGGCTTTTTAGTGCTTTGCGGGGAGCGGTGCTCACCTCGGCTACCCTAACGGTGGAGGGTAAGTTCGACTACTTCTGCGAGCGGGTGGGCCTCGACCGGTTGGCGGCAGATCGTCTGGTATGGGAGTCTATCGGCTCGCCTTTCTGTTACCATCGGCAGGCGCTGGTAGCCGTGCCCGTGGATCATCCCCCTCCTCGGGGCAAGGACACTGAGGACTTCGCCCGGGCCGTGGAGAGCTTTCTTAGACGCCTGCTCCCGCTGGCGGGCGGCCGGACCCTGGTCCTTTTTACCTCCCACCGTCTGCTGCGGCAGGTGTACTACCAGCTACGTCAGCCCATGGAAGCCGAGGACATCTGCATCCTGGCCCAGGGCATTGACGGCAGCCGCACCCGGCTCTTGGAGGAATTCCGCACGGCGCAACGGACGGCACTGTTCGGATCCAGTTCTTTCTGGGAGGGGGTTGACGTCCCCGGCGAGGCTCTGTCTTGCGTGGTGCTGGTAAAACTCCCGTTTACCCCTCCCACCTCCCCGGTCTTTGCCGCGCGTACTGAGGAGCTGGAGCGCCGGGGCCTGCCTGCCTTTCGCAGGCTGGCGCTGCCTCAGGCCGTGCTCCGGTTCAAGCAAGGGTTTGGCCGCCTCATCCGCAGCGGGCAGGACCGGGGAGTTGTGATCGTGTTGGACCAGCGGGTTTTAGGGAATAACTCCCGGTACGGGCACCTGTTTATAGGATCGTTGCCCGGTCCGCGGCTTTTGGCTGCGCCGGGCGATGAGGTGTTGGAGGCCGTAGGTCACTGGCTGGAGGCAGGAGTGTTGATGGGTTGAAGGTAGTGCTAACCAACGATGACGGGATACTGGCCGAGGGCTTGCAGACCCTGAAAAGCCACCTGGAGTGCCTGCCCGAGGTGGAGCTATGGGTGGTGGCTCCGGACCGGGAGCGCAGCGCCAGCGGTCACAGCATCACCATCCACCAGCCGTTGCAGGTGCAGGAACTGGCCGGCAATGGGAAGACAAAAAGCTGGGCGGTGAGCGGTACCCCGGCCGACTGCACCAAGCTGGCGCTGCAAGCGCTCCTGGAGACCCGGCCCGACCTGGTGGTCTCGGGCATCAACCGGGGCCCCAACCTCGGCCAGGACGTGTACTACTCGGGAACGGTCTCCGCGGCAGTGGAAAGCGCCCTTTTGGGAGTCCCGGCCCTGGCCGTGTCCCTTACGGCCTTCGAGAACCTGGACTACACCTTCGCTGCCAAGTTCGCCGCCGGTACGGCGTGGCACGTGCTCAAGACCGGCCTGCCCCGGGGGACCCTCCTCAACATCAACGTGCCGGCCCTGGACCCGGGCCAGGTGGCCGGGGTAGCCGTGACCCGCCTGGGCGTACGCCGCTACCGGGACGCCTTTGATCGCCGGGTAGACCCCCGGGGCCGCACCTATTACTGGCTGACCGCAGACGCGCCGGACCACGAGGAACCCGACGACACGGACATCGGCGCCATCCGCAACAACCTGATTTCCATCACACCCATCAGGCTGGATTTGACCCACCACGATCTCATGGGCGAGCTCAGGCAATGGGTGGCAGATGTGAAGTTGTGCGTGAAGGTGGGAGAGCAGGGGTGGACGGCGACATCCTAGCCACCGGGCGGGCGGAGCGCCTGCCCGGCGTGGGCTGGGTAACCGGTGGAGCGGTCCTGGCGGGCTATGGCCCGGCCGCCGTGGCTGCCGCCTGCCCGGAGCGGGCCGGCAGCATCCCGGGCGTGTTGGAACTGGCCGCCCGGTGGGCCTTGCCAGTGGTGGTGCGGGCGGGCGGGACCCGGCCGAGCTTCCGCTTACGCCGCCACCTGGTGCTGGACCTTTCACGCCTGCCCAAGGACATCACCATCGACCGGGACAACCACAGTGCCCGGGCCAGTGCCGGCGTTACCGTGGCCGCCCTACAGCAGGCCGCGGCCCGCCAAAGACTCTCTTACCCCCCTGACCCCCTCTCGGCCAGCACGTGCACGGTGGGAGGAACGGTGGCCACCAACGCTGCCGGTCCGGGGAGTGTTCGCTACGGAAGCACCGCCGACTACCTGCTGGGGCTGGAGTTGGTAACGGCCACGGGAGACGTGTTGCATGCCGGAGGGCAGACCCTCAAGAATGCCACCGGTTATGACCTTTCACGCCTGCTTGCGGGCAGCCGTGGTACCCTCGGGGTGGTTACGTCAGTCAGCGTCCGGCTCCTGCCCAGGGTGCGGGCCAGGAAGTCCTTGCTGGTGGAAGGCCGGGACCTGGCCGGCCTGGCCGGCCACGCGGCCACCTGGAGCAGCCTGCCCACCCTGGCCCGCCTGGAGCTGGTCAACGACCGGGCCCGGGACCAGGCGGGCTTGGAGGGAGCAGGAACCTGGCTGTGGGCGGAGTTTGAGGGTCAACCCGAGGAACTGGCCCGGGACACCGCCAGCATCCCCGGCGGCCGGGATGTCACCCGCCACCGGAGACAGTTTTGGCGATCCCGGTTGCGGTTGGCAGCCGGACTCCATGACCCAAGCGCTTGGCCGGTGTGGGTGGTCCTGCACCCCAAGCGGCAGGAAGCGGGCCTCCGGCGGTTGGAAGCCCTGGGCGGGAACGCGGCGGTGCTGTTCGGTCACGGGGCCCTGGGGGCCTGGCACGCCGTCTGGCCCTGGGCCATAGAGCGCGACCGGCTCTGGGATGGACTGGGAGAAACCGCCCTCAGCGTCGAGGTGGGCGCGGAAGACCATCGGTGGCTACAACGGGCCATGGGAACGGCTTGGCCCTGGTTTTGCCGCATCAAGCATGAGGTGGACCCGGCCGGGCTCCTGGACCCGGAGGCTTTGGGCCTGGACACGGCCAGCCAGCACGACTCGTCCTTTGGGCATTCTAAACCCCCCGGGCGCGAATAGAGATAATGGGGAGGTGAGTAGCCGTGCAATGGCACACGCGAACAGTGGCGGCACCTGAAGGGCCGCGCTTCCGGGTCCGGGCGGTGGTGGCCGGGCTAGTCTTGTCGCTGGTGGTTACCGTGCTGGCGGCGGGCATCATTGCCGTGGTGCTCCTGTCCTCGCCCCTGACCGAGAAGCACCTGCCGTGGGTGATCAACGGATTCGGGTTTCTGAGCATCTTTTGCGGCGGATTTGCATCCGCCCGCATCAGTGGCTCCCTGGGGTGGTTTCACGGGTGCCTGACCGGCCTGGGCTATGTGCTCGTAGCTTACCTTTTGAGCACCCTGGCCTTCGCGCCGGCTCCCCCGGTGACCCTGGCCCGGGTGTTGTTTGCGGCCCTGGCGGGGACCGTAGGCGGCATGCTGGGAGTGAACTACTAGCCGGGGCGCAGGCGAGGTGGGCCTGGTTTTCTTCTGCCGAGGGGAGGACAAGCCATGAGACTGGGGTTGGCCCTGAGCGGCGGCGTGGTACGGGGGCTGGCCCACGTGGGTGTGCTCAAAGCACTAGAGGAAGCCGGCTTCCGCCCGGACTGCATCGCCGGTACCTCCAGCGGTGCCCTCATCGGGGCTCTCTACGCGGCGGGCCTCACCATCTCCGAACTCGAGAAATTGGCCCATCGCGCCCGCTGGCGGGACCTGGCCCGCCTGACCGTGCCCCGCCGGGGCCTCATAGACATTTCGCGCATCAGCCAACTCCTGGACCGGATCGTGGGCCACCTGGACTTTTCGCAACTCCAGACGCAGCTGGCTGTCGTGGCCTGCGACATCACCACCGGCGAAGAGGTAGTCATCACATCTGGAGACGTGGCCGTTGCCGTCCAGGCCAGCTGCGCCATCCCCGGCATCTTCGCGCCCGTCCGGGTGGGTCGCCGGCTCCTGGTGGACGGGGGGATCGTTCACAATGTCCCGGCGGCAGTGTGCCGGCGGCTGGGTGCCCAAGCGGTGGTTGCAGTGGACTTGAGCGCTTTCATCCCCGCGACCAAAGAGCCCGCCACCATTTTCGAGATCATACTGAACTCTTTACACATCATCATGGACAAGCATGGCGAACGCGAATCAAGCGAGGCAGACGTGGTCATCCGCCCGCCCGTGGCAGATCTGAGCCCCATCGACCTGGACAGTCACGACGAGTTGATCGCCCGGGGTTACCGGGCCGCCCTCCGGGCGTTGCCAGCCATCCAGTCGCTGTTGGAATGAAATCACCTGCTCTTGGTAAAGATTGTGTTGTTCTGACCAACTAGGCAGGTGACTCATGTCCGCCGCAAAGCGTCTGATTGCAGTTTGGCTACTGGTGCTGGTGCTGGCAGCGGCCGGGGGCAGGCTGGCCCTGGGCCAGGCCACCTCAGGGCTGCAGGAATTGCGTTCCGGTGCCCGTGGTGAGCCGGTGCGGCGCTTGCAGGTTCTCTTGAAATCGTTGAAGTATGACCCCGGTCCGATGGATGGGATATTCGGCCGGCAGACGGAACTGGCCCTGAGGAGGTACCAGCGGGACCGGGGTTTGACGGTCGACGGCATCTTGGGAAGACAGACCCTGGCTGCCCTCGAGCGTGACTGGAAGGCCCTGCAAACACCCCCGTCGGTGCCGGTCAACAGCGGGCGCATGCACACAGTAAGACCGGGAGAGACCCTGCATACCATCGCTTTGCTGTACAATCTCACCTGGATGGACCTGATGGAGTTCAACCACCTCCGGGACCCCAACCGGGTGATGGTGGGACAGGCGCTGTTTATTCCCGACGAAACCTGGCAACCGGGCCAACCTCCCATAACGCCGGTGGCCGAGCCCGAGCGCTGGGTTGTTGTGCCCCGGCCTGTGGCGGGAGCCGTGGCTCTTACCTTCAACGATAGCCCCCATCCCAGCTATACCTTGGCCATCCTGGAGGTGCTGGCCCAGCACCAGGTGACGGCCACCTTCTTCGTCATCGGCTCGCTGGCGGAAAGAAACCCGGACCTGGTGAGGCTCATTTCCGAGAGGGGTCACGAAGTGGCTAACCATTCTTTCAGCCACCAGAGCCTGAGAGGGCAGCCGTTGAAAGTCATTGAGGAGGAAATTAGCAAAACCAGCCAGCTGGTGCAGTCCATCACCGGCAGCCCAACCACCGTATTCAGGCCGCCGGGCGGGGGATTCGACCAGAATGTCCGGATGGCGGCCGCCCGGCAAGATCACCGCATGGTGATGTGGACCAACATCGGGGCCCACACCCCGGCCAGCGTACCCGTGTCCGAACTGGCCCAGCGTATCATCGATCATGCTTACGACGGCAGCATCATCATGCTCCATGACGGGTGCAAGGATACCCTGGACGTGCTCTCGGAGGTCATCATAGGTCTCAAGGCCAAGGACTTCGTTTTTGTTACTCTCAGCGGCGCTTTACAGGCGGTTTTTTTGGGGGGCGCCAATCATTGAACCAGAAGGGGCCCGGGCGGCACCCTTCCGGTCCACTGATCTTCACATTAGTGATGGTGACTCCAGATCCTTCACCGCCTGTTCCCCCTGCTTGAGCACCAGGGCCAACCGCGAGAACTCCTGGCTGGCAAACATGGCGTGCTGGGCCTGGGCCATGGATGAGACCGCCTGTTGGAGTGACTGGCTCACCTCCATTTCCAGCTGGGCGCGCTGGTTTCCGATCTGGGTGTCCAGTTGGTCCAGCACCGCCCTGGCCTGCGGCAGATTCGTCCGCAATGCCTCGGTTCCCTGTTGGGCCATGGTGACCAGCTGGGCCGCCAAGTCCAGGATCTGGTCGAGCTTTTGGGTGGTCACGGCCTGGGTGGCGGCCTGGCTGAGACTGCCCTGCAGCGTTTGTTCAGTCATCATCTGTTGCTGACGGATGCTCTTTTGGATCTGGTCGAGTCCGTGCTGCAGCTTCTCCACGGGCGTTTTTGGTTGGGCCGCCGGAGCGACCCGGAGGTCTTTATCCAATCCCGCCAGCCAACGTTGGCCTGGACCTTCGGGTAGTCCTTGTTCGCTCATGGGGCCTCCTTTCAGATCAGACGGGGTGACCTGGCCTGGCCAGTTCTTGCTCGGCATGGCGGATCATAACCCGGACCACGCGGCCCCCGATGCGACCGCCCACTGCCCCGCACTCTTGGGATGTCATGTCTCCCCATCCCACGGCCTCCAGCCGGTCCATAAAACCCAGCTCGCCTGCGATCTCGTACTTAAAAGCGTCCAGCACTTGTTCGGGCAATACCCGGCGCCTGCCGGCGAATTTTGCCAAATGTCCTCACCTCGCTTTCCGTAACTATTTTGTCTTGCACGATCCGGACTTATGTTCCCACATTTTTCGTGCGCTGCTAGCCATGGTAATGCTAGTTTGCGCCAGCACTGGGCACTCTGTGCAAGCACGTGGTCACGGCCATTTCGTGGTTGGGGCCCAGGAGAGGAAAAACCCTCGGGGTTGACGAAACATGGGCGTGGAGGGGCGGATCATGACCAATTTCCTGCGCGCTGGGTTGTTTGCCGAGAACATCAAAGCCATAGGCAGCCGGGCCCGGAGGGTCATGGAGCTGGCCGGGCGGCTGGGAGCTGATCAAGCCGAGCTGGTGCGCACCTGCGGCGAGCTGAACATGCTTGCTTCAGACATGGCTGATTTCCTCGACCGGCTGGCGTGTGAACCCCTCATCTACACGGGTAAAGAAGATGCCGACCACATGGTGGAGTTACTCGATCGCCTGCTGGCTGAATACCAGGCTAGCCAGCGAAGGTAGCGTGGCCACCGGGGAAGGGAAGTAGGTGCCGTGCCCATCTGGGAATTCCGGTGCGCTGAATGCGCACACAAGTTCGAAGTCCTGGTCATATCGTCAAAGCGGGATGAGTTGACCTGCCCCCGGTGCGGGTCCTTTGCTTTAAAAAAGCTCCTATCCGCTTTTGCTTTCCGCGGCTCTTCGGGCTCAAGCCCTAAGGACTGCGGCTCGTGCTCCGGGAAGAACTGCTCTACCTGCAAGTAGCTGCCCGTCGCAGGCAGGAACTGCTTCCTTTCATGAAGAATTACTCATATTCGGCATTCATGAGCTGGAGGGAGCTTCTTGCGCATCACCGAGCACCCGATCTTGGAGTTTGGCCGTGGGCGCCGCGTAGTCTTCACTTTCGACGGACGTGAGTTGGAAGGGTTTGAAGGCGAGCCCATCGCCGCTGCACTGCACGCCTCTGGTGTGCGGGTCTTACACTACAGCCCGTCCTTGAGGCGGCCCCGCGGCTTTTTCTGTGCCATCGGCAATTGCTCGTCCTGCCTTATGGTGGTCAACGACGTACCCAACGTGCGCGTGTGCGTCGAACCCCTCGTCGAGGGCATGGATGTGCGCACCCAACACGGCCTCGGGGCGCTGGGAGGTGGCCCGGATTGAGACGCGTGGAAGTGGCGGTGGTCGGCGCCGGTCCCGCCGGCCTGGGCGCGGCCCTGGCCGCGGCCAGCCAGGGCGCCGGGGTGCTGGTCATCGACAACGCCTGCCGGCCGGGTGGCCAGCTGGTCAAGCAGACTCACAAATTCTTCGGGTCGCGGCGACAGCGGGCCGGGACCCGGGGCATCGAAATAGCGGACCTGTTGGCACGGGAAGCCATGGAACGAGGCGTGGAGATGTGGCTGGACGCCACCGCTCTAGGTTACTACCCGGCCGACGGAGTGCTCACCGTGGAACATCTCGGCCGATTTCGGAAGGTAGTGCCCCGCGCCCTGGTGATCGCCACGGGCGCTAGCGAGCGGATGCTGGCCTTTCCTGGCAACGACCTCCCCGGCGTTTACGGGGCCGGCGCCGTACAGACCCTCATGAACGTGCACGGCGTAAAGCCAGGGCAAAGGGTGCTCATGGTGGGGGCCGGGAACATCGGGCTCATCGTCTCGTACCAGCTCATCCAGGCGGGCGTGGAGGTGGCCGCGGTGGTAGAGGCCGCACCACGCATCGGCGGCTATGCGGTACACGCCTCGAAACTCCGGAGGTTGGGCGTTCCCATACTGGTGTCCCATTCGGTGAAGGCAGCCCATGGCAGCCCGGTGCTAGATACCGTCACCACCTGGCAGGTGGACCACCGCTGGGAGGGTATCCCCGGCAGTGAGCGGGATTATGCCTGCGATGTCCTGTGCCTGTCGGTAGGACTGTCGCCCCTGACCGACCTGATGTGGCAGGCCGGGTGCGACATGCGCTATATCCCCGAACTGGGCGGATACGTGCCAACGCGGGACCGGGAAGGCCGCACTTCCGTACCCGGGCTCTGGGTGGCCGGCGACGCCGGGGGCGTTGAGGAGGCCTCCAGCGCCATGGCCACCGGCCGGTTGGCCGGGCTGGGCGCGGCACGCTTTCTGGGCTATGATGCGGGCTACGAGGAAGCGGCCCGGGAGGTCTTAGATGACCTGGCGGCCTTGCGGGCCGGGCCCACCGGGGCCAAGATCCGGAAGGGCCTGGAACGGCTGCAAGGAGGTACGGGCTGATGCTGGAAAAGAGCGGCGTACCCAGTGGTGAACAACTGGAGCTTTGCATGCCGCGCCCGGAGCGCCGGCGACGGGGCGCGGTGGCGGTCTTTGAGTGCTTCGAGGAAATCCCCTGCGACCCGTGTTACGATGCGTGCAAGTTTGGGGCCGTGTTTCCGTTTGCCGACATCAACCACCTGCCCCGGGTGGACCACGACCGGTGCAACGGGTGCGCGGCCTGCGTGAGCCATTGCCCTGGGCTGGCCATCTTCGTGGTGGACGAAAGCTGGGCCCCGGGGCGCGCGCTCCTCAAACTCCCTTACGAGTTCGTCCCCCTGCCTGAGGTGGGGCAACTGCTGGCGTGTTATGACCGGGAAGGCAGGCTGGTGGGAGAGGGCATCACCGTGCGCGTGGTGCGGGGCCGGCCCCGGCTGGGTACCCCGGTGGTGTGGGTGGAAGTGCACCCAGAACTGGCCTGGCAAGTCCGGCACGTCCAGCCAGTGATGGGAGGTGCCAGCCGTGAGCGACCATGACCAGGCCATCATCATCTGCCGGTGCGAGGATCTGAGCCTGGCGCAAATCCGCCGGGCAATGGCCTACGGGGCGCAGACCATTGATGAGATCAAGCGGCTCACTCGCTGCGGCATGGGAGCCTGCCAGGGGCGCACGTGCCGCCCGTTGGTGGCGGCAGAACTGGCCCGGGCGCTGAACCAGCCCCTGTGGCGGGTGGTCATGCCGCGCTTTCGACCGCCCAGCAAGCCCGTACTCCTGGGCAGCTTGGCCAGGGCGGAGCAGGAAGACCGGGAGGACGACCATGACTGAACGCACCGGAGTGGTCATCATTGGCGGCGGGGTAATCGGTTGCGCCATCGCCTATTACCTGGCCCGGTCTGGCTATTCCGATGTGATGGTGCTGGAGCAGTCTTACCTGGCCAGCGGCTCCACGGGCCGCTGTGGCGCCGGGGTGCGGCAGCAGTGGGGGACGGAGATGAACTGCATCCTGTCCCGGGAGAGCGTGCGCAGGTTCGAAACCCTCAACGAGGAGTTGGCATACCCGGGTGACATAGAGTTCAAGCAGCGCGGGTACCTGATACTGGCCCACTCGGAAAGAGAGTGGGAGCAGTTTGCGAAGAACCTGAGACTGCAGCAAAGCCTGGGCATTCCCGCTCGCGCCGTGGACCCCCACGAGGCCCGGGAGCTGGTTCCCATGTTAAACACCGAGGGTCTCTTGGGGGCGACCTTCTGCCCCACAGACGGGCACTGCAACCCGTTCTACGTCACTCAGGCTTACGCCCGGGCGGCGGCAAGACTCGGGGTGTCCATCCGCACCTTCACCCGGGTGGAAGCCATCGTAATTCACGGCGGGCGGGTACGAGGAGTAAGCACCCCAGCCGGTGACATCGAGGCTGAGGTGGTGGTCAATGCGGCCGGGGCCTATGCGGGAGAAGTGGGCAGGCTGGCGGGACTGGAGTTGCCGGTGTATTCCGAGCGCCACCAGATCCTAGTAACCGAGCCGGTGGCCCCGGCCTTGGACCCCATGGTACTGTCTTTCTCCCGTCACCTTTACTGCCAACAGACGCCCCACGGTTCGTTTATCATGGGGCTGGGCGACCCGGCCGAGCCCCGGGGCACCGACACCGGGCACTCGTGGCAGTTTCTGCAACGCATGGCAGCCCGGGTCACCGAGCTCCTACCACCCCTGGCCGGGCTCAGGGTAGTACGGCAGTGGTCAGGCTCGTACAACATCTCGCCCGATCGCCAGCCCATACTGGGGCCAGCCGGTACCGTGGGAGGGTTGTTTTTGGCCGTGGGATTCAGCGGGCACGGCTTCATGCTGGCACCGGTAGTGGGGGAGACGCTGGCGGCGTTGATACTGGATCAGACCCCGCCCGTGGATGTGTCCCGGTTGGATGCCGGTCGTTTTGCCCGCGGCGACCTGATCGTGGAACCGTCGGTGGTTTGAACTAGTGAATGCGGAGGTGATAGGCATTGCTGTTGGGAACTAGAGATGATTTGTGCTCCGGCTGCCGTACCTGTCAGGTGGCGTGCTCTTTGGAGGTCTTCGGGGTAGTTAACCCCAAGAAGGCCGCCCTGGGCATAGACGCGCTATTTCCGAACCCGGGCAAGTACCGCCTAGTAACCTGCGACCAGTGCGGCGAGTGCGCCCAGGTGTGCCCCCTGGGGGCCATAGACCAGAAGGATGGCATCTACCTGATCGACGCCAATGTGTGCAACCTGTGCGGTCTTTGCGTTACCAGCTGTCCGCGCCAGGCCATGTTCACCCACCCGGACCTCTCAATGCCCATCAAGTGCACGGGCTGCGGCGAGTGCGTCCGCTACTGCCCGCGCGGCGCGGTCTACGACGTCCACGGGGAGGTGTCAAGGAAATGAAAGCCAAGCTACCAGGCTATGCTGGCCAGATCCTGTACGTGGATTTGACCACCCAGAAAACGGAGACCCGCCCGCTTCCGCCCGAGCTGGCCCGGGAATATCTGGGTGGACGGGGATTCGTGGCCCGGCTCCTCTGGGACGAAGTGCCGGCTGGAACCGACCCCTTGGGACCTGAGAACCGGGTAGTCATCGCGGCCGGGCCGCTCAGTGGTCTCTTTATCCCCGGGGCAGGCAAGCTCCACCTGGGGACCAAGTCGCCGGCCACCGGCGGGTATGGGGACGCCAACGTGGGCGGTCATCTAGCGCCCGAACTCAAGTATGCTGGTTACGATGCGGTAGTGATCAGGGGCGTCTCAGAGCACCCCTGCGTCGTGGTGATCGACGATGGGGCCGTGCGCTTCCTGGATGGGAGCCAGTGGTGGGGCCAGGGCGCCATCGAGACCGAGACCCGGCTCAAGGCCAAGCTGGGCCACGACTTCCAGATCATGACCATCGGCCCGGCCGGCGAAAAACTAGTGAAGTTTGCCTGCATCTCCCACGATTTTGGCCGCCAGGCGGGCCGTACCGGCGTGGGCACGGTGTTCGGCTCCAAGCAGCTGAAGGCCATCGCCATCCGGGGCTCCAGGGACGTGCCGGTGGCCGATGTCAAGGGCGTGCAGGAGCACGGCCGGAAGATGTACGAGGTGTGCTTCTCCAAGCCCGGTTTCGAGGAATGGACCCCCTACGGCACGGCCGGGGTGACCGACTGGGTCAACGAAGTGGGGGCGTTTCCCACCCGCAACTTCCAGACCTCGTACTTCCCGGAGCACGAGCGCATCAACGGGCAGCGCATCCGCGAAAAAATCCTGGTCACCGACAAGGGCTGTTTCGGCTGCCCCATCCCGTGCGGGAAGTATTCCCGGGTCAAGGTCCAGCGCGGCGAGGCCTTCGTGGAAGGCCCGGAGTATGAGACCATCGCCCTCATCGGCGGGAACTGCGCGCTGGCCACCATCGAGGAGGTCGGGTATGCCAACTACGTGGCCGACGAGCTGGGACTGGACACCATCTCCGCGGGCAACGTGGCGGCCTTCGCCATAGAATGCTACGAAAAGGGACTGCTCACCGAAGAGCAGGTGGGGAGGAAGCTCGCCTGGGGCTGCCTGGACAGCGTGGTCTTCCTCCTGGAGGCCATGGCCGCCCGGGAAGGCATCGGCGATCTTCTGGCCGAGGGCGTGAAAACAGCTGCGTCCGTCATCAAGGGCGGCTCGGAGAAGTTCGCCATCCACGTGAAGGGACTGGAGTGGAGCGGCTACGAAGCCCGCTACGCTCCCGCCATGATGCTGTCCTACATGACGGCCGACGTGGGTGCCCACCACAACCGCTCCTGGGCCATTACCTACGATGTGGCCGTGGGCCGGGAGACCCTGGAAGGCAAGGCCGAGAAGGTCATCGAGCTCCAGCACATCCGGCCGCTCTTTGACGCCCTCGGGCTCTGCCGCCTGCAGTGGGTGGAGATCGGTTTTGAACTGGAGCACTACGCCGCCATCTTCCCGCTGGTGACGGGCTGGGACTACAGCTGGACGGACCTTCTGGCCATCTCCGAGCGCATCTGGAACCTGACCCGTTCCTTCAGCGCCCGGGAGATCGAGGGATACGGGAGGGACTTCGACTACCCGCCCGCCCGCTTCTACGAGGAACCCATACCCGACGGGCCCGCCCAGGGACGGTTCATCCCCAAAGAGCAGCTGGAAGAGCTCCTCGATCGCTATTACCACCTGCGGGGCTGGGATCGGCGGGGGCTGCCCACCCGGGCGAAGCTGGAGAAGATGGGACTGCAGTTTGTCCTGGACGCCCTGGGAGAGAAGGTAAGCTGAAGTGCGGCCGGGCTGTCGTCGCCACGGCAGCCCGGCTACTATCGCCGGGGAGGTGAAGCATGAAAGTTACCCTGCTGGTGTACGGGCACACGCGCGAGTATTTCCCGGGCCGCGCCGAGCGGCACGAGATCGAACTGCCCGGCCCGTTGAGCGTGGAAGAGATCCTCAGTAAGCTCCTGAAGGTGGACCCCGCCCTGGTCATGGCGGTGATGGCGGGGGGAAGGCGGTACCCCAAGAGCTATGTGCCGCAGGATGGGGAGGAAGTGGTTCTCCTGTCGCCGGCCGCCGGCGGGTAGCTTGATGCCTCCAGCCTGGCGGGAGCATACTGGCGCCGGGCTGTTCCCATTTCCAGGGAAATACCGGAAGGAGCCGTGATGATATGAATCTTGCCCACCAGCCTGATCCATCCCGGTCCCAGATGATCCGGCGCGGCCTGCCCCGGTGGTGCGCCGTAGCCATGGCCCTGGGTCTATACGTGGCCTGCTACATGCTGTCCATCTGGTCGGGCACTCATGTATTCGCGTTCTTCGGCCTCCTCGGCGTTATTGCGGCGCTGGTGGTGACCATCACTCACGCCGGGGAGCTCCAGAGGCGTGATTACTGGATATCCGCCGCCCTGGGAGCCGTCGTCCTGATCGCTGCCATTCCCGGGCACCCAAGTGCAGCCGCAGATGGGGTAGTGTGCGCAGTGCTGACGGCGCTGCCGTTACTGGCCGGGATCGCGCTCTGGCGTAGAAACCGCCTGGGAGCCCGCTCACGCCTGGCCGATGGAGGCCCGGTAACCGCCCTCATGCGCAGTCTCCTGCTGGGGATCGCCGTTGCAGTGCCCTGGGTGGCCTATACGGTGGCGCGTTCCGTCTACCTTGGTCACACCCGGATCCAGCTAGTTCCTTCTCTCGGAGCTGCTCTGGTCATGCTCCGCCCCGGTATCATGGAAGAAGCCCTTTTCAGGTTCTTCTGGCCCAACCTGCTTCTCGCCCTGGCCCGGCCCGGGTCAGGCGCGACGGGAGGTCGCATGTGGACACGATTCGTCTTCGTCCTCTTTGCCATCCTACACGGGTTTGCGCATCCAGGGCCAGCCCTTCTAGTCGATCCATGGTCGGCTATCCCCAGGGTCATGGCCTGGAGCCTCTTTTATGGGCTGCCTCTGGTCTGGCTGGCGCTCAGGCGAGACGTCGAGGCGGCCATGGCCTGCCATTGGCTTTTGAACTTTGGCCCCATGGCTCTTGGGGTGGTGTAGGGCGTGCGGTTGGTGCTGATGATCGGCCCTGAGGGCCCGTGTCAGGGTTTGACGAAGGAGCCTATACCAGATCAGAGGCCGGGGGAGGAAAAGCTCCAGGACCACATGGGGTTACAGGGCTTCTAACCCGCGGTGTATGTTCGCGATAACCCCATCGAACACCACTAACGTAGAGCCGACCTAGGGTGGACGACCTGACCAGTCGTACCTGCTGTTAGCGTTCTAAGGGCAAGGCCCGGCTGAATGGCGTTGACCCTCCTGAAAGCCGGGGAGGGGGAGAGCCGCCGGTGCGATAAGGCACGCCATGCAGGGCAGATGCTGAGGTGCCGGGTGGCTGGTAAAGTCACAGATCCCGGGCCGGAAGGTCGGTCCTTTCGATGATCCCGCAGATCCTCCCGCTGGGTTCTCCCAGCTGGGCCTGGTCGAGGCGCCTGGACAGTTCATCTCGGAACTGAGTCATCTCGCGGATCCGGAGGTCGAATTCATCAATGCGCCGCCGGACCAGACGGATGAGTTGGGCACAGGGAGCTTGTCCCGAGGCGCTCAGTTCCAGGAGGTCGCGTATCTCCTGTAGTGACAGGCCGAAGAGCTTGGCCTGCGCGATGAAGCGCAGGCCGTGCACGTGCTCTTCGGAATACAGACGATAGCCCGTGGCGCTCCTCTGGGGCTTGGGCAGCAAGCCAGCATGCTCGTAGTAGCGGATGGTGCGCACCGCCACTCTCGTACGGCGGCTCAGCTCGCCAATGTAGAAAGCCTCTGACACCCATACCCCTCCCAGAAGCCTATATGCAACACCGCCCGACCCCGGCCGCCAGCAGCAGCTCCCGGGAGACAGGTTCTTGACTCTGGCAGCACTGGACCAGCTTGCCGTCTATCACCACGGCCGGAACCCGCGCAATGCCGTAGGCTGCCGCCTTGCCCGGGCCCTCGTTGCTGGCACACCCACAGCTGAGATCGTAGACCACGACTTCCCACTGCTCGCAGGCCAGTTCCTGTACGAGCTTCACCGCATCCCGGCATACTGGGCAGCCAGCGCTGAATACCTCAACCTTTCGCTTGACCATTTCGCGCCCTCCCTTTCAGTGTCCTCCAGGTTTCCGATTGTATCATAGACGCTCCAGCTAGATGGAGAGTCAAGACCCTTCGTAAAGCCAGATATAGGAAAAATGAGAAAGGGGGGAGGAGAGAGAGCACGGGCGTGAACTGTTGCCACGAGCAACGCCGAGTTGAGAGTCCCACTTGGCCCGGTGGTGTACACCAGCTTTGCGGTCAGCCGGGTGATACTCGCGTAGAGCGTGTGCTCCGGGGGCACCCGGAGGGACCCGACGGTAGGTTGCACAGTCGATCCGGGCATCCCCGGAGGGGCCCTCCCGATGAGTCCGTGGAGTCAGATCTCTATAACGTCCTATAATATTTCTTATGTTAACCATAGTTCACAACTGAGCAAGTCCGCTCGATTTTCCACTTATAAGGTGGGATTTAGCATGCAGGTGCGCATTTCCAGGCGAAAGGGCTGGATATGCATTTTGAGCACGACCGTGCCCCGCAGAGCGGGTTTTCTTCATCTACAACGACGGCGTCGGGCAACGCCTCGGCATCTACATGGAGTGCCCACGCCGCTCGCGACCTCGACTGTCAGGTGCGGCAGCACTTGGGCAACGAGTTTCGTCAGGAGCGGCTCCGGGAGCCTATACTTAACCTTGGGCACTGGTCTATCGCTCGTCCTAGGTCATCCTAGTGAGCCTTCCGCAAAACCCCTGCTAGAGATGGCCTGAGCACGACTCAGAGAAGACGGGTGGGAGCGACAAAGGGCCCGCGACTTAGGACAAGCTTAAAGAAGCCCCGGCAAGTCCCGTTGGCCTCTGCCGGCACTTCCTCGCTGGGGCACTCGAGGCCCCCATCCTTCTGTGAAGGCCTTCACAAAGTCCCGGGGCCGGGTGATGTCGCCTTCCTGCTCATGCACAGCGGGGGTCTCCCGGGTTGTGGTCGTCGACCAGCTTTTCCCGGCCCTCTCCCGGCATCCACTCCGGGACCCGGTTCTAGAGTCGCAGCAGCTGTTCCAAACCATAATAGTAGCGCCCGGTGCCCGCCAGTTGCTTAATCGCCAAGAGGACACCGGGTATGAAGGAAAGCCGGTCAGTCACCTCGTGGTGCAGGATGAGGCGTTCGCCCGGGCTCGAGAAGAAGACATCATGCCGGGCGACGAAACCTGCGAGCCGGAGGCTATGCACAGGAACTCCCTCCACGGTTTCGCCGCGCGCCGGTTGTGAAGGTGCCTCCCGGCTCCCTGTGGCCCGGTCGGTCAGGGCTTCTGCCAGCCGCACAGCCGTTCCCGACGGGGCATCCAGCTTCTCTGGACGGTGCGTCTCCACGATCTCCCGGGTTCGAAAGTGCGATGCAGCCAGCGCGGCAAACTTGATCAGTAAGAGGGCGCCAATACTGAAATTGGGCGCTACCAGAACTGCGCGGCCAGTATGAGCACTGAGTTCCTGCAACTCCAGAAGGTCGCCAGCAGACAAGCCGGTAGTGCCGATCACCGCGTCGGCGCCTGCCCCCAGGGCTTCCCTGGCGTTTGCCATGGCCGCGGAGGCACGCGTGAAGTCGACCATTACATCAACCGGTCCGGCGGAAAGAAGTGATACCAGGTCATGGCACACGGTCAGCCCCACTGGCTGGGTGCCGGTCAAAATCCCCAAGTCTACACCAGCACTGGCACCCGGGTCGACGCCACCGGCCAGGTGCAGTTCTGGGTCATCCAGCACCGCCCGGGTCACGGCGCGGCCCATCTGGCCGCCTGCACCACACACTGCAACTCTTAGCAACTCCGCTCCCCCCAATCCACGTTATCCCATGCCAACCCATCGTCGGTCCAAGAACACAGATGCTTCCCGTAACGTCTTATGCAACAAGGTCTATAGGCTATTCATCCGGCATGGCCACCACTCCTCTCCCCTCCACGAAGTTTTGCTGCAGGCAGTGGCTGGAACTATTCCGGCTCCGGCTCGTGACTACATTGCGTATTGAGCTGCCCACTTGGAGGTGCATCCGCCTTTGCCTAAGCGCAGAGTCGCATTCATCCTGCTAGCGGCCGTGACCCTGGGCTGTCGCGGTACACCGGACGCAGCTGCCCACGGGACCGTCCCTGCCCCACTCAGAAACAGCCGAGAGTCTGAAGCTTCCCGTGGTAGTGTACTTCGTACAGGATGACCGGCTAGTGCCCGTCGAGCGCATCGCCATGCTCTTGCTGCCGACCCGGGAAGAGTGGCGATTCCGGGCGGTGGAGGTTCTGCTGCAGGGTCCCCCTGAGGCCCAGCAGCGAGCCGGTCTGATCAGCCTGCTCCTGGCTGGGATCGGACTGAACAGCGTAAGAATGCAGCGCCCCTTTACGTGGCTGGACCTGGACGATGGCCTGGACCGGCTTAAGAGATCCGGTGCTTGGTTAGCGCTGAACCAGCTGGTGTACACGGTGACCGAGTTTCCGGGCATAGCGCCTGTTACATTGCTGGTGAACGGAGAAAACGTCGGAAACCCTGTCCGTCCTCTCGGTGCCGATCTCATGATGTTCAATATCCCGACCACGAGGGATCTGGATGCTGGCTACCTGACAGCGCTGACCCCGGTTGGCGTCCTTGACCTGTTCATTGGCGTCATCCCCGACACTGCTCGCATGTGGGAACCAATGAGCGAGTCCATGCGGGCCCAGTACGGCTCTCCTCATGGCATTGACGGGACGGCCTTTGCCGAGGGCCTGGGCTCGTGGGTAGGTTACGTGGTGGAAGCTTTGAACTACGCGGGTAACGCTGCCTCGATCACCATTGCCAAAGAAGTCGAACTTGAGGGAATGATGGAGTACGCCCAGTAACGTGCTCTCATGGTGCTGGAGGCTGGTGGCTGGAAGTGGAGCGGGGTGAGTCCTCCATGTAGCAAAGAGGCCCAAGCACCGCTCTTTGAGTTGCGTGGCCAGCCCGGTCTTACCCTCAGCTGGCTGGAAGACCTGCCGTCATATTTCCGGGTCCAGGGGTGGCTAGCTGGTCGGGCTGGCCACAGATGCGGTGGTGGTAGTGGACGCTGCCAGTGGCAAGTCCACTTTAGGTGGCACGAGCCGACGCTTCCCAAAGGCAGCACCTGGTCCAGCCAACGGGCGATGCTGGCCTGGGCCGGGTCTGGTGGTGTCCCGATAGCAGCCACATCCTCTACTCCCTGGCGTACGAGTGGGATACCCGGTGGTTTGTGCTGAATATCAAAAGCGGCCAGGAGGCCCCGGTTCCGCCAAGGAACGCCGGGGATCAAGTGGACGACACCGGGTTACCATAAAGCTACCCAGCTGGCTCGTCCGCAGACTACCCGAATGGGCCCAAGATCGGGTGCTGCTCACCACCCGGCCCTACTCCCTACCTCAACGCACTGTCCGCCTCCGGCTGCGGGAGGTGGACCCCAGTGCGAGCAAGGCCAGGGCGCCCAAGGCCAGCATCAGCACTTGCATGGCGGAGAGAAACCCGAGCATGGGGCTCTCCCGGAAGAACTCGACGACAAAGCGCAGCCCGGCGTAGAGCAGGAGGTAGAGGGCAAACAGCCGCCCCCGTGCCAGCTCTTTCCGCTTATGCCACAGGATGAGAAACATAATTCCTGCTCCTATCGCCGAGTAGTACTGAACCGGGTGCCGGAATTCGCCGTAGACCGGGACAGCCCACGGCACGGTAGTTACTTTCCCGTAGATATCGCAGCCCAGCCGCGCCACGGCGTACCCGGCAGCCAAGGCCGGAGCAGCCACGTCCGCCAGGGTGGCGAAATCCGTGTCGAGCCTTCGGTACTGGTAATACGCAGCGCCCACACCACCTAGGACGGCGCCAGCAAAGGAAAGACCGCCCTGCCACACCATGAACACCTCAAGTGGTGTACGCAGGTAATGTCCCAGGTTTAGAAGCACGTAAAGCACCCGAGCGCCGGCAATGCCAACCAGAACCGACCACAGGAGCGCGTCTATCACCGGCTCATGTCGCACCCTCCGCCGCCGGCATTCCAGCCGGACCAAAAGGAGGCCTACGGCAATCCCGGCAGCGATGGTGAGGCCAAAAAGGTTCAGCTGCAGCGGTCCGAGGAAGAAGATGACTGGCTTGGACAATTTATACCCCTCCAGGGTATCATGATGTCACCTAAGTATAGAACGGTGTTGCAGGAAACGTCAAGCGGTGTTGGTCTCTGACAAGTGCCGGTTGCACCAGTCGAAAAGCAAAACGCGCCGGTTTGCCGGCGCAAGGCAGGCCTCGTATTAGCTGGGTGGGTAGCGCCATTCGTGAGGAAATCCGTCACTCCGGCGGTATTCACAGGGCTGCCAGAAGAACGTGTTCTCTTCGTGGGGTGGCCATGGCTGCACGTCATGATGGGTTTCTTCAAACGGTAACCGGGCCGAGTGCCGGTGGAAAACTGCAGCTTCTGGCCAGTGTTCATAGAGGTAGGGTAACTCGTGTTCTTCAAAAAACGGGATCACGTGAGGATAGTCAGGATCATGGTTGCCCGTCAACTCATTCAACATGCTCAACACCTCGCCAGCCTAGCTTGCGCTCCTGGCCCCCCATATTATGCAAAGACCAGAAACTACCCGGTCACCGGGATGGCACTACTAGCACCTGGCCTGGGTATATGTTGGTTGACTCTAGCTGGTTCATGACCCGGATCTTCCAGACCAGATTCCTGATGTCGGTCCTAGCATCTCCCCAACGTCGAGCGATGTCCCACAGGGTGTCACCAGCCTGCACTACCACTGTGTGGTACGCCGTCTCTTGCGTGGCCAGCACTTGCCGGACACCGGCCGTAGCCCCGGTGGCCAACAGCGTGAGGACTAGGGTCAGCAGGATGGCGAGCCTCGTCCGCTTTGACGACCTCTGCTTTCTCAACAGGATCCCCACCTTTGCCAAACAACTGTTCGTAGTAATCGTAACACAAACGTACGTTTGGGTCAAGATGGTCCCGACAGAAATGAGAACTTATGTTTGAACTGGAAGGTAGGCCGTGGTATAATGGGTGTTGGCAGGAGATGGAGAACAGGAGGGTTGGGAGTGGCAAGACAGGGACTTTCGCGTAAGCAAAAGCAGATCCTGGATTATATCAAGGACGCGGTACGTACCCGCGGCTATCCTCCCTCGGTCCGGGAAATCGGCGAATCAGTAGGCTTGAGGTCGAGCTCGACAGTCCACGGCCACCTGCTTCGCCTGGAAGAGAAGGGCTTTATCCGGCGTGATCCCACGAAGCCCCGGGCCATCGAGCTTCTTGATCCATCGGGCATGCGGCGGCCTGCTGTGGATGTGCCCTTGGTAGGGCAGATCACTGCCGGCGCGCCTATCCTGGCTGTAGAGAACATCGAGGAGTTCTTTCCCATACCCGATGAGTTTGCCCGTGGCCATGAGGTGTTTCTTCTGAAGGTCAAGGGCGACAGCATGGTGGGAGCCGGGATTCTTGACGGTGATTACGTGGTCATAAGGCAGCAGGCCTCTGCCAGCAACGGTGACATTGTGGCGGCCCTGCTCGGCGACGAAGCTACGATCAAGACCTTCTACCGTGACGCCAACGGAATCAGGCTGCAGCCTGAGAACGAAAGGTACGAACCCATAATCTCCTTGGACGTGCAGGTGCTTGGAAAGGTCGTGGGGCTATTCCGGCGGTTGGACTGACGACCGCCTCTCCCCTCCCCGGTCAGGCCAGGCAGCCAGCCTGCAGAAGTTCATTGGCCGCCACCAGGACGGCGCAATAGACGTGGTGATAGCTCAGGCCCCCCTGCAGGTAGACGGTGAACGGCTCCGAGAAGGGAGCATCTGCGCTCAGCTCAATGGACGACCCTTGCACGAAGGTACCTCCCGCCATGATCACCTGGCAGTCGTAGCCGGGCATCTGCCACGGGACCGGGGTGGCCTGTGCGTCAACGGGAGATGCTTTTTGGATCCCACGACAAAAGGCCTCCAGCGCTTGGGCAGAGCCCAGGTGGATGGCCTGTATGATATCATGACGCTGGTCCAACGGTCCCGGTGCCGTTTCGAAGCCAAGAGCCCCAAACAGGCCCGCCGCCAACGCTGCCCCTTTCAGCGCACCGCTCACCACTGCCGGCGCCATGAACAGGCCCTGGAGTGTGCTCCTGTACCCGGCGGGAGCTGCCCCCACGTGGCTACCCTGACCGGGCGAAGAAAGCCTCTCTGCCACTGCCTCTACCAGCGCGGAAGACCCGGCCACGTACCCGCCACCGTCAGCCAGGCCGCCCCCCGGGTTTTTGATGAGCGAGCCAGCCAGCAGGTCCGCTCCGGCGTGCCCGGGTTCGACTGGTTCCACAAACTCGCCGTAGCAGTTGTCGACCATCACCACTGCCCCGGGGGCTTGGGCCCGCACTCGTTCAATGAGCCGGCGCATCTGCTCTATGCCTAGGGCCGGCCGGCTGGAATAGCCGGGGGAGCGTTGCAGGTAGACCAGGCGTGGCGATGAAGCCAGGGCCTCATCGAGTTCCCCGTCTGGAGGCGGCCAAGCTACTTGGCGGTAGGAGATGCCGTACTCGGCCAGGCTGCCCCGGGAGCGCCGGGTCCCGATCACTGCCTCCAAGGTTTTGTAGGGCGGCCCAGTCAGCGAGAGCATGGTGTCCCCGGGCCGCAGGACTCCCCACAGGCACGTTGCCAGCGCGTGCGTCCCGGAGAGAAAATGCGGGCTGACCAGTGCCGCCTCGGTGCCGAACACATCTGCAAATACCAGCCCTGCGCGCTCCCGGCCAAGGTCATGATACCCATAGCCTGTGCTGCCGGACAGGTGGCTAGCGGCCACCTGGTGGCGACCAAAGGCGCCCAGCACCCGGGCCTGGTTCACCTTGGCCAACTGGTCAAAGACGCCAAACAACTCAACCAGGCCGCGCTCAACTCTATCGGCCAGGGCAATGAGGCCCGCGGGTACACCGTAATACCCGGACAGGGTCTGGGAAAATCCCGGTGTGGTCATAGCTCCCGACCCGTCCCACCCAGCTGCCTGCGAACCCTTCCCGCCCATGATCGGGACAGTTCCGCCTCTACCACCACCTCAGCAGCCTCGTACCGCTGGCTGATGACCTGCCCCTGTTGATGCAGGACTTCCAAGACTGCGGCCTTGTCATAGGGTACGTGCAAGGTCACCCGCTCGCGAGTACCTGCCAGGGTCTGATCAATGGCCCGTAACAGGTCATCGAGACCCTGTCCCGTTTGGGCCGAGATGGCCACCGAAGGGCTCCACCGTGCGGCCAGGGCACCCGCGGTCACGTCGTCCACCAGGTCGCACTTGTTGAAAACCATCAAGACCGGCTTGCCGGAAGCTCCCAGCTGGGACAGCACTGCAACTACCGTGGCCACGTGTTCTTCTAGTTCCGGGGCAGAAGCGTCCACCACGTGCAGAAGCAGATCCGCTTCGGCCACTTCCTCGAGGGTAGCGCGGAAGGCCGCAACCAGGTCATGGGGCAGCTTCCTGAGAAACCCCACGGTATCGGTGACCAGGACTTGCTGGCCGCTGGGGAGGGCAAGCCCCCGCGCCATGGGGTCCAGGGTTGCGAACAACTTGTCCTCGGCCAGGGCCTGAGCGCCGGTGAGCGCGTTGAGCAGGGTGGATTTACCAGCATTGGTGTACCCCACCATTGCCAGTACCGGGGTGGGCGCAGACCGCCGTTGCTCCCTCCTGAGCCGCCGCTGACGGCGGACCAGCTCTAGTTCAGCCTTGAGGGCCTGGATTCGCCTGCGCAGCTCACGTCGGTCGGCCTCCAGCTTGGTTTCGCCGGGACCGCGGGTCCCAATGCCGCCCCCCAGCCGGGAAAGCTCCGTTCCGTGGCCCGTGAGTCGCGGTAATAAATAAGTAAGATGGGCAAGTTCTACTTGTAACTTTCCTTCGCGAGAGTGGGCGCGGCCCGCGAAGATCTCCAAAATGAGCTGGGTGCGATCCATGATCCGGCCGTCCACTGCGTCCTGGATGTTCCTGACCTGGGCCGGGGTAAGCTCGCCGTCGAATATTACGGTGCCTGCCCCGAGCCGCTCCCGTTCCGACTCGATGGCCAAGAGCTTGCCCCGGCCTACGTAGGTCGCCGCATCGGGCCTGCCCCTTTCTTGGATGAGCCGCCCGCACGCTTCCATGCCCGCAGTATGTGCCAGTCGTCCCAACTCCTGTAGCGACTCCTCTACGACCCACGGCGGCTCCCCGCCGGTCACACTCACCAGGAGCGCCAGGGTATTGATGGGGAGCAAAACCTCGTGTAAGTGCCGTTTGCCTGAGAAATTGCCCACCTCCAGACCAGAGATCACCCGTGACCATTATACCACGGTCTGGGAGGTCCCGGGCAAGGCCCGCCCGGGCAGCCCGGGCACCTGGCATCCAGTGCCCCCTCCGCCCGGCCCCGGTCGCGCCCGACCAGGTAGCCAACCCACCGGCCCAAAAGGTAAGCGACCAGGGCCAGGGCCAGGGCGGCCGGGTACAGCCACAGACTCACCGGTCTTCCCTCCCCCGCCAGGCTCCTTCTGCCAACCAGAGCGTGACTGTGGCCAGCATCACGCCCAGGGCCTTGAGCGGGTCAAGGCCCAGTCCCAGGCCCCACAAGAACCCGGTGGCGACCACCTTTTCCGCTGGCAGCCACCCGGCTCTGCCCCCAAAGCTGCGATCGCGCTGGTCGAGGAGCTGGTCGCAGACCTGTACCGCTACAGCCAGGGACAGGGCCGCCAGCATGGGGAGCAGACCCAGGACCGCCATGCCGGTGACCATGAGGAGCGTTGACTCGTGCCACGCCCGCCCGCCCCAGCGCAGCCGGGTACAAGGGTTGTGGGCCATGCCTACGACGTAGCAGGCTATGAAGAGCGACACGGCATCCTGGAAGTTGAGCATGGTCGCCACCGCCAGCGCCGCACAGGCATAGGCCGGAGCGCTGCCTTCCAGCGACGCCAGCAGGCCGGGTCTACCCATCGCCATGTCCAGGTCACGATCGATGGCATCATCCACGATCTTGACACACACCCCCGTCAGCGCCATCGCCGCCCACCTAGAAAAAACGTCCCACAAACGCCTTCACCTCCCGGAACCCTTGCTTCCTGAGGGCCGACATCGGGATGATGACATGATAGGGAAAGGTGCTCCGTACGGAGGCCAGCCCTGCTCCGGCACCCGGGAGATCCATCTTGTTGACGATGATGGCATAGCCGAGCCGGCCGGTGGCAAACCGCGCCAGCTGGTGATCCAGGTCGCCCATGGCTTCCGGCGCCCCGACCGTGCCTACCCGCGATCCATCGATGAGATGCAGGACGACCTGAATCTCCCTCAGGCGACGGAGTGTCTGGACCATGGATCGCCTGATGGTCGCGCTTTCATGAATACCCTCGCAAAGACCGGTGGTATCGGTAAGCGCCACGTCGCAGCGGCTCTTTCCCTTGGGTACCTTCAATTGCACGACCTGCAGGGCCCGGGTGTGATGAGGGGTAGGACTTACCAGCGTCATCCTAGCCCCGGCCAGGTCATAGGACTTCCTGTGACGGTTGCCACCGGGTTCTTCCACGATCATCTCCAGTTCCCGGTATCCAAGATACTCTGCGAAGTTCAGGAGAAAGAGGGTTTTCCCGCTGTTGGGCTTACCAAGGATCAAGCATTCCTTCATCCGGCTTTATCCCCTCCAGCTCCTCCTTGGTGATGAGCATCAGATCCTCGCGGGTGGCATCGGCCTGGTGTAACAGGCGGAGTGCTTGCCGCCTGATGCTACGTTCGATGATGTTCCTCACCAGCCTGGCGTTGCTGGGAACAGGTTCTCGTTGGATACCGGCCTTCAGGAGCAACGACAACTGCTGTCTGGCTTCTTCACTCAGTCGGTACTGGCGTCTTTTGAGGATGAGGTCGGCGATGTTCAGCAACTCATCTATAGAGTAGTCGGGGAAGCTTATATGAATGGGAAACCTGGACCTCAAGCCGGGGTTACTTCGGATGAAACGTTCCATTTCCTCCTGGTAGCCCGCTAGGATCAGGACGAGGTCGTCTTTGTGGTCCTCCATGGCCTTCACCAGGGTGTCAATGGCCTCTTTGCCGAAGTCCTTCTCTCCCCCGCGCGCCAGGGAGTAGGCTTCATCAATAAAGAGTATGCCGCCGAGGGCGCGCTTGAGCTGGTCGCGGGTCTTCTGAGCGGTGTGACCGATATACTCGCCCACCAGGTCGGCCCGTTCTACTTCTGTGAGGTGCCCCTTCTGCAGCACGCCCATGTCCCGGAGGATCCTGCCCAGGATGCGAGCCACCGTGGTCTTGCCCGTGCCGGGGTTCCCCTTGAAGATCATGTGCAGCACCAACGGCTCGGTGGCCAGGCCGGCGCGGGCCCGGCGCTTCTGCACCTCCACGAAGGCGCGCAGCTCGCGCACAAGTTCTTTGACCTCGCCCAGCCCGATAAGCTGGTCCAGCTCGCTAAGGCTCTCGTCGATGCCAGGCCGCACCTGTCCCTTCGCCGGCAGTTCCTGCCTGCCGGCGGCCTCTCCGACCTGGGACACTTCCTGGAACAAGACCAGTGCACCGGCAGGACCCACCTTGCCGTCCTCAACCCACTCCAGGACTTCGCCCAGGCTCTTGGGACGCGGATCGTGGCCGCCTTTTTTCTCCACTGGCCTCTCCCATCCACCAGAGATATTCGCCCAACCGCATCCAGTATACGCCCGCGGCCGGTGAGCCGTGCCCTTGGTCCCCCCTCCGCCGGGCCGTCTGTTGGGCTATCATTTGGGTAAGCGAGGGCAAAGGAGATGCTGGGTGTGGACGCAAGAGTGCGGGTGGCGGACACTCGTGATGTCCCGACCATTACCGCCATATATAACCAGGGTATTGTCGACAGGTTGGCGACTTTGGAAACTGAGGAGAAGGATCCCCGGGAAAGGGAACGCTGGCTTTTGGAAAGAAGCCCGCGCCACCCGGTGCTGGTAGCCGAGAGTACGGGCGGGTCATAGGGTTTGGCTCGCTCAATTGCTTCAACCCCGGGCCCGCCTACAGCCAGGCGGCCGACCTCTCGTCATACGTCCACCGGGAGGCCAGGGGCCAGGGAGTGGGGTCACTGCTCTTGGACCACCTCATCAACCTGGCGCCGGGTCTGGGGTATCACAAGCTGGTCTTGGCGGCTTTACCTTTCAACGAGGCCGGCATGCGGCTTTACCGTAAGTTCGGCTTCCGCGAGGTGGGTATCTACCGGGAACAGGGACTCCTGGACGGCCGCTGGGTGGATACGGTGATTATGGAGAAACTCCTCTAGCGTGCTCGCTTGGGCTCTGGCACAACATCATTGCTGTAAGGCAGGTGCCAGTTATGAAGACGGTGGAGGTGTTAGGCCCCGGCTGTGCCAAGTGCAACCGCCTGGCCAGAACGTGCGCGAGGCTGCCCGCGACACCGGGGTCCAGGTCAACGTCGTCAAGGTCGAGGACATGTTCGACATCCTTGCCCGGGGCTGCTCTCGCACGCCCGGCCTGGTGGTCGGCGGCCGCATGCGGCTCCAAGGCCGGCTGGCCACGGTACAAGAGATCAGGAGCTGGCTCCAGGAAGACTAGACAGGCCTCAAGCCCGGACCGGCAGCCGGGCGTCACGGGACCTGGCCACTTCACGCCCGGCCCCTTTGCTCTGTCCCACCCTCCCACCCAGTTGACACCGGAGCCTTGCTCGGCTAAGGTTATATTAGCATCTTATGATATGGAGACGGTGACGTTGCAGCAGTTCGTTCAGGTGGCCAAGGCGCTTTCCGATCCCACCCGGGTCCGCATCCTCAAGCTCCTGGAAGGTGGAGAACTGTGCGTGTGCCAGCTCGTGGCCATACTAGGCATGGGGCAATCGGCTGTGTCCCAGCATCTGGCTGTCTTGCGGCGCGCGTCGCTCATCGAGAATCGGAAAGAGCAAAAGTGGGTGTACTGCTCCCTTCCCCGCTCCAGCCAGAAAACCCCGGCTCTAGCCCTGGAGCTCCTCTCCCGCTCCCTGCAGGATGACGCGGCGATCCTTGAAGACCGCCAGCGTTGCGCTCTGGTCCGGAAGCTGCCAGTAAAGGACGTATGCAGCCGGGACGCCAGGGGCCTTCTCGCTGCCGGAGTACGGTCAGACCCTCGGCCAGCTCAGCATCAGGACAGACCAGAAGGAGAACTACAGGATGCAACAAACATCCAGAGCAGAACCCAGACAGGAAAAAGGACGTGAGCTAGGGTTTTTTGAACGATACCTCTCAGTCTGGGTGCTCTTGTGCATGGCGGCAGGCATAGGCCTGGGAGCTCTCTTTCCCCGGGCCGCCGAGTTCCTCAACGGGTTGGCCGTGGCCCAAGTCAACATCCCGGTGGCGGTCTTCCTGTTTGCCATGATGTACCCCATCATGGTCCAGATTGACTTTAGTGAGGTGGTGGAGGCCATCCGCCACCCCAAGCCCGTGGCCATTACCCTCTTTGTCAACTGGGCGGTCAAGCCTTTCACCATGCTGTTTCTTGCCTGGCTGTTCATGCGGGTAATCTGGGCCCCCTTCCTTGACCCGGAAATGGCCACATCATACATGGCAGGCATGATCCTCCTGGGTATTGCTCCGTGTACCGCCATGGTTCTGGTGTGGAGCTACCTCGCCCGGGGTTTCATGGGACACACCCTGGTGATGGTGGCCATTAACTCCTTGACCATGCTCTTCTTGTATGCACCGCTGGGCAGCTTCCTTCTGGGGGCGTCCGATATCCAGGTTCCGTTTCTGACTATGCTCCTGGCCACCATGTTCTATGTTGGGGTGGCCCTGGTGGCTGGGTACTTCTCCCGCACCCGGCTCATCAAGGCACGGGGGATCCAGTGGTACGAGACGGTGTTCCTCAAGCACACCGGGAAGGTTTCCATGCTGGCCCTGTTGGCAACCCTCATTTTCCTGTTCATGCTGCAGGGTGATGTGATCTTGGCCCAACCCGTGGTCATCGGCATGATCGCCCTGCCGCTAGTAGTGCAGACCCTCCTTATTTTCGCCTTGGCCTATGGGATTTCCCGGCTGCTTAGACTCACTTACGAACATGCCGCCCCCACGTCGCTCATCGGTGCCAGCAACCACTTTGAGGTGGCCATAGCCACGGCCAGCACGCTCTTTGGGCTGGCGTCAGGCGCAGCGCTGGCCACAGTGGTGGGAGTCCTCATTGAAGTGCCTCTTATGCTAGTGCTGGTACGCATTTGCCTGAGGACGCGGCACTGGTTCCGGCCCAAGGCGGCGACTGCTGCGCGCTGACGCGCCATGATCAAGGCCGCGCTCAGGCTACGGTTCCTACGCGTGGTCTTGGCCCTCCCTGAAGGCATTCTTCCGCCGCAGACCCAGCCAGTACCCGGTCGGGGCACCTCACCGGGGACGCAGTTTTCTCCCAGCCACCGACCTCCCCGGGTCCTGGAGTTAGAGCAAGTCGGTTGGGCACCCTACTCTATGGGCAGCGGGCGTTGACTGGTGCCCCAAACCAGTGCTATGCTGTGGATTAGGGTATACCCGTATAGGGTACTTGCGGGAGCGATGCTAAAATGTCTGAGAAAAACCGTGCACCTGCATTTTTTGCCCGTGCGATCCTCGAGATTACCGGCATGACCTGCGCGGCGTGTGCCTCGCGGGTAGAGCGGGCCTTGAAAGCCCAACCTGGAGTCCACAGGTGCAGCGTCAACCTGGCCACCGGTCGTGCCCAGGTGGAGTACGATCCAGCAGAGGTAGCCCAGGAGGACCTGGTGACAGCCGTGGAGCAGTCAGGCTACCGGGTGAGTGAACCTCAAGAACAGGTCTCATTGAGGATCGGCGGGATGACGTGCGCGGCGTGCGCGCGCCGGGTGGAAACTGCACTGGCGGATGTTCCAGGCGTGCGTTCCGCCACTGTGAACCTGGCCACCGGCCGGGCCTCGGTGGTCTACCAGCCGCGCTTGAGCGGGCGTCGCGCCCTTGGTGATGCGGTGCGCAAGACCGGGTACGAGGTGCTACCGGGCGGTGACACAGCGCGCGATCACGCGGACGCTGCCTTGATTGGCATGAGAAAAGCCGCTCGTCGCATGTGGCTGGGCTGGATCCTTACGGTTCCGATCGTCGCTTGGATGATCCCGGAGATGTTTTTCCATACAGTTGTCTTCGGCCATCATGTCATGAACATTGGTATGCTGGTGCTCTCATCCCCGGTAATGTTCATCGCCGGCTACCCTACCCTGGCGGGAGCCTACCGGGCAGTGCGCCATGGTTCTGCCAACATGGATGTGCTCATCACCCTGGGGACGCTGGCGGCCTACCTCACCGGCATTGCCGTCTTCTTTTCACCCGTGGAAAACTACGCCCCGGTGGCGGCCATGATCATGTCCTTTCACCTGACCGGCCGCTACCTGGAGTCCCGGGCCCGGGGCCGCGCTTCCCAGGCCATTCGCCAGCTCTTGGCCCTGGAAGCCAAGACCGCCACCCTGCTCATGGGCGACGAGGAGCGAGAAGTTCCCCTAGAAGAGGTGGAGACCGGCGACGTCATGGTGGTGCGCCCCGGCGCCAAGGTGCCTACGGATGGGGTCATCATCCGAGGTCAGAGCAGCCTCGATGAGTCCATGGCCACTGGTGAGTCCATGCCCGTGACCAAGGGCCCAGGCGATGAAGTGATCGGAGCCACCATAAACCAGCAAGGGCTCTTGCACGTGCGCGCTACCCGCGTGGGTCATGAGACCTTCCTGGCACAGGTCATCCGCATGGTAGAAGAAGCCCAGGGGACCAAGGTTCCCATCCAGGAGTTTGCCGACCGGATCACGGCGTTCTTTGTCCCGGCGGTGCTCCTACTGGCCCTCATCACATTCGCAGGTTGGCTGCTGCTGCCCGTCCCGTTCCGGGCAGTGGCACAAGCAGCAGCGCCCATCCTCCCCTGGGTCAACCCCAACCTGGGTAACTTTACGCTTGCCATTTTCGCCACCATCGCTGTGCTGGTCATCGCGTGCCCGTGTGCCCTGGGCCTGGCCACTCCCACTGCACTGATGGTGGGCGCCGGGCTGGGAGCAGAAAATGGCGTCCTCATCCGGAGCGGCGAGGCCATCCAGACTCTCCGTGAGGTGCGCGTCATCGCTTTTGATAAGACCGGCACCATCACCCGGGGCCGCCCGGAAGTTACCGACGTTCGCAGCTACCTGGGTTCAGAGGAGGAAATGCTGGCCAGGGCAGCGGCGGTTGAAGCCGGTTCGGAACACCCGCTGGCCCGGGCCATAGTGCAGCATGCACGGAGTCTGCAGCTGGAGTGGTCCCAGGCCAGTGACTTTGAGAACCTGGCTGGGCGGGGAGTGCGCGCCGTGGCCAGAGGCGAGGAGATCCTGGTGGGCAGCCTACGGCTCATGCAGGAGCAGGGAGTGGACATCCAGGTCGCGTCTGGCGATGCCGAAGAGCTGGAGAGGGCGGCCCGCACGGTGGTAGCCGTGTCATGGGGTGGGCAGCTGGCCGGGGTGCTGGGCATCGCCGACACCCTGAAGGACGATTCCCGCGATGCCATCGCCCAACTCCATGCCATGGGTCTGGTCACGGCCATGATCACCGGGGACAACCAGCGCACGGCAGAGGCGATTGCCGCAGACGTGGGCATCCGGCGAGTCCTGGCCGAGGTCCTCCCGGGTGGGAAAGTGGACGCCGTCAAAGACCTGCAAGATGAGTTCGGCACCGTGGCCATGGTGGGAGATGGTATTAACGACGCACCCGCCCTCACCCAGGCCAACGTAGGGGTAGCCATAGGTACCGGCACGGACATTGCCATCGAGGCGTCAGACGTGACTCTGGTGAGGGGGGATCTTACCGGTGTGGTCACTGCTATCAGGCTGTCGCGGAATACCTTCAGGAAGATCAGGCAGAATCTGTTCTCGGCTTTCATCTACAACCTGGTGGCCATTCCCATGGCCGTTCTGGGCCTTCTTCACCCCGTAATAGCAGAAATGGCCATGGCGGCCAGTTCTATAACGGTGGTCACCAACGCCAACCTGTTGCGGCGCAGTCGGCTGCGGTAGAGATATGGGGGATTACTCTCCCTCTTTGCGCTCGGCAAAGGAGGTGTTGACCGGGCGTGAAGGGGTAACCGTGGAGATGGCGTGCTTGTACACGAGCATTTGCCGCCCGTCACTCTCCAAAATCACCGTGAAGTTGTCAAACCCCCGCACAAAGCCCTTGATCTGAAACCCGTTTACCAGGTACACGGTAGCCGGGATGTTCTCTTTGCGCACCTGGTTGAGGAAACTGTCCTGCAGGTTAATCTGGGTTTTTGCCACACCCTCGCCTCCCACGCTCACGCCGGCTTGCCCGCTGGCTCCCACTTGTTCTGGAAGAATTCTACGCCTCAACACCATTCTCCTGCAACACTTTGGAAGCGTCTGCCACTATGTCCTCTGGTGCCCTATTTTCACCTACTTCCACCAGCTTTATGCGCCTCTCCGCTCTCAGCCAGGTCAACTGCCGTTTGGCATACCGGCGGGTGTTGCGCTTGATGAGGGTGACCGCCTCGGCAAGCGTGCTCAGGCCGTAGTGGTAGTCCGCCAGCTCCCGGTAGCCCAGGGCGCCCAAGCGGTACAGGTGGGGGCCGTAGCCAGCGGCGATCAACCCGGCCACCTCTTTGGCCAGTCCGGCGTCGACCATGGTGTCCACTCTCTTATCGATGGCCCGGTAGAGCTGGGGCCGCGGCAGGTTCAGACCCAGGAAAACCGCGTCAAAGGGCGGTCGCGCGGTAACTCCCTCCTGCGCCGACCGGGGAAGCCCGGTAGTATGGTAGACTTCCAGGGCCCGGATCACGCGCTTTGCATCATTGGGGTGGATACGCCCGGCCGTGACCGGGTCCACCGCTGCGAGCCGGGCATGGAGCCACTCCCGGCCCAAGTCCTGGGCCTGCTGCCAGAGCTCGGCGCGCAGCCCGGGGTCAGGTGGACAGCTGGGTAGGGCGTAGGCATCCACCACGGCTCGAACGTAAAGCAGGGTCCCGCCCACCAGGAACGGTAGGCAGCCACGCTGCTGGACGCCGGTAATGGCGTCCCAGGCCATCTTCTGGTAGGCAGCCACGCTGAACTGGGCATCCAGGTTGACCACGTCGATGAGGTGGTGGGGCACCAGTTCTCTTTCCCGGGGGCCGGGCTTGGCCGTGCCCAGGTCGAGCCCGCGGTAGACTTGCATGGAGTCGGCAGAGATGATCTCGCCCCGGTAGCGAAGCGCCAGGGCCACGGCCAGGGCGCTTTTCCCCGACGCTGTGGGTCCGGCAACCACTACCAACTTCCCAGGCCCCACTGTCATCACCGTCCAAACTTGCGGTCCAGCTCCGCACGGCTGACCTCCCAAACTACCAGCCGCCCGTGGGGGCATGTGTACGGACGAGGGCTGGCTACGAGGTCTGCCACGAGCGCCTGCATCTCCCAAAGGGACAGGCGGCGCCCGGCCCGTACCGCACCATGGCACGCGGCCAGGGCGCGCCTTACCTCTTCGGCCCGGGGGACCCCGGGTTGGCCACCACGCAACCGTTCCAGGACGTCGGGCAGGATGGCGCTGGGCGCAGAGTCACCCAGGGGGGCGGGCAGTGCCCGCACCAGCAAGGAGCGGGGGCCGAACTGCTCGACTTGCCAGCCCAGGTGCTCCAGCTCTTCCCGGTATCCCTCCCAGCAAGCCAGCTGGGCCGGGGTTAGTTCCACCGGCTCAGCCTGGAGCAAGGCCTGGGAAGGCACCACCGTCCCGGCCAGGCGCTGGTAGCACGTGCGCTCGGCCGCGGCATGCTGGTCGATAACCAGGAGGTTGGTGCCGTCCCAGGCCAGGATGTAGCTGGCAAACACCTGACCGAGGACCTCCCACCTGCCCGCCTGCCCGGCCAGCCCGGCCGGTTCCGGCCATGCCAGCGCCAGTGCGGCGGCGGATTCCTCCCGTATCCCGGCAGGAGGTATCTGGGAGTGGGCGGGGAGCCCGCTCCGGTGACCCAGGGCCTCCCGCACCGCCGCTGTTACCACCGCCCGCACCTGTCTTTCGTCTCGAAAGCGCACTTCCCACTTGGCCGGGTGGACGTTCACGTCGGCCAGGCCCGGTGCCAATTCTACCATGACCACGGCGGGGGCGAACTGCCCGGCCGGCAGCACTCCCTGGTAGGCATCGTCCAGGGCAAACCTCAACACCGCGCTTTTCGTCCACCTCCTGCCCACAAAGAACAGCTGGTAGTGGCGGGACGGTGTGGCCAGCCGGGCCGAACCCACCAGACCGCGCACGGTGACCCCGTCTGCCCCACCTTCCACCGGGAGGAGCGAAGTCGCCCGGTCTCTACCCCAAAGCTCGGCCAGAGTATGCTTGAGCGACCCCTGGCCGCTGGTCTCTACCAGGGTCTTGGCACCGTGCTGGAGTCGGAAAGCCACGTCAGGGTGGGCCACGGCCAGCCGGGTTACCACCTCTGCTACCTGGGAAGCTTCGGCACCGGCGCTCTTGAGGAACTTGGCCCGGGCGGGCAGGCTGGAAAAGAGGTCACTTACCCGTACCTGTGTGCCCGGTGCGCAGGCGGCCGCCGAGGCCTGGGGCGGGTGCCCGGGCCGTGAAGTGACCCGGGTGCCAGTTAACAGCTCCCGCGGCCGGGTGAGCAGCTCCAAGACGGCCACTGCCGCAATGCTGGGCAGGGCCTCTCCCCTAAACCCCAGGGTCGACATGTCTTCCAAGTCCGCGAGGGTTTGGAGCTTGCTGGTGGTGTGCCGCTCCAGCGCCAGCAGCGCGTCCTCCCGGGACATGCCCATACCGTCGTCGGTGACCCGGATGGTCCGCTTGCCGCCTTCTTCGATCTCCACTACCACCCGCCGGGCACCGGCGTCCAGCGAGTTCTCCACCAGCTCCTTCACCACCGAGGCGGGCCTCTCTACCACTTCCCCGGCGGCGATCTGGCTGATGGTAAACTCATCAAGCCTCCGGATGGTCATGACTTGCCGGCCTCCCTCGCCTTCTGCTGCAGTTCATACAGCTTGTTGAGGGCCTCCAGGGGCGTCAGGGAAAACACGTCCAGTTCCCGCAAAGCCGCGTGTACCGGGTCCGGGGCGGCCTCCAACAGGGAGAGCTGCCGCGAACTGCGCGCCGGAGCTACTTCGCGCACTGCCTGCTGCTTCCCGGTACCCAGCTCCAGCCGTGAGAGGAGCTCCCGGGCCCGGGCCAGCACCGGTGAAGGCACTCCGGCCAGCTTAGCCACGTGAATACCGTAGCTGGCGTCTGCACCTCCCCGCACGATCTTGCGCAGGAAGACGATGTCCTGGCCCTGCTCCTGCACGGCTACAGAGTAGTTTTTCACTCCCGCCCAACGGCTCTCCAGTTGCGTGAGCTCCCGGTAGTGGGTGGCCAGCATAGTGCGGGCACCCACCTGCTCGTGGAGATACTCGGCCACGGCCCACGCAATGCTCAAGCCGTCGAAGGTGCTGGTTCCCCTCCCGATCTCGTCCAGCACCACCAGGCTGCGGGCCGTGGCGTTGTTCAGGATGTTGCTGACCTCCACCATTTCCACCATGAAGGTGCTCTGACCCAGGGCCAAGTCATCGTGGGCCCCCACCCGGGTGAAGATCCGGTCCACCACCCCGATGCGGGCCGACCGGGCAGGTACAAAGGAACCACACTGGGCCAGCAGGACGATGAGGGCTACTTGCCGGCAGTAGGTGGACTTGCCGGCCATGTTCGGGCCGGTGATGATGAGCATGCGATGCCCGCTGGTGTCCAGCCGCACATCGTTGGGCACATACTGACCCGGTCCCAGCAGCTGTTCTATCACCGGATGGCGTCCGTCTTCCACGTGGATGGCAGACCCATGGTCCACGCAGGGCCGGCAATACCCAGACCCGGCGGCCAAAGACGCCAGCCCGGCCAGGCAGTCCAATGCGGCCATGAGCGCCGCCTGCCTCTGGATGGCCGCCACCTCATGCCCTACTTTCTCCCGGAGATCCGAAAACAGCTGCTGCTCCAGCTGGCACAGGCGTTCCTCGGCCCCCAGGATCAGCTCTTCTTTGTGTTTCAGTTCCTCGGTGACAAACCGCTCGGCATTGGCCAAGGTCTGGCGACGCACGTAATCCGGGGGCACCGAAGCCAGGTTCGGGCGTGTGACTTCTATGTAGTAGCCGAAGACCCGGTTAAACCCGACTTTGAGGGACTTGATGCCCGTACGGTCGCGCTCACGGGACTCCAG
Organism: Bacillota bacterium; assembly: GCA_040756655.1. Classification (GTDB taxonomy): domain Bacteria; phylum Bacillota; class Sulfobacillia; order UBA8153; family UBA8153; genus JBFLYN01. The sequence continues at coordinate 117,683 of JBFLYN010000001.1, forward strand.
CACCGCTACCCAGCCTTTCCCCGACCGGGCTGCTTCCCTCAGCCGGTCCACCTCCGGGTGATACCCCTGCCGGATCAACCCGCCCTCGCTGGTGCTCACCGGTGGCTCGTCCACCAAGGCCTCCTGTATGAGCTCCACTAAGGCGGGCATGGGATCCAGCTGGGAGCAGTAACCGGACAAGAGTGAACTCCTACACCCGGCCAGGTGATCTTTCAGGCGCGGGATGACGGCCAAGGACGAAGCCAGCGCCTGGAGGTCGCGCCCGTTGGCGGTGCCGTAGGCTACCCGGCCCAGAAGACGTTCCAAGTCTGCCGTCTGCCCCAGGGTTTCCTGGAGCTCCAGGCGGCACAAGGAGTTTCCCACGAGCTCCTCCACGGCGTCCAGGCGAGCCCGGATCGAGTCCACGTCCAACAGCGGCCGCTCCAGCCAGGATTTGAGCAGGCGGGCTCCCATACTCGTCACCGTACGGTCGATCACCGACAGCAGGCTCCCCTTCCGGCTACCGTCCCTGAGCCGCCGAACCACTTCCAGATTGCGCCGGGTGGTCTCGTCCAGTACCATGTAATCCCCGGTGTGGTAAACGGAAACACCGGTCAGGTGCTCCAGGCGCACCTTCTGGGTGTGCAGCAGGTAGTCCAAAAGCGCCCCCGCCGCGCTGGTGGCCAGCGGCGACGCCTCCAGGCCGAAGCCGTGGAGGGAACTGGTGCCGAAGTGGTCCGTGAGTCTCTTTCTGGCCTCCTCCGGGCCAAACCCCTCCGCCCCTGGGGTGAGCACGATCCCGGCCCGGGAAGCCATAGTCGTGAAGGCCGCTTGAGCTGCCACGGCCGGGGCGCACAGGCACTCGGCCGGGGACAACCGGACCAGTTCGTCGAGCAGGGACTCGAACCCGCTCCCGGGCGGGAACTCGGTGGCCATGAAAGTACCTGTGGCCACGTCCACCGCCGCCAAACCATAGCCCCCGGCCCCGGTGGAAACAGCGGTCAAGAACTGGTGGCTACGGTCGTCCCGGGTATGCAGATGTCCCACCGTCCCGGGCGTCACGACCCTGACCACTTCCCGTTTTACCAGGCCCCGGGCCTGCCGAGGGTCTTCCACCTGTTCGCATACGGCCACCCGGTGCCCGGCTTCCACCAGCCGCGCCAGGTAAGCCTCGGCCGAGTGGTGGGGTACACCGCACATGGGGACCCGTTCGCCGTTGCCAGCCTCGCGGGAGGTGAGAGTGATGTCAAGGATGCCCGCAGCCACCTCGGCATCTTCGAAGAACATCTCGTAGAAATCACCGAGACGGAAAAACAGGATGGTGCCGGGGTACTGCGCTTTGAGTTCCAGGTACTGGCGCAACATGGGCGTGGCCGGTATGCTCAAGTTTGTCCCCTCTCCCCCGGCTCCAGGTCTTGGACCCGGCCGATGGTTTCCCCCACCAGGTGCCAGGTGAAGGCCTCCTTTATCTCTACGTTCACCAGGTCCCCGGGCTTTTCGCCTGCATCGGGAAACACCACTATGCGGTTGGTCCGGGTCCGCCCGGTCAAGCGCCGGAGGTCCCGGGCACTGGTGCCCTCTACTAGCACTTCGGCGGTGGTTCCCACCAGGGCCTGGTTCAACCGGCGGCTGGTCTGGTTTTGGAGTTCCATGAGGTGCGACAACCGCTCCTTCTTCACCTCCTCGGGCAACTGCCCGGCGTAGGAGGCAGCGCGCGTGCCGCGGCGAGGGGAATAAAGGAATGTATAGGCAAAGTCGAACTCTGCTTCTTCCACCAGCGCCAGCGTGCTGTCGAAGTCTACGTCGGTCTCACCGGGGAACCCGACGATCAGGTCGGTGGTGATGGCTACGCCGGGGATGGCCTGCCTGAGAAGGTCGACCAGTTGCAGGTAGGTCTCGCGGGTGTACCCGCGGTTCATGGCCTGCAGGATGGCGTTGCTCCCGGCCTGGGCGGGGAGGTGCACGTGCTCGCACACGTTCCGGGCCCGGGCCAGGGTCTCCACGAGGCCGGGCGTGAAGTCCCGGGGGTGGGAAGTCATGTACCTGATACGGTTCATACCCCCGTCTCGGTCCACCGCCTCAAGTAAGGTCGAAAAGTCACCGGGGGGCTCAAGGTCCTGCCCGTAGGAGTTGACGTTCTGTCCCAGCAACGTGACTTCCCGGTATCCCAGGTTGGCCAGTTCCCGGACTTCCTCCAGGATAGCCCGGCGGTGACGGCTGCGCTGTCGCCCCCGCACGTAGGGCACAATGCAGTAGGAGCAGAAGTTGTCGCACCCGAACATGATGTTGACAAACGCACTTACCCCGGAGGCCCGGCGGGAGGGGACCTGCTCCACCACCTCCCCCTCGGTCTCCCATACTTCGACCACGGTTTCCCGGCTGTCTTCGGCCTGTCTTAGCAGCTCGGGAAGCCGGTGGGCATTATGGGTGCCGAAGATTATGTCCACGTGGGGAGCCTTCTGTCGTAACCGCTCCACCGTGCCCGGCTCTTGGGCCATGCACCCACACACGGCCAGCAGGAGCCCAGGGCGCTCCCTTTTTAGTTTTTTTAGCTGGCCGATGCGACCGTAAACTTTCTGCTCGGCGCTTTCCCGAACGCAGCAGGTGTTGATAACGATCAGGTCGGCATCCCCCGGTCCGCTTGCCTCCACGTAGCCGCTTTCCTGCAAAAGCCCGGCCAATAGCTCGGAGTCGCGCTGGTTCATCTGGCAACCGTAGGTCTGGATAGTATAACGCTTCGTGCTAATAACCTCCCCCGCCAAAGGGGAACAGGGTGAACGGCTTGAAACGGAAGTGTTCGCACACCTCCATGTCCGGTCGCTTTTGGCTGTGCTTTTCACAAAAGTAAATCAGGGCAACGAAATGGCGGCAGTCTTTGCAGGTTTTCCCCTTCAGTGATGGTTTGGGTCTGGGCTTGGACATGACAGGCCTCCTTACTTGGGCGGGTACCGGAAGTGCCCGGTGATCTCCCAGCGGGTCAAGCAGTCTTCCTCCACTGCCCGGCCGGCGTTGTGCACCACCATGGGGAGCCCGCTCTGCCCGGTGCGATTGGTGACGACGCCGCAGTGCTCGAGGCCGTCGGGGAACCTCCAGTACACCAAATCGCCCGGCTGCCATGCTGCCCGGTGTTGCCCGGACGTCTCCAGGGTCAAGGACTCCCCGTACTTGGCTAAGAAGGTCACCTGGTTGGGTATGCGCCGGTGATCAATGCTGGGATCGGGCCCCGGGGCACCCCAGAGCTGGGGGTATTCGTAAAACCGCGCCTTCATGTCCTCGTAGATGAGGACCTGGAGGTCGTAGCCGGCGTGGCGGAGGGCCCGGATGATCACGTCGGTGCACGCCCCGCGACCTGCGGGCACGTCTCCGCCCGGGTACGACAGCGGGTAATACGCCGCATCGTACACAATGCCGCGCTCTACCTCTGCCCGGGCTCCCGCTACCACCATCAGGTGGACGGTGAATGGCCCCTCTTGGCCGGACCCGCGGCATACCTCACCCGGGCTAGAGGCGGGCGGGGCCTGGAGAGCTCTGGACACCACCAGGGTTCCTGCCATGACCAAGGCCAACACCAGGAGCAGCCGCCGGGAAAGCGGGACATGAGCGGAACGCTTCAACTGAGCCTTCACCCCCTAGCTCAGTTTCTACTCCAGGCACGGATCTTCCTCTTGCCGGAGCGCGGGGAGCCCGCCCATGCGGGCCGGACTCCCCGGGGTCGGATGCCACCGTCTACGTGCGCCGCTGGGCCTGGCGCCCGCCCGGCCGGGCCGGGCGGCGCCCCTGGGGCCGCCCGGGGTGGTAGGGAGCCTGTGGGTTCAAAACGGCTTGTTCTTGAACCTCGCCCAGCTCCTCAAAGCCGGGGACCTGGGCCGTAGCCAACTCGTAGTCTGGCTCGGACGGTGAGAAGGGATTACGGCCAGCGTGGTCTCGCCAGCCCTCAGTCTCGACGAGGTCCTGGTCCGGGTTCCCCCCGGTCAGTTGCCAGAGCTCTGGCTCGGCTGCCAGGGCCCGGGTAAACTCCCGTTCGAACCTTCTCCGCTCCCGGTCCTCCCTTTCCCAGTTCCGTGTGGCTTCAGGCGCCCGCCTGTCTTGGTTGCGGCGCTCCATCTGGCAACACCTCCAAGACTAGCTTTCGCCGGTGTCCCTGATTTAATGCTCCTGCAACCGGGCATCATCAGGAAGGTAGCAGGACTGTGGTGGTCGAATCACAGCAGGGGAGGGCAAAGACTGTGGCTTTGGAACGGAAACTCTGGCGCGCCATGGGGAAGTGCGTGGGCGACTACTCGCTCATCGCTGACCAGGATTACATTGCCGTGGGTCTTTCGGGCGGCAAGGACAGCCTCTCCCTGGTAAAGCTCCTGGCTTGGCAGCGAAAGCGGGCACCGGTTCGTTACCGGCTGGCGGCCATCACCGTAGACTTGGGATGGGGCGACGACCTGGGGGACTTGCGTGACCTGTGTAAAGAGCTGGATGTGCCTCATTACACCGAAAACACCCAGATTGGGCCCGTAGTGTTCCAGGCGCGCCGCGAGAAGAACCCATGTTCTCTCTGTGCCAACATGCGCCGGGGCGCGTTGACCAACGCTGCGCGGCGTCTGGGCTGCAACAAGGTAGCGCTGGCCCATCACTTGGACGACGCCGTGGAGACACTCCTGCTCAATCTCTTCTATCAAGGGAGGATTTCCTGTTTTCAGCCCAGCTCCTACCTCAGTCGCCGCCAGTTGACGGTCATCCGGCCGTTGCTTTACACCCCAGAGAGCTTCCTGGCCGAGTTCGCCCAAGCCAACGGGCTGCCCGTCTTGCAGAATGCATGCCCGGCAGTGGGCCAGACGTGCCGCCAGGACATGAAGGAGCTGGTCCGGTTTTTGGACCGGCAGGTACCCGCGCTCCGCCAGCACCTCTTGCGCGCCCTCAAAGGTCTTTGGCAGGAGACTCCGGCCAACTAGTCCAGCTGCCGAAGAGGTCGTCGTACACCCAGCAACCCCGCCGCCAGTGGATGAGACCCCGGCCGGCGCCTCCCGCCTCGAGCCTGGCCCGGCACTCTCCTATTCCCCGCTGCAGCTCGTCCTTGGTGCGGTAGTACACAAGAGCCACCCGGCTCCACCCTTCGGCCGGGTACGGCGACTGCCGGGGGTCGCTGGCCACTACGGGCACCGCCGTCCGGGACAGCTTGGCCGCCAGCCCGGGGGTTTCCGATGCCCAGTCCATCAACAGCTGGCTGATGGCATCACTGTGTTCCCAACAACCATACCAGATCTCCAGCTTCCAACAAGCCAGGGCGTGAGGATGCAGTCGCCGTTCGCGGACGGCTGCAATCTGGCAGGGCTCACAGGTGACCGCCCAGGTCTGGCGCCCGTCCCCGAAGTGAACCCATACGTCGTCGGTGGTGTACTGCAGTACGGTCACGAGTTGGTGAGCCAGCCCAGGAACGAGCGCCTGCGGCGTGCCCTCCGCGGAACCGCGGCCGCCAGTTCGTACCGCAGGTGCTGGATTTCCTGGTGCGTGCGGATGAGCGCCGTAAGGAACCGATCCCGCTCTTCGCTGCGCCGGGCTTCAGAACGCTGGAGCTCGCAGACCAGCTGGTCTAGGCGTTCCGACACGTCTACCTGCACTGACCCGCCGGTGGCTGCTGTCTCGGTGCGTTGTTCCACTACCAGTGCCATGCGGCGCAGGACCTCGGCCCGGGAAAGACCATCCCGGGTCATGCGGGAGAGGGCGGCAGCCTTGAGGAACCCCGTCTCGCTAATGCGCCCATCGTTACCCAGTTCTCCTTGGAAAAGCTCTGGATATGACGACAGCAACCCGGCCAGATCCTCCCCGCCCACGCCCAGGCGCACGGCCACGTCTTCCAACCGGAGTCCAGTTTCGGCCAATGGGCCCAGCTCCGGGCGCAGCGGAGGCGTCGGGGTACCGTCGGCAAAGTAGATGTTGGCCGCCTCGGCCAGGGCGCTTTTCAGCTCCGCCAGTACTCCCGATTCCTCCGGCCGGACGGCGGTGGTTGGCCGGGATGGTCGGCCCGGTTTCAACGGCGGGCGTGACTCAGGACGCGGCCGCGTCCGATCCGGGTACCGGACCTTGCTGCCGGGACGGCCCTTGTTGACGCTTTTGTCGCCCAACCATATTCCCCCTCATACTCAGCTCACGGGCAAGCATTCGCGTCGGCTCGGCAGAATTCCTTCTTTTGCCAAGTCTGGGACGTCCTGGTCGCTGGTGCGCCATTGAGTCTCGCCGCCTGCCCTACACCTTGGTGCAGTCTCCCGGTGGCTTTCCCCCGGAGGCGATTGCGCTGTGAAGACAGAGCAGATAGATGAAGGTTTTTGAGGCGTGTGAAAGAGTCTTTACCCCGGTGTAGAGGGGATTATGCCAGGGTTGAGGACGAGCCGGGACGGCAATACAGGAAATTGACCCCAACAGTACAGCTGTTGCTGCGAAACGGCGCTATGTGGTTTCACGGGTACCGTTCCTCCCGCCCCGGTCTATAGCCGGTTTCTAAGACAGCTGCGGACCCAGATTAGTAAGCTCCAGGCGGTGTTTGAACGGTTGACCCGGAAACTGCCCGACTTCGGCCAGTGCCTGGCTCTGGACGGGAAAGCCATCTCTAGCCATGCCCGGCTGACGCGGAAGGAGGGCGCAGCGCAGGCCGCCGACGGACGCCGGGAGACGGATGCGGACTCGGGCGTCACAGTCTACCAGGGTCAGCACGCCCATGGCACGGCCTGGGAGAAGCAAGTGTCCTGGTTCGGCTTCCGACTGCACCTGCTGGTCCATGCCCAGTATGAACTGCCGGTGGCCTTCAAGGTCACCCGGGCGGCGTCCGAGGTGCGGTGTGCCCGCCAGTTGTTGGATGCGTTGCAGGAGCGGCAGCCCTGGTTGCTGGAACGTGGGGAGCAGTTTTTGGCGGACCGGGGCTATGCTGACAGCAAGTTCTAACCCGGCTTTGGGATGAGCACCGGATCAAGCCGGTGATCGATATCCGTAACTGCTGGAAGGATGGGGAGGCCACCCGGCTGCTGGCGGGCAAGGATAATATGGTGTATGACTACCGGGGGACGGTCTACTGCCATTATCCGGCTACAGGCAAACGACGGGAACTGGCTTATGGAGGTTTTGCAAAGGACCGCAACACACTCCAATGCCGCTTTGCCCGGCCCGTCATTACGGGGTGACGTGTGCGGGTAGGGCCGCCTGTGGTGGAGGGTAAAGCGTGGTTCAAGACCGTCGCCAGGGGTGCCGATGGGCCTCTGGAGCGTGGTTTTGCGTAGTCCTTGACCTGAGGTCAGAAACAAGTACAGCGGCAATGCTTCCCCCGCGGGCCCGTCTTTACTGCCTTTAGCGGATTGTGATACACTAAGTTGGTGAAATGGGCCACCGGCCCGCCATTCTCCCCCATCCGCAGCCTTTAGGTAGGTGTGACCCTTAGATGACTGGACTAGACTCGCTGTTCAACCCGGCCGCCGTTGCCGTTATCGGCGCGTCCGCCAACCCCCAGAAGATTGGCCACGCGATTCTTGACAATATTATCAAGAGCGGCTACCCGGGTGCCCTGTACCCGGTTAACCCCAGGGAAAAGGAAATCCTCGGTCGGGCCTGCTACCCCTCTCTTGAAGCCGTGGCCGGGCCTGTGGAAACCGCGGTGCTGTCGGTGCCACCCGGGGCAGTGTTGGCTGCTGCAGAAGCCTGCGGCCAAAAGGGCGTCAAGAACCTGGTGGTGATCACTGCCGGCTTCAAGGAGGTTGGCAAGGAAGGTCTGGACCTGGAAAGACAGCTTACCACCTTGGTACGTCGTCACGGCATGCGCATGGTCGGTCCCAATTGCCTGGGGGTCATGGACACCCATACTCCCATTAACGCCACCTTTGCTAGGAACTTCCCCCTCCGGGGCCATATCGGTTTCATTTCTCAAAGCGGCGCGCTGTGTGTAGCCATCCTGGACTGGAGCCTGAAAAAGGGCGTGGGGTTTTCGCGTTTTATCAGTTTGGGCAATAAAGCAGATCTCAACGAAGCCGACTTCATCGCCGATGCCGCCGCCGATCCCAACACCCGGGTCGTCGTGTGCTATTTGGAGGACGTGGCCGACGGCCCGGCCTTCCTCAGGGCGGCCCACGAGGCCAGCCGGACTACGCCGGTGGTCATCCTAAAGTCCGGCACCAGCATGGCCGGCGCGCAGGCAGCATCGTCCCACACCGGGGCCCTGGCAGGCAGCGACGTGGCCTACGAAGTGGCTTTCCGCCAGGCCGGGGTGCTGCGCGCCCGCAGCATGACCGAGCTTTTTGACCTTGCCGCCGCCTTTGCCACCCAGCCGGTGCCCAAGGGGAAACGGGTGGCCATCGTCACCAACTCGGGCGGTCCTGGGATCATCACCACCGACCAGGTGGAGCTCAGTGGCCTGGAAATGGCCCGGTTCCAGCGGGAGACCATCGAAAGCCTGCGGTCCGTGCTGCCACCTGAGGCCAACTTCTTCAACCCCGTGGACGTCATCGGCGATGCCGACCACGAGCGCTACCGGGCGGCCCTTGAGCGAGTGCTGGCCGATGAGGGAGTGGATGCCGCCATCGTCCTGCTCAGTCCCACCGCCGTGCTGCAGTCGGAAGAAGCCGCCCGGGTCATCATCGACAAAGCCCGGGCCCACCCGGACAAGCCCGTGGTTGCGGCCTTCATGGGTGGGGGCGGGGTAGAGGCTGGGGCCAGCCTCTTGTTTGAAAACGGCATCCCTTGCTACGCGTTCCCCGAGCCGGCCGTAGCTTCGTTGGCCGGCCTCAACCGGTACCGCCAGCTGCGGGACGAGGCCCGCACCAGCCAGCCCTGGGATCTGGAGCGGGTGAACGAGGCGGCGGTGTGGCAGATTTTTACCAACGTCAAACGCGACAACCGGGTGGTTCTCTTGGGTCCCGAGGCAGCGCAGGTGGCCGAGATCTACGGGATCGCGGCCGCGCCTTCCCTGCTTGCCACCACCGTGGACGAGGCCGAGACCATGGCCCGCCGCCTTGGTTACCCGGTGGTCATGAAGATCGCCTCCCCCGCCATCCTGCACAAGACCGACGTGGGCGGAGTCAAGGTGGGACTCAACACACCCGAGGAGGTTCGCAAGGCTTTCGTGGACATCATTGAGAGCGTCCACCAGCACATGCCCAGGGCGCAGGTATACGGTGTGGAAGTGCAGAAACTCATGCCCAAGGGGATTGAACTCATAGTGGGCATGACTAAGGATGTGCAGTTTGGCCCCCTCATCGCCTTTGGGCTGGGCGGCATCTACGTCAACCTGCTCAAGGACGTATCCTTCAGGTTGGCCCACGGGTTGTCCCGGGCGGCCATCCAGGCTATGATCGACGAGACCAAGGCTCAGACACTGCTCCGGGGTTTCAGGGGGGCACCACCGGCGGACCTGGAGGCCGTGATGGAACTCATAGCGCGCGTGGCCCGGCTGGTGAGGGACTTTCCGGAAATCACCGAACTGGACATGAACCCGGTCCTCGCCTACCCGCGGGGCGTCAGTGCCCTGGACATCAAGATCACTATCTCGTGAGGGGTGGTTGGGAGTGAAAAGCATCTTTATCAGCGGCCGGTTCGGCAGCGGCAAGACCGCGGTCTGCCTCGCCATGGCCCTCAAGCTCCGGGAAGAAGGCCTCAAGGTCGGCTACTTCAAACCCCTGGGCGTCTTGCCGGCCGTGGCCGGACGAGAAGATGAGGATGTGCTGCTGATGCAGTCGGTATGCGGCCGGGCGCTGCCCCATGACCAGGTAGTGCTCATGCACAGTGGTCCCCAGTACTTGTCCCGTTACCACCGCGGTGAGGACCACCTGGCCGGCATTCTCCGGGCTCACCGTGCTCTTGAGGCCAGTAGCGACCTGGTGATCATCGAGGGTGCGGCCTTCCCGCATATTATGGCCAGCATAGGCCTGGACGCCCCATCGCTGGCCCGGGAGATGGGTGCCGGCTGCCTCCTGGTCAACTCGGTGGAAGACGACTACAGCCTCGATCGCATGGTGCTGTACAGTGACTTCATCGAGGCCAAGGGAGCTTGCCTTCTGGGCGTCATCTTCAACAACGTGCCTCGACCCCTCCTGGGCAAGACAGAGGGTGTCTACCGTCCCCTCTTGGAAAAGCGCGGCTGGCCGGTCCTGGGTATCATCCCCAGGAACGTGGTCATCGCCGCACCCAACGTCAAGGCCTACCATGATGTGCTGGGCGGTGAGATCCTCACCGGCGAGGACCACCTGGAACTCCTGGTGGAAGACGTCCTGGTGGGAGCCATGAACCTGGAAGGTGCCCTGACCTACCTCCGCCGGGCTCCCAACAAGGCTTTCATCACCGGAGGCGACCGCTCGGACCTTGCCCTGGCGGCCCTGGAGACCAGCACCTCGGTGATCATCCTCACCGGTGGACTGTATCCTGACATCCGCGTCATCTCCCGGGCGGCCGATAAGGGAGTCCCGGTCATCCTGGTCCACCACGATACCTACACCACCATCGAGAAACTGCGGGAGGTGTCCAGGAAGATCAGGCCGGGCGACGAACGCGCCATCCAGGCGGCCAAGAGCGGCTTCGAAAGACATGTGGACTGGGCCAAGCTGAAGGAACTCATGGTTGCCCCCTAGACTTAGAACCCTCAGGAGGGGCCGGAGAGGCCCCTCCTGGGATCAGCGCCGCCAGCCTCCATCCCTTCTTCACCATCACTCCTCTGGTCTGGGCGCGGCTCGAACCGGGAGACGAACCCGAACCCTGGCATCCTTTGCTGCTCCCCGGCTGTGCGGGCATGCATCCTGGGCAAACGGTTCTATACCCCGTACGCCGGTCCCTGTCCCTGGCGACTGGGGTCTTTCGCAACAGGCCGGACCGATACCGGCCCCTGGCGTTCTTCATAGGCAAACCTGGGGGCGACCTGGTCTTCTGCGCCGTGGGGTGATGGACGCGTAGGTGCCCGTCGAGCGTCAAAAACAGATATGGATCTGCTCCACGCAGGCCAGCAAAGACCCCGCTCCCGGGGCTCCAGAGCGGGCCCTTGGGCGTGCCGAGTCCGGGGTGTTCCGGGAGACTCCCCGTTAGCGCGGCGACGGCGCAAGTGCCGTGGCCGACCATGTTCTGTTAGACCCGACGCCGCCGCCCGGGGGTTACCCGGGTCGACCTTTCATATGAACTTGCCAGATACAACCGTGCGCAAGCGTGGCGCCGTACCAGGCGGTCCATGGCACGGCGGCCGGGTAGATACCCGGCCTTCTGTCTATACTAGCATTCAGGAGGGGCGATGGGACTTTGAACAAGCGCAGGACTCTATCTTATCCAGAACCAGACCAGCATCTTGTCGAGGACATCTTGCTTGAGGACGAGGCCATTTCCGGCTGGTGGTCCAACGAATGGCTCCCTCCCCGTTTCACCGACGAGGAGCTCTACAACGCGGCCGATCACTACCCGTGGGTGCCCGGCACCTACCGCTTCCGCCGCAACCTGACCACCCGCCCCGGCCACCAGCGCTAGCGCCGTTCCGGGAAACTGATCACCACCTGGTCCTTGGAGTAGCCACGTTCGGCCTCCATGCGCAGGCAACGCAAGTTGGACCGGCGGAGGCGCTTTTCGGCATCCTGCAACCGGCGGGTCAGCCGGCGCTTTTCTTCCAACTGGCAAGCCAGGAGTTCCATCAATACCCGGCGGCCTGCCCGTACGCTCTCCAGGCGGCTTTGGAGGGTCTCCAACCGTACCCGCAGCATCAGGTTGTGCTCATCACCGTAGGTCATCCCGGACACCCTTCCTGCGTTCCCTACCAGTATATATATCCCCGGCCATGGAAGGGTATGCCTGGCTTGTACCATCCAAGCCTGCCCGGGCCTTGATTTCCAGCTTCACCACCGCATCTAGCCCGACGGTGTAGCTGCCGATATCGCTGCCCTCGCGCTCGCCGGGTCCATGGAAGTCCGAGCCCCCGGTAACTACCAGGTCATGTTCGCCGGCCAAGCGCAGGTAGTGCACGACGTGCTCCGGGCCGTGGCTGGGGTGATACACCTCCAGGCCCTGGAGCCCGCAGGCGACCAGCTCCCGGATGAAAGCATCGGAAGGTCCAGTGGCCGGGTGGGCCAGTACCGCCGCGCCGCCCGCCTGCCGCACCAGTGCTATGGCTTCCGCCGGGGTGAGCCGGTAACGGGGCACGTAAGCCGGGCGGCCAGGCAGGAGGTAGTTTTCGAAGGCGTCCATCACCGACTGGGCGTACCCCTGCTCCACCATGGCCCGGGCTATGTGCGGGCGGCCCAACACCCCTCCTTGAGCCAGTTCCAATACGCGCTCCCAGTCGAGCGAGATGCCCAGGCCAGCCAGGCGGTGCAGGATCGTCCGGGCCCGGCCCTGGCGGGCCCGGCGCAGGCGGCCCAGGGCCGTCTCTAGTCGGTCTAGATGGGACATCCAGTATCCCAGTATGTGGACCTCGCACCGGTCCACCTCGGTATTAATCTCCACTGCCGGCACCACCTGGAGGCCCATCTCGGCCCCGCGAACCCGGGCAGGCACCACGCCAGCCGTGGTATCGTGGTCGGCAACGGCAATGGCCGCCAGCCCCAGGGCGGCGGCCCGCTCGACCACTTGTGGCGGGGTTAGCAGCCCATCTGAGGCGGCGGTATGCACGTGAAGGTCAGCGCCAACGGCGCCGGCCACAGCTTCCATGGTGGCCCCCCGCTCGAACCCTGGTTGCATCTAATCTGCGCGACCTTCCCCAGCTGAATGCACCAGATGCCCGACTCGAGCATGGCGCCTCGGTGTCATGGCTACCAGGAACACCAGTTCCTCGCTGCCGATGTTGAGAAAACGGTGAGGCACGAGGCTGCTGAGCAGGATGCTGTCACCCACTTCGAGGAAATAGGAGACGTGACCAAGCATGGCCTGCATGGAACCCTCCAACACCAGCACGCACTCCTCTCCATCGTGGGTCAAGAACTGGTCGGACGACGCCATGCCCGGTGGCAGGCGCCCGATGGCTACTTCCAGGTTACAGGCTGAAGAGGGACACAGTAGCTCGTACGGAACCGTCACCCCGGGGTGTTTGAGTTGCCGGCGTTCGGCCCGCCGGACCACCGGGCTGCCACCATCCACATCCAAAAGGAGATAGAACGTGGGAATGGTGAAAGCCTCGGCGATGCGCTGGAGGGAATTTATGGAGGGACTGGCCACGTCCCGCTCAACCTGGCTGAGAAAACTAGGGGTAAGACCGGTGCGGTCTGCCAGCTGCTTGATGGTCCAGCCACGCTCCCGCCGGGCATTTCTGATGCGGGCACCTATCAAGGTCCGTCCCTCCTGTTTCCCATCGGTGAACACCAGCGATCTACTACGCCGTATCTCCAGGTTACCAATACTTTACGCCTGATTGCACCAGCCTGGTTGGTCCATTGCCTACCATATTGCCTGCGGCCGGCCCTGCCGGTTCTGCCGGGGTCGTACCCACCCGGCACTCACTGACCGCCCTTGGTCTGGCCCGGCCAAGGCGGGTTGGAAGCCTGCGTGCGATCCCCGCCGTTTCTCCCCGGGAAGTCATGTCCTTACGAAGAGACCCGGCAGTTCTGCCCAAGCCTCCATGCTGGTCGGTGAGGCAAAGCCTTGACGTAACACAGCTGTCCACAGTATAGCCCGTTTCCTGAAGAGCCGGGCCAGCGGCCCGGTGGGCACTGGACCCACCAACCCTGGTCCCGTCCACCATGATGGGGCCCAATACCTACCGCAAGTGCACTGCCGGAAAACCAGGCCAGCTTCTGGTTGTGCTCATTCCCCTGGGCTCTCACCTTCTGGCCTTGCTTGCTGTCGTTAACCCACAGCATTTTCCCAGGAAGCTTGCTTGCTGTCAAGAGTCATCCCAGACCTCCCAGGAATGCCGGGGCAAGCCTGAGAGACAACTGAGTACTCCAGGGGTCCTATTGGAGTTCGCTTCCACCTCCGAATATTCCTCTTGCAAAAGAAAAGCCCACCCTCCCATTGGGTGGACCGGTCGTAATCCGGGTGTCGTCAGCGGGGCCCGATTATCAGCTTGATGGCTGTCCTTTCTTCGCCTTCGATCTGGATGTCGGTAAAGGCGGGGACACAGACCAGGTCGATGCCACTGGGTGCCACAAACCCGCGGGCGATGGCCACGGCCTTGACTGCTTGGTTAATGGCCCCGGCTCCGATGGCCTGGATCTCAGCGGTTCCGCGCTCCCGGATCACGCCGGCGAGTGCTCCGGCAACGGCATTAGGGCTGGATTTCGATGATACCTTGAGGACTTCCACCACAAATACCTCCCCTGGTCGTTGGCTGCTGGGACCATTGGGTTGACCGCTGCTCCGGAGAGACAATTCCATTCTACTACCAAATTTTGCTTTTGGCAACACGAAATTGCAAAATAACCACTATTCCCTCCAACACAGGGCCTGGATAGACGTGGCGCAGCCCCCTTCGATGTCCACCACTGCTGCACAAAGCTGCCTTTTCCCCCGGGCCACCTGAAAGCGGGAAGGCAGCTGGGTGAGGAAGCGTTCGATGATGATTTCCTTGGATACGCCGATGACCGACTCGTAAGGACCGGTCATCCCCACATCCGTTATGTATGCCGTGCCTCCGGGCAGGATGCAGGCATCGCTGGTCTGGACATGAGTATGGGTTCCCAGCACCGCGGCTACTTTCCCGGCCAGGTACCACCCCATGGCCACTTTTTCCGAAGTGGCTTCAGCGTGAAAGTCCACTACCGCGCAATCATACTGGCCGGCCAGGCCTTGCAGGGCGTCATCCAGGGTCCGGAACGGGCAGTCCAAGGACTGGGGAAAGAACACCCGCCCGGAAGCGTTGAGAACTGCCACCCGACTGTCCTGGACCGTCACCACCACGGCGCCACGGCCCGGGACTTGCGGAGGGTAATTCATGGGCCTGAGCAACCTCTCTTCCAGGTCGATGAAGTCAAGAACCTCGCGTTTGTCCCAAATGTGGTTCCCCGAGGTCAACACATCCACGCCCTGGGCCAGGAGTTCATCTACGATCTCGTGGGTAACCCCCATGCCGCCGGCGGCATTCTCCACGTTGACCACCACCAGATCCGGCCGGAATTCGGCCCGGAGTCTGGGAAAGCACTCAAACAGGTAAGACCGTCCCGGTCTTCCTACGATGTCACCAACGAACAAGAGCCTCATGCCTTGCGCAGCCGGAGCCTGGACTCCGCCGCTACCCCCTTTCCGGTGCCGGCCTGTCTCCATTATTCCCCCACTGGCTAAAAAGCGGGGCCATTGGCCCCGCTGCCCTCTAGACTCTCACTACTTGTTGAACACCACCACTTTGCCGTCTTCCCTGAAGGCCGTAAGGTTACGACCCTGCTGGCTGACCCGCACATCTTCCAGCATTTCCGCGATGAGTTCCTCTTGTACCGCCAGTTCCTCCTCCTGCATGGCCTCACCGCCATCAGCCGCCAGCACCCGCCCGGAATGCTCGCGGACGACGGCAACCACCAAGGAGATCTCGGCCTGGGTGAGGCTGGCCACGTCCCGGGTCACCTCCACCACCGTCAGTCCGGGATGGCGCACCCGGTGCACGGCAACGGTGCCTGCTCCCTTGCCTTCGAGTGCATTGAATGCCTCCAGGGAGTCCACAACCTTACTGGCTAGTTCCCTAAACGACTGCTTGGAAAGAGCCCTGGTAAGGAGAAAGGTGAACTTGATGGTCTGTTTTGTGGGGTCAAAGTCCACAGCGGCTACTTCAGGATAGCGTACCAGCACTGATACTAGCAGGCTTACGCTTTTGGAGGCCGACTCGTACGGCGTGCGTTTCACTATCACTCCACCTTTCCTGGCGGCTGTCCAAGGGTTTCGTCGCGTCCCGGCCGAATCCCTGCCGGGAGAAAGAAAGGCAAACCCCGCCTGCCTCCGGCTGGCGGGGTCGAGTCCTCTCTACTTGGCGTACTCCACCGCCCGGGTCTCCCGGATCACCGTAACCTTGATCTGGCCGGGGTAGTCCAGTTCCTGCTCTATCTTTTTCACTATCTCCCGGGCCAGTCGCACCGACGACAGGTCATCAATGCGCTCGGGCTTAACCATGATTCTGATCTCGCGCCCGGCCTGGATGGCGAAGGCCTTGTCCACCCCGTCGAAGGAGTCGGCGATCTCTTCCAGCTTCTCCAGTCGCTTGATGTAGGCATCCAGGGTCTCCCGGCGAGCCCCCGGCCGGGCCGCCGAGATAGCATCGGCGGCGGTGACCAGGAAGGCCTCCACCGACTTGGGCTCAACGTCCCCGTGATGGGCCTCCATGGCCGCTATCACCTCTGGGGATTCCCGGTGCTTCTTTAGCAGGTTCACGCCGATGGCCACATGGGGACCCTCCACCTCGTGATCCACGGCCTTGCCGATGTCATGGAGTAGACCCGCGCGCTTGGCCACGTCCACGTTGGCCCCCAGCTCCGCGGCCATGGCCGCCGCCAGGTAGGCTACTTCGATAGAGTGCTTGAGCACGTTCTGGCCATAACTGGTGCGGAATCTAAGCCGCCCCAGGAGCTTTACGAGTTCAGCGTGAAGCCCGTGGACACTGGTGTCAAAGGTGGCCTGTTCACCTTCCTCACGAATGCGCGCGTCCACTTCCTTCTGGGCTTTCTCCACCATTTCCTCAATACGCGCCGGGTGGATGCGCCCGTCGGCCACCAGTTTCTCCAGCGCCACCCTGGCCACTTCACGGCGGATGGGATCAAAACCGGACAGGATAACAGCTTCCGGAGTGTCGTCGATGATCAGGTCGATGCCCGTCAGGGTCTCCAAGGTGCGGATATTCCGGCCTTCGCGGCCGATGATCCGTCCTTTCATTTCGTCATTTGGAAGCTCCACCACACTCACCGTTGCCTCGGCCACGTGGTCGGCGGCGCAACGCTGGATAGCCAGGGAAATCACGTCCCGGGCTCGCTTGTCGGCTTCCTCGCGCGCTTGGGTCTCGATGTCCTTGATGAGCTGGGCGGCTTCGTGCTTGATCTCTTCCTCAACCTGACCTAACAGGGTGCGGCGCGCCTCTTCGGTGGTCATTCCTGACACCCGTTCCAGCTCGGCCACTTGCCGGGACCGGAGTTCAGCCAGACTAGCATGGGCCCGCTCTAGATCCTTCTCCCGGCGATTCAGAGCCTCGTCGCGCTTTTCCAGCCCTTCGATCTTCCGGTCCAGTGCTTCCTCCTTCTGCTGGAGGCGGCGTTCTTGCCGCTGCACCTCCTGGCGCCTTTCCCGGTGCTCTCTTTCCATCTCCCCACGCATGCGATGCACTTCGTCCTTGGCTTCCACCAGCAATTCCCGCTTTTTGGCCTCAGCGTCTTTCCGGGCCTCTTCCACCAAGCGGCGCGCTGCCTCTTCCGCCGATGCTATGCGGGCCTCAGCGATGTATTTCCGGGTGATATAGCCCAATGCCAGAAAAGCCAAAGCAGTTAACGTTACCACGGCAAAGGATCCTGGAATCTCAGGTCACCTCCTTTGGGTACAAAAGAAAGCCGAGTGGGACTCGGCTAAGCATAGCTACCACGTCTTTCACCATCGAAGAGACGGCTTATGGAGTTCCGTCGACCATCTATCCTAAAGTGAAGTGGCATACCCGCAGTAATCCCACACTATTGTATAGGAATTGCGCATTCGTGTCAAGTTACGTCCACCAGAGTCATTTTCTCTAACGATTACGCTTCTCTGCGCTAACTTGCGTCTGTGGGCGGCATGAGCCGGTCCACTACCGAACGGATGGTATCACTGTCAAAGCCCCGTCTCTGCAGAAATCCCCACAGCCGTCGCCTGGCCGTCTCGGGAGGTTGGTCCTGCAACTTTGCCAGGTGCGACCTGGCGGCCTCCAGCGCCAGCCCGGGGACATCCGTGGAGGCAAAAACCTGCTCCAAGGCCCCGGACACCACCAAAGGTGCCAGTCCCCGCTTGTGCAGTTCCCGTTCCAGCCGGACCCGGCCCAGCGGGCGATCACGCAACCGGTATTCGCAATACTCACGGGCCAGTTTCGCGTCGTCCACGTAACCTCTGCTCTCCAGGTCATCTAGAACCGCGGCGCCCACGGCGTCGCTGCATCCCCGCCTGGCCAGAGCTTGTTGCAGTTCGTATCGCGAGCGCATGCGGGCGCCCAGGAGCCTGAACACCAGGGCAGCTGCTTCAGCTTCTGTCACTCGTCCTGGGCTCCGCTGGCTTTGACCATCCCCAGTTTCAGCGCCTCACGGACCTTGTGGTCTATGTCCGCTGTCACGGAGGGGTTTTGCCTGAGAAACTCGCGGGCGTTCTCCCGGCCCTGACCCATGCGGGTATCCTGGTAGGAGTACCATGTCCCGCTCCTGGTAATAATGCCGAGTTCAGCTCCCATGTCCAGGATGGAGCCTTCGCGGGAAACTCCGTGGCCAAAGATGATGTCGAACTCGGCCTGTTTAAACGGAGAGGCAACCTTGTTCTTAACCACTTTTACCCGGGTGCGGGCACCGATAGTTTCGGGTCCTTGTTTGAGCGCATCAACCTTGCGGACTTCCATGCGAATGCTGGCGTAGAACTTCAGCGCTCGTCCGCCCGGGGTAATCTCCGGGTTGCCGAACATGATGCCGACTTTTTCACGGATCTGGTTGATGAATATGGTAGTCGTCTTGGATTTAGCCACAGCGCCGGTGAGTTTTCTCAGGGCCTGGGACATAAGCCGGGCCTGGAGCCCCACGTGGGCATCTCCCATTTCGCCTTCGATCTCAGCCCGCGGGACGAGAGCAGCCACTGAGTCTACCACGATCACATCCACCGCCCCGCTGCGCACCAGCGCCTCGGCGATCTCCAGGGCTTGCTCACCGGTGTCTGGCTGTGAAATAAGCAAGTTGTCCACATCCACGCCCAGCCGGCGGGCGTAGCTCGGGTCCAAGGCGTGTTCGGCATCGATGAACGCGGCAATGCCGCCGCCCTTTTGGGCCTCGGCCACAATGTGTAGAGCCACCGTGGTCTTTCCCGATGCCTCGGGACCATAGATCTCCACCACCCGGCCGCGGGGCACGCCGCCCACCCCCAGAGCCACGTCCAGTGACAAAGCCCCGGTGGGGATTACCTCAATACTGAGTTTGGACCCGGCTTCACCCATTCGCATAATGGAACCTTTGCCAAACTGCTTCTCTATCTGCGCCATGGCCAGGTCAAGTGCTTTTTCCCGATCTGACATGTGGACTGTCGCCTCCCCATCCGGTACCACTAGCGCCTGGAAAGACCTTCCTTTCAAAGTATACCACGATCTGCTCTCCCCGACAAGGCAGGCTGGTACGAGGCTAGCTCCAGGTAGGTGGGCCCACCGGGTCCCAACCGGCTTTCCATGAGCACAAAGCGATCCACCGAAACTACCGGTCCCACCCACTCCCGGTGCCGGCGCAGGCTTCTTTCCACGCCGGGCGAGGGGTCGGACCCACCCTTTCTTCCCAGGGTGATGTGGCCCACAAACCGCTTTTCGCGAGCAAACCCCAGTGCTTCCAAAGCCTCGTCTACGTGGTGATGGAGCTTTCTTAGCGGATCCTGGCCATGGGTACCGGCCCACAGCACCCGGGGCCGGTCCGGCGAAGGAAACGCCCCCACGCCCCGCAACTCCAGCATAAACCCGGATTCCCACCGCCAGGAGACAGCCTCCAGCGCGGTCTTGACGTCCTGCACCACCCCGGGCGGGATCTCGCCCAGGAACTTCAGGGTCACGTGGTAGTTTTCCGGTCGCACCCACCTGACACTGCCCGCAGTATCCACGGCCAGTTGTCGCGAGAGCCGTGCCAGTTCCTGGATGGCAGCAGCTCCTAGGGGGATGGCCACAAAGGCCCGCACCAAGTTGTCCCGGCTCAAGCTCAGTTCCCCTTTTCCGAGCGCAGTAGCCGCCATAGCTCTACTAGTGCCTGTTGGGAGGCGCGCCACTTGACGTCGCTGCGGCCTCCGCCCAGCTGCAGCCTGTGCACCCGGGTGCTCCGGCCGGCGAGTGCCAGGTAGACCAGGCCTACGGGCTTTTCGGTGCTACCCCCACCGGGTCCGGCAATGCCGGTCAGGCCAATGCCCAGGTGGCTTTGGGCCAGATCCCGCACTCCCTCGGCCATGGACGCCGCCACTGACGCACTGACCGCGCCGTGTTGGACCAGCATATCGGCGGGCACTCCCAGCACCGAGGTCTTCACCTCGTTGGCATAGGCCACGACTCCCAGGCGGACATAGGCCGAACTACCCGGGACGTTGGTCAGCCGGTGACCCAGGAGTCCCCCGGTACAAGACTCAGCCACTGCCAGGGTGAGGCCTTGCTCGCGCATGAGGCGCCCGGTAACGGTTTCCAGGTCCTCATCATCGCAGCCGTAGATGTGATCCGGCAGGACCCGTCGCACCCGCCCTTCCATGGCATCCACCAGCTCCTGCGCCTCAACTATGTCTTTGCCCCGGGCCGTGATTCTCAGCTGGACTTCCCCGAGCCCGGCGTATGGTGCCAAGGTCGGGTTCTCGCTGGCCATGAGGGATTCCAGGGCTTCGCTGACCCTCGACTCCCCGATCCCGGCCAACCGCAGGCGCCGCGACATGAGGACGGCCCGCCCGGGCAGTCCGGCCAGGACCGGCGCCACCTGATTTTCAAACATGGGCACTAGCTCGTTGGGCGGCCCCGGCAATAAGAACACCTGGCAGGTACCTGCGTCCACGTGCATACCCGGTGCCGTGCCCACGGGGTTGGGCAAGACCCGGCCGCCCTGCACTACCAGGGCCTGCGCCCGGTCGTGGACTCCGGTCCTGCGGCCCCGGGCCAGGAAGTAGGCCTGGATCTGTGCCCATGCCGCCTCGCTGTGCTCCAACGGCCGCTCCAGGGCCGCAGCCAGGGCCTGCCTGGTAAGATCATCCGGCGTGGGTCCAAGGCCCCCACAGGCTATCACCACCGAAGACCTTGCTATCGCTTGCCGGAAGGCCCCGCGGCAACGGTCCAGGTTGTCGCCGACGGTAACCCGCCAGTGGAGGTTAATGCCTAACCTGGCCAGCTCCTGGCTGAGGTACTGGGCGTTGGTGTCCAATATCTCTCCGAGCAAAAGCTCGGTACCTACGGATATGAGCTCAGCTATCAAACTCTCACCCGCCTTGCCTCTTTACCTGCACTTGGTTGGGTTTCGTCCTCCGTTGGCCCTATTCCTCCACACGGCCAGGAAACGAGAGAGCGCCCCGCCGCTCTCCGGGGGGCGCTGCCGGTGCTAGGCACTACGGCGACCTTTCGGCCGTACCCGCACCCTATGCTCTCGACGCCTGGGCAGGGGCTGGCTGCTGGGGCGAGCCGGGTCGGGCGCCAGAAAACCGCTGCCTTCCAGGATCCTGCGCACCACCTGCCCGGTGGCCCTCTCTTCCTGTACTAACACCCTGGCCACCTCGTCCACAGCAGCGCCGTACCGGCGCAGGGACCGGCGGACTCTCTGCTCCTGGCGAGTGAGTATGTCGTTGACGGCCCGGTTTACCGTGTCGGGGGACGCACTCTGGCGGTCGACAATACCGGCGCTCGAAAGTCCCAAGAAGACGATGCGCCGGGCTATGTCCACGGCAGTCTCGAAGTCATTGGCTGAGCCGCTGCTCCGGCAACCCGTGCTGCGCTCCTCGGCGATGGCCCCTGAGAGCAGTATGGCAATGTCATCTTCCAGCCAGGGCCGGCTGTACATGTACTGGTCATCCGCAGGCGAGTGGCGCACATGCCCGAGGGTGCCGCCGCGAGGTGACACTTGGACCACCGCTACCGAGTGGGGACGGAGGATCTCGGCCATCACGGCGTGTCCGGCTTCATGGATAGCGATGCGCTCCATTTCGGCGGCCTTGGGCCGGCGTTCCAGCCGTTCTCCCAAGATCACCTTGTCGATGGCCTCCTCGAAGTGATGCTGGTGGATGGTATCCAGCTCCTGCCGCAGGGCCAGGATGGCAGCCTCGTTGGTCACGCCCTCCAGGTGGGCGCCGGAAAACCCGAAGGTCTCCCTGGCCACCCGGTCCAAGTCGACAGCAGGGTCCAGGGGCTTGTTGCGCGTGTGCAGGCTGAGAATGTGCTTGCGTCCTTCCCGGTCGGGCAGTCCCACCCG
The DNA here is from genome assembly GCA_040756655.1 of Bacillota bacterium. Taxonomy (GTDB): domain Bacteria; phylum Bacillota; class Sulfobacillia; order UBA8153; family UBA8153; genus JBFLYN01. Next base: position 139,681 of record JBFLYN010000001.1, read on the forward strand.
CACGATGCGGTCAAACCGGCCCGGCCTCAACAGTGCGGAATCCAGAAGGTCCGCACGGTTGCTGGCGCCGATGAGAAGGATGCGCACATCGTCTTCCACCGATAGCCCGTCCATCTCCACCAGGAGCTGGTTCAGGGTCTGGTCGTATTCCAGGTGACTGGTGTGCTGGCCGCGCTTCCCGCCCAGGACTTCGATTTCGTCCACGAATATGATAGCGCTCTTTTTTTGGTGGTGGCGGGCCGACTCCCTCGCCTTGCGGAACAGATCCCGCACCCGTTGGGCGCCCACCCCGGCGTATACCTCGATGAACTCGGAACCAGAGGTGCTCATGAAGATCGAGTCGGTATAAGTGGCAGCTGCCTTGGCCAGCATGGTCTTGCCCGTGCCGGGGGGGCCGGTCAGCAGTATTCCCTTAAGCGGCCGGATGCCCAGCTTCTGCGAAGCCTCGTAGTTTCTTAGAAAGTCCAGCGCCTCACACAGTTCTTTCTTGGCGGTATCCTGGCCGCCGATGTCGGCAAACTCAACGTGTGATACAGTGTTGCCCACGATATTCACGTACTTGCGCTGGAAACCGCCGCGGAGACCCGCCGACTGGAACAGGAGGAACACCAGCCCGCCCAGGAGCATGAAAGGCCATACGTTGTGCCCGGCCCAGATGCTGAAAGCCAGCACTCCCAGGGCCAAGCCGGCAAGGACTTCTTTGAGATAGGCTCTCATCACTGTCCCCCCCGGTGGACGCGCGGCACTACCTCGTAGAGGTAGCTATCGCCGGCGTGCAGTTGCACGAACACATGCTGGTCGTCCACAGCCACGCGGTAACTGATCCCGGCATTGCCAGCCAGCTCCGCCACGGCTTGGGCCATACGGCTGAAATTGCCGGTGCTGAGCGCTTCGTGGATGTAGAAATGGAGCTGGTGATAGATGGCTTCCAGATCCCCGCTGCGCCGGTCGCTGACTTTCACCACCAAGTCGCGGCCGCCCATGACCTGCTTGGCTTCATGGTAGATGGACCAGTATGTGGAGTGGAGGTTGGCTACGTCTTCCAATTGCATGGTGATGAGGGTTACACCATTCTGACTGGAGATGTTGAACTCGGAAATCTCTGGACGGGAAGCCAGAACGCGTGCCAGCGGCCTTTGCACTGTTGCCATCTGGGCCAGGTATGAAGACCCTATAAGGAGCAACAACGTGGCCGCCGTGGTCAGCACGACGATCCCCACCCGGTATCCCTTGATGTTCAAACTCCTGCCTCCCAGGATTCAAGGTACCATAATTATAACATAAAGACCTGTACCACCCTAGGCCTGTGTGTTATGTAATCCTTGGGAGACCTGCAGGTATGGAATCCATGGAGAAACCGCCGGCCTACACCAGTTCTCCCTTGAGGTCGTATGCCCCGGCTCCAGTGATGCGCACGCGTACCAACTCACCGGCGGGCACGGCTTTTCCCCTTATGATCACCTGGCCGTCCACCTCCGGGGCCTGGTGCTCGCCCCGGCCGTAGGAACGAGACCTGCCCGACCGGTCCACCAACACCGTAATGATGCTGCCGACCCGCCCAGCGTTGTTCCGGCGGGCGATGGACTGCTGCAGGCTCATGGCCCGGTCCCGGCGTGATACTGCCTCCTTCTCGTCTACCAGCGGTGTCATGGTCGCTGCCGGGGTGTCATCCTCGAGGGAGTACACGAACACACCTACGTGGTCAAAAGCCATTTCCTCCAAAAACCCCAAGAGCAACTGCACGTCCGCCTCGGTCTCGCCGGGGAACCCTACCATAAAGGTGGACCTCAAGGCAATGGCCGGGATGGCCTCGCGCAGCCGGGAGATGGTTCCCAGGGAAACCTCCAGCGGTGGCCGGCCCATGCGGGCCAGTACGGACGGGCTGGCATGCTGCAAAGGCAGGTCCAGGTACGCGCAGCAGTTAGGCGAGGCAGCCATGGCCGCAATGATCTTTTCGTCCAGGTGGGCCGGGTGGGCATACATGACTCGCACCCAGTTTGCGTCCACTTGGCCCAGTTCCCGGATTAGCACATCTAGCCCTTGGCGCTCGCGGCGGTCATGCCCGTAGGCGGTGGTATCCTGGGCGATGAGCACCAGCTCCTTGACACCACTGGCCACCAGCCGCTGGGCTTCCTCTAGGACGTCCCCGAGCGACCGGCTGCGCAGCGGGCCGCGGATAGTTGGTATCACACAATAGGCGCACCGGTTATCGCATCCTTCGGCGATGCGGAGATAGGCAGTATGCGCCGGGGTGGCCAGGACCCGGGGCAGGCGGTCCAATTCTGAGATATCGCACCCTTCGAAATGTCGGGGCCGGGTGCCGGCCATGGCCTCCCGGACCAAGTCTACAATGCCAGCGGCCGCGCCCGTCCCGCCCATGGCATCCACTTCTGGGAGCTCTTGCCATAGTTCGTCACGGTAGCGTTCTGACAGGCAACCGGTAACCACCAGCGCCCGGCACGCCCCAAACTCCTTGGCCCGGGCGGCATCCAGCACCGCCTTGATGGACTCCTCCTTGGCCGGGCCAATAAAGCCGCAGGTATTGACTATCAAGACATCAGCGCGGTTCGAGTCGCGGGTGATCTCGAAACCCGCCGCACGCAAAACTCCGAGCATCCGCTCGGAGTCCACCAGGTTTTTGGCACAACCCAGGGCAATCATACCGACTTTCAGCGCCATCTTTCACGCCCCCTGCTGCCGATTGTACCACGGCGGCCCGAACCCATCAACGTCGCCCGCCACCAGCGACCAGCCTGACCCCCACCGCCAGTTCCCGTTCCAGGGCCAGCATGCCCCAATCGACGGCCACCACCACCGGTCCGCCCAGGGGCAGCCGGGCCAGTACCCTTACCCGGCGGCCCGGCACGATTCCGGCCTGGCTCAGCCGGCGGGCATCCGGGGGACTCAGTTCCGTGCAGCACACTACCCCGCTCTGGCCGGGGCGGAGTTGCGCAAGATTCGTCACATGTGGTCATCCTTTCGGTCAGGGCAGGATCCGGTGCAGGCACACTCCGGCCACCACCGGCAGGACCGCAGCCACCCCGTATACTTTGGCCGCCCCGGCCGGCCCCAGTTCCCGCCAACAGAGCACGGTCACAGGCAGGCAGGGAAAGGACACGCAGATCATGGCCGCGGCGATGGTGGCCTGGCGGGCGGTAAGTTCCAGGCTCAAGAGCACCAGCGGGGCCAGGTACCGCTGGAGCACCGTGAGTGTCAGGCCCGCCAGTCCAGGACCAGTGAGCCCGAACCACCGCCCGGCCGGGCCATCCAGTGTGGCCAGGTAGGTCAGCACCGGACTGGCCAGGAGAAGCCTTACCAGTACGTTGCAGGCAACCAACAAGGGCAAGACCGAGGCAAAGAAACCTTTGAGCCTGCCGACAGTCTTGTGCAGTATGTTGCGGGGGGAAGGCCACCTCAGAGGCGGGAGTTCGAGCACCAGCCGGACCGGCCGGCCGGGCAGCCTCGTGTGAAGTGTGCGCCCTAGGAGCACCCCGCCCAAGACCATGGTGCCCAGCACCGGACCGGCACTGGCGCCCTTAACGGCCATCAGAGAGCCCACCACAGCGGAAGTGGCGGCGCAAGGCACCACCGTGGCCACCAGGGCGCAGGTGATGAGCCGTTCCCGGTACCCAGATAGGACACGAGTGGCCAGCACGGCCGGGGCGCGGCACCCGGTACCCAACACCAGCGGTATAAGGCCCGGGCCCGGAATTCCCGACCAGCTGCACGGGCCATGCAACCCCGCGGATACACGGGCCAGCAACCCGCTGTCCTCCACAAGGCCCATGCTCAGGTACACGGCAAGCATGGCGGGTAGCACTGTGCCCAGGGGTACTACCAGCCCTTCGGGTACGGCCCGGGCTACCAGTTCTGCCGTAGGCCCAGTACTGCCCATCACCGCCGCCAGGGCCAACAACCACCGGTGAATGGGCGCCACCAACGCCGCCACTGCCTGCTCGGTATACTCAAGAAGTGTAGAAGTAGCCACGGTCGCCATGTACAACAGCACTGCCGCCAACCCCACCGTAGCCAGGGGGTGCCTCATCCACAATTCCGGCTGGGCCCACACTTGGGAACGAGCCCGGCCACAGGTCGCCCCGGCCGCCAGAGCCTGCGCCCGGGCGCTCCGGGCGGAATATACTTGCTGAGGCATGGCTTGCTCCAGCGCCTGGAATGCTGCAAGCCGTGGCCAGGTGGCGCCCGGGCGGGAGTATGCCCGGATCAGTTCCTCCCATGGTCCGGCCAGTGCCACGTAAGGGGGAGGCGCGTTAGCCCGCAGCAGCGCTTCTGCTAGCTCGTCACGACCTTGACCGCGCGGCGCAACTACCCCCACCGCAGTGACCCCCAAGAGCTGTCCCAGCCGCCGGGGGTCCACTCTCACGCCCTGCTGTCGGGCCCGGTCCAGCTGGCTGACGGCCACCACCACCGGCATCCCGAGATCCAGGACTTGAATGGTCAGCCCCAGCTGGCGCGGAAGGTCGGTGGCATCCACGACGTTGAGAATGCACCCGGCCGTTTCCAGAACCCTCAGGATCACATCCTGCTCGGGTCCGAGGGCAGTCAGCGAGTACAGGCCGGGGGTATCCACTACTTCCAGCCTAGCCTGACCGGCCTTTAGGATGGCACTGCGGGTTTCCACGGTCGTACCGGCGTAGTTGGACACCAAAGCCCGGTACCCGCACAGGAGGTTTAACAGCGAGCTCTTCCCGGCATTGGCATAGCCCACCAGCACCACCCGCAAATACGACCACCACCTTGCCCGCTTCTAATGAGGCATATGCCGGGCGGGACGCCCCTAGGACTCGGTGCACCTCACCCCGGGCCATCCTGCGGGCCCGCTTCTCGAGACCGGCCAAGGTGCGGCCCATAACGATGGCCCGGGATGAGTACCCCAGAGAAATGATGCTTGTAGCCTACACTTATTTTATGGTACAATCCCTTCGAGGTGATGTCCGTGGCAGAGCAGGCTGATCCCAACTGCTGCGTACCCGAGGTCGGCGATCTCGTCCAGCGCCTGGTCCGGGTCTTCCATCTCTTTGAACGCGATCAGATCAAGATCTTCGGGTTTACCACCAGCCAGTGCTACACTTTAGTCGAGATTGCCCGGAGCGGACCCTTACCCATGAACGAGCTAAGCACCAAGATGAACCTTGACACCAGTACCATGACCAGGATCGTGGATAACCTGGTCCGCGATGGCCTGGTGCAGAGAGTCAAAGATAAAAACGACAGGAGATACGTGGTGGTTGAGCTTACCGAGAGAGGCAAAGAGTCAGAAACCTTGCTCCGGGAGAGCATCGAAGCCTACTACCGGGACATCATTGACGGTCTTCCCCGCGGGCAGGTACGGCAGGTTCTCGACTCCGTGCGTTTACTGCTGGCAGCCTTCGAAAAGGCCAACCCCCACTGCTGCTAAAGGGCTCTCTCGTAGGCTATAGTTGTAGGTCCCAAGCATTGGTGCGTACAAGTATGAGGGAGGATTCCATGAATGGTAGTGGTCTTGGAGATGGGTAAAGCGGTGTTGTACTACCCAAGAGCCGATTGGCCTATCCTGCTAACCGGGATCCTGGTGGCAGTCTCAGTGGCTGTTTATGCACACCCGGCTAAGCTGCGGGCCTTGCTCAGCCGTCACGCCGGGCTCTCGATCCCTGGCGCCGTGGCATTGGGCGCGTTTACCCCCCCTCTCTGCGCTTGCGGTACCATGGTGGTACTTATATCCTTATATCCATGGTTGTTACCTCCTTGCCCTGGGGGGCGGTCATGGCTTTCCTGGTTTCCTTCCCAGTTTCTGTTCGAAACAAGCGTTTTTGGGCTCGCGGTTTGCAGTGGCAATGACGGTATCAGCGCTGGCACTTGGGCTGGCCGCTGGCTTCACGGCCCATTACCTTGAGCAGAGGACTGGTTTCTTTCGCGGCCAGTTTCGCTGGGCCCAAGACCACGGGCTGGCCCCAGGATGCTGCGACGGTGCCCGGTCACCCGTCTTGCCCCCGGACCCAACGGCGGCAGTCAAGGCTGCTGGCGTGTGCGGGTGTTCACACCGGCCTAGCTTAGTTGAGAGGTTCAAGCTCAAACAGCTCGCCCAGGGATTCGTCGAACTCGGGCTCAAGCGAATCCTGGTTTACTTTGTCCTGTTCATAGTCATCCGCCGGCTGGTGGAGATGATGGTCCCGGCTCACTGGATCACCCTGCTGTTTAGCGGCGATAAGTCATACTCCATCCCGTTGAGCGCCACCATCGGGCTACCATTGTATGTCTCCAACGCCGCTGCGTTGCCGCTTCTCCGGCCCCTGGTGAACGCAGGTGCGGGAGAAGGCGCGGTACGGGCTTTCCTCATAGCGGGCAAGGCGACCGGGGTGCCGGTAATCGCCGGCATGTCTGCCTTACTGAAGCCCCGGGCAGTGCCCTTCTACGTGGGCTTTGCGTACCTTGGGAGCTTGGTGGCCGGCTATGTCTTCTCCTGGGTCCGGTAGGACACCCTGGCCGGTGTTGGTGGAACAAAGGAAGGCACCTCACCGCCCTCCGGGTCCGTCGACCTAGTCCAGTGGATTTTCCGCAAGGCAACTCTGGCAGCGACCGTAGAACTCCAGGCGGTGGTCGGTGATGCGGAACTGGTACGCACGCTCCAGCATGCGTTCCATGGGATAGAGGAGGTCTTCCTTGACCTCGGTGATGTTGCCGCAGCCGATGCAGATGAGGTGATGGTGGCGATGGTCTGCGTCGGGCCCTGCCAGCTCATAACGCGCCCGGCCGTCGCCGAAGTTGGTCTTTTCGACGATATCCAGGTGTTCTAGGAGGTCCAGGGTGCGGTAAACCGTGGCCAACCCAATTTCCGGAGCCTTCTTGCTTACCAAAGCATAGAGTTCCTCGGCGCTCAGGTGCTCACCGGCCTTTTCCACCAGGGTCTCTATGATCTTGCTGCGCTGGCGGGTAAGTTTGTAGCGGCTGCGGTTTACCCGCTCCTTGGCCTCCCTGATGCGTCTTTCCACGCCTGGCTCCCTCTCTCTCACTGGCATTCAGCTCATTATATTCCTCCAACCTGGTGGGGTCAACCCACTATCAGGGCCTGCTGCTTGCGCTAGCCCCCCGTTCTTGCTTGCGCTCTAACCGAGCCAGCCGGTGCCGCAAGCGGGTTCGCCAGGGTTCGGTTCGGCCGGCAGGGCCGGACAGTGCCCGGAGCACGACGCGGGCAGCTTCTCGGTAGTCCCGCGCGTGGTGCTCCAGGTACTTGGCCAGTTCGGTGCAGGCCACCGGGTCGTGATCCGAGGCATCGACGGCGGCTGCAAAGGCAGCCCGGGCCTGCTCCACCTCCCCCAGGCGCTTTTCCAGGAATCCAAGCCTGCGCAAGGCCCAGACCTCCAGGTGACTGGACAGTCCCGCCTCCAACGCGCGCCGGTAGCATTCCCCGGCCAGCTCATTGAGCCCCCGTTCTTCATAGGCACGGGCCAGTCCGAGCTCGGCGGGCCCCGGGAAAGGCGGTCTCTGGCGTCCGGTCACGTAGGCTGCAAATTCGCAGCTTAGGGCCACCAGGCTGAGAATGTCGTGGAGGTTGTGTTGGAAGACGGGTTGGAGGGCGTGCACATCCTTGTGGCGGAGGTACTCGAAGTAGGCGGCGGGGATGAGGTGACCGGGTATGTCGCCACTGCGGAAAGTCTCCAGCACTCGCTGTTCCAGGCTGGTGAGGCTGCAGTTTTCCAGGCATCGCCCGAAAAAGCGCCGCGACCAGTACAGCAGGTCCAGGTGCCCGGCGATAGCCGGTGGGACCTGTGCGTTCATGACAAACCGGTCCGACAAGAGCGGCCAGTCAAAGGCCTTCCCGTTGTACGTGACCAGCCAGGCGCTGGGGAGCCATCGCCGCCTCAGTTCGTAGAGAAGAGCGGCCTCCTGTCCCGGCCCGGGCAGGAAATACTGGGTAAGCAGGAGCCCCGCTCCCACCAGCCGGGCCGTGCCCACTAAGAACACGTGGGTGCCTGCCCCGCCCAGCCCGGTGGTCTCCGTATCCAAAAACAGAAGTTCCGCTGAACCGCTGCACTTGTCCAGTACCAGGAACTCCAGGGCGTTGGGGCAGATGTCTCCCAAGTCTCCAATCCGGCGCCCGCCGTGCCGGTATCCTGGGTCGTACCGGATTTCCCGGATCCAGGCTGGGCCGGCCGGAGTCTCTACCCGTTCAAACCCGGTGATGGCCGGAGGCGCGGGTGGGGTCGCCACCCGGGCAGCGGCCTCCTTCATGAGTACGCGCAGCCGCTGGATCTGGTCTCTCATGCTCTCGTCCCTTCAGGCAGCCGTCGATGATAAGGGTGGCTGCTTGCCGCGCCTGCCTGCCAACTTCGCCGGGAGGGCCCACACAGGCCGGGCAACCATCCGCACAGCGACACCCTCCCAGCAGGGCCCGGGCCGCTTCTAGCAACTGGTAGTGCAGGTGATAGAGCCGCTCACTCAGGCCCACCCCTCCCGGGTAAGCGTCGTACAGAAACACTGTGGGTAACCCGGTATAGGGCGCGCGCACCTGGGGCACTACCCGTAGGTCCCGGTAGTCGCACATGGCAAAAAGGGGTGCAACCACCGACAGAAGGTGAGCAAGCCCGGCCAGGCCCGACTGGATCTCTTCCGTCCCCATCCCGGCGGTCACGCCCGCGTCCAAAGCTAGCCAGTACGCAGAGGTGTGCATCTGTTCCTCGGGCAACCGGACCGGACCTGAGCCCGCGTTTTCGTGGGTGAAAAGCTTGATCTTCTTGAACATGGTCACCAGGGCCCGCACGGTGACCTCGCCGTAGGCCCGGTTGCCCTCTGCTTGGAACTGCTCAAGGACTTCCACGCTCACGGCCAGGTTAGCGTCGGTATAGTAGTCCACCTCTACCGGGCGCACGTAGGCCTTCTTCGCCTCGTAGTCCAGGTGGTCGACATGGTACTGGTTGCCCTCGTGGATGTAGATGGCCTCCTCGTGGATCAGCAGGGGAGCGCTGAACCGGTCGACCTCGCCGATGACCCGGGCGGACTTTTCCCGGTCGATGATGACGAAGTTCTCAGCAGCCGCTGAGCGAAGGCTGATCTCCTCAGCGGGAAAAGTGTCGGTCATCCAGTAGTAGCGGTCGCCGCTTTGGTGGAGAATTCCTTCCGCAGCCAAAAAGTCCAGGATGGACCGGGTGGTGGGAACCCCGAATTCCTCGTCGACGGCAAAGGGGAGCTCGAAGGCGGCACACTTGAGATGACTGGTGAGGATGTAGAGGTTATCTGGGTTGAGCAGACCGTGTTCCGGTCGCCGGCCAAAAAAGTACCCAGGCTGGGTCATGAGAAACTGGTCCAGGGGCGACGAGGAACCCACCAGGATAGCCACGGACCGGCCCAAACGGCGGCCGGCACGCCCGGCCTGTTGCCACGCGCTGGCGATGGTACCCGGGTACCCGGCCATGATGCTCACGTCCAGCGCTCCTATGTCGATGCCCAGCTCCAACGCGTTGGTGCTGGCCACGGCCAGCACATCGCCCTGGCGCAGGCCCTTTTCAATGGCCCGCCTCTCCCGGGGCAGGTAGCCTCCACGGTAGCCCCGTACCCGGTCCGGGTCTTTCCCCAGGGCCCGCCGCAAGTAGGTGACCAGCAGCTCTACGGTAGTCCTGGCCCTGGCAAAGACGATGGTCTGCACACCTGCTCGCAGGAACCGCTCCGCCAAGGAGCAGGCCTCCAGCACGGACGAGCGGCGTATGCCCAGCTCGGCGTTGACCACTGGTGGGTTGTAGAAGATGAAGTCCTTGGCTGCCGAGGGCGCCCCGTTGTCGTCCACCAGCACCACAGGCTCGCCGATGAGGCCAAAAGCCAGCTCGGCCGGATTGGCGACAGTAGCCGAGCAGCAGATGAACACCGGGTTGGAACCGTAGAACCGGCAGATGCGGCAAAGACGGCGCAGTACGTTGGCAAAATGACTGCCAAACACTCCCCGGTACTGGTGGGTCTCATCGATGACCACATACTTGAGATTCCCAAACAGTTTCACCCAGCGGGTATGGTGGGGAAGTATGGCCGTGTGCAGCATGTCCGGGTTGGTCACCACGATATGGCCCACGGACCTGATGGCCTTGCGGGCACTGGCAGGTGTGTCTCCATCGTAGGTGAAGGCCTTGATGTCCGTCCCCATCTCCCCTATGAGCTCGGTCAGCTCGCTGACCTGGTCCTGCGCCAGGGCCTTGGTAGGGAAGATGTACAAAGCCCGGGACGCCGGGTCATCCAGTATGGAGTGTAGCACGGGCAGGTTGTAGCAAAGGGTCTTCCCGGAGGCGGTGGGGGTCACCACCATGGTGTGCCTGCCCCCGGCGGCTGCACCAAGGGCTTGCTCCTGGTGGGTGTACAGGGACGTGATTCCCCGGGCCTCGAGTCCAGCCACCAGCCTGGGGTCAAGCCAGTCTGGAAACGGCACCAGCCGGGCCGGGCGGGCCGGGATCTTCTCCCAGTGCGCCACCCGTTCCCGGAAAGCCGGGTCGTGCTCAAGGGTGTCTAGGATTTGCAGCAGGTTCATCCTCTCTCCTCCCGCCGGGGAGTATTCGCTTCACGGCCCGTCCCTTCCTGCCCCGCCCCGAACTGGAGTTTGCTTTTCATAGCCAAGCCTGCCCGGGCATAGGCATTACCAAAGGAGGTGAACTGCTGTGGTGGTCATCTTTCTCCAGCGTCGGGCTCGGGTCCGGATGGTCCTGGCGCTGGGCATCTTCCTGGCCGTGACCGGAATCCGTGCCGGCACCGTCATCCTCCGTGACAGCGTGCAGGCTGGCGCGGGCTTGTTACCCATCAAGCGAGTGGATACCAACCGGCAGGTGGCCGCACTCACCTTCGACATCTCCAGGGGTAGCGCCGCGTTGAGGCAGCTTCTCGACGTACTTAAACGTCACGACGTCCGGGCCACCTTCTTTGTCAACGGCAACTGGGCGCTGGAAAACCCCGGGCTGGTACGGGAACTGGTGGCGGCCGGCCACGAACTGGCATCGGGCGGACACTGGGAGGAGAAACTGGTAGCCTTGCCCCAAGAGCGTGTCGTGGAGAGCATCCGCACCTCCCACCGGGCCCTGACGGAAGTAGCAGGCAGCGAGCCAGCTCCCCTCTTCAGGCCGCCCGGAGGCTACTCCAACTCCCGCCTGGTCGAGACGGCGCTGGATGAAGGGTACCACACGGTCATATGGAGCCTGGACTCGCGGGATACGGCTACCCGCGATGCCGCGCGCACCGCCCGCCGGGTCGTGAACGAGGTTCGCCCCGGCGACATCATCCGGTTTTCGGCAGATGATGGCGGCCACCCAGTAGCAGCTGCGCTGGATCTGGCCATCACCCAGCTCAAGGCCAAAGGGTTCCACCTGGTGACCGTGGGCATGCTCCTGCGGGCGGAAGTGGAGTAGGGTAGTCACTTCCCGACGGCCGGGAGCCGGGTCACCAGCGACAACAACCGGTACGCGGGCCGGATCAGGGGCTGACCCTCTTTGGTCCGGCTCGCGAGCTCCCCGCACTGGTACAAGGCGGCGGCCAGCACCTGGAGCTCCTCTGCACTGGTTTCCTCCACGCCAACCGGTGCGCCAGGCCCTCCCGCCGCAGTGAAGGCGGCCACCGCCAGCGCCAGGTTGCGGAGGTCTTCTAACTCCTTGGCATGTCGGCCCTTGACGATGGCGGTCTCCAGAGCCTGGCAACGTCCCAGCAGGGCACGGTCTGCCGCTACCCCCAGGATGGATGCCACCCGTTCTAGGCGCCCACTGGCCACCCCGGCGGTGGCACCGGGAAGCAAAAGGTGCCGCTCAAACAGGGGCAGCAGCCGGACACCGACTTCCATCTCGATGGCCTTTCCCAGGAGGAAGTTCACGACTTGGGGGTCGTACTGGGGCTGAGCAGCCAGTCCCGCCGCGGCCCTCAGTGCGCGGCGGGTTTCCTCGCCCAGCCGCCCCAGGCCCGGCAAGGCCGCCGCCAGCCGGCGCTCAACTTCCCCGGCGGGCAGGGCCACGGTTACCCGGGTGCCGCTACCCGGTTCGCTGGTGATCTGCAGTTCGGCGTTGTGGTCCTGGGCGATCTTCCTCACCGTCAACAGGCCCAGGCTCCGCCGGTCGGCCCCACCATTGCGAGGGAAACCCAGCGCACGCTGGATGGCCTCCGGGCTGATGCCGGCTCCAGTATCCGCCACCTCCAATACCACCGTACCTTCATCCACACGCTTTTTCACACTCACGCGCACCTGGCCCCCGCCCGGCATGGCACGGCTTGCGTTCAGCACCAGGTTATCCACTAGCGAAGTGATCCTGCCCGGGTCGAGTTCCACCCGGGGCAGGGCCGGGTCGATATCGGTCACCAGGTCCACCCCGCCCTGCTTGAGGGCGGGCACGAGTCGGCCCAGGGCGGCCTGCACCACGGCTCCTGGCTGGTGGTAGGCCAGTTCTGGCCGCCCCGACAGTGCCAGGTAGTCCCGGGCGGCTTCCAACCACTCCTCTATCCTCCGCACGTTCTCCTCCACGCGCCGGTGGATGAGGGTGACGGCAGCACTTCCTGCTTCACCTGCCCAGTGGTTGACGAAAGCAAAGGCGTTCTTGATGTCATGGCAGAGGTAAGCCACTATGGCGGTGTTCTCGGCCACCATGAGCTCGGTAATCTCCGCGGCGGCAGTTGCCAGGGTGGCCACTAGCGAGGAAGAAGCCGTGCCGCCGGTGCCTAGGCCCTCCAGCTCGGCGGTGACTTCCTCCAACCACTCTTGGCCCGGGTCTGGCAAGACCAGCAATTCTACGAGCCGCCGGGCCACCGGCAGTCCGGCCTGCGGAGGGCGCACCGGGAGCCAGGCGGTCCAGCCTCCATCCGACGGCTCTAACTCTCCTCCGTGCCGGGCCAGGCTGCCCGAGGCCGTGTGCCAGCGCAGGTCAAAGGTTGGTTCAGTCACCGGGCGGTCTGCTCCTTGGGCGCGGAATAGCACGCCGTCGCCCTGGACATGAACCTCTACCACCAGTGCTCCCGGCCAGTACCGGCGTGTCCAGGCCAGCAGGGACTTGAATGCCACGCCCAGCAGCACCGGGTCTGCCTGCACGGTGGGCAACCCGGGCCCAGCCACGACTTCCAGGGCGGGGCCATTGGCAGCCACCGCTGCCCGCAATGCCGCCGTTGCCTCCTGGGGTTCTGGTTCGAAGCGCTCAAACACCATGAGGTGCTGGGTGAGGAGAAACGAGCGTTCCGCACCCGCGCTGGCCGCTGAGACTAGGCGGGCGGCCACCTCTGCTTGGGGCAAGGTTTCTTCCAGGAGTTCCCGGTTGTGCTTGTGAAGTTCGCAGACGTCAGCGGCCAGCTCGTCCAGGTACGCTCGCAAGTGATCCAGCTCCCGGGCGGCACCGCGGGCCAGTTGTTCCATGACCATCCTCAGGACCACTGCACCTGCGCCCCGGTGGTCGGCAACCAGCTGCAACACCCGCCCGCAGCACTCCTGGGCCTGGGCACGACCTGTGCCGGTCATGGCCCGGGCCAGCAGGGCGGCCATGGCCGCCAGCGCCTCCGGAGCGCGGGTGCGGTCGTAGGCGGCGTGGTAAAGGCCCATGGCCTGCCCGGCCCGTCCCTCCTCTTCCAGCGCGGCGCCTAGCTCGGGCCAGAGTTCGCCAAACGGTGCTCCCTGGGCCATGGCCTTGCCGTACCCGGTAACGGCGTCGGCGGGCCGGCCCTGCGCCCTCAGCTCCCTGGCCAACACCAGCCCGGCCAGGTAGTGGCCGGTACGCTCGCTCACCAGCCGGGCCAGGCGCACTGCCACTTCCCGCTCACCCCGGTCCCACATGTCCACTGCCTTGCGGCCCATGTCGGCCGGACTAAGGCTTAACAAGAGGTGGAGAGCTTCCTGGTCGGTGTCAAAATCTCCAAACCGGGTCAAAAGCTCCACGGCCTGGCCGCCCCGGGAACGGAGAGCCTCCAGTAGTTCTCCGCCTCTTCCACTTTCGCGGACGGCGACCGACAGGACGCGGCGCCCGCTCTTGCCCCTGGCCAATAGCTCGGCCACCACCCCGGCCAGGGCGCTCCCGGTCTTCCTCCCCAGGTCGTACTGGAGGTCGGCCAGGCTAATCTTGCTCACGGTCTCCCACCGCCTGGCTGAGCCTGTGCCGGATGTCCTGGGCCGCGGCCACCAGGGCCGGGGCGGCTGTCACCGGGGCACCGGCCAGGTCGCCCGCCACCGCCTCCGGGTCGTAGGGCAGGTACCCGATGACCTCCAACCCGGCCAAGGCCTCCTCCAGCGCCTCCATGTCCTGTGGCCTCACCTTATTGGCCACCACGTATACTTGCCGAATCCCCAGGTCTGATGCCAGGCGCACCACCGAGCGGGCCGTCTGCACTGATCGCTGCCCGGGTTCCACCACCACCACGAACGCATCCACGGCCCGGGCCGTACCCCGGCCCAGGTGTTCCAGTCCCGCCTCCATGTCCAGGATGACCACGTCCTCCCTCTCGACCACCAGGTGCTTGACGAGCCGGGACAGGAAGGTGTTCTCCGGGCACGCGCACCCGGCTCCTCCCTGGGCCACCGTGCCCATGACCAAGAGCCTCACCCCCTCCCTCTCCACCCAGAACTGCTCGGGAAGATCGTCCACCCGTGGGTTCAGTGAGAAGATCTGCCCCAGCACCCCCGGCCGGGCGCCGGTGCGCTCCTCGATGATGGCGCTCCTTTGCGCCACCGGGGTAAGGGTTTCCAGGATGCTGCGGGGAAATCCCAGGGCACTCCCCAGGTTGGCGTCGGGGTCGGCGTCAACCGCCAGGACCTTGCGACCATCACGGGCAAACCCGTGGGCCAGCAGGGCAGCGAGGGTGGTTTTGCCCACTCCTCCCTTGCCGGAGATTGCTAGTTTCATGAGTATTCGGCCGAAAGTCCGGCCCGGTCCTCCTTTCGTTTCTCTTTGCTTCCTCTCTTTTTTGCCATATCCATGCCGTCAGCGCCGCCCGGACCGGGCGTCCATGCCGTATTTCTTGAGCCTCCTGTCCAGCGCCTGCCAGGTCAGGCCGAGTTCCCTGGCGGCCCGGGACAGGTTCCCCTGGTTCCGCTCCACCGCTGCGGCGATGAACTGTCTTTCCATATCGTCCAAGGTCCCGGCGGCCTTCGTACCGCCCGGGAGCGGCTTGCCGCCGATGCCGGGTGGCAGGTCCTGTGTTCTAACCACGGGCCCGCTCGCAAGGATACAGGCATTCTTCAGCACTCGCTTGAGTTCCCGGACATTGCCCGGCCAGTCGTACCTCAATAGGGCCTGCAGGCACCCGGGGTCCAAGGTGCGCCCGGTGTAGGCCCCGTTAAACTCTTCCAGTATTTTGTCCACCAGGAGCGGAATGTCTTCTCGCCGTTCGCGAAGCGGGGGCAAGGCTATGATGATGTCGTTTAGCCGGTAGTACAGGTCGGCGCGGAACCGGTCTTGCTCCATCATGGCATCCAGATCCTGGTTGGTGGCGGCCAGCACCCGCACATCCACCCGCACTGTCTGGGTCCCGCCCACGCGTTCGAACTCCCGTTCCTGGAGAGCGCGCAGGACCTTGGCCTGCGTGGACAGGCTCATGTCGCCCACCTCGTCCAGAAACAGCGTCCCGCCATGGGCCAGCTCGAACCTCCCCAGCTTGCGAGCGGATGCCCCGGTGAAGGCTCCGCGTTCGTGCCCAAAGAGTTCGGCCTCCAGCAAGGCCTCGGGCAGCGCCGCGCAGTTGACCTTGATAAAGGGTCCGTCCCGTTTGGTGCTGTGGTAGTGAATGGCCGCCGCCACCAGTTCCTTCCCGGTGCCGGTCTCGCCGGTTATGAGCACGGAAGCGTCGGTGGGGGCGACCTTCTCGATGGTGCGGTAGACGGCTTCCATGGCATCACTGCAGCCCGTAAGCCGGGCAAACTCGGTGCGCCGGCAGGCCTCCTGCCGGTAAATGCGATTTTCCTCCTCCAGGCTGCGAGCGCGACGTTCCAACCGGCTTACCTTCAATGCGTTGGTCACTGCCACCACAAGCTCTTCCCGGGCATCCTGCTTGTCCACAAAATCGAAAGCACCCAGCCTTATGGTTTGGACCGCCCGCTTGACGTCGGCCTTGTTGGACACGATGATTACCGGAAGGCCCGGGTCGGTCTCCGCCAGGGTGCGCAGGACGTCCATGCCGCCCCAGGGACCGGGCGGGAGTTTCAAATCCAGCACCACCACGGCCGGGGCGCTCTGCCGGACCAAGGCCAGGCAACCCACGCCGTCTGCCGCCGTGGTCACGGTAAACCCGGCTTTTGCCAACCACCGGGAGAACAGCTCCCGGGCATCCGCTTCGTCGTCTACGATCAGGATGACCTCATCCGGCATGGCCTGTCCCCCCCACTGTTGTGTTCGCGCCTGCCCCGGGCTAATCCTCTCATCAGCCAATGGCTCTCCGGGCCGCAGCCCTTAGTAGGCCCCGGCATACCTCCAGGAGTCTTGTCCACCAGGTAACCTTGGCCACATCGCCCTGGGCCACCAAGGGCACCCTTGCCACCACCCGCTCGAGGCTCCAGAGAGTGGCCGTGCCCAGCGGTGTACCCCGGGCCACCGGGGCAGATAACCGGTCTTCATAGTCCAATTCCACCCACAGTTCCTCGTCGCCGGGACCAACCACGCCCACCAAGTCGCCGGCCAGCACCAGTCCCACGGCACCGGGGTGTCCGCCAGCCACCAAGACCGTTCGGGCCACCTGTCCCTTCTGTCCACCCCACGCCAACCTGTAGCGAGAAAACCCGTAGCTGAGCAGGGCCTGGGCGTCCCGGTAACGGTCCTGGCTGTCCATTACCACGGCGATGAGCCGCATGCCGTCACGGGTGGCTGAAGCGATGAGACATTCGCCCGCCGCCGCGGTGGTTCCGGTTTTCACGCCGTCGGCACCGGAAAAACTCAAAAGCAGGCGATTGGTATTGTTGATCTGTAGTTCGCCCCGAGGGTGTTCCCGGCGCATAACGCCAGTAGGCGATCGAACTACCCGATTGAGGTAGGGATACTTGAGGAATTCCCTGGCGATGAGGGCCAGATCGTACGGAGACGTCAGGTGGCCGGTCTGGGTGAGCCCGTGGGGGTTTTTGAACTGGCTACTCCAAGCGCCCAGTTCGCGGGCCACAGTGTTCATCATCACGGCAAAGGCATCGACTGATCCCCCCACATGCTCGGCAATGGCGATGCTGGCGTCGTTGCCGGATTCCAGGAGGAGTCCCCAAATGAGGGCATCCAGGGTAAACCGCTCGCCCGGGGCTATGCCCAATCCCGACCCAGGTACTGCGCCCGCCCGCACACTCACCTCGACGATGTCGGCAAGGTTGCCGGATTTCACGGCCACCAGGGCAGTGACGATCTTAGTGAGGCTGGCCGGGTGGCGGGGCTGAAAACCATGCTTTTCGTAAAGCACGCTGCCGCTGTGCCATTCCACCAGTACCGCCGCACTGGCGCTCAGCGATGGTGCGGCCCTGGCCGCTGCCGGAAAGACCATGAAGGCCAAAGCTGCTGCCAGCAAGACCGCAGCTACCCAGAAGCGCCGCATGGTCCGGGCTCCCTTCGAGGACTCTCCCCGGAACCATATTCCGCTTTGGCCCTGGTTTATGCCTCCCTCAAGGGCCGGTGGCTATGTGAATGTCCTTGACGACGCCCACCGGGCCCGCCGGTCCCAGCTCGTTCTGATTGAGGACCATGGTCACTACCCAGGGCCTCCCCAGCCTTACTACCAGTTCACGACTGGCCCGGTACGTGGCCTTGCTGCCCGACTCCAACGTGCCCTCGAAGACCTGCTCACCGTCGGCTACTACTCTCACCCAGCACCGGTCCTCCGGCCCCGTGCCTACCTGGAGTGTCAACTCCAGTTCCGCAGCATGCACCCGGAAGTTGGTCCGCCCCGGATGAGGGTCGTCCCTGGTGACCCGGGGTGGAGCCACCGGCTCCGGGTCGGGCGGAGGCGGGGGCGGGGGCGGTTCTGTGGTCACCGGTGGATCCGGGGTGACCACCGCCGGCGGTGCCAGGGGATCCCCACCGCCCGGCTGGGTGCGCCCCTGGAACCAGTACCGGCCGGCCAACACTGCGGCCGTTACCATTATGAGCAGCAGGATCATGGCGCCCGGTGTTCGGCGTCGCCTGGGCTGCCGCCCCCGGCGCACCGGCGGCTCCTCGGGCTCTCCCGCGGTAGGCTCAAAGTCAGCCAGCAAGGGACCAGGGTCCAGGCCCAGGTAAGCAGCGTAGGCCCGGAGGAAACCGCGGTAGTAGACCCGGCCGACGCCCGGGTCGGGCTCGTCGTTTTCCAGGGCTTCCAGGTGACGGCGCCGGATCTTGGTACCTTGCTGGACTTCATCCATGGTAAGCCCCTGTCGTACCCGGGATTCGCGCAACCTCCGGCCAACGCTGGTCATGACTGTCACCTCGCTTGGCAATCTACGGGTAAATGCGGTTTAAAAGCCTGGGGAAAGGTATGGCCTCACGCACGTGCTCGAGCCCGCAAAGCCACGCCACCGTGCGCTCAATTCCCAGCCCGAACCCGGAATGGGGTACTGATCCGTACCTTCTCAGGTCCACGTACCAGTGGTACGACTCTTCGGGCAGGCGGTGCTCGGCAATACGCTTCCGTAATAGCCCCAGGTCGTGGATGCGCTCGCCGCCGCCGATGATCTCACCCACTCCCTCCGGGGCCAGCAGGTCTGCCCCCAGGACTACCTCAGGGCGCGCGGGGTCAGGCTGCATGTAGAATGCCTTGACCGCGGCAGGAAAGTGGGTCACGAACACGGGACGGTCGAAACTCTCGCTGATAACCATTTCATCAGGAGCTCCAAAATCCTGTCCCCAGCTTACGTCGTGCCCGGCCGCTGCCAGCATCTCCAAGGCCCGGTCATAGGTGATGCGCGGAAAGGGCGGTTCTACCGCCTCTAGCCGGGCCAGGTCCCGCCCCAGGGTTTCCAGGTCCGCGCGATTCTCCTCCCGGACCCGCCGCACTACCGTGGAAACCAGCCCTTCCTGGATGGCCATGTTTTCCTCGAAGTCGCAATAGGCGGCTTCCGGCTCCAGCATCCAGAACTCTATGAGGTGCCGCCGGGTCTTGGATTTTTCGGCCCTAAACGCTGGACCGAAGCAATAAACCCTTCCCAGGGCCATGGCCGCAGCTTCGTTGTACAGCTGGCCGCTCTGGGTCAGGTACGCTTTCTCACCGAAGTAATCGGTGTCAAACAGGGTAGTGGTCCCTTCGCAGGCCGCAGGGGTCAGAATGGGCGCATCAACGTTGACAAACCCCAGGTCGTCCAGGTACTGGCGGCAGGCAGAGATGACCTTGGCCCGGATGCGCATGACGGCCACCTGCCGGGGGGTCCTCAACCAGAGATGACGCCGGTCCAGCAGAAAGTCAACCCCGTGCTCTTTGAGGGCAATGGGGTATTCCTCTGCCAGCTGGACCACCTCCAGGCCGGTAATGCCCAGTTCGAATCCACCCGGCGAGCGAGGGTCCCGGCGCACCAGCCCGGTGACGACTATGGCCGATTCCAGGGTCAGTTCCTGGCAGCGCCCAAACAGCTCCTCCCCCACTTGCGACCGCACGGCCACGGCCTGGATGAAGCCCGTGCCGTCGCGCAGGATCAGGAATTCAATCTTGCCGCTGGACCGGCGGTTGTACAGCCACCCATGAATGGTTGCCGTCTGCCCTTCGCGTGCGGCGATCTCGGCTATGGTACTCCTGGTGCCCAAATGCATCCCTCCGGTATCCCCTTGACTGCTTAGAACCCGGTCAACCCCACCTCGAACATAAGCGCCCCCCGATGGCAACCGGCCCGGGTGCTGTCGCCCGCCCTTGGCCCACCCGCCCCCCGGCCGGCGGGCGCACCGCCGGCTGCCCCACCGGACGCTTCCCCGGGGTATTCCGTATGCCAACCCTCTACGATATCGTAGAGCCGGCCAACTCAGGCTCTCCCGTTGGTGACCCACGCGTGCCTGGCCTGCCAGGGTCACCGGGCGAATCCACCTCGCCCCCACGGCCAGTTACTGGCCGCCTTCCGGAGGCTGCCCACCATCCATCTGCTCCAGGTTGGCCAGGACCTCGCCCAGTTCGTCCATGAACTGGCCGTAACCTGCCCAGTCGCCACGCACCAGCCGCTCCTGGGCCTGGCGGTACAGGGCAATGGCCCTAAAGATAAGTTCGCGGTAGGTAAGGCCATCTGACGGCCGGGTAGGCTCTTCGACCACCCCGCCGAAAACCCGGTCGATGGCCTTTTGCAGGGTTTCTTCCATGGCCACCTGGTTTCCGTATATGAGGAATACCCGCTTCAGCTCGGGCAGGGGGTTGTCCCGGGCCTGGAGGTACAAAGGTTCCACGTAAAGCAGCGCCTCCTCGATGGGGATGACCAGTAGGTTCCCCCGGTTCACCTGCGACCCTAGCTGCCCCCAGAGCGTGAGGTCCTGGGCGATGCGAGAATCCTGGTCGATGCGGGCTTCCACCTGCATGGGCCCAAAGACCAGCCCTTCCTTGGGGAACTTGAACAGCTTGAGTTCACCGTAGTACGGGTCGTCAGCACGCCCGGCCACCCAGGCAATCATGTTCTGCTTCCCCACCGGGGTGAAAGGCAGCATGAGGATAAACTCGCTACGGTCTGAACCCGGCAACTTCATGATCACGTAATAGGGCTCCATAGCCTGAGTCTTGGCCTCAATCATCTCATTGGGAATGGCCCACTGATCCTCCTTGTTGTAGAAGACCCGAGGGTCCTGCATATGGTAGGTAAGAAACATGTGGGCCTGGATCCTGAACATATCGGCCGGGTAGCGTACATGCTCACGGAGGTACGCGGGCATAGCTTGCTCGGGCAAAAAGAGCCCTGGAAACACCTTGCTGTAGGTCTGGATGATGGGATCGTCGGGCTCAAATACGTAGAACTTGGTGTCCCCGTGGTAGGCATCAACTACCACCTTGGCGGCATTCCTGATGTAGTTCAGTCCCAGCGGGTGGGGCTGGGAGTAAGGGTAGCCGCTGGAAACCGTGTAGGCATCGATGAACCAGAACAGGCGACCGTCCGCCACTACCAGGTAGGGGTCGGAATCGTAGAGCAAAAACGGCGCTATGGTCCTGACGCGGTCCATGATCTGTCGGCGAAACACGATCCGGCTTTCCGGGCGCAACGCCCCGCTGACTATGAGCTGGTAGTGTCTAAAGCGTAAGCCAAAGGCCAAGCGCTTGAACAAGGATCCCATGGGTATCCCGGCCCTGCCTTCGTACTCCGTCTCGACGTTACGGTCGCCGATGGGATAATCGAATTCTTTCTCCGCGGTCTTCACCACGATGTAGTCGTGGGTAAGCTCTCCGAAGTAGATCTCCGGGCGCTGGATGGACAGCTCGGCCCGGCCCCGGGGAGGAATGTCCCGGATGTAGAATGCCGGCAGCCCCTCCGGGGTTACTTCGTTGCCGGGGCTCAGCACCGCACCGTAGCCATGAGTGAACTTCAGGTGCAGGTTAACCCAAGTGCGGGCCGCCGCGGGCAGTTGGGCCTGGTTCAGCTCGCGCGCGGAGATCATCACTGATCTGAGTTGCCCGTCCAGGTGGTACCGGACCAGATCCACATCGTTGAAATGGTAGTAGAGTCGCATCTCCTGTAACTGGCTGTAGGTCTGCCGCAAGGGCCGCCAGTCCCAAAGCCGGATGTTGTCGATGGTCTCCCGGTTTCTCTCGATATCCTCCCGGGTTAGGGTCAAGGTGGCCGGAAAGTCGCTTTCGGTGATGCGGTCGAGGCCAAACGCTGCGCGGGTAAAGGCGATATTGTGCTCCATGTAGGGTATCTCCAGGGAAAGCTCGTTGGGCGAGACTTGGAACTGCTGCACCAGCGATGGATAGGCCGAACCCACTGCCAGCGAAGAGACCAGCACCAGGCCCAGGGCAGCCAGGGTCATGCGGATGCTGCGGCGGAACGCAGCTACCATGACCAGGGCCGCCGCCAGGAGCGCTACCACCACCAGGATGCGCAGGGCCGGCAGCTGGGCGTGGATATCGGTGTACGAAGCACCGAAAGCCACTCCCCGGGGCGAGAACAGAAGTTGCCACATGGCCAGCCGGTAGCCATAGGCCTTCAGAACCAGGGCGGAAGCCAAGAGGATGGACAGGTGGAGGCGGGCCCTGGGCTGCAACGTGATCCTGTCGCCGTACAGGTAAAAGCTTCCCACCAGGTAGTGGCCGGCAGCCGATGCGGCCAGCGCGGCCAGCAAGGTCAGAAAACCAAACTGGTAGACCAGCCGCAGGAATGGGAGGGTAAACACATAGAACCCGATGTCCAGTCCAAAGAACGGGTCGTTTAGGCCAAAAGGTGTCGCGTGCCTGAATCGTTCCACTACCGGCCACTGGGCAGCTAGTGCCAGGCCCAAGAGCACGGCCACCACCAGCGTTCCCAGGGCCGCCAGCCCCAGCACCCTTCCGGGCCGGAGAGGCTCCAGGACGCCTCCTACCACGTGTAGCTGGCGGTTCCGCCCGCGCACAATCCACAGGTTGGCCATGACCGCCAGCCAGAACAGTGCTCCGCCCATTAGTCCCACCCTCAGCCGCGACAGGACCAGCGTTACGAACACCTGCCGGTAGCCTAGGTCCACAAACCACAGGTAATCGGTGTAGAAGGTGACTCCTCTCAGTACCACCACGGCCACGGTGGCCACGGCAGCTGCCAGTGCGAACAGCGATATCCTCGCCCAGCGCATGGCTTTCCCCCCTTGATGACTCTAGCGGGACCCGTCCCGTCCCAGGAGCTCCTCCCACATCTGGAAATACTCGGCGCGCGTGTAACGCGGTTTGAACTCTGCCAGCAGGTTCCGGCCCGTGGCAGCATCGTCCCACAGCAGGTCCACCGCCGTCATGGCCAGCGCCTTGGCGGGCACGATGTAAGCCAGATCCGCGTCACACACTTCGAAATCCTCCGAGTGACCCCGGCCCCGGCACCCGCCAATGCTTGGGTGGATGCCCGGCATCACGTGCATCAAGTCACCCATGTCGCTGGACCCGGCGCCATGCCCGCCCTCGACCACGGCCTCCTCGGCTACCAGCGTCAACAGGTTGGTCCTGAATAGCCCGTCCAGTTCACCCGCGCTCACCCGCGGCAAGTAACCGGGCAGCTCCGTGATCTCCACCTCTGCCCCGATGGCCGTAGCGCCCGCCACCAGCGCCCGGTTAACCTTCCGGTTGGCTTCGATAATGGCCCCCATGGTGCGGCCCCGCACATAGGTTTCCGCGCGCACGTCGGCCGGGACCACGTTGACCAGGTCACCGCCCTTGGTGATGATGGGATGCACCCGGATGGAATCTTCATCCCTAAAGGTCTCCCGCAGCATGTGTACGCCCATGAGTCCCAGCATGGCGGCGTTCAGGGCGTTGACACCGGCGTGGGGAGCAGCGCCCGCGTGAGCCTCCCGGCCGCGGTAGCGCACTAGTTTCCCCACGAAACCGTTGGAGGTACCTCCTACCATGGCCTTCCTGCCTTCAGCCAAGGCGCCCTGGTGGACCATCATGGCCATGTCCACGTCGTCAAATTCCCCAAGAGCCAAAAGCTCCTGCTTGCCACCGAGGAAACGGATCTTTCCCTCCTGCCGCAGCTTCTGGCGGTACTCGATCTCCACGTATTCCTCAGCCGGCACGGCCATGAACAGCACCGTACCGCTGAGAAAACCAGCCGCACCTGACAGGCTCAAGCCCAAGGCGGCGCCATACATGGCTGCTACCTGACCGTGATGTCCGCATGAATGGGCAGCACCGGTCATGGGGTCCGCCTGGGGATGCCCCGGACACACCACCGCATCCAGCTCGCCCAGGATGGCCACGCCCGGGCCCGGGCCCCGGCCCTCCAGCCGGGCCTTGACACCGGTGATGGCCAGCCCCTTCCGGAAAGGAAGCCCCAGCTCTGCGAATTTCTCCTGGACCAGCTGGGAGGTGTGGAACTCCTTGTATCCCAGCTCAGGCTGGCGGAAGATCCTCTCTGCCAGCTCCTTGATGTCCCCGGCCCGGTCATCCACCACGGCTGCGATCTTTGCTTTCAGCTCCTCCTTGGTCAATACCTCCACCCTTTCCGGATCTTGCTACCTTTGACGAAACACGAAAAGTGTGCCCTCATCCTGGTATTGAGATTCAGCTCCCGCCCTTCGGTGCCAGCTCCCTGAGCTTCTTCCACAAGGTAGTGCGGCTGATCCCGAGTCGCCGCGCCAGCTGGGTACGGTTACCGCTCCGTTGGGCCAGCTGGGCGATGATCTGGTCTTGCATCGCCTCGAGCGTGCCGACGGAGACCACCACCGACTCGCCACTGGCGGCTGCCTGGGCGCCTCCCCCAAAAGCTGCCTCGTAGGCCTCCTTGGCCAGGATCTCCTGGTAGCTGGAGAGGTCGTGCACTGCGTATCTTCCTTCGCCCAGTGATTCGACCCTGATCCCCGGCCCCCCACTACGAGCGATGGCCACTTCCGACCGCTGCCCCCGGGCCACCATGGCCCGCACCCGGTCGGCCACTTCCGGCGCTTTCCCTCCCCAGCTCCAGCTGCCATCGGGGGTAATCACTACCACCCCGGCAGGCAGGTCCACTGCGGCCCGGTAGTATACTTCCTGGGCCGACAGGCTGAGGGGCATAGCCTCGGCCAGTCGCACCGCAGCCCAGAGCGCGGCACGCACCGCCGCAGGCCCGGCTTTGACGGGTTGGCCGTAAAGTCCCTCCCGGCGCGCCAGGGCCACCAGACCTTCTCCGCCCACAACAGCCCGCACCCCACCATCTTTCAGTTCCAGGAGCAAAGCACGGACGGCATGCTGCTCTCTGGGCGCCAGCACTTCCCTTACCTGGATACCCAGCTTGGCGCCCAGGGTCTCCAGATCCAGGCTGTCGGGCCCAAAGTGGACCACCGCCACAGGCTCTGCCGGGCAACGCGCCAGCGCTCCCGCCACGTCCCAGGGGCCGGCCGGGCAGGGCACCACCGGCACCGGGGCCACCCGGGCAAGCACCGTCCACAGGCGCTCCTCAGCCACCAGGACTCTGGCACCACGGGCCACAGCCGTCCGGGCTCCGGCCAGCGCCAGCTCGACTGCCGTGAGCTTGGCCTCCACGTCCAGGCCGAGTTCCTGGGCGGTGACCACCATCAGGTCCTGGGTCTGGCCGTGGATGCAGAGAGCGCTGATGCGGGCCACCGGCACCCCTCCTCCCGGCTGATGTGGAAATCTTCGACACCCTGCCGTGCCTAACCTCCCAAATACTGGCCCGGGACAGGATTTTTGGTCGCGGGAAAGACAAAGGCCCGCCCCGGGGCGGACCTGGACAGAGGTTCTTCACCATCACCCTTACCGCTCGGCCGGACCTCGGCCAATACCCGCCAGCTGGGTGCCCCGGGGAGCAGCGGGGCTGGTGGTGCCGTAGAGCACCATCCCCGCGCTGGGCGCCAGCTGGATTTTCACCTCCTGGCCGGTATAGTCGTAGAAGTTCCCCAGGATCTGGCCGGCACGTACCCGCTCGCCCGGTTCCACCCAAGAGCGGTATCTCCCGTCGAAGTCGCTGGTCACCCAGAGGACGTCCTCCAGCCGCACCGGTTCATCGCGGAATTCTGCCGCCCCGGGCTGCATACCCAAGGCCTTCAAGGTGTTGAGCAGGCCCCACGCGTGCAGGGCAACGTCGTCCTGTTCCGGTTGGTTACCCCCACTGCCCGACTGCACCATGGCGGCCACTTTTCCCTGGCGCGCGGCGAAGGCAAATAGGGTCCCGCCGCCTCCCCACGGATGCTCGTCAGAGCCCTGGACCAGGTAGGGGAGGCCGTAGCCACGGGCCAGTTCCCGGGCCGGGTCGTCCGGAGCAGCTCCGGTCAAGTGGATGGCAGACAGCGGGAGCACCGCCACGCCCAGGTCAGCACCGTGCATGTCCAGGACGTAGTCGGCGTGGACAACCAGTTCCTGCGCAATGAGATGGGCCAGTCGCTCGCTATAAGTGCCGTCGGGCCGCCCCGGGAAGACCCGATTGAGATTCTTCCCATCCCGGGGGCAGATGTGGGCGGCACGGGCTTGAAAGGCCGGGACGTTGACCAAGGGCAAGGCCACAATCCTCCCGCACAGCCCTTCGGCGTCAACCAGCAGGGGGAGACGGTACAGGGCCTCGATGCCCGCATACTCGCTGCCGTGCACACCGGCGGTGCAAAGCAAGGTGGGACCATCCTGGGTTCCTCCCACCAGGACCACCGGGAAGCCCGAACCCTCGAAATCCATCCAGAACCTGTAAATGCCGCCAGTGGGAAACTCGTAGCCAAACGGGCGAAATGACATGGTGGACCGGTCCCTCCTAATTCAATCCATCTTCCTGGCGCACCATGGGCAGTTTGACTCCCGGTTGCCGGGCCGTGGCCAGGGCTCTGTCATACCCGGCATCGGCGTGGCGCATGATGCCTGTCCCCGGATCCGTGGTGAGCACCGTCTGCAACCGCCAGTCACCCTCTTGGGTCCCATGGGCCACTACTACCCCGGCGTGCAGTGAATACCCGATACCCACCCCTCCGCCGTGATGGACCGATACCCAACTGGCGCCCGACACGGCGTTAACCAGGGCGTTCAGGATGGGCCAGTCGGCGATGGCGTCACTAGCATATCCTCGCTTTCCCGGTGAGGTGATGCCACCGAGCCGCAGTCCAGGTGGTCACGGCCGATGATCACCGGGGCCTTCAGAGTACCCCGGCGCACCAGGTGGTTGATGATAGTGCCGAAATGCTGGCGTTCGCCATAACCGAGCCAGCACACCCGGGCTGGCAGGCCCTGAAAAGGAACTTGCTTTTGGGCCATGGTGATCCATCGCACCAGCCCCTCGTGGTGGGCAAATTCCCGCAGCACTACCTCGGGCGGATGTAGGCAGGTACAAAGCCGGGATAGGCAAACGCCCGCTCAAAGTCCGCCCTCTGGGCCTGTCCCCGCAGGTTATTGCCGTAGTCAAAGACCACGGCTCCCTGGTCCTGCCTGGTGACTGTGGCCTCACAGTGCCGGGACATGCTGGTCCGGCTCCGATCCAAGTACCCGGCCGGGTCGGCCTTGCGCATGGCTGCGGCCTCCTCCACGCTCAAGTCCTCGGGCACATAACCCTCCAGGGCATCGTGGGCCGACGTCTGGTCAGTAACTACATCGGGTATCACTCCTCGCCGCACCAGTTCCCCGGCGACAGTGGCCGCATTGCCCACCAGGGCCACTGACAGCGGTAGCCGCTTGCGTACAAGCTCTTCCACCAGGGCCAGGGCTGTATCCAAGCAGTGTGCCAGCTTCTGGCAGAACCCTGTCTTCACCCGGCGGCGGGCATGGGATTCATCCACCTCCACGACGAGTCCCACTCCGTCCTTCATGGTGATCACCAACGGCTACGCGCCGCCCATGCCTCCCAGCCCGGCCGTAAGCACCAGGCGGCCGCGCCAGCTCCCCCCGAAATGCCGGCGGGCAACCTCGGCCGAAGGGTTCGTAGGTCCCCTGTAAGATGCCCTGGGTCCCGATGTAGATCCACGAGCCTGCATTCATCTGCCCGAACATAGTAAGCCCCCTGGCTTCCAGGTCCCCAAAAGTGCTCCCACGCGGCCCAGGCCGGCACCAAGAGGGAATCAGCCAAGAGCACGCGGGGGGCCCGGGGGTGCGTCCGGAAAACGCCCAACGGTTTCCCCGACTGCACCAGCAGGGTCTCATCGTCTTCAAGCGCCCCTAGGGCAGCTACCAGCGTCCAAAAACACTCCCAGTTGCGGGCGGCCTTACCGCTGCCGCCGTACACCATGAGCTGGTCGGGTCTCTCGGCCACTTCCGGGTCTAGGTTGTTCATGAGCATGCTCAGCGCCGCCTCCTGGTGCCAGCCACGGCAGCTTAGGGCCATGCCGCGCGGCAGTGCGCGGTTTATGGTCCCACTCCTCTCAGTGAGCAAAGAAACGTTCCAATGCTTCCACCACACCCCGGTAATGGGGTGACCGTGTTACAAAGTCTGCCCGGGGCCACAGTTCCGGGGCGGCATTGCCCACCAGCACCCCGCACCCGGCCGCTTCCAGCATGTCCAGATCGTTGATGCCGTCGCCGATGGCCAGCACCTCTGGGGTGGCGATCCCCAAGTACCCGGCAAGGAGGGACAAGGCCTGGCCCTTGGTGGCCCGGGCGTGGGAAAACTCCACCATCCACGGCAGGCTGCGGTTGACAGCCAAACGGCTCCCGAAGCGAGTCCGGCCCTCCCGCTCCCAACGCTCAGCCTGCTCCGGCGGCACTCGCAGCACCACCTGCGTTACGCCGCACCCGGATACGCGCGCCAGGTCGGGTTCTATGGTAACCGGCACCTGCAGACGCCGGGCATAGGACTGCGCGTGGTCGCCACCGGTCTCGCTAAGAATGTCCCGGCTGGTCAGTAGGTAGCGGGGACCTGGACAGCTGGAGGTGAACGCCAGGATATCGCGGACCTCACCGGGGTCCAGCGCCAGGCAGCTGATGCTGAACCCGGCGGGAGTCATGACAACGGCTCCGCCGTTGGTGATCAACGGCGCGGTCACACCCAGCTTCTGGGCCACCGCCGCAGCCGACGGGAACACTCGACCGGTGGCCAGGGTGATCTCTACCCCGCGCGTGCGCAGCCTCCTTACCCAGTTTACCAGTTCTTCGCTTAGCACCAGGGTGTCGTCGAGCAGTGTCCCGTCTACATCCACGGCCACCAGGCCAAATCCCATGGCTACCACCTCGCACTCACGTCATCCGCAAAAGCTTAGGGCCGTACACGGCCACTTTCGCCCGCACCACCCGGCAGGCCGCTTCAACCTCATGGACCGAATTGCAGAAAACGCGGTAAATGACGTTTCCATCCCGGAGCGCAAACGCCCCCGGGTAGATCCCGGGAGCGCCGTTGCGCTCCAACAGGTAGCGGAACACCTGGTCCTCCTTGCGGGCCGGCGCCGGACGCAAGGCCCCGAACACCTCCCAGTAGTCCTGGACGGCTCTTATGTAGACATCCACCGGATCCCCCGCCGACCGGTACAGGTCTTCCGCGATCAGCGTAGCCCCGGGCAAAACCTCCCGCAGGTCCAACCGCGCACCCCCTTTCATAAGACGGGTAGCGTCTGTGCAAGCTATGCCCGGAGGTGGCCCAGATTGCGTCTTCTAGCAGCCTGCTTGGGGCTGGCCCTGGTCCTGACCGCCGCGGTCTCTGCTTCGGCCCCGTGGCTGGCCCCGGGCTCCAGGGGGAGCCAGGTTTCCCACCTGCAGCTTTCCCTGCTGCGCCTGGGCTTTTCCCCGGGGCCGGTGGACGGGATTTACGGTCCGCTCACCACCGGGGCAGTACGGGAATTCCAGGCATTCTGGGGTCTACAGCCGGACGGGATCGCCGGTCCTCTCACCCGCCAGGCGCTCTCGGAGGCCTTGGCCGCTTTCCCTGCTCACCGCCAAGGTCACCCAGGCCGAAACCGCATCACTGCACTAACCGAAACCGCCCTATCCTTCCTGGGAGCTCGATACCGCTGGGGTGGCACCGGGCCTTGGACCTTTGACTGCTCAGGCTTTGTGCAGCACGTGTTCGCCCTGCACGGCATGGACATCGGTCGAACCAGCTTCGTCCAGTACCGGACCGGTGTTCCGGTGTCCATCTCCCAGGCGGCGCCCGGGGACCTGGTGTTCTTCTCCAC
Source organism: Bacillota bacterium (assembly GCA_040756655.1). Taxonomy (GTDB): domain Bacteria; phylum Bacillota; class Sulfobacillia; order UBA8153; family UBA8153; genus JBFLYN01. The sequence goes on from JBFLYN010000001.1 coordinate 169,248, forward strand.
CTATGCCGCGGGCCCTTCCCACGTGGGAGTCTACCTCGGCGATGGAGCCTTCATCCACTGCAGCTCCACCCGGGGGGGCGTAGTGGTCACTCTGCTCTCCGAATATGCCTACAAGCCACTGGGCTTTGTCCGCATGTTCTAGTGCCAATGGAAGACCCAGAGCACACCGGCTGCCGTCACCAACACCAGCGACCGGCCGCCCGGCGCCCAGCTGAGGGTGGGCCGGCCACGGTCTTGACCCGGCCCTGACCGGTCCACCTCTAGGCCGCCCGCTCCCTGCACCAAGACCCGCCAGCTCGCTCCGTGAGAGACCACGTAGGCCAGTCGCTCACCGTGCCGGGCGGCAGCCAAGGGCATTTCCCGGCTTTCCACCAGTACCTGGCCTAGCGGCAGTGCCGCCAGATCGCCCCGGCGCCATGCCAGCAATCCACTGCCCACCGGCTGCCAGTCCAGGTCTCTGGAAACCGGTTCCAACGCCGGGCCCGGCCAGGATACGGCGTACAGTCCATGTTCATCTTCCAGCAACACTTCCCCGCCTGCACTGGCCCATAGCTTGAGACGGGCAGGCCAGGTGACTGCACGGGCACCTTCGCGGGTAAGATCCACTACGACCCATTCCAAGCGGCCTCCGCCCACCTCTCGTACCACCAGTCCTTCGGTGCCATCGCCCGACAACCCGGCCCACTGCCATCCGGCACCGCTTAGCAGGACTGCCCGCCGCCAGCTGGCATGCAGGCCGTCCCCGGTCGCCCACACCGTACCGCGGCCCGGCACCGGCCAGGCTCCCGTCACGCCCGGGGCCGGGCGCGTTTCCAGGCTCTCCAAGTGCAGGTAGTATGGTGCCTCGCCGGCCACCAGCAGCTCGCCCTCGGCGGTCCAACCCGCCGGCTTCCCCGGCGCTGGCAGGGCAAAACTGGTTACGCTCACGCCTGCCGGACCCGGCAACTCCCAGATCGCCAGGTCGCTTTCAGGGCCGAGACCGGCCCGGTAAGGGGCGATCAGGACCTTCCTGGTGAGAAACTCGCCCGACGGCAATGTAGCCCCAAGAGTGTGGATGCCCCCGGAAAGCCTGTCCAGGTGCAGGGGCGAGGCTCCCACACCAGTCCCGTTCACAGTGATGGCGGCAACTTCCCCGCTCACCAAAAGGCGACCCCAGGCTCCCAGGGGCAGGACGGCCTGGGCATAGTGGATCTGGCCCGACCAGATCCAGACTTGCAGGATCCTGCTACCGTGGCCTTCGCTGGTAATCACCAGTTCGTGGTGCCCGGCGGGTAGATCCTTCACTTCCAGCGGTGTAACTCCCAAAAGCTGCCCATCCCGGTACACGCGGGCGCCGCCGGGAACGCTGTCCAATTCCAGGTGACCGTGGCCCGGTTCCAGGTCCACCACGAGTTCCTGTACCCGGCCTCCTTCCACAGTCACGGTACCGCTCCACCCGGTCCGGTCGGCCTGGGACAGCTCCACCTGGTAGGTGCCGGCCTGCGCCTTGACCATCACGGGAGTGCGCCCCACTTCCCGGCCGTCGAAGGTCACCCGCACCCCTACCGGCTGGCTATGGATGATGACTGCACCGTAGACCAGGGCGTACCGCAAGAAAACCAGGCCCACCGCCAGCAGGGCACCGGTCCAGGCCACCCGCGGCCACGCCGCCCCGGGGCGGTCCGTACCTAGGTTGTACATGGCTCGTCCCCACCATCCAAAAGAGCGGCCAGTTGGCCGAGCACCTGCCCGGCACGCCCGCTCACCACTACCTCCGCCAGGCTATCACAGCCTGTGGGGCTCAGGTTTACAATGGCAAGCCTCCGGCAGAGCCGGGGCAGGTAAGCCACGGGCGCCACCTGCAGGCTAGACCCGACCACCAAGAGCAGCTCGGAGCGTTGGACTTCCTCCACGGCGGCGACAAACGCCTCGGGCATAGGATCTTCGAACAGCACCACGTCTGGTCGCACCCAACCCCGGCAGTCGGAACATAGCGGCGGGATGTCCCCCCGTCGGGCGCGCCGGACCAATTCAGCGAAGGTACTACTGTGACCGCACTTGGAGCACGAAGCTGTCCTGAGCTGCCCGTGGACTTCCAGCACCCGGCGTGAGCCGGCCCGGTAGTGCAGGTTGTCGATGTTCTGTGTGACCAGGGTGGCGACACGCCCCTGTTTCTCCCATGCCGCCAGTACCCGGTGGGCCGGGTTGGGCTCGGCACGGGTCAGCTCCTCGAGCAGATCAAGGGCACGGGTGTAGAAAAGCTGGGGACGCGACCACAGGGTAGTGGCGCTCAGAAGTTCCATGGCCGAGCTGTCCCTCCACAAGCCAGAACCGGGACTTCTGAAGTCGGGCAGCCCACTTTCGGTGGAGATACCGGCACCGGTGAGCACCACCGTATACTTGGACGCCTCAAGCAAAGAGGCCAACCTCTCCAAGTGGGTTTCAGGCAGTGCCGCCTACCTCCCTTTCATCCTCGGCCCTGACACCCATAAGGCGCATGGCGTTGAGGGTCACAGCCAGCGCGGTCCCGGTATCGGCCACAATGGCCAGCCAGAGCGTAAGCCAGCCGGGGAACACCAGGGCTACAGCAAGAGCCTTGGTCAGGAGCGAGATCAGTATGTTCTGTCTTATCACCCGCACCGTCCGTTTACCCAGGTCCAGGGCGTAGGGCACTCGCAACGGGTTGTCGCCGATCAGGGCGATATCAGCGGTCTCCATGGCCACGTCTGAACCGGCACTGCCCATGGCCATGCCCACGCTGGCGGCAGCCAGGGCGGGTGCGTCATTGACCCCGTCCCCCACCATGGCCACGGTCCCGTGTCGGGCCACTAGTTCCTCCACGGCTTTGACCTTTTCTTCGGGAAGGAGCCGGGCCCGGTAGTCCAGCCCGAGCCGGCGCGCCACGGTCGCAGCCGCCCGGGGGTTATCCCCGGTGAGCATGACGAGTTCCCCAATCCCCTGGCGGCGCAGGGCCGCCACCGCCCGGGAGCTTTCCGGCCGCACCTCGTCGAAGAACGCCGCCAGGCCCAGTACTCCTCCCCGGCGTCCCACCAGCACCACCGTTCTACCCTCGTCTTCCAGGCTTGCGATACGGCCTTCCAGCGGTCCCAGTTCCACCTGCAGATCCTCGACAAAATAGCTCGGGCTGCCCACGTACACCGGCTGCCCGTCCAGTTCGCCCCGGGCGCCCCGGCCTCCCACGGCTACGAACCCATCTACCGGCCTCACGGACAGACCCCGGTTCTTGGCCGCCTCCAGGCTAGCCCGGGCCAAAGGGTGCGCAGAGCGGCTCTCCACGGCGGCCAGTACTTCCAGCACTTCCTCCTCCGGGCAGTTCACACCCAGCACGAACACCAGGGAAGGCCGGCCCCGGGTGAGGGTGCCGGTCTTGTCAAAGGCTACAGCCCGCACCCGCCCGGCTGCCTCAAGATGGGCGCCCCCCTTGATGAGAACCCCCCGGCGGGCAGCACTGCCAATGGATGCAACTATGGCTACTGGTGTGGATATGACCAGCGCACACGGGCAGGACACCACCAGGAGGGCGAGGGCCCGGTAGACCCATGGTCCCAGGGGCAGACCACCCACCAGAGGCGGGCCCAGTCCCAGGAACACCGCACCGGCGATAACCGCCGGCGTGTAGTACCGCGCGAAGACATCGATGGCGCGCTGCGCGGGAGCCTTCCCCGACTGGGCGCTTTCCACCAGGTGGATGATGCGGGCCAGCGTGCTGTCCTGGGCCATGCGGCTGGCCACTACTTCCAGAGCGGCTTCAGCGTTGATGGTCCCGGCGTAAACCGGGTGTCCGGTCTCCTTGTATACCGGCATGGACTCACCCGTTATGGTGGATTCGTCCACGTGTCCACCACCCAGGATCACGTGTCCGTCCACCGGGAAGCGATCACCTGGTCTTACGATGACCACGTCGCCGGCGTTGATCTCTTCTGCGGGCAGCCGCACTTCCTCATCGCCCCGTCTGACCAGGGCATCCCGGGGCCTGAGTTCTAACAGGGATTGCAGGGACTGCCGGGTCCGGGCCAGGGTGTAGGATTCCATGAGATTGCCCACGGAAAACAAAAACACCACCGTGGCCGCTTCTGCCAGTTCTCCCAGGATGATGGCCCCGGTCACCGCGATGGTCATCAGCACGTTGATGTCCATGCCCAGGCGGCCCCGCAGGGCGGCCACGGCCGCGCGCAACGGGAAGTACCCGCCTGCCGCCACGGCCACCAGGTAAGACAGGCGCACAAAGGGGAATGCCCGGCCAAAAAGCAGGGCCACGGCCAGCGCCACACCCGACACGAGGGTCAGGTAGACCCGGGCACTGGCACCGGCAGGTGCCGGCCGCTGCCGGTCCGACTCCAGGGTAGCATCATAGCCCAGCGAGCGGATGCTTGCCAACAGCTCGGTCACCGGGGAGGTGTGCACCACCCGGACCAATCCACTTCCCAGGTCCACACTGGCAGCACTCACCCCCGGCCGGCCGGTCAGGACGCGCTCCAGGCGGGTGCCACAGTCGATACAATCCAAACCGGTCACGGAGAAGACAGACTCACCCTGGGTGCCATGGACCACCTGGGCCGTATACCCGTGACGACGCAAAGTAGCCACCAGCTCCCTGGACCGAGAGGTACCGGTAACAGTCAAGAAACCGGAGGCAAAATCCGCCTCCACGGAGTTGACTCCCGGGACCGTCCCCACCAACGCGCGCAGGCGGCGTGCACAGTCCGGGCACTCCAGTTCCTGTACGCGCAGCACGGTGCGGGCAGCTTTCGCCGACATGGCGCCCCCTCCTTACGGCAGGCTGGTGAACACCAGGTACACCAGTACCCAGGTGAGAGCTCCAAGACTCCCTACAATAGCCAGGCTGTAGGGAATGGCCCTCTTCATCACCAGGCTTTCCTGCCCGGTCAGGCCGGTGGTGGCCGTGCCAATAAGCACCTTGGCCGGGGCGATGGCTGACCCCAGTGAACCGCCGGCCGACTGGGCCGCCGCCAGGATGCGCGTGCTTACCCCCAGCGCGGCTGCGGTTTCCATCTGAAATGCTCCAAACAGCACGTTGGAATTGGTATTGCTGCCGGTCATGAAGCATCCCAACACGCCGACGGCGGGGGAAAAGAGCGGAAACAGCCTGCCCGTGGCCGCCGCCACCCCCCGGGCCAGGGTGGAGGTCATGCCACTATCGTTCATGACCAGGGCCATCATGACCATGGTGGCTATGCTCACGGTAGTGCTCGTGCACTGCTCTTGCGTGATGGCCCATGCCTTGGTCAGCGTTGTCCAGGAAGAATGTCCCAGCCGGAGGTAAAGCGCAAAAGCCGCCGCCGTGGAAAGCAGGATCAAGGGCGCCGGGTGCGAGAACAGCCCGATGGCCGCGTATGCCCGCTCTGCCGGCACCTGGTAACCCAGTCCCGTGACGGCGGCCGGGTAGTTCAGCCCAAACTTGACATGCCCCACCAGGGCCTTCACCGGGCCCAGTTGGGATGCCAGCGTCAAGACGATGAGCAACAGGTACGGGAAAAATGCCCACCCCAGCTGACCGCAGCCCCGGCGCCCAGCCGCAGGCTGCCCGGCGGCCATGTACCGGGACCACAGGCTCAGCACCATGCTGCCGGCCAGGGCAGCCAGGATGGTGGCCAGCTGGGGTGCTCCCGCCACCGGGGCCAAGGTCATGACCACGGCCATGACCGGGCCCGCCGTCAATACCCAGGGCAACGCCCGTCGTACTGCCTTCCAGCCATCATAGATGTGGGCCACGGCCACGCCGCTCAAGACTGTGGGCAGGGCCAGCATGATGCCCATCCACAGTCCGATGACCTGCCCCGGCATGCGGGTGACTAGTTGGAGGGTATAGTATGAAGCACCCATAGAGCCGAAGGATATGGACCAGGCATGCCCCACCAAGGTGGCCACGACCGACTGCAGTGGCGAAAACCCCACGGCCACCATGAGCGGGGCCACAATGGCCACGGGAACGCCGAAGCCAGCCACTCCCTGCACTAGCGCAGACAGGCACCAAGCCAGGAAGATGAAGAGCAGCAGTTCGTCGCGGACTAAGCGGCTGGCGCCGCCCGCGATGACCTCCATGGCCCCGGATTTTTCTACCAGGTTGTACAGGAGAACCGAAGCCCAGATAATCAGCACCACGAACAGGGTAAGGCTCAGTCCTTTGGCCGAGCCCACAGCCAGCATCCCGGCGGGTGCCCGGTACACAGCCCAGCCCAGCGCCAGCGCCACGGCCCAAGCTACACCTCCGGCCCGGGGAGCTTTCCACTTGAGTTTAAGGAGCGCGGTAAGTAGCACCATGAGGGGCGCAGCGCCGGCCAACCACGACCACGCTGTCACCGGAGGACCAGGGGGCAAAATCGTAACCTCCCGTCAATGCTCGATCCCGGCCCGGGCTTGTACCCCGGCGCGGTAATGGTGTTTGATTTCAACGACTTCGCTGACTAGATCGGCCAACTTCACCAGCGCGGCCGGGGCGTTGCGCCCGGTGAGGATCACATCCACGCCGTTGGCGCGGTTCTCCAGGGCTGCCAGCACCTGGGATTCAGAAATGAGGCCAAAATCCACGGCCACGTTGACCTCGTCTAGCACCACCAGCTGGTGATGGCCGGATGCCAAGGCTTGGGCCGCTAGGTCCAGTGTTTGCTGTGCCAGCCGCACATCCTCTGGATCAGGGTGTGACCGGCTTACGAAGGTCTCCCGCCCACCTTGGACAATTTCCACGCCGGGCAGGTATTTCCGGATGGCCAGGGTTTCGCCGTAGATGTTCCCCGGCCCTTTCATAAACTGCAGCACCAGCACCCGGCGGCCGTGGCCTGCGTTGCGCAGGGCCATCCCCAGGGCTGCAGTGGTCTTACCCTTGCCGTCTCCCGTGTACACCATGATCAAGCCACGGCCGGACAAGCCAATCCCCTCCCCTGCTGCCGGGTTACGGCAGCCGACAAGTTACCGTGAGGCTCCCGCCATCCCAGGTGACCACCCCTTGCATGGCTTCCACCAGCGCGCGCAGCGGCACCACCGTGCGGCCGCCCACCAGCCGGGGAGCGCGATCCAGGGTCTTGGCGGTGCCGCCCAGTTCCACCCGGGCTTGCCCCAAAGTAAGGACGATTCCGGGAACGCCTTGCTTGAACGCGAGCACCCGCCGGTTCTCCTGGTCCCATTCCACGGTGTACCCCGCTGCCTCCAGCAGCGGCCGCACGGGTACCCAGGTACGCCATCCACCGTCATCCTCCACGAACCCGGACAGGGCTCCGCCCACGCCGCCTGAGGACTCCACCAGCACATCCAGCTGCTTCCATGCCTCTAGCCTGCCATTCTCTCCCGCCCAATAGGCGACTCCCCCGCTCACGGCCAGCCCGGCCATGAGGCGCGTGCCCGGGTCGCCCTGCCACAACAGCTCGCCGTTGAGACGGCCCAGGATGTACATGTTGGAGGTCGTTGACGGGTCTACGTGAGCGTAGGTTATATACACCACGTCCAACCCGGCCACGGGCGCCAGAGATACTGGCAAGGGACCATCGGTGCCGCGGACGGGCAGGTCGGTGCTCCAGGCCAGCCCACCTTCGTCCAGGTACACAGCGTGCACCGTTCCCTTGTTCAAACCATAGACCACACCGTCCATGACCGCCGGAGGTGACCAGAAGTTATACACCCGGGCTACGTATTTCCACAGCAGCCCACCGGTGGAGAGGTCCAGGGCATGGATGCCGCCGGTGGATGCCCCGCCGGTGGTGACCACAGCCCGGCTCTTGTCCACCACCGAAATGCCCGACGAGTAGCCGGTCAGCACGACCCGCCAGGAGCGCAGTCCTGTGGTGGCGTTGAGCGCGTAAAGGTAGCTACGGTTTCCATCGGCCAGGGTGGTCCCGGCCAGGACGTAACCTCCACCCACCGCCAGCTGGCCGCTCAGGTAATGGTCGGCGGCAAAGTCCCATTCCCGCACGCCGTCAAAAACCGACAGTGCCACCACCCGGCCCGTTTGGCCATTATGGCCGAAATATATCCGGGGGTGGTCGATGACCGGCGCCAAGGACATGTGCCCGGCATACTTGTGCGTCCAGCGCAACCGGCCGTCCCACGCGTTTAGGGCGTAGAGGGTGCCCGATGTCAGGTCTCCGGCACCAAAGTACACCGATCCCAGGTTCACCGCGGCCGGGTAACGGATCCTGCCGTTAGGGACATCAAAAGTCCACTGGACCTCTCCCGAGGTCGCGTCCAGGGCGTAGAAGGTCCCGGCCTCGGTGCCGAAGTAGACCATGCCGTTGGCCACCACCGGCGGAGCAGGCCTCGAGCCGGCGTCAAATGTCCACCAGCGGTAGAGAGCTGTTCCCAGCGCTGCAGGCACTGCCCGGTTCATGGCCGCGTCCCGCCCGGCAGAGTTCCAGTCAGCGGCGGCATGGAAAGGAAACGCCAGTACGACAACGACCGTGACCAGTGCCCATTGCCAGCGCCTTGTCCACAACCCTACCACCTCCTGCGGCTTAGTGTATGCATACCGGGGGTAATTCGACGAGGATAAACTCCCTTCCTGCCCGGCGTATGGGTTTGGACTACCCGGGGAACAATAGGGCCCGCTGACGCAATTTGCAGAGAGGTGCTCTCATGCTCGGTGTCCGCCTAGGATACGCGCTCTGGGTTACTTGCCTGGTACTCCTGCTGGCCAGTACCCGGCGGGCCGACTATCTCCAGATGACTAGTTACGTTATACTCATGGCCATCACCGGTCACTGCATCGGGATATGGAGACGGCGCCAGGGCCTGGACTAACAGATTCGCTCCAAAATTCCCCAGCCCCATCGCTCTTCCTCTTTCCTCCCTCCCGCATATGATGGGGCGTACACCCGCAGGGAGGAGGCTATGGCGTGAGTTCTCTTGTAGAACGTTATGACTTCACCAGGTCTCGTATCCATATTTCCATACCTGACCTAAGGTTGACCTTCTACCTGGATGGGCGCGTGTACGGCTCCTATCCGTGCGCGCTGGGGAAGCCCTCTACGCCCACACCCGCCGGCAACTGGTCCATCCAGACCAAGGCCGTCGACCCATCATGGAGCGTCCTGGGCTCCAGGTGGATGGGCCTGAACGTACCCACGGGCAACTACGGGATACACGGGACCAACGCCCCATGGTCCATCGGCCGCTACATTTCCAACGGCTGCATCCGCATGCACAACCGGGACGTGGAAAGCATCTTCCCGCTCTGCCCCATCGGCACTCCGGTGCAGATCACCGGCGGCTATGGCGGTGGCGGAAGCGGCGGAGGTGGAGGCGGAGGTGTGCTCCAGCACGGTTCGCGCGGTCCGGAGGTGGTCCGGCTCCAGCAGCGACTGCGGGAGCTGGGCTATGACCCCGGCGCCATTGATGGCATATTCGGGCCTCAGACCGAGTCGGCCGTGCGCCGGTTCCAGCAGGCCAGGGGTCTGCCCGCCGACGGGGTAGTAGGGCCGGGTACCCGGCGGGAACTGGGCATCTAAGCTTCTGCAGTATCGGCGCCGCCGCTTTTAGACGTCTCTCCTGATGCCTTCTTTCCGAAGAGGCGGTCAAACTCTAAGATGGAGAGCCTGACCTCGCGCGGTTTCGAGCCTTCGTAAGGGCCCACAAAGCCGCGCTCTTCCATGGCGTCGATGAGCCTACCGGCCCGGGTATAGCCAATGGGAAGCTTTCTCTGCAGCAGCGACACCGACGCCTGGCCCGCCTCGACCACGATCTGCAGCGCCTGGGGGAACAACTCGTCTGACTCGGAGCTGGATTGCGTCTCAGCGGTGGCCACCGCCTCCATGACCCCGGAGGCGTAGTGAGGCTTGCCCTGGCGGCATACGAACCGTACCAGCTCCTCCACTTCCTGCTCAGAGATGTACGCACCCTGGGCGCGCACGGGCTTGGTGGCCCCTACCGGTGCGTACAGCATGTCTCCCCGGCCCACCAGGCGCTCGGCACCCGCCATGTCCAGGATAGTCCGGGAGTCCACTGACGACGAAACGGCAAAGGCAATACGTGACGGGATGTTGGCCTTGATGGTCCCGGTAATCACGTCCACGGAAGGACGCTGGGTGGCCACTACCAGGTGGATACCAGCCGCCCGGGCCATCTGGGCCAGCCGGAACACGGAGTCTTCCACCTCCACGGGCGCCACCACCATCAGGTCGGCAAGTTCATCGATGATGACCACGATGTACGGTAAGGCGGGCGGGATGCCTGGTGATGCCCCGCTGGCCTTGACCTGGTTGTACCGGGCAATGTCGCGCACTCCTGCCGGCACAAACAACTCGTAGCGGTGGTCCATCTCCCGCAGCACCCAGCGCAGGGCTCCCGCCGCTTTCTTCGGATCGGTGACGACCGGGGCCAAAAGGTGCGGGATACCCTGGTACTGGCTGAGTTCCACCATCTTGGGGTCGATCATCAGGAGTTTGACTTCGTCGGGCCGGGCCTTGTACAAGAGCGAGGCGATGATGCCGTTTATACACACGCTCTTCCCCGAGCCGGTGGCCCCGGCGATAAGCAGGTGGGGCATGCGTTCCAGGTTGTCTACGATGGATCGGCCGGCGATGTCCTTGCCCAGGGCCACGGTGATCTTGGAAGCTGCGCTGGTGTACTCGGGGCTCTCCAGAACCTCCCGTAGGTGCACAATGGAGATCTCCTGGTTGGGGACTTCGATACCCAGCGCCGACTTGCCCGGGATGGGGGCCTCTATGCGCAGATCGGAGCAGGCCAGTTTCAGTGCGATGTCGTTGGCCAGGCTCACAATGCTGGCCACTTTTACCCCCGGGGCGGGCTGCACCTCGAACCGGGTCACGGCCGGTCCGCGGGTCACATCCACCACCCGGGCTCCCACGCCAAAGCTTTGCAGGGTTTCCTCGAGCAACCGGGCCTTGTCCGACGCATCCCGGTCACTACGCACTGAGCGGCGAGACACCCCCTTCTCCAGCAAGGACAGGGGCGGCAGCTGGTAGCCCAGTTCAGGATCAAAGGTGAGCTGTTCAGGGGGCCCGGGCACCGCTGGTTCTTGGGGTTCCCGTGGAAGCGCCGGAGCTTCATCCCGGACTGGAGTTGCTGTGCGCCGGGGAGTGTGCCTGGTGCGCCCGGGCGGGGGCGCCGGGGCCTGAGCGGGCTCTTCGTGGCGCACGTAAAAAAAGTCCATGACCGCCTCTACCAACAGCGCCCATCCCGCGCGCAGGCGACGCCACCCCGAACGGCCCAACTCCACAAGGGAAGCATTGGCCGCCAGGATTATTCCCACCATGACCGAGGTAACCAGGACGGTGAGCCGCCCGGCCGGGCCAAACCACTTACCCAAGGCCAAAGTGATGGCCGCGCCGGTGACCCCGCCCCCCAAGCCGCGCCACCCATTGGCCAGCTCCTCAGCCGGGATCCTCAAGTGCAAAAATGAAGCCAGGGCCAAGGTTAGAAGCGTCCAACCTGCATGCCGGGTGCTGAGGGAGAATTCCCGTCGCCGGGCCATAAGAGCAATGCCCGTGAGCACAGCCACGATGGGTATGATCAGCCCGGCGTCACCCAGCAGGATACGACAAGCCCGCACCAGGTACCGGCCTACGGCTCCGGTGGCGCCGGTGAAAAACCCCAAAAGCCCCAGCACGCCCAGGGCCAGAAACCCCAGCCCGCCCAGTTCCCACCTGAGATCCTCGGCCAGTTGGCTGAAGAATTTCGACAAAGGCTTTCACCCCCGGAAGGTGAGTTCGCCCCCAGAACCCGGGTTTCCTCTCCCTACGCTTGCAGTTGCCGGGCCATGACCAGGATGCCCACGGCCCACACGTAGTACGCAAACAGGTAGTACCGGCCTGTACGCAAGAATCTCAGCAAGACCCTGATGGCGAAGTAGCCCGATACCGCCGCCGACATCGCGCCCAGCCAAAGAGCAACCCCTTCCACCCCGGCGGGGGATTGCACCAGCTCCTTTATGTCCAGAAACAAGGCACCCGCTACGGCCGGAATGGACAGCAGGAACGAAAACTCGGCCGCGGCCTGCCGCTGGAGCCCCATCCATAGCCCGGCCGTGATGGTGCTGCCCGACCGGGAAATGCCCGGCACCAAGGCCACCGCCTGGGCCACGCCAATGACCAGGGCCCGCCCAAACCCGACCTCGCGCAGGCCACGACCGGTCCGCCCTAGCCTCCCACCGGCTATGAGCACCAGTCCGGTGCATATCAGCCCCAACCCAGCCAGGCTAGGCGATTGGAACCAGGCTTCAAAGAGGCGGCGCAGGCCCACTCCGGCCACGGCCGCCGGTACACTGCCCACTAGGAGTGCCACGGCGATGCGTGCCGCCTCACGGTGAGACGGATGGCGGCTTTTGCCAAATACTACCGCCAGCACCCCGCGCACCACGTACCATACCTGTTCACCGAAGGCCAGGAAGACGGCTACCAGCGTACCGCCGTGTACCATGACCTCGAAACTAAGGCCCGGCATTTGTACGCCGAGCAAGTCCTGTAGGATTACCAGGTGTCCCGAACTGGAGACAGGCAGAAACTCCGTCAGCCCCTGGACGACTCCAAGGAAGATGGCCTGCACCGGGCTCAACGCAAATCCCCCTCCCGTAGCCAAGCCTACCTTCCCCATTATAGCAGACGCCCGCGTCCTTGTAGCAGTTTCACACCACGGTCTCGGCAAGGTTTTCCGCGTGGTCCCCGATGCGCTCCAGGTGGCTGATGATGTCCAAGAACAGCATGCCGGCAGCAGGCACGCAGGTCCCCTGGTTGAGCCGTCCGATGTGGCGGTCACGCAGGTCCCGCTCCATGCGGTCCACCAGGTCGTCGGTGCCGATCACCTCTTGGGCCAGCTGGCGGTCCTCGGTGGCCACCGCCTGCACCGCCCGTTCCACGGCGTTTTCCACCAGCTGGAACATGGCCGCCAGTTCGTTGCGGGCAGTCGGGGAAAACTGCAGCTGGTGGTCATGGCGGTATTTGGCCAACGTTGCGATGGCTTCAGCGTGGTCGCCTACTCTCTCGATGTCGTTGGTACTGTGCAAAAGATGGCTCACAAACTCGGATTCGGCTCCAGTTAGCGAAGACCTGGCGACTTCCACCAGGTAGATGGTAATGGCCTCCTCCAGCTGGTCGATGACCTCTTCCCGGTCCTTGAGGCGTTCCTCCACGGTCCACCGGTAGTCGAAGACCAGTTCCCGCGCAAGCCTAAGGTTATCCAGGGAAAGCCCGGCCATGTACACGGTTTCCTTGCGGGCCTGCCCGATGGCAGCCCAGGGGGTAGGCACCAACCTGGGGTCCAGGAAACGTGGCCCGCGCTGCAGGTCTTCGGGTCGCCCGGGGACCACCCGCTGCACCAGCCGGGTAAACGGGCCCAAGAGGGGAAGCACGGCCGCGGTGGTGGCTAGGTTGAAGAGCGTGTGGGCGTTGGCCACCTGCCTGGCAGCCGTCTCACCCAGCCTGCTCACCAGGGCCGCGTAGGGTTGGATGAAGACTCCCAACACCACCACGCCGCCCACGTTGAACAGCAGGTGCGCAACGGCCGCCCGACGGGCGGCCAGTGATGCCCCCGCCGATGCCAGCAGGGCGGTGACGCAGGTCCCCACGTTGGCTCCCATGATCAGGGGCAGGGCCATGGGCAAGGTGATGATGCCTTCCTGCGCCAGTCCGACGGTGATTCCCGTGGTGGCGCTGGAAGACTGGACTATCGCGGTGAAGGCCGCCCCGGCGATCAAGCCCTGGACCGGGTGAGTCGCCAGGTAGGCCAGGAGAGCCCGGGCGCCGGGGGAGCGGGCAACCGGTGAGAGGGCTCCCGCCATGGTGGCCAGCCCCAGGAACAGCACGCCAAAGCCCAAGAGTGCCTGCCCGGCAAACTGCAGCCTGGTCCTGCCTCCCGCCAGCTGCAAAAGGGAACCCACAGCTATAAGGGGCAGGGCGAAATCGGTGACGCGGATGGCGACCAGTTGCGCCGTAATCGTAGTGCCCACGTTGGCGCCTACGATGACCGCGGCGGCCTGGGGTAAGGTCATCAAGCCAGCGTTGACGAAGCCGACCACCATGACCGTGGTGGCTGTAGAAGACTGGAACAGGGCCGTGACCGCCGTTCCTACCCCCACGCCTAGCACCGGGTGGGAGGTTACCGCCTCCAAGTGGCGGCGGAGCTGGGGACCCCCCAGCTTCTGCAGGCCCTGTCCCATGGTGGCGATGCCGAACAGAAACAGACCCAGCCCACCCGCAAACGAAAGCACGAGCGCAGGCCAGGTGCTCACCGCGGCACACGGGACCCAGGCTGGAACCGGGGGTCCAAAAAGTCCCGGGGATCGGTGGAAAGCAACCTTTCCACGCGACCGTCGCTGCCTACCAGGACCGTGCGACCATGCCAGGCCACCTGGCGGAGACCATCGGTGAAGACCGGCCAGTCCTGCCACACTACATCGGGCGGGAAAATGGTGTACAAGGGAACCAGCGGGGTGCCGGGCGGCACCGGTCCCTCAATGAGCATGGCCGTCTTCATTCCCGGCGATGGCGATATTCAGCCATTTCAGAGCGTCCGCCACTCCGCCGACCTCGTCGATGAGGCCCATGTTCACTGCGTCCCGGCCCACGAGCACGGTACCAATGTCGCGGGCCAGCTCGCCGGTGCGGAACATGAGCTCCCGGTACTTCTCCTGGGAGATACGAGAGTTCTCGACTACGAATCTTACGACCCGGTCCTGCATCTTGTCCAGGTACTCGTAGGTTTGCGGGACGCCGATGACCAGCCCGGTGAGACGGATGGGATGAATGGTCATAGTGGCAGTGTGCGCGATGTAGGAGCGGCGGCAAGACACGGCAATGGGAACCCCGATGCTGTGACCTCCGCCCAGCACCAGTGAGACCGTGGGTTTCGACAAGCTGGCGATCATCTCGGCAATGGCCAGGCCAGCTTCAACGTCGCCGCCCACGGTATTGAGAACTACTAAGAGCCCGCCGATGCCGGGATCCTGCTCCACCGCCACCAGTTGGGGGATGACGTGCTCATACTTGGTGGTCTTGTTCTGGGAGGGCAGGATAACATGCCCCTCGACTTGCCCGATTATGGTCAGGCAGTGTACCTGCCCGGTAGTCCCAGGCACCTCGGCGGTGCCCACGTGTTCGATGTTAGCCACCGTCTTGTCGGGCGGGGACATCTCGTGGGTTTCGGTCTCCGGAGTTCCGGGGACCTGCCGC
This sequence comes from Bacillota bacterium, assembly GCA_040756655.1. GTDB lineage: Bacteria > Bacillota > Sulfobacillia > UBA8153 > UBA8153 > JBFLYN01. The sequence goes on from JBFLYN010000001.1 coordinate 184,379, forward strand.
ATGCTGCACCTGCTCCTCTCCGGGGACTCTGCGCCTAGTATGAGGAGGGCAGGGGCAAATCATACCGCTTCTAGATCTCCAGGATGATGGGCATTACCACCGGTCGCCGGCCGGTCCGCTCCAGAAGGTAGGGCATGAGGGACTCCCGTAGCGCGTTACGCAGTGCGGATATGTTGTTCCGGTTCTTGCGGGATTGACGATCGATGATCTGTTGCACCCGTTTGCGGGTATCCTCCAGCAGTGCCTCGGACTCACGCATGTACACAAACCCCCGGGACACGATGTCGGGGCCGGAAAGTACCTGTCCGCTTTCGGCATCCACGGCCAGGGCTACCACGAGCACTCCGTCTGCGGCTAGCTGTCGGCGGTCCCGGAGCACTACGTTCCCCACATCACCCACCCCCAGGCCGTCTACCAGCACCGTGCCAGCCGGGACCTGTCGCTCCAGCCGGGCGCTTTCCTGATCCAGGCGGAATACGTGACCGTTCTCGCCCACCAGGATGTTCCCACGGGGAATCCCCAGGTCCAGGGCCAGGTCTGAGTGGTGCACCAGGTGCCTGTACTCACCGTGGATGGGCAGAAAGTAGCGGGGCCGGGTGAGGTTGAGCATGAGTTTGAGTTCTTCTTGGCTCCCATGCCCGCTCACGTGCACACCGGCCGACGCCTGGTACAGCACGCGCGCGCCTCGCCTGAACAGGTTGTCCACGGTACGTGCCACCATGGTCTCGTTGCCCGGTACGGGGGTTGCCGCTAAGACCACCACATCCCCGGGCTCCACCTGAAGCCGACGGTTTTCACCCGAGCTCATGCGCGCCAAAGCCGACATGGGTTCTCCCTGGCTGCCCGTGGTTAGGACCGCGGCATGCCTGGCAGGTACCGTGCGCAAAGCCTCCAGCTCCACGAAGGTGCCTTCAGGAGCCCGGAGATAGCCCATCTCCCTGGCAATGGCCACCACATTCTCCATGCTCCTGCCCACCACTGCGACTTGACGGTGATGCCGGACCGCAGCGTCTACCACTTGCTGGATCCGGTGCACATTACTGGCAAATGAGGCCACTAACACGCGGCCTTCGGCGGCGGACATGACCTCGTTGAGAGTACGTCCTACCACCCGCTCGGTATCGGTGTACCCTCCTCGATCTGCATTGGTGCTGTCAGAGAGCAAGCACAGGACTCCGTTATCCCCCAGCTCGGCCAGCTTGTGAAAATCGGCGACTTCGCCGTCCACAGGAGTCTGGTCGAACTTGAAATCTCCGCTGTGCACTATGGTTCCTACCGGGGTGTGAATGGCCAGCCCCACGCAATCGGCGATGCTGTGGTTCACCCGGAACGGTTCCAGGCGAAACGCGCCCACCTCCACCATTTGCCGGGGCCTCAGCGCCCGCCCGTCAAAGCTGGTGGCGCCGCCGAACTCAGCCAGCTTGGCCCGGACCAGTCCAAGGGTAAGGCGGGTCCCGTAGACTGGGATATCAAATGATCTGAGGAAGTAAGGCAGCGCGCCAATGTGGTCTTCATGACCGTGAGTCAAAAAGACCGCCCGCACCCTTTCTTTGTTCTCCAAAAGGTAGGTAAAGTCCGGCAGCACAACATCTATGCCCAGCATATTTTCGTCGGGAAATGCCAGCCCGCAGTCGATTACCAGGATGTCTTCCTCGTACTCGACGGCCATCATGTTCTTGCCGATCTCGCCCAGGCCACCCAGGAAAATCAGGTCCAAATAGTCCCTGGCCACTCCGTCCTCCTCCGAAAGTGCGATTTCTGTCTGATCCATTATACAGCCGCTGGCCGGTGGTTTCAACCTGGTGAAAGGGGTGAGAGGGCTGAAGGCATATGGCCAGCACCCGAGCCTTCCGTCCTGCGGACTGCCACCGGCGCCGTCCGGCGCATTCTTCGAAGTTATTGCACTATGCCCGGCAGCTAGGTATAATGGCGTTGACACCGGCACCTTGGGAGCCTCTACACCTCTCACCTACCAGATGTGCACCAGGCTAACCCATCCTTGCGAAACCGGCGGATTGGGGCAGTGAGGTTTGGCAGGGCCCACGTATAGCAAAGCTAAGCGCAGGCTTTGTGTTCAGGGGGGTAGAACACACGGCATCCCGCCTCCCATCATTGCCGTGCTCATGCTCGGGGCGGTTTCTCAAGTCGGACAGGTCGTGCTTCTCCGTGAGTTCCTCATGGCCTTTCACGGCAACGAGTTTTCCATAGGGATCGTTCTGGCGGCGTGGCTGGCCTGGGTCGGAGTAGGCAGCCGCCTGGGAGCCTACTGGATTGACCGCACCTACCGCCCCCGGTTTGCCCTGGCGATCAACGCCTCCGCCTTACTGCTGGTCTTGCCGGTGACCATTTTCCTCATTCGCAACTTGCGAGGGTTCTTCCGGATCCTGCCCGGTGCCTACCTGTCCCTCTTGGACATGACCATTTCCTCATTCCTCCTTATGGCACCGGTCTGCCTGCTTTTGGGTGCCCAGTTCGTGTTGTTGTCGAGGGCATGGCGCGAAAGCGACCGGGCCAACGACACCTCCGGAGCTGGCAAGACCTATGTAGGCGAGGCCGCCGGGAACATGCTGGGCGGCATCTTGTTCACCTTTCTCATAGTGCGCTACCTGAACTCGTTTCAGTCTGCAGTGCTTGCAGCTAGCCTGATGCTGGGCGCAGTGCTGTTGATCACCAAAAGGCAAGCATGCCCGGGTCGCCCCATCTTTTGGGTGTTACTGCTCATGGCTGCCCTGGCTTTTCCATTTCTCAGTTCTGTAGATGACTGGGCGTACCGGATCCAGTGGAGGCACCTGGCACCCGAGCATCAACTGGTGGGTACCTACCAGTCTAAACACGGCACCATTGCCGTGGTGCGCCGGGAGCACCAGTACACGTTTTTCCAAAGCGGACACCTGCTCTTTAGCACGGCAGGTCCCGACGCAGTCGCCCCCGGGCTGGAAGAACAGGATGCAGTGATATTCACGCACCTGGCCATGGTCCAGCACCCGGCACCCGCCCGCGTCCTGCTCATCGGGGGCGGTCTTTCCGGCGTGCTCAGCGAGATGGTGAAGTACCCGGTGGAAAGCATCGACTACATCGAGTTGGATGAGGTCCTGACCAGGGCGGCCCGGCCCTACGTTTCCCCGGGTACGGTGGTGGCCCTGGCCGACTCGCGGGTGCGCTTGATCCACGCCGATGGGCGGCTTTTTGTAAAAACCACCCGCGAGCAGTACGATCTTATCGTGGTAAATGCACCCGACCCGGTTACGGCTGTCCTCAACCGCTATTACACCCAGGAGTTCTTCGTCGAAGCCCGTTCCCGGCTCAGGCCCGGAGGAGTACTGGTCACCGGCGCCGTCTCCACCCCGGACTTGAGGCAAACTGCAGTGGCCAACCGTAACGCAACCATCTACCACACCTTAGCCAGCGCATTCTCCCAGGTGCTCTTGGCGGGAGACCGGTTCCTGATCTATGTCGCTACCGACGTTTTCGGGCAGGCATCGGTGGACGTGCCCACCCTCCAGCAGCGGTACCGCCAGTGGAATATCCCGGGCGACGGGTTTTCTATCCTGCACTATTACACGGTGTTGCAGCCATCCCAGCTTTGGCGGGTCAACTGGATACTTCGCCATCACGGGCGCAGCCGCGATGCTCACCTGGTCGGGCCCGGACCACTGCCGCTCTCTCCCGGCCCAGTGGCCCCGGCCGGGCCGGCGGAAGAGGAGTTGCCGCCGGTTAACCAGCGATACTTCATCAATGCGGATTTCCGGCCCATCGGCTACTACTATACCTTGATGTTCTGGGACGACCTGACGCGCGCGGGTCACGGGACGACGTTACTCTGGCTTTTGCGCATTGAACCCTGGTGGATGCTGCCCCTTGCTGCCATCCCGCTGCTCGTCGTGATGGGATTGAGGATATCCACCAGACGGGCCAAGACCCCCCTGGACACCGGCTTCGCGGTGCTCTTTGCGGTGCTGACCACGGGCCTTTCTACCATGGCGCTGCAAATTGCCATCCTGTTCTCGTTTCAGAGCATCTACGGTTTTGTCTACGAAACCGTGGGGTTGATCGTGGCCATGTTCATGGGTGGCCTGGCCCTGGGCGCCTTGTTCACTCATCGCTACGTGGTCAGCAAAGCAGGCCTGGGCGTGTTGACAGCCTTCCAACTGCTTATTGCGCTTTGGGCCAGCCTGATGGCGCTGGCGCTTCCCCGGGCCGCCATGGTGCAGTCCCCGGGCCTGGTCTTTGTGTTGTTTTCCGTGCTGACCTTCACGGCCGGGCTCATAAACGGAGTGGATTTCCCCCTGTCTGCAGCCTGCTACCTGCCCCTGCGCAAGCGTGCAGAAGCCGCCATCGCGGCCGTATACGGCGTGGAGCTTTTTGGGGCCTGCCTGGGCGCGGCCCTGGCCGGCGCGGTGGTGGCGCCCGTTTTGGGCATCGTTTATTGCTGTCTTTTCGCCGCCGTAGCCAACGCCACTGCGTTCGTGGTACTCTTGATCTCCAGGAGGTCATATCCATGCCCTGTAAGACCGTGACAGCTGGCATCATGAGCCGGCGGCAATTCCTCAAGGCCGGCGCGACCGCCATACCGGCCCTGTGCCTTGGTTGCGCCCCCAAGCGCGCTCCCACCGAGCCGGCTTCGCCACCGGTGGTAGCGCAAAGGGGCCGGGTGAGGCCGCAGCCCTCGCCGTGGTTTACCCGGCTGCACCAGGCGCGGGTGCGCTGCGAGCTCTGCCCCCGGCATTGCGAACTTGCCGACGGGCAGCGGGCCCCGTGCCGGGTGCGGGAAAACCGCCAGGGAGTGGGATACACACTGGTCTACGGGAACCCTGCCCTGGTACAGGACGACCCGGTGGAACGCAAGCCCTTTTTCCACGTAGTCCCGGGCAGCCGGGCGCTTTCCGTTTCGACGGCCGGGTGCAACCTCACGTGCCAGTTTTGCGAAGTATGGGATCTGGCGCTGGTGGAACCAGAGGAAGTCCACGCCTACGACATGCCGCCGGAGACGCTGGTGGCCCACGCCCGGGCGTCCGGTGTCCGGGCCATCAGCTACGCCTTCGGTGAACCGGTGGTCTTCTACGAGTACATGGCGGCAGTGGCATCCCTGGCCCGGGAAGCCGGGTTGATGAACCTCCTCCATACCGCAGGCTACATCACACCGGGACCCTTAATTGAGCTCACCAAGAACCTGGATGCGGTCAACGTGGACTTGAAAAGCTTCGATGCCGCCTTCTACCGGGAGGTGGTGGGCGGGGAGCTGGACACCGTGCTGGCGAGTTTAAAACTGCTTCGGGAGGCCGGGGTTCACCTGGAGATCACCAATATCGTCATCCCCACGCTTAACGACGATATGGAAACCATCGGCAGGATGTGCCGGTGGATCGCCCACGAACTGGGGCCCGATGTGCCGCTCCACTTTGCCCGCTTTTACCCACTTTACCGGCTATCCGCCCTGCCGCGGACCCCCGTTACCACGCTGGAACGGGCCAGGGACACGGCCCGGGAGGCCGGCCTGAAGTTCGTGTACCTGGCCAAAGTGACCGGTCACGATGGCGAGAACACCTTCTGCCCCGGCTGCGGTGAGATGGTAATCAGGCGGGTTGGCTTCGTCATCGCCGGGATGAACCTGGAAAGCGGTGGGTGCAGGTTCTGTGGCACAGCCATACCCGGCCGCTGGTCCTAAGCTTACCTGATCATCTGCCGGTGTATGGCGTAATGGGCCAAGGACCTCTGGTCGAGGTTGGTGAGCCCTGCCTCAATGGCCCACTCCATGGCCTCCACAAACTCCCGGGCGGTGATGGCCCGGGCAATGGCCTCAAACTCAAAGGCCTTGTACTCCACCCGGTATTGGGCCATGATGTTCACATAGGTGTCCAGCGGCAGGTTTTCCGCCACCCAGTGGACGAACTCGCGGGTACCTGCCACCCGGTTGGGCATGACCAGGTGGCGGATGATGAGCCCGCGCCTGGCGATGCCGCGCTCGTCGGTGACCAGGGTACCCACCTGGCGGTTCATCTCGATGATGGACTCCTGTGCCATCCCTGGGTAATCGAATGCTGCGGCCAGGTTGTAGCGTTGGGCTTCTGCGCCGTCCATGAACTTCAGGTCGGGCAGGTAGATGTCGACGATCCCGTCAAGGAGCTTAATGATCTCCACTCGCTCGTACCCGCTGGTGTTGTAGCAAAGAGGCAGGTTCAGCCCGTACTTCAGGGCGATACGCGTGGCGTTCAGGATGTGGGGCATCACGTGGGTAGGTGTGACCAGGTTGATATTGTGACAGCCCATGCCCTGGAGGTCGATCATCATCTCGGCCAGGTCCTCATCGCTGATCTCGCGGCCCCAACCCTCGTGGGCGATGGGCCAATTTTGGCAGAACACGCAGCGCAGGTTGCAGTTGGAGAAGAAAATCGTGCCCGAACCGCCCTGCCCCACCAAGGGCAGTTCTTCTCCGTAGTGTGGGTGGTGGCTGTAGACCATGACCTTGGATGGTGCTCGGCAAAATCCCTGTTCCCCGCGGCGGCGGTTCACCCCGCAACGACGCGGGCACAGCTGGCAATTCTCCATAATACCAAAGGCCTGCTCGACTCGTTCGGCCAGCCTGCCACCGGCCTCCAGCTGGGCATAGGCCGCTCGCCACGCGTGCACAGTGGCGGGCACCTTGTTCGGTGGCGAACAGGCCTTCAAGAACCAGGACCCTCCAGCGAGGTAAAGCAAGCCACCCCCACCGGCCAGGCCCATTCTCCTGAGAAACTCCTTGCGCGTCATCCCACCGCCAATACCCTCCTTCCGCCTCCATGAGAACCCTTGGTTCCCGCCGTGACACTGAAGAACCGCCTGGCCGGGACAGGTATCCTTTCACCCTGGACTGAGGTGTGCGCTGTAGGTTGTGGCCCGTCAGTTCTGTGTTTACACCACGCCATAGCCTTTTCCTTCCCGCCCCTTCCCGCTTGCTCCGAAGTCTTTGGCAGGCAGGAAGCTGGGTTCCAAATGGGAAAGCCGGGGCCCCGGCAAGCACGCTTGAGAGGCCCCGGCCAACGGTATCCCCGATCAACCTTTCCAGCCCGGGTGCTGGCCAGTCCCCAGCCCTACAGAAGCCCGGCGGCTACCATGGCGCTCCTTAACACGTCATGGGACTCCTGTCCCATGGGGCAAAGCGGCAGCCGGAACCTGGCTGTGTCAAACCCCAGCCAGTTCAGGGCCGTCTTGACCGGGACTGGGTTGGTGGCGACGAACAGGGCCCGGAACAGCGGCAGGAGTTCCAGGTGGATCTTGCGCGCTCTAACGTGGTCTCCCTCTAGGAATGCCAGGATCATGCGCTTTAGCCGGGGACCCACCAGGTGCGATGCCACGCTGACCACGCCTACGGCACCTACGGCCAGCATGGGAAGGGTAAGGCCATCGTCGCCGCTGTACACGTCCAGACGACCCGCGGTGAGACGGCAGAGTTCCGCCACTTGTTCCAGGTTGCCCGATGCTTCTTTCACAGCTTTGATATTGTCGTGATCAGCCGAAAGCCTGGCTACGGTGGCTGGCAGCAGGTTGACCCCGGTCCGGCCGGGGACATTATATAGCATCACGGGAAGACTGGTGGCCTGGGCCACCGCGGCAAAGTGCCGGTAGAGACCTTCCTGGGGCGGCTTGTTGTAGTAAGGAGTGACCAGCATAATCCCGGTAGCACCGCAGCTCGCTGCCTGCCGGGCCAGTTCCACAGAGCTGCTGGTGTCGTTGGTACCAGCCCCGAGGATTACGCCGGTCCCTCCCGCCACGGCGCCGGCCACTGCGGCACAAAGCTCAAGTTTTTCCCTTTTCTCCAGCGTGGGCGCCTCGCCGGTAGTCCCCCCCACCACGATCCCATCGGATTCGTGGCTGGCCAGGTGCTTTGCTAACCTGGCCGCCTCATGCAAAGCCACCTCACCCCCGGGCGCAAACGGGGTGACCATGGCGGTGATCACGTGTCCTATCATTGTCATCTCCCAGCTCTCCCCCATAGACTCATTGAGACAGGTGAAACTTGCCGTGCAGGGCCCGGACGGCGGTGTCCGAGTGCTCCTGGGGAACCAGGCAGGATATGGATAGGTGTGAATCGGCTGTTTGCAGGATCCTCACCCCAGCGTCGTGGAGCGCCGAGGCCACTGCCGCCATGACCCCCGGCACCCCGCGCATGCCGGCACCGATAACCGACACTTTGGCACAACCCGGCCGGATGCTGGGGAAAAATCCCGCTCTCTCCATTACGTCCTGGGCCTCTTGCGCCACGCCTTCTGCGACTATGAAAGCCTTGCGGCCGGGCGTGACCAGGATCATGTCCAGGCTGATACGTTGGTCGGCCAGCGCTTTGAACAGCCGTAATTCGTCCCCGCTGCCCTGGTCAGGGCCGAAGTCCACCTGCACCTGAACCATTCCGCCGATGCTGGTGACTCCGGTAACTGTCCTCGGGTGTCCACCCACCAGCGGCTGTCCGGTGACTGTGGTCCCCATGCTATCGCTGAAGGTGGACCGGATGTGTAGCTGTAGGTCATACCTGCGAGCTAGTTCTACCGCCACAGGATGGATCACCTTGGCCCCCTCGTGGGCGAACTGGCAGAGTTCGTCGTAAGTGATGCTGGGAATGGTGCGCGCGTCGGGGACGACCCGGGGATCAGCTGTAAGCACCCCGTCAACATCAGTGTAGATCTCTGTTTCCTGGGCCTCCAGGGCCACTCCCAGGGCCACCGCCGAGATGTCGCTGCCACCGCGGCCCAGCGTGGTGATGTCCCCGCTCTCGGTCTGACCCTGGAAACCGGCCACCACCACCACGAATCCTTCTTTGAGGTGGCGCTGCAAGTGCGAAGGTTCAACCCGCCTGATGCGGGCCTGCGTGAAGTTGGTGTCAGTTACTATCCCCGCCTGCCAGCCTGTGAGTGCCAGAGCGCGGATGCCTTCGCGGCGCAGAGCGTTGGTCATCACCACGCTGGAGATGATCTCCCCGCACGCAGCCATGAGGTCCAGCTCCCGGGGAGCCGTATTATGGTACAACGACCTTGCCAGGCCCAGCAACGTGTCGGTGGCGTAGGGCTCGCCCTTCCTGCCCATGGCGGAGACAACCACACACACATCGTACCCCTTGTCCAAATGCGCCCGCACCCTGGCCACTGCCAACTGCCTGCTCTCCTCAGACGCTACAGACGTGCCCCCGAACTTTAAAACGGCAATTGCCAAGACAGAAAACCCCCAAATCCTGCTTGCATGATCCCGGAACATAGTATGTCACCTGCTGCTCACCCGTGAAACCGGCCCGGCCGGGCCGCGAGACCGCGCTCCTCTTCTCCATCTCCGCAGTGCCGGGCCGCGATATCGCTGTTCCCTTGCTACCGGTCGGACCTAGGGCCCAGGATCAGTCGTCGACCGTCCCGGTTACACCGTGAAAGAAGGCTTTGGGTACCACCGCCTCCCATGCCCATTTCACTCGCCGGCATGGCTTGCGGTGGCCGGGGAAGAACGTGCTCCGGCTGGTTCGGGGATCCTCAGGTGGACTGCGCCTGGGGCGTATCCCAGGGGCGGGGTCAATGTCCGTCGCGGTTCTCTTTCGCCTCCGGTTGGGCAAAGAAGCTCCGTGGATGGACGCTGGAACTCACCATACCTCTCCGGTTTCTCCCTGCGGGATCTTGTGGTTCCTAAATCCGCAGGTAACCACAGGATGTTGTTGTTGTCAATAGCCCTGGGCACTGAGTCGTCCCCGGTTTTCCAGGTCAGTGACCTAGTAAGAACGAGATAGAATGAGCAAATTGTAGACCCATTAGCTCAATTAGATCTATTTCCCTCTCACAGGAATATTTGGGTGCATATGACGAAAGGGGCCCCCTTCCTTCCATGAGTAGTTTACCATCAATCCAGCAACATGCCCAGGGTCTAAGCAAGCCCCAGCGAACCAACCTGGCCCTCTTCGTGGATGCCCTCATCCAGTTCCAGACCAGCGTCATTAACCAGCTGGCAGCTGGCCTCGTCAGACGCTCCGGACTGGCGCTGAGGCATGCCATCAAGCGGACGCACCGGTTTCTCGCTAACACTCACTGGGACGATACGGCTATCGCCAAGATCATCATCAGTCGGATCTGGCCGCGCCTGCAACGCTGGCAGTTCATCTCCGTGATTAGATTATCGACTGGACCTACCGCGAAGAACAAAGCCAGGCCCAGTGGTGGTCCCTGGTGGCATCGATTCCCCTGCGGGGAAGGGGCATTCCCCTGCTATGCTGGTCCATTCCTAAGGCCTACTTCGAGCCCTACCTGAGCCAGAATCAGTTTGAGGAAGCTTTCATGACTCAGTTACTGCAGCTGCTGCCGGCCGCTGACCACCGCCGATTGCTGTTTATCTGCGACCGCGGCTTCGCCCGAGCTAAACTCCTTCAGTGGCTGCAGGCGCATCCTCAACTGCCCGATCTAGCCACCAGCCATCCGCCAGTTCTCGGCCGGAGGCGGCTTCATGCTGTACAGAGTCCGTGTCCTAACTACCACTTCACCAAACTGAACCTGCTTACGGCAGGAACGCAAATCCTGCCCCCACTGCGGGGAAGTGTCCAGGGCCCCTTTCCCGCCGGACGTTACCCAGCCCACCCAGTACGGAACCCGGGTCTGGGCGGTGGCGGCCTACCTGAGCCAGTACCAACTGCTCCCCTACGACCGCATCAAGGAGCTTTTCACCGACCTCTTCAGCCACGCCATCAGCCCGGCCACCGTGGTCGCGGCCAATCACGCCCTGGCGGACCAACTGGTACCGGTGGAAGAGGAGACGAAGGACCAGATCCGCCAGGCTTTCGTGGCCCACTTCGACGAGACGGGCATCAGCATCGACGGCCGGCTCCACTGGCTCCATACCGCGGGTACCGCCACCGCTATCGTATACTCCCCACATCCGCGGCGCGGGCGCGCGGCCCTGGAGCACATGGACGTGCTGCCCCGCTTTACCGGCACGGCGGTGCACGACGCCTGGGTTCCCTACTTCGCCCATACCGGGAACCGCCACGCCCTCTGCAACGCCTATCACCTCCGGGAGCTCACCTCCCTGGTCGAGCAGGGGCAGGCCTGGGCCCAGGAGATGATCGACTTCCTGTTCGACAGCAAGCAGGCCTTGGAAAGGGCCAGGACCCACACCGGCTGCCTTGAGTGGGAAGAGCTGGAACGCCTGGCAAGGCGGTACACCGAGGTGCTGGCCCACGGCCGGGAGGAGAACCCGCTCCCGGCTGTGCCCCGTCCCGCCGGTCGGCGCGGCAGACCCGGGCAAACGCCAGCCCAAAACCTGCTCGACCGGCTGGAGCAACACCGCCCCGCGGTGCTCGCCTTCATGTACGACTTCGAGGTGCCCTTCGACAACAACCTGGCAGAGCGCGACCTGCGCATGGTCAAGGTGCAGCAGAAGATCTCCGGTACCTTCCGCAGCTTCGCCGGTGCACAGGTCTTCTGCGGCATCCGCGGCTACATCTCGTCCGTGCGCAAGCGGGGCCAGTCGGTCCTGGTGGCGCTCGAGGCTGGCTTACCATCATCCTGGACAAATAGCCCTTGTAAGAGATCACCATCTACGGTAACCTGATAGTGAGCCATCCTTAATCTCCCTCCTGGTGGTTGAGATTTGTGGTATTTCTTGTCTACCAGAGGGAGGGGTGGCTCTCCTGCTTAAAGCCCCCACCAATTTTACACCATCATAATGGACACTACTCATCACCAGCATCCCGCGTGGATATACCTGGAGCGTACATCCCGACGACCAGGCGCTCCAAGAGTCGGGTGAATGCATGACGTTTAGTCAAAAAACTAACATGGTCATCCGGACCCACGCTCCGCTTTCGGCCGCCTGTTCAACCCCACAGTATATGGGAAATGTTAGTAGAACTTAAGGCCGTGGTAATCCGGGCTAGAGCTCTGGGGTGTCATACCACCCGCTTATGCCCAGCCGGCTCATCGAGTAGGAGGGGGCGGTTAACCCCCGTCCTCTCACACCACCCGGCATGCGGGTCCGCACCGGGCGGTTCACCAGGCGCTGGGGGACCCTTGAACGGAGTCCTAGGCATCGCCTACTGGCGCGCATTGCTCCATTAACCGCTCGTCTCGTTGCTCTTCGCAGGATGTGGGCCGGGGTTGTGCCGTCGGCAAACTCGGCCCTCCCACCGGCAGTAGTGGCAGTTGTTCTGTCACCCTGGGCGGGCAGGTCCCGGACGGGCTTTTCTGCTGTCGGGGCTTGCCGTGCGGACGCACCGCGTCCCATCCCTGCCTAGTGTTCGGCCCTTCCCAGCGGCACCGCCGCTGGTACGTATGGCCTCTGCTGACTCCTGCCGGCTAACCGCGCCTCTCAGCGCGGGTTACCTTCCGGCGTGCCGGCAGGCCTCCCCAGGTAAGAACCAGTACTTTCACCGCACGCCCGCCCGGTTTACAGCACCGCCCTTGACCCATCTTGGGCTTTGCCTGGCAGGCTCACCCAGGCGATGCTGCCCCGTCCAGGGTTCGTGCTCCTCGGGCCGCGGCTTTGCCTCCGGCTTCCTTCAGATTCCGCGTCGCCGCGGACACCCTTGCCTTCGGCTAGGGGTTGTACGGGGCCACCCTCCCCACGGGACATTTGCCCGCCGGCACTCGCCCATGCCGGCCGCAAAGCAAACGACCCCCCGCCAGGGGGGGCGTTTGTCGCGTCCTGGAGCTACCTGCGATCGGCGTCGTGGGTCTCCACTTCCTGGGCTCCGTTCTCCCGGAGGATCCTGGCTGCCCGGTCCACTCGCCGCTCATCGGCCCTAATTAGCGCAAGAATGTGGCCTTCACGCAGGCGTGATTCGTAATGGCGGCCTCGTTCCTCTGGAATACCCCAGTCGATGAGGCCCCCGGCCACACCTCCGGTCACTGCGCCCGTGAGCGCTCCGGCAATGGGTCCCGCAGCAATGATCGGGCCAATGCCCGGGATAGCGAGAGCACCCACTCCCGCCAGCAGACCGGCCAGACCACCCAGCACTCCGCCGGTGGCCACCCCCTCCGACAATTCGTCATCGCCGACGCCCATGGTAGTGGCGCCTCCGTCATCGCCCCGGCCCTTATCTTCCCGGGCGAGAACGGACACTTCGGTCTCGTCGAACCCGCTGTCTCTTAGCTCGCGAAGGGCCTTTTCCACCTGGCCCCTGGACTTGAACACGCCAATTACCGTCTTCTCCATGTTGTCACCCGCCCTTGTCGGCATTGTTCCACCCTATTATGCCCCGGGGTGGAAAGCCGATACTGGCCTCACCCCCGGGCACGGTGAGCGGTCGGCGGTAACCACGGCTGGATGATGGCCAGCAAAACGGCCAGGGCTGCCAGCGGGTCAAAGCTGAGGCCACGATATTCTACGGGATTGGGAACGTTCAGCTTCAAAAACTCGTTTAGGGCAACAAGGGCCAGGTACACACCTCCCGCAACGCCAAGGAACTCCCGCAAAGCCCTGGACACCGGTGAGTCCAGCGGCCCTTCGCCCTCGTAGCTGAGCCTTTGGAGATTGCGGGCCCGCCTCATAACCGTCAGTGCCAAGACAGCAAGGACAGCTATGAGAGTCAAACCCCGAACCAGCATGGCGTGTCCCTCCCTTGGGTCCTTTGATTAGAAGCTATGCCTTTATGGGAGGGAAAAGGACAAAAAGAAATCGGTCCTGAGAGGACCTGATTGGTAGATGGAACTGGTTTGTATCTCAGCCCACGTCCGACCTGGATACACATCGGGGAAACCTGGCCATGAACAGTACGATCAGGCGGTCAAGTTCGTCACTTAGTTTTCGGAGCTCACCACTGTCTCGTAGGTCGTGGCCATCACCAGCAACCCGGTTTAGGATCATCCGTAGCCGTTCGATCTCTTCGCTCAGGGAATCCTCGCTGCAAAGGTCCCTTTCCGTTGCAGCCACCCCCATCGTTTTCTCCGCTCAGGCAACTGCAGCCGGACGCTATGGGCTCTTTTCACCACCATTATAGGTCATGTCCAGCTCCGCGGCTACCACAATCGTTCCCCATTTTACGACACGAATTGCCCCCTAAACCCCCTTTTACCTTGGATTTTTTATCGCGCGTTCCCGGCGTAGTCGGTCGTGAGTTTACAGCCATCGCACGTGGCCGGACAGGATGTCGAAGCCCTCCTATGGTCCGGCCTGGGCCGGACCCAGCACTGTAAACCAGACCCGGTGCCCGTCGGATCCTGCGCGGATCAGCACGGGCCGGCCGGTGGTGTTGCGGAGTTTGAGGTCCTTGTAGTACTGGGCCACGGTGGCGTCACGGCCTTCGGGAACGTAGCTTACAGGTTGGCTATGGCCGTGGCGCTCCAGCACTGCCAGGCCCGCGGCCACGGCGGCGTTGAACAGGGTAGTCGAAACCTGGCAGATCCCACCCCCGACCCCAGGTACCAGCTCTTCTCCCACGATCACTGGAGCTTCCTGGAAGCCCCGGCTCTCCGTCACCGGCCCGATGGCAAAGTTGAAGGAAAACGCCTGCCCGGGGTAAAGCAAGGTGTTATCAAGTAAAGAGGCAGCCAGGCGAATATTGCTCCGGCGCTCCGGAGTGCCCGCTATGATAGTGGCATAAGCACCGAGGGTGCGGGTGAGGCTGGAGACATCGGCAGTGGTGAAGCGCGGGGGGACGTCGAACACCACCAGCTGGCACCCGGTGCCCGGACCGGCTTGCAACACCAGACTCACCGTGGCCCGGACATCCACGGCCAGCCCGGGGAGGTCTGGGATGATTCTTCCGGTGGACCGCTCCACGGCCGCGTCCCGGGGAACGCGTTCCACCCCGGCCGCCAGTGCCCGCACCAGCGTTTCCAGTTCGTGGGCGAGCATTCCCGTAACCAAGTGGCCTTCCAGGGTTACGCCGGGTTTGGCGGCGTGCAAAAGGCGCTGGGTCCACTGGTGGCCACCGAAGGTAAGCCATGCCACGCACGCACCTACCAACACCGCGCTCAGCAGGCGCCGGACCCAGACCAAGGTCACCAGCCTCCTCGTGATGCCTAAAACAGCTTATGTTCAGGCCGGTAGACCTATGACTGGGAGCGGATGCGCTTGAGAGTCTCCAGGTCAGTGGCATAGTGGCAGTCGGAGCTGACGGGCGTTTCTAACACCCCGGCCAGGTGCTCCAGTGCCGGGTGGTTTACCAGCCGCCAGAAGCCTTCCAGGCCAATGAGGCCTTGGCCGATGTGGGCATGGCGGTCCCGCCGGGATCCCAGCGGATAGACCGAGTCGTTGAGGTGTATGAGATGGAGGCGTTCCAGGCCCAGCCATTCCTCCATCCCATCCAGGCATTCCTCAAGCCCGGTGTTAGAGGATAGATCGTAGCCGGCAGCAAACGCGTGGGAAGTGTCCAGGCAAAACCCCAGCCGGGATCCGCTTTGGGCAACGGTGGCAATGCGCCTAAGCTCAGAAAAAACCCAGCCCAGTTCGCGTCCTTGCCCCGCAGTGGTTTCCAAGAGCAGCATCACGCCCGCCGGCGAGTCTTCCAGGGCCCGGCTTACCGCCCTGGCCGCCCGCTCCAGCCCTTGGTCACGGTCGACCCCGCTCTGGCCGGGGTGGGTTACCACGTAGGTAGCACCCAGCACCGACGCGCGCTGGAGGTCCTGGCGCAGGACCTCCACGCTGTACTCCCACTTGGCATCATCAGCTGAGGCCAGGTTCACGAAGTATGGCACGTGCACCGAGATGGGCGTGATGTGGCCACCGGCACACACCCGCCAAAACTCGGCCACTTCAGCTTCCACCAGGACCCGGGCCTGGCCGCCCCGGGGGCTCCGGCTGAATACCTGGAGTGTTTCACATTCCAGCTGGACGGCCCGGGCGGCCACCTGGGGCCACCCGCCCTGGATGGACAGGTGCGCGCCAAAACGCAAGCGCCTGACCTCCTAGTAGCGCTGCCGGGGCCCGCCACCCCCACCATCACGCCGCGGGGGGCGCCGGTCCCCTCTCCGGTCAGCATGATTGCAGTCGGGACGCTGTCCCCGCTGCCCTTCGCCGTTGGGCCCGGACGACGGCAGCAGTGCCTTGATGGAAAGGTTGATCCGTCCCATGCGGTCGATCTCGATGACCTTGACCGTAACTTCATCGCCGATCTTCACCACGTCTTCGACAGTAGGAACCCGCTCATGGGCCAGTTCGGATATGTGCACCATGCCCTCTTTGCCCGGCAGGATCTCAACGAAGGCGCCAAAGCTCATGATGCGCGTGACCTTGCCCGTGTAAACGTTGCCCGTTTCCACATCCCGGGTGAGGTCTTCGATCATCTTCTGGGCCCGTTTTCCGCCCTCTCCATCTACGGCAGCGATGTATACCCGCCCGTCGGACTCGATATCGATCTTGGTATTGGTTTCTGCAATGATCTTGTTGATCATTTTACCGCCTGGGCCGATGACATCCCGGATCTTGTCCACATCAATCTGTAGGGTGATGATCCGGGGCGCAAAGGGCGAAAGCTCCGGCCGAGGCCGGTCGATGACGTCCATCATCTTGTCCAAGATCATGAGCCGGGCCGAGCGGGCCCGCTCCAGGGCTTCTTGGAGCACCGCACGGTCTATGCCCTTAACCTTCATGTCCATTTGCAGCGCGGTCACCCCATCCCGGGTGCCAGCTACCTTGAAGTCCATGTCCCCCAGGAAATCTTCGATGCCCTGGATGTCGGTGAGTACTGCAAAAGCCTCGGCCTCTTTGATCAAGCCCATGGCGATCCCGGCCACCGGCTTGCGAATGGGCACACCGGCGTCCATCAGCGCCAGGGTGCTCCCACAGACGCTGGCCATGGAAGTGGACCCGTTGGACTCCAGGACTTCCGAGACCACCCGCAGGGTATACGGGAACTCCTCTTCCAGAGGAAGCACAGGCAACAGGGCACGTTCGGCCAGGAAGCCGTGACCGATCTCCCGCCGGCCGGGTCCCCTCATGAAGCGGGCTTCGCCCACACTGTAGGGCGGGAAGTTGTAATGATGCATGTACCGCTTCTGCTCTTGCTCTCCGGTAGTGTCCAGTTCCTGGGCATCCCGTATCGTACCCAGCGTGGCCACGCTGAGTACCTGGGTCTGGCCCCTTCGGAACAGGCCTGAACCGTGGGTACGGCTGAAGATCCCAACCCGGCAACTGATCTCGCGAACTTGGTCGAGGCCACGACCGTCAGTACGCAGGCCCTCCTGCAGAATCATCTGCCGGACCTCGCGCTTGAGGACGTTCCTGAACGCCTTGACCAGCGTCGCCTCCTGGTCCGGGAAGCGCTCCGCCAGGTCTGCCACGGCCCGTGCCTGGAGATCATCGATGGCAGCTTCCCGGGACTGCTTCTCAGGGTTCCTAAGGGCTGTCCGTAGTTGGGCGCCCACGTGCTGATCCATGGCCGGTTCCATGCCCTCGGGAAACTCCACCACGGGCGGCACCAGCTTGGGCAAGCCCACTTCGCCAATGATGCGCTCCTGGAAGTCTACCAGACCGCGGATGGCCGCGTGGCCGACGGTGATGGCGTCGATGAGGACGTGTTCGGGAACCTCCTGCGCTCCGGCCTCGACCATGAGCACGGCGTCCCGGGTGCCGGCTACCACCAGGCTCAGATCGCTGGCGGCCGACGCCTCACGGTCCGGGTTGATCACCAGCTCCCCGTTGACCCGCCCCACTTCCACGGCACCGATGGGTCCCTCAAACGGGATGTTGGAGATCCCCAGGGCAACGGATGCGCCGATCATGCCCACGATGTCCGGGGACGCGTTGTGGTCCACGGAAAAGGGTGTGAGCACAATGTGGACGTCGTTGCGGTAGCCTTCCGCAAACAAGGGCCGGATGGGGCGGTCGGTGAGCCGCGCGGCCAGGATGGCCTTTTCCGGTGGTCTGCCTTCTCGCCGGGGCCAGCTGCCGGGGATCCGGCCCACTGCGTAGAGCCTTTCCTCTACATCCACGGTAAGGGGGAAGAAGTCGACGCCTTCACGGGGCACGGGTGATGCCGTGGCCGTGGCCAGCACGGCGGTATCACCGTAGCGTACCAGGACCGCACCGTTGGCCTGCCTTGCCATTTCACCGATCTCTACGATAAGCTCCCGCCCGGCTAATTGGTAACGGTATTCATGCAGCCCTTCGTTCCACGTTTTCTTCTCAGTTGCCAAACTCCATACTCCTCCTGTCACTGTTTCACGCTGAGATTATGACCACCTAGCGCCGGGTAGATATAGGAATGGAGCGGGTTTTTCGCCCGCTCCGCTGTTCCTATCTTCTAAGACCCAGCCTCTCCACGACTTGCCGGTACCTCTCGATATCGTTGTCCTTTAGATAATTGAGCAGGCTCCGTCTCTGCCCGACCATCTTGAGCAGGCCCCGGCGGCTATGGTGGTCCTTTTTGTGAGTCTTGAGATGCTCGGTCAGGTAGTTTATGCGCTCTGTCAATAACGCTACCTGCACCTCCGGGGAACCGGTGTCCTTTTCGTGCAACCGGTGTTCAGTGATAATGCTTTGCTTTTTCTCGTTGTCCAGGCCCATGGCGGCCCTCACCTCCAGTTGTTGAAAGAACCCCCGCAGGCCAAGAAAGCCGCCGGAGACTCGGCAGTCCTAGCGTCGCGGTTGAGGGACGTTGTCCCGCATAAATTGTACCATAACCCACGGTAGGTTGCAAAATGCCTATTCCATGCGTAACCTTAGGACCCTCTGAATGTCCCGACTTATCTGCCTTGAAAGCGCCGCAGAAGAAGCAAACGCCCGCTCGCTGCGCAGGCGGCCCATCAAGTCCACGCACAGTAGTTGCCCGTACCAGTCTCCGTCACGCTCGATGATGTGTACTTCGATGGTCGTATCTTGGCCGCCAAACGTCGGGCGGTTGCCGACATTGCAGACTCCCCCGGTCCGGGCGCCACCGGGCAATTCCACCATAACTGCATATACGCCTCCTGCCGGCACCAGTACTCGGTCATCCACCATCAGGTTGCAGGTGGGATAACCCAGCGAACGCCCGCGCCCGCTGCCCCGGACCACTGTCCCGCACAGGCGGTGCGGCCGGCCCAAGAGCTCCCGGGCCCGCTCCACCTGACCTTCCAGGAGGCTCCGCCTGATCTCGGTACTGGAGACCACCGTCCCCCCGGCCCGCACCGGCGGCACCACCTCCACGCTGATGCCATAGGGAGCCGCCAAGCGGCTGAGCACCGAGGCGTTGCCTTGCCCCCGATACCCGAACGTGAAGTTGAACCCCACTAGCACCGCACTGGTCTCCAGTCCCTCAACCAGCACTTGACGGACAAAAGCCAGAGGGTCCAGCTCCCGCAGCTGTTCGACAAAAGGCAGGACCATCAGGTGGTCCACTCCTAGTTTCTCCATGATGGCGGCTTTTTGCGGGATGCTGGTCAGCAGGGCCGGCGCAGCCCCCGGCCGCACCAGGGCCAAGGGGTGGGGGTCAAAGGTCAACACAGCGCTGACCCCACCCAGCCCGGCGGCAGTCCGGGTCAGCCGCGACAACAGCTCCTGGTGCCCCAGGTGGACCCCGTCGAAAAAACCCACCGCCACCGCCCGGGGACGGCCCCAGGCCCGGGCCGCGTCCAGATCCCGTACAACTTCCATGGGTGCCATGACCTAGACCAGTACCTTCCTGAGTTTGAGTCGTCCCTCTGTGACCTCGCCCATGGCCACGAGCCCCTCGTCATCGTCCAGCACCCGCACTGGCCCGTGGCCGTCCACGCTCATCTGGGGAGCCTGGCCATGCCTGACCCGGTAGGCGTCCATTCCGCTTACCCGGACAAAAGGTAGGTGATCCACAGCTTGGGCCGGGCTTACCAGGGCATCCTGCCACCCCGCCGCCAGTTCCTCCAGGGTCCAGGCCTCCTCTAGCCTAAAGCGGCCGGAACGGGTACGTAAAAGCCACCCCAGGGCTGCACCACAGCCCAGGGCCTCACCGATATCGCGGCACAGCGACCGCACGTAAGTGCCCTTGGAGCACCCAATATCCAGCCGGGCCCTGGAAGAAGACCCCGGGAGAAACTCCACCAGTTCAAGGCGGTAGACGGCGACGGTCCGGACGGTGGGCTCCACCGGTATGCCCTGGCGGACCCGCTGGTAGCTGCGAAGACCGTCCACTTTGACCGCCGATAGGGCCGGTGGGACCTGCCGGATCTCCCCCCTGAAAGCGGCCAGGGCTCGCTCTAGCTCCGGTGCCCGAATGGAACCGGCATCCCGTCGCGACAGCACGTGTCCTTCAGTATCGCCACTGTCGGTGGTAAGGCCCAGTATCATCTCGGCCCGGTAATCCTTTGCGGCTGCCGCCAGATACTCGGCCAGGCGGGTGGCCTTCCCCAGGCATACGGGCAACACTCCCGCGGCTAGTGGGTCCAGGGTGCCGGTGTGCCCCGCTCGACGCTCGCCGGTGAGCTTGCGCAGGTAGGCCACGACATCGTGCGAGGTCAGGCCGGGAGGTTTCAAGACATTGAGTACGCCGCTAACAGTCAAAGGGACTGCACCCTCTCAGCGGCGGCAGCCACCAGCGTTTCCCTGGCCGATTCCAGTGGTCCGGAGAGGGTACACCCGGCCGCCCGGGCATGCCCGCCTCCACCCAGCGCGGCTGCGAGCTGGGCCACATCTACTCTTCCGCGCGAGCGCAGCGAAGCGCGCACACCGCCCTTGGGCATTTCCTTGAGGAGAACCGCCAGTTCCACGCCGGACAGGCTGATCCCGTAATTCACGATCCCATCGGTCTCTTCGGCGAGAGCGCCGCACTCCAGTAAGTCCTCGCTGCCCAGCTGCATCACCGCCAGCTTCCCGTCCTCGCGCACTTCGAGGCTACTGAGGGCTCGTCCCAGGAGCCTGAGGGCGGACAGCGGCCGGTTCCCCTGCAATTGCCAGGCCACCTGGTCCGGCCGGACCCCGGCCTCCAACAGCCGGGCCGCAATGCGGCAGGCACCTGGGGTAGTGTTCTCGTGGGTGAACCAGCCGGTGTCGGAGACCAAGGCAGTGTACAGGCAAGTGGCAATAGCCTCGTCCAGCGCAACGCCCAGCGGCTCGAGCAGCCTGTACACCTGCTCACCCGCGGCCGGGGCTGAAGGATCCACAAACGCCACGTCACCAAAGCCGTCGTTAGTTATGTGATGGTCAATGTTCACTACCCGGTCGCCCTCGACCCGGACCCCGTCCACCCGGTCCGGACTGGCACAGTCCACGTATATGACCAGTTCGACCCGGTGCGTGCCGGACCCGGCCACGTAAAGGTGCTGGCCGGGCAGGAAGTGGTACTGCTCGGGAAGGGGTCCCGAACCGGCAAAGACCACGTTGATCCCCAGTCTTTCCAGTGCCAGGGCCAATCCCAGGCTGGAACCCACCGCGTCTCCATCCGGCAAGGCATGAGTGACGATCACTGCCGAACTGCACGCTCGCAGCACAGCTGCTACCTGGCACACGATGCCGCTCATTCTATTCCCTTTCCTGGTCGCGCCTGAGGTCCATGAGGAGCTTGGAGATGTGCACGCCATGCTCGATGGAATCATCAAGGACAAAGACCACCTCGGGAGTATGGCGCAACCGGAGGCGCTTTCCCAGCTCTGAGCGGATGAAACCGGTGCCGCTGTCAAGGCCAGCCATGGTCTTCCTCCGGGCTTCTTCGTCTCCCAGGACGCTCACGTGGACTTTGGCCGCCCTCAGATCCGGGCTTACCTGTACCCTGACCACGCTGGCAAACCCAATGCGCGGGTCCTTCATGTCATTTTGCAGAATATCGCTGATCTCTTCCTTTATCGCCTCGGCGACCCGCTGACTTCTTGCCGTCATGTCCAACCACTCCTGCGCCCTTAGATAAGTTCCACGCCCAGAACCATCACATCGCCTTCGCAATGGCCCTCAACCCACTGTACTACCTGTTCCAGGACCCGCTGGGCGTGACCCCGGTCGTTGGAAACGCACGCAATGCCCAGGGTAGCAACGCCCGGGTGCTCAAGCGTATCCACTTCGGCCATGGCCACATTGAACCGGCGGTGGGCCCGGTCGATGAGGCTCCGCACCACCCGGCGCTTGTCTTTAAGGGAAGTGCTGCCGGGAACAGCCAGTCGCAGCTGGCAGCTGCCGACCACCACCCATCCCACCCCCGGATCAGGCGGTCTTGATCTCTTCGCTGGTGAAGGCCTCTAGCACGTCGCCTTCCTTCACATCCTGGAACTTCTCAATGCCAATGCCACACTCAAACCCCGAGTTTACCTCGCGAACGTCATCTTTAAACCGCTTGAGTGAACTGAGCTTGCTTTCGTTTATCACCACACCGTTGCGGATCACCCGGATGGCCGCGGTGCGGTCGATCTTGCCCTCGGTCACATAGCACCCGGCCACGGTTCCCACCTTGGGGATGCGGAACACGGCGCGCACCTCGGCGCGACCGGTGACCACCTCTCGCCACTTGGGCTTGAGCATGCCCTTGAGTGCAGCCTCGATGTCCTGGATGGCCTCGTAGATGATGCGGTACGTCCGTACGTCCACCTTTTCATCTTCGGCCACCCGGCGTGCATTGGCGTCCGGACGCACGTTGAAACCGATGACGATGGCATTGGAGGCCGCCGCCAGCATGATGTCGGACTCGGTAATGGCGCCCACGCCGCTATGGATCATGCGGGGGCGCACCTCACCCTGGCCCAGCTTCTCCAAGGCCTGTCTTACAGCTTCCACCGAACCCTGCACATCGGCCTTGATTACCAGGTTGAGTTCGGACACTTCCCCTTCTTTGACGCGGTTGAAAAGGTCGTCCAGGGTAAGGCGCCTGGTAGTCTCCATCTCTTTTTGGCGCTTTTCCACCTGACGGCTTTCGGCGATGTCCTTGGCCAGCCGCTCTTCTTCGATGACCATAAAGTTGTCCCCGGCCTGCGGCACATCGTTCATGCCCACAACTTCCACGGGCATGGAGGGACCCGCGCGTTTTACCCGCCGTCCCCAGGCGTCGGTCATGGCTCTGACCCGTCCGCTGGTCATGCCCGTGACGAAGGCATCCCCCACCTTCAGGGTGCCGGTATGGATGAGCACGGTGGCCACCGGCCCTCGCCCTTTATCCAACTGTGCCTCGATCACCGTGCCCCTGGCCTTGCGGGTCGGGTCGGCTTTGAGTTCCCCGATTTCCGCCACCAGGAGGATCATCTCCAGCAACTGCTGGATGCCGGTGCCCTCGGTGGCAGATACCGGCGCAAAGATGGTTTCTCCCCCCCACTCCTCGGGGACAAGGCCGTGTTCAGCCAACTGCTGCTTGACCCGGTCGGGCCGGGCGTTGGGACGGTCCATCTTGTTGATGGCCACCACCACGGGCACCCCAGCGGCCCGGGCGTGGTTTAACGCCTCGATGGTCTGGGGCATTACGCCGTCATCGGCCGCCACCACCAGCACGGCTATGTCGGTGACTTTTGCGCCCCTGGCGCGCATGGTGGTAAAAGCCTCATGTCCTGGGGTGTCCAAAAAGACGATGCGCTTGCCGTTGTGCTCGGTTACCGAAGCCCCGATGTGCTGCGTAATGCCGCCGGCTTCCCGGGCGGTGACGTTAGTGTGCCTGATGGCATCCAGGAGTGAGGTTTTCCCGTGGTCCACGTGGCCCATGACCGTGACCACCGGGGGACGGGTCCGGGCCAAAGCCGGGTCATCAGGTTCTTCGAACTCCTGCTCGAACTTCTCTTCCAGTGACAGCTCAGGCGTCTTCTGCACTACCTCAAACCCCAGTTCGGATGCGACCAAGGCGCCAGTGTCGGCATCCAGGTCCTGGTTGATGGAAGCCATGATGCCCATGGCGATGAGCCGGCGCATCAAGTCCGTGGCCAGCATGCCCATTTTGGAGGCCAGCTCCTTGACCGGAAGCGGCCCTTCAATGGTTACCGAGCGCGGGCCGCGCGGCCGGGCCGCTGCCGGTGGCTGGCTTCCCCGGTCCGGGCGGCGCCCACGGCCGTACCCTCCCGGGCCTTCGCCCCGGCGGGACGGCCGTCGTTCCCGGTCCTCGCGGTCGCCACGCCACTGGTCATCCCGCTGCCGGCGTGGATCTGAACCCCGGGGCTGGTCAGGCCTGGATACCGGGCGCTGGCCCTGGGCGGGTTGGGGCCGCCTGGCATCGCCCGGGCCCGGCCGGGCCTCAGCCCGGGGACCGGTGGGCGGAAAGGAGCGCCGCTGGTCGCCTGCGGGGCGCGTCCCGTCCCGGCGTTGTTCACCTGGGGGGCGAGCACCGTCTCGCCGTTGGTCACTGGCTGGTCGCCTGGTGTCCCCGGGGGGACGACCTTCTGGCCGCGGGCCACCTGGAGGATAGGGCCTCCGGGCGTCCGGCACGCGTCCCTCGGGTCTAGGTCCACCCGGAGTGTACGGCTGGCGGTAGTCGGGAGCGGAGGGACGGGGTCCATCAGCCCGCCGGGGATCGACGGGAGGACGTGTGCCCTCCGGCCGCCTGGCGTCGCCGGGGGACCGCCCATCCGGGCGGGCACCCCCTGGCGGATAAGGGCGGCGATGGTCAGAAGCGGCAGGTCGCGGTGCATCGGCGCGCCTGGGGTCAGCGGGAGGTCGCATGCCCTCCGGCCGCCTGGCGTCGCCTGGGGGGCGTCCATCCGGGCGCCCACCGCCCGGGCGACGGTCCTGGCCCGGGCCGCCCACGCGGCGGTGATCATAGGCATCCGTGCGTGGAGGTCCCAGGCGATAGTCGTCGCGCCTGGGGACGGGCTGCGGTCGCTGGGGCGCGGCGCTCCGCGGGGCCTCAGGGACCTGCGGCCGGGGGGCCTCACGCTGCACACCGGGCCCTTCCTTTCCATCGACAGGCTGGGGTGCGGGCTGCTCGCGGGTGAGCCTGACCTTACCCGTCAGGATGTCCCGTACTTTCTCCGCTACGTCTTCTTCCATGGTACTCATGTGGTTTTTCGCTTCCACGCCGATCTGGTTGAGCACCCGCAATATTACCTTGGAATCTGTCAGCATCTCCCTGGCCAGCTGGTAAACTCTCATCTTTTCTTTCATCCATCCACCCCCTCTGAGCAGTCACCCTGCCCAGGTATGGTAAACCCAATGCGCATGCGAAGCTGTTCGGCAAGTTCCTGGGTAAGCACCGTCTCCAGAGCCTTCTCCAGTCGCTTCCCTTTCAAGGCCGCGTTAAGGCAGGCCACCTGCGGGCACAGATAGGCGCCCCGGCCGGATTTTTTGCCAGTAGGGTCCAGGCAGACCGAGCCGTCCGGGGTGCGCACCACTCGCACGAGTTCCCGTTTGGGCCGCACCGCCTGGCAACCCACGCAAGTCCGTTGCGGGATCTTCTTGACCCGCGCCATGCGGTCACCTCCCTATGACCCGTGGACGTTGCGAGTGCCCGCCTCCAGGGCCTGGCTCTCGCTTTTTATGTCTATCTTCCAGCCGGTAAGTTTGGCCGCCAGGCGAGCGTTCTGGCCTTCTTTGCCGATGGCCAGCGAAAGCTGGTAGTCTGGCACCACTACCCGCGCTACCTTGGTATCCTCCTGGCAGTCCACGGAGATGACCTTGGCCGGGCTCAAGGCGTTGGCCACAAACTGCCCATAGTCCGTGTTCCAGGGAACGATGTCGATCTTCTCGCCGCGGAGTTCTGAGACAATAGCCTGGACCCTCATGCCCTTGGGGCCCACGCACGCTCCAACTGCATCAACGTTGGGGTCGCGGGAGAATACCGCTACCTTGGAACGGTAGCCGGCCTCCCGGGCAATGGCCTTGATCTCCACGGTACCGTCGTGGATTTCCGGGATCTCCAGTTCAAACAAACGCCTGAGCAGGCCCGGATGCGTCCGCGACAGCATCACCTGCGGTCCTTTGGGCGTCCGCTTGACTTCCAGGACGTAGCTTTTGCAGCGGTCTCCGTACCGGTAGGTCTCTCCTGGCATCTGTTCGGCCGGGGCCAACTGCGCTTCGATCTTTCCCAAGTCAATGATGACATTACGGTTCTCGGTTCTCTGGACCACTCCGGTTACGATGTCGTTCTCGCGGTTGGCATACTCCTCGAAGATGATCCCCCGCTCGGCCTCGCGCAACCGCTGTACCACTACCTGCTTGGCGGTTTGTGCCGCGATGCGGCCGAAATTCTTGGGAGTGACTTCCTCTTCCACCACATCGCCCAGCTGGTAGTCCGGGTTTTGGCTGCGCGCCTCGTCCAAGGAGATCTCCAGGCGGTGATCGGTAGGCGACTCCACCACTGCCTTATGGGCATAGACTCTGACCGCGCCAGTCTGCCGGTTGACGTGAACCTTGACGTTTTGGGTCGATCCGAAATTGCGGCCATATGCCTTGATTAGTGCCGCTTCCAGCGCCTCAAGGATTACCTCTTTGGATATGCCCTTCTCCCGCTCTAGCTGCGCAAGAGCTATGATCAGCTCGCCACTCAATCTCGTGCCTCCTCTCCATGGACGGCTCACCTTTCCGGGCTAGTCCTGGTACACCAGCTGGGCCCGGGCCACCAGTTCCAACGGTATCACTACTCGCTTGTCTTGAGCTGTCTTCAGTTCTATGGAGTCACCGTCGCTACCCAAGAGCACACCTTGCCACACATTCTGATCCTCCACGGGCCTTTTGCAGTTTACCTGGACCAGTCGACCCCGGAACAAGTCGTACTCACGCCTTTTCCGGATGACCCGCTCTATGCCCGGAGAGGAAACCTCCAGCTGGTAACTGCCGGGCACCGGGTCATCCCGGTCGAGAAGGTCGCTGAGTCCCCGGCTGACCTCCTCACAATCGTCCAGTGTGATCCCGTCGGGATGGTAGATGTAGACTCTGAGGATGTTCTGCTTGCCCCGCAGGTATTCGACGTCTACCAGCGAGACCCCGGATGCTTCCAGCACCTCGAGGGCCAGTCTCTCCACTTTTGCCTCTATGTCCTGGCGGCTTGCCATGTCGTCTCCTCCCAAGAACCTAACTGTCCTCATTCTGCCAACCACGGCAGCGATTTATTGAACACGATTGAAAGAGTGGGTTGAAAACCCACTCTCCGGCAACGCAAAAACTCCTGGCACGTAGCAATGGCGGAGTCTTCTCCTCCGCTTGATGAAAGTATAGCACAATTTGGGATAGAAAGCAAGGGAAGCGCCGGGGTGAATGCCGGGTCGCGCTGCCCCTGGACCCGGCACATCCTCCGGGAGGCCAAGGACGTGTTTACCCCCGACCTCCAGTGCAATCTCCCCGGCGACCACGTGCAAAGCCCGTCGCGGCAGCAGGTACGCCAATCTAGAACAGCGTGATCTGGTTTCTGTCGGGCAACTGCCGCGTGCACCCGAACTCGGATAGGAGCTCGATGAGGTTCCTGGGCAGGCGCGCTCGTACACGCAGATCCTCTACGGAAAGGAAGGGTCCGGCGGCCCTGGCTTCTACGATGCGGTTGGCCACCTGGTTCCCCAGGCCCGGCAGGGACAGGAAGGGCATGCGTAGACCACCGGCCTCCGTTACGAAGCGGTCGGCCGCCGACGCGTACAGGTCCACCGGCAAGAACCCGAATCCCCGCTCCTGCATTTCCATGGCCACTTCGAGGTGGGTCAGGACCTCCTGTTCCCGGGCAGTAAGCTCCTGGGACCGGGCGGCTAGCTGCTGGAATCTCCCACGGTATTCACCTGGCGCCATGAGCAGGGTGGCGTCGAGTCCGGCCGCACGCGTTGAGAAATACGTGGCGTAGAATGCCACCGGGTGATGGACTTTGAAGTACGCGATGCGAAAAGCCATCATAACGTAAGCCACGGCATGTGCCTTGGGAAACAGGTACTTGATCTTCCGGCACGAGTCGACGAACCACTCGGGCACCCCCCGTGCCAGCATGGCCTCGGCATCGCCGGCTGGTACACCTTTTCCCTTGCGCACGCTCTCGGATATCCGGAAAGCATCCACCGGCGCCATCCCCCGGTGGATCAGGTACAGCATGATGTCGTCTCGGCTGGTGATGACCTGGCCGATGTCCGCCACTTTCCTGCGGATGAGTTCGTCGGCGTTGCCCAGCCATACCCCGGTGCCGTGGGACAGGCCGGATACCCTGACCAGCTCGGAAAAACTCCTGGGCCGGGTGTCCAGGAGGATCTTGCGCACGAACCTGGTGCCGAACTCGGGGATGCCCGCACTGCCCACCGGCAGCTCCCAGCCTTTCTCGTCCAGGCCTAGAGGTCCCAGGCCGGAGAAAATAGCCAGGGTAGCTTCGTCATCAAATGGGATGGACAGAGGGTCTATCCCCGTCAGGTCCTGGAGCATGCGCAGAGACGTGGGATCGTCATGCCCCAAAAGGTCCAGCTTTACCAGCTGGCTGTGAACTGCTTCGTAGTCAAAGTGCGTGGTAACCGTGCCGGAACGCCGGTCGTCGGCCGGATACTGGACCGGGGAAAACTCGGACATCAGCCGGCCCCCTGGGACGATCATCAAGCCGCCGGGGTGCTGCCCGGTAGTCCGTTTGACCCCGGTGAGCCCCAGCGCCAACCTGTCCACTTCCGATTTCCGCCAGCTGGTCCCGGTCTCGGCCTGGTACCCCTTTACGAATCCGTAGGCCGTCTTGTCGGCCAGGGTGGCGATGGTACCGGCGCGGAAGACCTGGTCTTTCCCTAAGAGCTCCTCAGCATAGCGGTGGATTTCCGCCTGGTATGCCCCGGAGAAATTCAGGTCAATGTCGGGCACCTTCTCACCCCGGAAGCCCATGAAGGTCTCAAAGGCGATCTCCTGACCATCGCGATCCAGCGCACTCCCACAGCCCGGGCAATTGGCACGCGGCAGGTCAAACCCGGATGCGACCGAACCGTCGGTGATGAAGCGGCTATAGTGGCATTGGGGGCAGACGTAATAGGGTGGCAGCGGGTCCACCTCGGTGATTTGGCACATGGTGGCCACCAAGGACGAGCCCACTGAGCCCCGTGATCCCACCAAATACCCGTCGCGCCGTGAACGTGCCACCAAACGAGCGGCGATGACATAGATCCCGGCAAACCCATTGCCGATGATGGCGTCCAGTTCCCGCTCCAAACGGGACTGGACGGCGTGGGGCAGGATGCTGCCAAACTTCTGGATGGCGCGCTGGAACGCCTGCTCGCGGACTTCTGCCTCGGACCCCGGGATCACCGGTGGGAACAGACCTTCCGGCACGGGCCGGAGAACCTCCACCTGGTCTGCCAGCCATCGCGGGGTGTCCACCACCACCCGCCGGGCGCGTTCGGGGCCCAGGTGGGCCATGCGGTCGAGCATCTCCTGAGTGGAGTGCAGATACAGCGGCGCCTGGTGCTCTGCATCAGTGTAGCCCTGGCCGGCCATAAGCACCCGCCGGTACACTTCATCTTCTGGCTCTATAAAATGCACATCTCCCGTGGCCACCACCGGCTTGCCCAGCTCGTCTCCCAGCTCAACCAGCCGGCAGTTCATGCCCGCCAATTCCTCCAGCGACTCCACCCGGCCGCTCTCCACCAGGAAGTAGTTGTTCTCCAGGGGCTGGACTTCCAAGAAGTCGTAGAAGCCGCCGATGGCCCGGAGTTCGGATGGCGTGGCCCGGTCAAGCATGGCCTGGAATACCTCACCTGCCTGGCACGCGGAACCTACGAGCAACCCTTGGCGGTGAGCCTGCAGCAATGCCCGGGGCATACGGGGCACCCGGTAGAAATAGTCAAGGTGGGAGCAAGAGACCAGGCGGTAAAGGTTTTGCATCCCCACGGCGTTTTGGACCAGCAACACCACGTGGTAGCTCCTGGCATCCTCACGGTCTTCGTCGATGAGATAGGCTTCGATGCCAAAGATGACCTTGACTCCATGCCGGCAGCCCAGGTCGTAGGCTTCGGGAAAAGCCTGCACGACCCCGTGGTCGGTGATGGCCACGGCCTGGTGCCCCCAGCGCTCCAGGGTGGCGAACACCTCTTCCAGATCGCACACAGCATCCATGGCGCTGAGCTTGGTGTGCAGGTGGAGTTCCACGCGCTTGGGTTCGCTCTCATCCAGACGGTGCTGGGCGGGCACCGGCACTACCTGCTTGGCGCTGAGGGTAAGCTCTCCCTCATACTCGTCCACCTGTACCGTTCCTGAGGCTCTTACCCATGACCCGCGCTGGAACTGGCAACAAGAAGCATCCTTGCACCGGTGCTTGACGTACACTGAGTCATGCCGGTCCGTCACCCCTAGTACCGAGATGATGCCGCCGTTTTTCAACAACCGACGATCGATGAGAAACACCTCGCCCTGGATATGGACGGTGCCCGGGCCGGCCTGCAGCTCCTTCAGTGGCGTGATGGGGACCTGGCGCAAGGCCGGGGGACGGGCTCTCTCCGGCCCGGCCGCACGCGGCAGGGCCGCGGGGCGGGCGATCTCTTCCCGGTCCATGGCCTCCTGCAGCTGGGCACAAGGCTCGACCCGGAATTCCATGCCGGGCCCAGCGTGCCGGGCCATGGCGCTGGCGATGGCTGCCCGGGCCGCCGGGCGCTGGAGGGCCTGGCAAGCCACCTCGTTGGGCACCTGGGCAATAACCACCGTTCCTTCCACAACCAGGCTGCCCGCGGATAGCAGGCCAGCCGCGGCCGGTGCAGCCTGCCGCACTTCCTCCAGCAAACGTGGCAGCCACTCTGAGCACGGTTCTTTCGGGATGGAAAATGGTTCAGTCTGGATGTGCACGTGGGTCGGGCCGCCGGGCAGGCGGCGAAGGCACCGGCAGAGGATCTCCAGCTGCTCCGGGGTAGGTTGTTCCGGGGCCTGCAAACGGAGATGCCAGGCCCGGTTGTCCAGATCCACTTCCACGGCGACGACGGCGGCTTCTTCAAGCCACGGCCCGCACTCCGGTGCCACCGAGCGGATGCGGGCAGCCGGACCGGGTCGTACAGCGACTATCTTCATGCTTGCTCCTTACCTATTGCGACGATCGTTCCACATACCTCATGTCCGAAAGGGCCGCCAGGTCCAATGATACCCGCTTCCAGTCCACCCCGGCCGGGCGCCTGAGATGGAACACGATCTCCACCAGGCCTTCTTCAGCCGGGAACATCTCGATTTTCCCGATGTCCAGTCGGTGGTGGCCAAACACCGTCCCGATATCGCCAACCCGGCCAGGGCGATCCTCCACCACGACCCGGACTGCCTCCAGGTGCCGGCGGTCCACCAACCGGTCGATGCGGGACAGGAGTACCAACACCACCAGCACCAGGGCGGTGGCCAGCACCGTGCCCAGGTAGAAGCCAGTGCCCACTGCCAGGCCCACCCCGGTCACGCACCATAACGGTGCTGCCGTCGTGAGACCCCGGATGGTAAGGCCCGCGCGCAGTATAGTGCCGACCCCTAAAAAGCCAATGCCGCTCACCACCTGTGCAGCAATGCGGCCGGGGTCTGCGTTGGCCACTCCCAGGTGGAGTGCGGTTATGTGCAAGGACACCATAGATATCAGCGCCGAACCCACACACACCAGGATGTGCGTGCGGAAACCAGCGGGGCGGCTCAGGCTCTCCCTCTTAGCCCAATCCCACCGCCCAGCACAGCGGCCAGCGCCAACCTGAGCAGCACGGCCAGCCCGTTCATGGCTATAACCCTTTCTGCACTGACCTGACGATCTCCCAGTACATCCTGAACCTGGCCGCCAGGCCCCGGGAAAGCCCCATCTTCTCTTCCTTCATGCGGTGGGTAAGCCCAGCCAGGGACACCTCGCTTATCTCAATACCAGAGCGCTTGCAGTGCCTGGTCAAGGCGATTTCTGCCCCGAACCTCATGACTTCAAGGTCATCGATGTCGGCAAGGATCCCGGCCTTTAACGCGCGCTGTCCAGAAAGGTACGGGGCCACCACTTGGGCCAGGTCGGTGGCCACTCGGCCTCCCTCGAATACTCCCACACTCATCTGGCAGGCCCCAGACAGGACCGGGTTGAGCAGCGCATACACGTGGTCGGTAGTGAGTCCGATGAGGTCGGCATCTAAAAAGAGCACAACTTCAGCGGACGTGCTCCTCAAGCCTTCCTTCATGGCCGCCCCCTTACCGCGGTTTTCCGTAAGCTCGACCAGCCTGACTCCGGCCTCCCGGGCGACCTCTGGGGTGCGGTCAGTGGACCCGTCGGAGACGACGATGATCTCTTCAATGATAGGCACGCCCTTTAGCACGTCCACCACGCCGCGGAGAGTCTCCTGTTCGTTGTAAGCAGGGATGATTGCCGCCGTGCGCAAGGACTAACCCCCTTCCCGGGCCAGTTCTACCAGCTTTTGAACCTCCCGGACCAGTTCCTCGACAATATCTTCTGCGGCCACCTGCCGGATCACCTTCCCGCCGGAAAAAAGCAGCGCCCGTCCCCGGCCTGCCGCCACACCCACATCGGCCTTCCGGGCTTCGCCTGGTCCATTGACCTCGCACCCCATGATCGCCACGGTAAGTGGCTCTCTTAGGTGCCCGAGCCTCTCCTCCACGGCTTCGGCCAGTGGTCGGATGTCCACCGAGCACCGGCCGCAGGTGGGACACGCGATGACCCTCACGCCGGACTGGGAGATCCCCAGCGCCGACAAGATGGTAAAGGCCACCTCCACTTCAGTCACGGCCGGCGCCGCCAGCGACACCCGCACCGTATCCCCGATGCCTTCGGCCAGGAGCAGCCCGAGGCCCACCGCCGAACGCACTGCACCCCGCAGGCGGGTACCGGCTTCGGTGATGCCCAGATGCAGCGGGTAGGTGGTGGAAGCAGCCAGTATCCGGTAGGCAGCCACCGTGTCCATGACCGACGGGGACTTGGCAGAAACCACAATGTCCTCAAACCCCTCTGCTTCCAGCAGGCGGCAATGCCGGAGCGCGCTGGCTACCATGGCCGCGGGCGTGGGCCCCCCGTGCTCCTCCAGCAGGTCGCGTTCTAGCGAGCCTGAGTTCACACCCACCCGGATGGGAACCCGTCGTTCCCGGGCGGCCACGGCCACTGCCCGGACTCGCTCGGCCCCACCAATGTTACCAGGGTTCAACCGCAGCTTATCCGCCCCGGCCTCCAAAGCGGCCAAGGCCAATCGGTAGTCAAAGTGAATATCCGCGATCAGGGGCACGGGACTCCGCCTGCGTAGGACTGCAAACGCCTCCACGGCCTCCTGGTCGGGTATGGCCAACCGTACCAGTTCGCACCCGGCTTCAACCAGGGCAGAGAGCTCGGCGCCAGTAGCCTTCACGTCGCGGGTATCGGTCTTGGTCATCCCCTCCACCACCACCCGGCCGTCGCCCAGCATGCACGCGCCCGCCCGCACCAACCTGCGGGGAAGGACCTTTCCCATGTCCTACCCTCCCCCGGAAGCCAGCCGGGCGATATCCCGGAAGGTGATGAGGATGACGGCGGCGATGAGCAGGGCGAATCCCACCAGATGGATGAAGTTCTCCTTCTCAGGATCGATGGGTCTGCCGCGGACACCCTCGACCCCGAGAAACATCAGCCTGCTGCCGTCCAGTGCCGGAATGGGCAAGAGGTTGATGAGTCCAAGGTTCGCGCTGAGCACCGCAGCCAGGTACATGAGGTTCACCAGGCCCATACGCGCGGCTTCGCCGATGAGCTGACCAATCCCCACGGGTCCGGCTAAGTCTGCCTGGATCCTGCGAAGCACCATCAAAACCAGGCTCCGCATCCAGAAGACCACGATCCCCACGGTCTGCACCACGCCTTCTCTCAAGGCCACCGGGAGGGCAAGGCGCCGCACCTTCATCAGGCTGCGTACTCCCATCACCCCTACACCTTCGTCGCCAAGACGAGGCACCACTTCCACGGTAACGCGCCCCTCATCCCTCTGGACCTCTATGGCCACGGGCAGGTTCGGGCTTTGTTGCACCACCCTGACCACCTCGGCCCACTCCCGCACCGGCACCCGGTTTACCGCCACTACCTGGTCTCCGGGGCGCAGCCCGGCCGCATCGGCCGGGCTGCCCGGCACCACCTCCGCCAAAACGGTGGTGGGATAGCTCACTCCCACTGCGAAGAAGATGGCCGTGAGCAGCAAGATGGCCAACACAAAGTTCATGGCCGGGCCTGACGCGACGACGGTCATCCGCTGCCACACCGGCTTGTCACTGAAGCCTCGCCCCGGCGGGGCATCCTCCCCGTCGGCCCCAGCCATGCGCACAAACCCGCCGAAGGGCAGCACGCGCACGGCGTACTCAGTCTCACCTCTCACCACCGTGGCCAGGCGCGGACCCATCCCTAGGGCAAACTCCCGCACCAGGATGCCGAATTTCTTGGCGGCCAAGAAATGCCCCACTTCGTGGAAGAAGATCAAAAGACCCAGGACCGCCACAGAGGCGGCGATGGTCGTTGCTGTCATTAACAACCTACCTTCCCTGGCCAGCCACAGTGGCGGCCCTCTGCCGGGCCCAGGCATCAACGGCCAGCACTTGCTCTACAGAGTTGACGCTTTCGGTATTATGTTCTTGCATGGTCCGGCCAATTATCCGGGGTATATCCACAAACCGGACCCATCCTTCCAAGAAGAGCTGGACGGCCACCTCGTTGGCAGCATTGTACACGGCGGGCATGGTGCCGCCGGCTCTCCCGGCCTCATATCCCAGATCCAGGCCGGGGAAATCTCGCCGCCTGGGATGCTCGAAGGTCAAAGACCCTGCCTCAACCAGGTTGAAAGGCGGCAAGGGCAGGGGCAGCCGGCGGGGGTATGTCAGGGCATAGGCAATGGCCAGTTTCATATCGGGCCACCCCAGTTGGGCCAGCACCGACCCGTCAGCCAGCTCCACCAAAGAGTGCACCACGCTCTGGCGGTGCACATACACCTCGATGCTGTCGTACGGTATACTGAAAAGAAAGTGCGCCTCTATGACTTCCAACCCCTTGTTTACCAAGGTAGCCGAATCCACGGTGATCTTGGGACCCATGCTCCAGTTGGGATGGGCCAGCGCCTGCTTGACCGTTACCGATGCCAGGGCCGTACCCGGCCAGTCCCGGAAGGGGCCGCCTGACGCGGTCAGCATCACCCGCCGGATGGGGCGTCTCTGCCCCTGTAGGCACTGGAACACCGCCGAATGCTCGCTATCTACCGGGACCAGCAGGGCCTTGCTGCTCCGGCAGGCCTTTACCAGGAGATCCCCCGCTGCCACCAGGGCTTCCTTGTTGGCCAGGGCCAACCGCTTCCCGGCCTTTGCCGCCGCAAGGGCGGGGGCAAGCCCGGCAATACCCACGATGGCACACAGCACTACATCGGCATCCACCGACTGCGCCAGTTCCTCCACACCCCGGGACCCGGCCAACACCCGGCACCCGGGCAGCAGGCACTGGAGCTCCCGGGCTTTCTCCTCCCGGGCCACGGCCACCACTGGCACTCGGTGGGCCATGGCCTGCTGAGCCAGGACCTGCAGCTGGTCCCCTCCTGCGGCCAGGCCCGTCACCTCAAAGCAGCCGGGCATGGCAGAGATCAAGTCCAGGGCCTGACGACCAATGGAGCCGGTGGAACCCAGTACAGCCACCCGGATCATGACCCGGTTCCTCCGTAATCAGGGCCGCCAATGAGTCCGGCGTTGATCATGGCCTTGAGGATGATGGCCACCATCGGTCCCACCACCAGTCCCACCGGGCCGAAAAGCCTGATGCCCAGGTAAAGAGCAATGAGGGTCGTGAGCGGGTGAATGCCGATCCCGCGGCCAACGAGCCGGGCATTGGCGGCCTGCCTGGCCACGCTGATGCTGCTATACAGCACCAAGAGCCCCACTGTCATCCAGATATCGCCCAAGACCAGTGTGTACAAGGCCCATGGGAGGAAGATCAGGGCGGGTCCGACCACCGGCAACACGTCCAGGATGCCGGCGGCCAGCCCGATGACTACAGCGTATTGCACTCTGAGGATCATGAGCCCGGCGATGTTCAGCACCATGGTAAACAGCACCAGCAGAAGCTGGGCCTTAACAAAACCCAACACCGACATAACCACTTCGCTTTTGATGGCCACTGCCTTTTGACGATATGAGGGCGGCAACATGCCCAGGACAAACCCCATGATCTTGACCTTGTCGCGGCTGAGGAAGTAGGTGCCCATGAGGCTGAACACCATAACCACCACCAGGTTAGGCAGGGCCCTCACCATGCTCAGCAACCGCCCGATGAAAGCCTCCACGCCCCGGTAAGCCCGGGCCCACTGGTCGTCCAACGATTGCTGCAAAGGCGGGGGCAGTGCCGCAGAAACCCGCCCGGCCAGTTCCAGCACCCGGTCAGCCAGTTCCCAGGCTTGAACCCGGTATGACGGCAGCTGCCGGTAAAGCTCGGCCAGTTCGGTGACAAGCCTGGAAAAACCAAAGCAACTGGCCACCAGGATTGCGCCTACCACGGCCAGCAAGATCATGGCCACCACCGGGCCCCGGGGCAGTCTGAGCCGGTCCTCGGCCGCGTTCACCAGCGGGTCGATGAACAGTGCCAAGAGCACCGATATGACGAACGGCAAAAACAACGGCAACACGTACTTGAACACCAGCACCACGGCTACCACTGCCAGGGCCCAGTAGAGCACGGGCGCCGCCTGCCAAACACGCCGTTTCTGATTCACCCCAGCACCACCCTGAAGTAGACATAAAGACCAAAAGCTGCCAACAGCAGGCCATCGCAACGGTCAAGGACTCCCCCGTGGCCGGGGATGATGGACCCGGCGTCCTTGACCTGGGCGTACCGCTTGATGGCCGACTCGGCCAAGTCGCCTAGCTGGGTCAGCACTGCCGCCACGGCTCCAGCGCCCAGGCCCACGCCCAGGGTGAGCCGGGCTGGCCCGGCTAAAAGACCCGCTACAAGCATGCAAACGGCCAACCCTCCGGCGGTGCCCTCCCAGGTTTTGCCCGCGCTGAGGGACGGAGCCAGCTTGCGTCTCCCCCACGCCCGGCCGGAAAAGTACGCACCACTGTCGTATGCCCAGGTAAGCAGCAGGGCCAAAAGGAGCAGCCACGCATCTCCCAGCTGCCTGAGCCTCAGGAGGTACCCTCCTAGCCCACCCAGGTACGCACAGGCCAACGTGGTGAAGGCCGAGTCCGTCAAACTATATGTCCCCGGACGCGTCACCTGTACCAGCAGCGGCGCCACCATAACCAGGACCAGCGCCGCCGCCCAGACCTCCCCGCCGGCCCATTGCGCGGCGGTTACCAGAACAACCAGCCCGGGTCCGGCCACCCAGGGGATGACCCGGATGTCCCGGCGCCCGAGGAGGGTGACCAGTTCCCGGTAACCCAGTGCCACCACCAGGCCCACGACAGCAAGAAGCGGCCAGCCACCCGTCCAGGCCGCCAGCAGGACCAGCGGCCCGAAGGCCAGGGCGCTCAATACCCGGTGCCTCAACACGGGCTTTCACCACCAGAGTTGACTATGCCGCCGAACCTCCTGTGGCGCCCCTGGTAGGCGAGGATGGCGCGGTAAAGATCATCTGCTGTGAAATCGGGCCAATACACGGGCGTAACATAAATCTCGGTGTAAGCCAGCTGCCACAAGAGGAAATTAGAAATCCTCATCTCCCCACTAGGGCGGATGAGGAGGTCCGGGTCGGGCTGCCCGGCCGTGCCCAGCCGGCTGGCAAACATGGCCTCGTCGATATCATCGGGCGAGATAACCCCGTTAACCGAGGCTGCCGCCAGCTGGCGGCAGGCATCAACGATCTCCCGCCTTCCTCCGTAATTCAGCGCCACGTTGAGGGTCCGCTCGCGCCCCTTGGTCTGCCTAACCACCTGGTTGACGGCCCGGCGGGTCAACGGCGGCAACTCCTCGGGATGGCCGATGACCCGCACCGAAACGTTGGCGTCCAGCAGCTCCCGGCGGTCCTTTTCCAAGTACTCCACGAGAAGGTCCATGAGTGCCTTCACTTCCTCGGCCGGGCGTTTCCAGTTTTCGGTGGAAAATGCGTAAAGAGTAAGCACCGGGATCTCCAGCTCGGCCCCAGCTCTCACCACTCGACGCAGCGCCTCGACCCCGGCCCGGTGGCCTGCGTTGCGAGGAAGCCCCCGGGACTGGGCCCAACGGCCATTTCCGTCCATGATGATGGCAATGTGCTTGGGAAGCCCGCCCTGCAGAATGCGGGCTTTCAGGTCCTGATCCTCCTCGCTCACACTAACAGGCCCCCCGGACAGTTAGAGCCCCGGTGCACCGGGGCTCAACTGAAGAAGTCACGATGGGCGCAGACCAGTCTAACCGAGCCGGGACTCTGCCACTGTTGCCTTACTACCCGGACGTCGCCCACCGGTTCGGCCCTCCCAGGAGGCCGGGTGTGGCACAGTTCGACTAGGTCTACCCCAGCTTCAGCCAGCCTCAGCCGCGCTTGCTCGGGCGTGCATAACAGAACATCAGGTCTTTGCATGGGAGCTATCACTAGATCTCCATGATCTCCTTCTCCTTGGCTCCCATCACGCTGTCCACGGTCTTGATGTACTTGTCGGTCAGTTTCTGGATATCGTCATTAGCCCGGCGTGCCTCGTCCTCGGAGATATCGCCGTCCTTTTGCAGTTCCTTTACCATGTCATTGGCATCCCGCCGGATGTTCCTGATGGCCACCCTTTCCTCTTCGGCCTTCTTCCGGACCACCTTCACGAGTTCCTGGCGACGTTCCTGGGTCAGTTGGGGGATGGTCAACCGGATCAGGTTACCGTCGCTGACCGGGGTTATGCCCAGATCCGATTTCATGATGGCTTTCTCGATGGCGGGGATGGCGCTCTTGTCCCAGGGTTGCAGCACCAGAAGCCTCGGCTCTGGCACACCTATGCTGGCCATCTGGTTGACCGGCGTGGGTACCCCGTAATACTCCACCCGTACCTTGTCCAAAAGCGAGGGCGTGGCACGCCCGGCCCGCAACCCGGCCAGTTCGCGGCGGAAACCATCAATGGTCTTCTCCATGCGGCTTTCGGCCTCGGCCAAGATGTCCTTAACCATCTCTGTCCCTCCCAACGAATGTCCCGATGGGCTCACCCATGACGGCCCGCCGGATGTTGCCCGGCACGCCTATGTCAAAGACGATCAGAGGTATGTCGTTGTCCATGCACAGCGAGGTAGCAGTGGCGTCCATGACCTTAAGCTGCTTTTGCAGGATCTCAAGGTAATCCAGTCGATCAAACCGCGTGGCCCCGGAGTCCAGGTTGGGGTCGGCGTTGTATATGCCGTCCGTGCCCTTTTTGGCCATGAGGATCACGTCGGCCTCTATCTCTGCCGCCCTCAAGGCGGCCGTGGTGTCCGTGGAGAAGTACGGGTTTCCGGTGCCGGCAGCCAGGATCACCACCCGCCCCTTGTCCAGGTGACGGATGGCTCTCCTGCGGATGTAGGGCTCGGCCACTTCCCGCATTTCGATGGCAGTCTGGAGGCGAGTATCCAGGCCTCTCCGCTCCAGCGCATCCTGGAGCGCCAGCGAGTTGATGACCGTGGCCAGCATGCCCATGTTGTCCGAGGTAGGGCGCTCCATACCTCGCCGGCTGCCCTCAGCACCCCGCCAGATATTGCCTCCACCCACTACCACTGAAGCCTGGACGCCAAGCTGGGCGACATCGCCGATTTCCTTGGCAATGGCGTCCACCGTATCCAGGTCCAAGCCAAAACCTCGCTCGCCCGCGAGGGCTTCGCCGCTGAGTTTCAAGACCACCCGAGTATACCTGGGTTTCATGGACTCCCTCCCAGTGGCGGGCTTTATCTTTTCTCCCCTATTTCAAACCGCACAAACCGTCCAACGGTGATGTTCTCGCCTATGCGCGCCACGGCATCGGTCACAATATCGCTGACCCGACGGCTGGGGTCGCGGATGAACGCCTGTTCCATCAGGCACAGCTCCTGGTAGTACTTGTCCATCCGGCCCTCGACGATCTTATCGGCCACCCGCTCTGGCTTGCCCTCTGCGAGCACGCGCTCACGCTGGAGAGACCGCTCCTTTTCTACTTCCTCGGCCGGTATTTCTTCCCGGCGAGTGTACAGCGGCCGCGCCGCGGCCACTTGCATGGACAGCTCGTGTGCCAGTTCCTTGAATTCGGGCGTACGGGCGACGAAATCCGTTTCGCAGTTAAGCTCCAGCAAGACGCCGATGCGGCCGCCCAGATGGATATAGGCGTCTACTATCCCCTCGCGCGCCTCCCGGCCGGCTTTCTTGCTGGCCACGGCAATCCCCTTTTTGCGGAGGATATCCACCGCCTTTTCCAAGTCACCGCCGGCCTGGGTCAACGCCGCCTTGCAGTCCATCATACCTGCGCCCGTACGGTCCCGGAGCTCTTTGACTCTTTCTGCAGTAATCACTCAGCGTCCTCCTTGCCATACAACCTGAAGAAAGGGACGACAGCTTAGGAGTGCCGTCCCGCTTCATCACTGTGATACCTGCACTCCCTGGCGGCCCTCAAGGACCGCGTCGGCCATCTTTGCCGTGAGTAACCGCACAGCCCTTATGGCATCGTCATTCCCGGGAATCACGTAGTCCACCTCGTCTGGATCGCAGTTAGTGTCCACGATGGCCACAATGGGGATGGCCAACCTCCTGGCTTCGGCCACGGCGATCTTCTCCTTGCGAGGGTCGACCACGTACACGGCCTTGGGTAATTCCTTCATGCCCTTGATGCCGCCCAGGTATTTCTCAAGCCTGTCCTTTTCGTGCAACAACTGCCCCACTTCCTTTTTGGGCAGCCGTTCATAGTAGCCGCTCTGTTCCATCTCTTCCAGCTGGATGAGCCGGTCAATCCGGCGCCTGATGGTATCGAAGTTAGTGAGCATGCCCCCGAGCCAGCGCTGGTTCACAAAAAACTGCCCGCACCGGGTGGCTTCCTCGGCCACGGCTTCCTGAGCCTGTTTCTTGGTGCCCACGAAGAGGATTCTGCCGCCGTTGAATGCCACGTCCCTGACAAAAGCGTAGGCATCATCAACCATGCGGACAGTACGTTGCAGGTCGATGATGTAGATACCGTTGCGCTCGGTGAAAATGAACGGCTTCATCTTGGGGTTCCAGCGACGAGTCTGGTGCCCGAAGTGGACACCCGCTTCGAGCAGCTGTTTCATGGTGACTGTGGACAACTTAGCACCTCCATGTTTGTTCCTCCGCAGCTGTCTTCCCGGAGCTGGACCTCTAGGGCAACCCCAGTGCCGGTCTGGCCGCGTGCGAATTTGGCGCATTGCGCCGCCAGTTAGTATACCACATTTTCCACCGGGTAGCAAACGCCAACCGGCCGGGTGCAGAGGTTCCGCATCTGCCCCCAGCTGCTGCCATTTGCGTAGTCAAGTGGGGGGAGTCGAGTCATGATACCGGAAGCAACCGTTGCCCGCTTCGACCGTCTCGGACCGCAAGCGCGGTCTTCCTTTCGCTCTTATTGCACTGGCACCTTGCATCTCACCACCCGAGCCTGGGGGTAATCAGGACCGCGGGGCAACCTCCAGATGGCTACGTCCAGCAACATCAACTCTTCACCCAGCTGGCGTGTCAGCGCGGTGTAGGTATACCGCTCCTGTTCAGGGGACCGCAGCTGGCGGTGAAAAAAGAGCATGAACAGGTTGAACGCCAGGCAATACAAAAGGTACAGGTTGTACAACGCCGGCTGCTTGTGATGGTAACAGTGCGTTAAGTGCCAGTGGGTCTTGAGGTCATGAAAGATGCAGTTCTCGATATCCCACCTCCGTAAAGCGATTTCCCAGATGAGTTTGGCCGCGTAGGTTCGCCCCAAGGTAGTTACTAGATGATATCGCTCAACGCTGGCTTTCCATCACCTTCTTTTTCCCGCCTGACCTGCTCCACCCGCCGGCAGCGCAGCGGGGTCTTGACCCCATCCCAGGTAGTCAGCTCATACGCTTCCCAGAGTTCCACGTCGTAGACTACCCCGGGCCGCTCCGCCAAGGTGACCCCCCGAGCGCTATAGACCGGGGCTTGCTTGGCAAATAGTCCCTCGGCATCCCGGATCAGGTGCCGCTCTTTTTGCCGCACCTTCACCACCACGTCTTGATGCTGCTCCAGCGCCAGGTTGATCAACTCTGCCCGAGCATAGAGCGCATCCAGCGTCCAGCAGTCCGCGTAGCGTGGGTTGTGAGCATAAAGCTGCCTTAAGGCTCGATAGGCCGCCGCCGGTTCATCCTCCCCGGTCGTTGCGGCTCAATGGTATAGAGCACCCGGGGAGCCCGGCCTACCAGGGATACGGCCACTACCCGTTCGTAATACTGCACCTTGCCATTTTTCAAGGTACGGGTGCTGCAGTTTTTACAAGCACGCTGTGGGGCCTTGGTCTTGTAGAGCTCTGTCCCGTCGACCGCGATCACCATAAGCCCGCCGATGCTTCTGCCTGACCATACTTTGTTGTGGCGGGCCTGCTGGATCACCTTCTGGTTGTAGGTCCACAATTCGCCAGCATCCAACCGCTCCAGAGTCCGCGCGAGCGTATCCGCGCTGGGCAAAGGTTGCTTCCGGCCCAAGGCTGGCCGCCAGACCCGGGTGCGCAAGGTG
Source organism: Bacillota bacterium (assembly GCA_040756655.1). Lineage (GTDB taxonomy): Bacteria > Bacillota > Sulfobacillia > UBA8153 > UBA8153 > JBFLYN01. Next base: position 226,609 of record JBFLYN010000001.1, read on the forward strand.
GCCTCCAACTGGTGAACGCTACCCGGCTACCCAGCCGGTAGATGATGCCTAAGACCAGGCTCGCTAAACCCCGATTCTGCCCACTCACGTGCGGAACTTCTGCGGCCGGGCAGGGACTCGACCCTGACGGCCGACCACAGCCAGCCATCGGCACGCAGCGCCGCTCGCCAGTGGGGCCGCACGCTCGTGCCCAACCGGGCGAGATGATGCCCGGACCGGGCCTACCGGCTTGATGCTCAAGACCGGGACCCGACAGGAGTCGAACCCTTATGGTTCCTTTTGAGCCTGCGCACGCGGACAACGTTCTGCGCTGCCCAAGGCCGGGTCCGTGGACTCCTTGCTGCATGGCCCCACTCTTACGGCTAGACCGGCCGGGCAAAGGCACCGGGCTACCATGACGCGCCGAACCTTGCGTAGCAGGATGTGTCGACGGCATGTTATCCGAACTGGGAGCCCAACGCATGCCAGATTCCTCGCACCGGCACGGCCTGTCGATGGTGAGCCATGCTTTTCATCAGGGTCGCATGTTCATCTAATTCCTTCAACCATATTAACAGGCAGCACCAATCTGCCGATATTTCGACCAGGGAATGTCGAAATGTGAGAGGAGGGCTAGGTTTGAGACTCCGGATCGCAGTAAAGATCGCAGGCACCTTTCTCCTTCTGGTATGCCTGACTGCCACAGTGGCAGTCATGGCCTCGGTATCCTTGGGCAAGATCGAAGCAAGCAAGAAAGACCTGGTAGACAAGAGCGTTCCCATGATTGCCACCGGGTACGCGGTGGCCGCCAATACCGAAGGACTCATCCGGTCAGTGTACGGCTACCTACTAGAAGGTAACCGGGCGTACATAGATGAGTACCGTGCCTATGTCCGGGCCTTGCAGGACGGGCTAGATCGGCTTGAGGGCGCCGCCGACAAGGACCTTTTGCCCGTGGTGAGACTGGTGGATCGCAGGATCGAGGACCTGATCGCCGAGGTGACCGACGTCATGGAGGGCAGGATCAGCTGGCAGGACGCAGACCTCACCCAGCTGATAGCATCAGCCAAGGAGCCCCGGCAGGCTCTGGCCAACGCCTTAGAACAGCTGTTTGCCCATAAGAACCAGGTGATGGAGCGGGCATTGGAGCAAACGCGCCGGCTACGCCTTCTCCTTTACGCTGTTACCAGCTTGGCGCTGGTCGTTGCGGTATACTCGAACGTGATCATGCTGCGCGGCTTGGTGCGAGGCATCATGCAGGTGGTGGCTGTATCCCGGCGTATAGCCGATGGCGATCTCACCGTGGATGAAGTGAAGATAAACACCCGCGATGCACTGCAGGACATGGGGCAGGCCTTCAACCAGATGCTGGCAAACCTCAGAGACGCCATGAAGCAGGCCCGGGGCGTAGCCATCAGTGTTAGCAGCGCTGCCACCCAACTGGCCAAAGGCGCACAGGAAGCAGCGGGTGCATCCGAGCAAGTCTCCGCCAGCATCCAACAAGTAGCTGACGGAGTTGCGCGCCAGACCGACGTCACCACCAAGGTTTCGAGCGCTATGGACCAGCTGAGGCGTGCCATCGAACAGATCACCAGGGGGGCCCAGGAGCAGGCCGGAGCCGTACACAGAGTTGCAGAAATGGTCGAGGATATGGCGATGACCATCGGACGGGTAGTCGAGGACTTAATAGCGGTAGCCGCTGAGGGCGAACGCACCAACCAGGCAGCCGAGCAGGGAAGTCAAGCCGTGGGACAGGCAGTTTCCAGCATGAAGAGCATCCGCGAGATGGTCGTGGCCACCGCTGAGCGCTCGTCCCAGCTGGCAGCAGTTTCCGAAAAGATCAACGAAATCACCGAGGTCATCACCGGCATTGCCGACCAGACCAACCTACTGGCCCTTAACGCAGCCATCGAGGCCGCCCGGGCAGGAGAGCATGGAAGGGGATTTGCCGTGGTGGCCGAAGAAGTACGACGGTTAGCCGAAAGGTCGGCCGCCTCCGCCCGCGAGATCGGAGGGCTGGTCGCGTCCATCAAGGACAGCATCGCGAGCGTTGCCGCCTCCACCAAGCAGAGTCTCGAGATGGCCGAGCTGGGAGGAAGCCGAGCCCGCCTTGCTACTGAAGCACTCGACCAGATCACTCAGATCGCCGGGCAAAATGCCAAGGAACTCATGGCCATCACCCAGACTGCGCGACAGCTAGCAGCCACCGGCAACAAGGTGGTGACAGAGGTGCAGCGCGTGGCAGCGGTGACCGAGGAGAACGCAGCGGCCGCCCAGGAGATGGATGCCAGTTCCGAGGAGGTAATGAGTTCCATGGGGCAGGTGGCGCAGGTATCAGCGCAAAACGCCAGTGCAGCCGAAGAGGTATCCGCAGCAATAGAGGAAACTTCCACTGCTACCGAAGAGATGGCCGCATCAGCCGAGGAACTGCAACGGTCGGCCGAGATACTAGAGCAAGTCATTGCCCGGTTCAAGGTAAGCAAGGCTTAGAAACGATAAGCTGGACGTGGGCGTTGCGCGGCCAGGTTACCGCCAACGCCCACCTGGCTTTTGCTTGCATCCTGCTTCGGAGGCCCCAGGTAAGGTCCACCTTCCTCGTGGACGGCGAGCCTACCAGGTCCCGGCCCCGGGGACGCATGCAGTGGGGAGACCTAGGAGCGTGACCTCACCGTCTTGACCAAAGCTGCCACGCGGGATCCCAGTTCACGCCACCCGGCTAGACCGAAGTTCCGAGTAATCGAGTAGCCTTTTTGGGACATTAGGCTCTGTAGCCAGTCCCACCAGTTTGCATGTTCCAGGGCGGCTGTAATCAGCCATTCTCCCCAATAGGTGCTTGGTCCCGCATCGGAGCCGGGCTGTTTTCCTGATGGAACCAGCTTACCACTGGCTATCGCCGGTGCAAGCTCAAGCATGTGGTGGGGAGGTCGGACATCGTGAGGCTGGCTGTTTTTGGCGCTACCGGCATATCCGGTAGACTGCTGGTGCAACAGGCTCTTGCGCAAGGCCATGAGGTACGGGCATACGCGCGCAACCCTGCCAAGTTAGACACCACCTGCCCCGGATTGCAGGTGGTCCCCGGCGACATAGAAGACTTGCCCGCCATCAGGCAGGCGCTAGCAGGAGCGGATGCCGTCATCAGCCTCCTGGGCCCAACCGGCAGGACCAGGGGACATCCGGTGTGTCGCGGGATGATTAACATAATTACGGCGGTGAGACAACACCAGGCGAGGTAAGAGTAAAGTAATTGTGGGGAGTTGACGGAAAAAGAAGGACGAGAAGCCACTGATCCCGTAGGTATTCCTTTGTGGAAGCAATAACCGAGGGAGGGCTTCTCGTTATGGGACAGGTTCGTCGA
>JBFLYN010000002.1:0-182490 GCA_040756655.1 Bacillota bacterium
CTATCCTTCTTCTGGTCTGCCACCCCTACCGACTCTTATTACCTCAAGCCAAGCCTCAACTAGCTTGCTCTACAGACAACCTGCTCTTCCTGTCTCCACCGTAAAAACTCACTTTGACGGGGACCTGGGCCTGCAAATTACCCTGCAGAACACGCTGCAAGTCCCGGAAGAATGCACCAGTCTCTTGAAGAACACCTACAGGATCCGTAGCCTCTCGTCCTTCTTCTCCCGTATGCCACCTGCAACTACCTTGCTCTAACTTCCTGACCGTGGCTGCAGGTACCTCCCCGGGGGATAGTGTTCCGGGTCTGATTGTGGCAAGAGCTCACGGCCTCAGTGTCCTCCAGATGGCAGGTTGATCTCCAAAGCCGCAAAACCGGCCAGTTCCAGCGCTTGGCCAATGATGCCAGCACTGGTGATTTCGGGCAAGTGCCTGACTTTAACCCGTCTTATCCTGGTCCACCTCCACACCACGCACTCCAGCTAGCTGGTTGAGGGCAGCCTGGATGCTCTCTTCACCGTGCAGGACTTCCCTATGGCCGCCGACGGCGTAGTAAGTCTCCCTGATCACACGTGCTCACCCCAGGCCCTAGTGTCCCCCGGGGTGCGAGCAGGAAAACCAAGACCGCACGGCAAAGCGATGCTCCGGAGGGAAGCTGTATGTTCGGCCCGAGTACCTACCAGACGCACCGCCATTACCAGGTGTTGTTGGCCGCAGCCCTGAGGGAACTCAAGTCCACCGGCCACGTAATCATCAGTGCCAACCTGGGACGATATGTGCCGCCCCAGCGCGTCCAGGGCTACTTGCCCGATGCCTGGGTAAAGGCGGCCCCGGGAGGCACGCCATTTCCGGTGATGGTGACCCTGGAACTGGACCAGCGGCGAACGTTCGATCGTCTGGATGTCCTGGCCGGGCTCGGCCGCGTGATCCTTGTAGTGCCGGAGAAACTGCAGCAGGAAGCCAAGAAGATGGTACCGCTGATTACCCGTCACCACCTCGCCGTATCCATCTGGGCCTTTGACTATTGTACAGGGGGGAATGCCCGTGAAAATTGACTTGACCAGCGTCTTTGTGGACGACCAGGCAAAAGCCCTCAGGTTCTACACGGAAGTCCTGGGCTTTGTGAAGAAGGTGGACATCCCGGCCGTCAGGTGGATCACGGTGGTCTCGCCTGAAGACCCGGACGGAACCCAGGTTTTGCTGGAACCCAACGAAAACCCGGCTGCCCGGGCGTACCAGGAAGCCATCTACTCCCAGGGCATACCGGCCACGTCCTTTGGCGTTGACGACATACGCGGGGAATGCGAACGGTTGGTGAAGGCGGGCGTTACGTTCATAGTGAAACCCACTGAGACCACGGGTGCACTTATTGCCGTGTTCGACGACACGTGCGGTAATCTCATACAGCTCCACCAGGTCACAGCGGGACCGTAGACCGTGCGGGCACCTCAGGCGCTGCATGTCGGTTTGTGGTTTCGACGCTTCCTGAAAGGAGCGAGCAACCAGTGCCCAGTGATGATCAAGAGCGTGTAAGCAGGCTGGTGATGGCATACGGGCTTGAGGCACCGGTGGCCGAGCGCCTGCTGGACCTACTTTCCGAGCTCGGGGAGGCAGCCAAGGAGGTGCTCCGTGGCAGCTCCTATGGCAGGCAGCAGTTGCAGCTGGGCTGCAACTGGTCAGGAGAACTCGGTGACCTTTACTTCTCCCTTCTCTGCCTGGCCAACTCCACCGGAGTGGACCTCTCGGCCAGCCTGACAGGGGCTATGGCCAAGTATGAAGCCCGCATAGCAGGACGAGGCAGCCCGGATTCTAAAGGTTCCCGCCAGTCAAGGCATCCGTGAGCCGGCCAAACCCGGGTCTCAAGGGAATACCGGGCCCGGATGATCTCCCGCGGAGGTGTGAGAACATGGTGGATTTCGCCCGGTTGGAACCGAAGCTCCTGTCTGAGCTCCTGGAGGATGCAGCCAAGCTCTGGCTGGCCCATGATGGACTCTGGTTCCAGGCAGTGGAATCGGCGTTTGGAATGGAAGCGGCCATCCGCCTGGATGAGGAGGCCATGGGCCGATTTACCGTCATCGAGGCCAACCGCATCAAACAGCGCTGGGGCCTTGCCGACGGAAGTGGCCTGGACGGACTGGCGTTTGCTCTCCAGTACCGGCTCTATGCCCATATCAACCGGCAGGAACTGGAGAGAGTTGACGAGCACACCCTGGTCTTGAAGATGGTTGAGTGCCGGGTGCAGAACGCCAGGCAGCGCAAGGGAATGGCACCGTTTCCCTGCAAGTCGGTGGGAACCATAGAGTATCGCGAGTTCGCCCGGGTCATCGACCCGGCCATCAGCACCGAGTGCCTGGGGTGCCCGCCCGATTCCACCGGATCGGAGTTTTGGTGCGCCTGGAAGTTCACCAAAGCGTAGAAAACCAGCCGCTAGCGGGAGGTATGGCTTGTGTGCCAGCTATACACCGGCGCCAGAACAACGAAGCTCCGCAAGGAACCCCACGCCGACGGGGAAGTGGTGGGTGAGCTTCCCCAGGGAACTCCTGTGGATCTTGTGCAAAGGGGAGAGCGGTTCTCTCTCGTCACGGCCAGGCATCCCGAGCTTGGCCAGATTTCAGGATATGCTCACAACAGCTTTCTGCAAGGCGCTGCTCCTCCCCGGGCGCTGGAGAAATCCCCTAAACCCGAGGTACGATGCCGGGCCTGTGGCGGCACTGAGTGGAGCACTGTACCTACTCACCACCGCAAGCCAGCTGACTTTGGGTCCATTCCCTATGCCGTACTGGGGCTACTCCATTCCGTTCAGATCAAGGCCAGGATATGCATGGCCTGCGGTCTCGTGGAGCCATGCCTGGACGGTGAAGGCCTGGAAATGCTAAGAGCCCACCTACGCTCTTGACTCGGTGACCCAGGCCCCGGGGAGATGTCTGCCGATGTACCCCAGGCAGGATCAGGACGTGCCGAGGATTCCACTGGATTTGGCGGTGCCCGGAGGTCCTCAGCCTGCCGGCTAATGAGTCCATGTATCTCCCTATCTAGGAGAGTGCTGAAGAGTATATTTTGTATGATGAATTCTTTCATTGGGGTATCCGCTTGACTCAGGTTAATACTATACTATTTTTATGTTACTAAAATTTTGTACTTTTGCTCCCAGAGTTACCCAGTAAGTCGGTGGCAGACTACTTCCACGCTGGCTCTGCCGGCAGACGTCTCCCAGGGTTGGTGGTGGCTGGTCCGTATCCCGGGAAGCCAGTAGGCTACCTGGAGCTGGTACTCATCGCCTGCACGTTGGCTGAGACGCAACGAGTGACGACGACACCCCAGGCGTTGGAGGATCTCCTGATCCTGATCCGCTGCCCATTCGCCGATGGCGGTGTAGCTGCGATGACCACAAAGCACGGCACAGATCGCTACGGTCAGAATGGATACCTGACGATGGCGGATGCCCCGGGGCCGGCGTGGGTCCGGTAGCTTTCGGAGGTAGTCGAGGAGGCTGCCTGCTTTCCCAATCTTGACGGTATTGAGATCCAAGCGGATGCCCCCCTTTCCTTGTAGGATGGGAGCGGTGAACAGCGCCGTTAGCAGGGCCCGTGCCCGGCAGTGCAACGGACGCACCCAGACGGCTTTGGGTTGGCCATGATGATAGTAGCGGCTACTACTACGACCAAAGCCGCGCGTCTGGCCGAGGGGTAGCCAGTTGGCGGCCCGGTAACAGGTGCCTTGGAAGCGGCTGGCATCCACAAAGGTCTCTGCCAAGACCACCGGATGAATCGCTACTCAACCGGCGCAGATTCAGCGCCAGGCACTGGGAGGCAAGATTGGGCTGGTGCACGTGGGGTAAGATCAGGAAACGCTGGTTGTTAACTAGAAATTTGAGCCTGCGCCATTGCTGTGCGGGGGACCATCCGATCTATTGGTCACGAGCTGCACACTTAACTGCGGCGCTCGCCCAGCCGAGCAGGGCCACCCACTCGCCTTCCAGCAGGGCCAAGTACTTGAGCGACTCACCGACCAGACGCTCAAACCCGAGGTAGTGATGAGTCGCCATGAGCGTATCCCAGGTGGGTTCCTCGCCGGGTCGGATCGGGCGCACTACCAATGAATTTAGGGCGGAGGTACTCATATACCCATGATAAACTATGTCTGCGCGAAAAGCCACCCCCAAATTCTTTGCCCTGGTTAGCTCGGTATCCCATTAGACTTTGACGGAACCCTGAAAGATAGGTAAAAAGGAATTGCATTTTAGAAGGCGTACAGGTAGAATTTAGTTTAGTACACTTACAAATGCCCGTCATCGGCCATCGGCGTGAAAGGAGATCGTCTCGTGCAAGCGATCGTTGCGGTAATTATGGGTAGCCGGACGGATTGGGAAGTGATGAAAGAAGCGTGTCTGGTGCTGGATGAACTGGGCATTGGTTACGAAAAAAGCCTGGTTTCCGCCCACCGTACCCCGGACTGGCTGTTCAGCTTCGCCGAATCCGCCGCCGGCAGAGGGATCAAAGTGATTATCGCCGGGGCCGGGGGAGCCGCTCACCTGCCCGGCATGGTTGCAGCCAAGACTATACTCCCTGTAATCGGCGTCCCTATACCGGCCATCCACCTGCAGGGGCTTGACTCCCTGCTTTCCATCGTGCAGATGCCCGCTGGGGTACCCGTAGCCACCGTGGCTATCGGTACACCCGGGGCGAAAAACGCCGCCCTCCTCGCCGCGCAGATCCTAGCCCTCGAAGATGAGTCGCTAAAACATAAGTTGGTTTTACGCCGGGAAGAATCGGCCGGTCAGGTTTTAAAGGGAGGAACGCAGCTATTTTAGCGGAACGCGTGGTGCTTCCCGGCGAAACCATCGGCATCCTGGGCGGTGGGCAGTTGGGCCGGATGATCGCCATTGAGGCGAAGAAAATGGGTTATTCAGTTATCTGCTTAGACCCGACCCCGAACTCTCCTTGCGGCCAGGTTGCCGACGATCAGATTGTCGCCGGGTTTAATGACTTGGAAGCGGCGATCCGGCTGGCGGAAAGGTCGGCGCTGGTGCTTTATGAGTTTGAAAATATCGATGCGGGAGTTGTGCGGGAACTGGAGAAGCGCTACCGGTTGCCCCAGAAGAGCCGGATCCTTTCGATAACCCAGAACCGATTCCTGGAAAAGACTGAACTTCACCGGACGGGGTTCCCGGTAGCGCCGTTTAAGGTGATCCGCAACGAGGGCGAGCTCAGCCAGGCTGTAGAAGAGCTGGGTTTCCCCTGTATGCTCAAGGTGTCGCGGGGCGGCTACGACGGCAAGGGCCAGCTGGCCATCCACGGCCCCGGGGCTCTGCCCGCCGCGCTAGAGCAGGTTCAGAGCTCAAACCAGGAATGGGTTTTGGAAAAGATGATCTCCTTTACCCACGAGTGTTCGGCGATCGTCGCCCGAAATAGAGCGGGGGCAACGACCGTCTTTCCGGTGGCCGAGAACATCCACCGGGACAACATCCTCTTTATGAGTATCGTCCCCGCACGGATACCCCCGGAGATGGAGACAGCGGCCGAAGAGGCGGCCCTGGAGATTGCCAAAGCGCTCGATATAGTCGGTCTTCTGGCGGTGGAGTTTTTCCTCACCGCGGAAGGGCTGTTGGTGAACGAGTTGGCACCAAGGCCCCATAACTCCGGCCATTATACTTTTGATGCCTGTTACACCTCTCAATTTGAACAGCTGATCCGGGCTCTCTGCGGTCTTCCCTTCGGTTCCCCCGACCTGTTAACCCCCGTGGTAATGGTGAATATTTTGGGCAAACATCTCGCGCAAGTATTGCAGGAGATACCTCACCTCCCTCCCGACACCAAACTTCACCTATACGGAAAACGGGGCGACGCTTCTCCGAATCGAAAAATGGGCCACTTGACCATCAGGGCCGAGTTTCCGGACGAGGTTGTCCACTGGGCAAATAAGTTTTTTATCTAGCACAAGCGCTAAGCGTATTTGATCCCAGATAGAGAATTTACAACGCAGGAGGAGTGCAATATGGCGATACCGCAATACCGAGTTTTGCCCGGGCCCGAAGGCTACCTGCCCCCGGCTGCCGCCAGCATGGGCGTGGCCCTTCCCGGTAAAAAGGGCGAAGCCTTAGTGGAAGGAGCCATCGTCTCCCAGGCAGAAGCCATGGAGAAGGCGGCAGAAAAATTGCTTTCGGCAAAAAAACCTTACCTTTTTCCGGGACCGCTCTTGCTTTGGAACTGGAAGGAGGGAGTGGCGGAGAAGGCGCGGGCAATAATCGAGCTGGCCAGAGCAGCGAACGCCGGGATCATTCCCATGCCTGATTACCGCCCGAAGTACCCTATGATCAACCCCGCCGTGGAGATCAACCCGAACCACCCCAACTTAACCATTTGGCATAATAGGATCGACGTCTGTGTCTTTGTCGGCGTCCACTGCCACTACGCCAACGTCGCCCTGAAAATAATCAGGGGAGGCACCGATTGTTACACCATCGCCCTCTGCGCCGAGATGGGGCACGAAGACGCCATGATCTCCTTCCGGGAGATGGGGTTGGCAGAAATAAAGCGGCTGACAGAGGTAATCATCCGCAAAAAAGGGGAGTGCCGGCAGTGATTGCGCAAAAAGTGGTCGACCCGGAATACCTGTTTTTCCAGAGCGAAAGAAGCAAACTCTTTATCACCGGCAGCGAAGCCGTCGGCGAAGCAATCAAGCGGGCCAACGTGGATCTGGCCATCGCTTACCCGATCACCCCCCAGTCGGAGAGCATGCACCTGGTGGGCGACCTATACGCGGAGGGTTACCTGAAAGACTATTTCCGCGGAGAAAACGAGTTTTCGGTCATGTCAGCAGTGGCCGGAGCATCCATGGGCGGGGTGCGCGTTTTTACCGCCACCGGCGGGCCGGGAACCCTGCGCGCTTTTGAAATGTTTCCCACCTGGGCCGGCGCCCGGCTGCCGGTTGTTTGCGCCTTTCTCACCCGGGGCGTAAACTCGCCGCTCACCATCCAGCCCGACACCATCGAGATGGCCTACATGCTGGACACGGGGATTATGATTTTCCACGCGGAAAATGCCCAGGATCTTTACGACATGATCTTGAAGGCTTTCGTCATCGCTGAAAGGCCCGAGGTGCATATCCCGGTGGGCGTTTGCGCCGACGGCTTTTTCGTCACCCATACCCGGGACGAAGTGGTAGTGGCCCCGGCGGAGCTGAAGTTGCCTCCTTATGATCCGTACAGCTCTCCCGTGCCGGTCATGGATATGGAAAACGTGCCCTTCCGGCAGATGCGGGATCCCTTCGTCATGAAAAGCAACTTTATCAGCTACGCAGCCCACGCCTCCTGGCAGCAAGAGGTGTTGGCGGCGGCGGAAAGGGCCCGGCCGCATATCCAACACTACCTGAAAGGCCTGGTGGAGGCCGAAAATGCTGGGGCGGATATCCTTATCATCGCCTCGGGCACCGCCGTATCGCAAAGCCGGGAAGCGATGGCGGCGGCGGCGGCAGAAGGGATTGACGTAGGGCTGGTAAAAATCAAGTGCCTCCGCCCGTTCCCCACAGAAGAGGTTAAAGCACTCACCGGTCAGTGCAAAGCGGTAATCGTCCCCGAACTTAACCGGGTCGGCTGGCTGGCCAGAGAAATCAAAGCCACCGTGGAGGACAATACCAAGGTAGTGGGGGGGCCGCGGGTTTTCGGCGGGATGACCATGCCTACGGAGATGATCCTGGAGGTAATTCGGAGGTGCTCTGCATGAAGCGCAATCTTTGTCAAATATCCCCCGGTTTCGAGGAAGTCATGCCCGTCGAGTACCGGGAGCTGGTGGAAAGCGGTCCCTTCGGGAGAAACCTGGGGGTGGCCGACATGGGGACGTTTAAGGAACTCCTGGAGGAACACCCTCTTTGTGCCGGTTGCGGCCTCGCCCTTTCCCTGCGCCTGACCCTGGTCTCTTTGCCCAATCCAGAAGACACGATCATCGTCGGAGCCACAGGATGCAGCTCCCTGGCCTTCCCCCAGGCGGCGGTGCACAACATTCATTCTCTCTTCGGAAATCAGAACGCCGTGGCCACAGGATTGAAGAGAGCCCTTTCCATCCGCTTCCCCGACCGGGTTAAAGACGTGGTAGTCATCGCCGGAGACGGCGCCACCTGCGATATCGGCCTGGAAGCGGTGATGCACTCCTGGTTTAGGGGGGAAAAACTCACCACCATTATGCTGGACAACGAAGCCTATGCCAATACCGGGGGGCAGGAAAGCGGCATGAGCCAATTGGGAGCGGTCCTGAACATGGCTCCCAAGGGGAAAAAATTTGAAAAGGTTGATTTCCCGGAAGTGGCCCGGGCGGCTGGATGCGCCTACGTGGCGGTGGCGGCGCCTGCCCAGCCCAAGCGCCTGGAGCGGGCCGTACGCCGGGCAATTCTCATAGCCCGCGAGATCGGCCCCACCTACGTGCAGCTGTTTACCCCCTGCCCAACCAATTACAAGTTCAAGCCCGGCGACACGCTGGCAGTAATCAGAGAGCGGGAAAAGCAAGGGATTTTTCGGCCGGAGGAATATTTATCACCGGAGGCCGCAGAGTACATTCAACAAGTAGAGGAGGCGCAGCGGTAATGCAACGTAAGACCTTCATTCGCATGTCGGGGCTGGGCGGGCAAGGGGTGGTCACTGCTGCTCATATCCTGGGTGTTGCCGCTGTCCGCTCCGGTCTGCTCAGCACCGTTAACCCGTTCTTCGGGGCGGAGAAGAGGCTTGCCCCGGCAGAAAGTTATGTGCGCATCGCCGCGCAGCCGATTCACGAACGGGGCGAGCTGCTTTTTCCTGATATCATCATGATCTTTCACCCCCATGTAATCACCCTGGGCAAATGCTATACCATGCCTTTCTTCGACGGGTTGCAGCCAAAAGGAAAGATTATCATCAACGCACCGGAGCCGCTTCCCCTGGACGAGAGCGATAGAAAACGGTTAGCTAGTTTGGAAGCGCAGCTTTTTTATAGCCCGGCGACGCGGGTAGCCATGGAAGTGGCCGGAACCGAGCTCTCCACCAATATGGCCATGCTCGGCGCGCTCCTCGGTGTAACCGACCTGGTCACTAATAAAGCCCTGGCGGAAGCCATGGCGGAGCGGTTCGGAGGAGGGAAATTTGTCGCCTCCGGAACCACCGCCGCCCTGGACGAAGTGTTAAAAGGCAAGTTCGCCAAGCTGGCCCAGTTGATGGAGAAGAACATGGCAGTAGTGGAGCAGGCCAAGGGCTCCGTACAGGCGTACGCGATTTGAGGAGGGTAAGCGAACATGTATTTCAGCGCTAGAATAGACGAAAACAAATGCAATGGCTGTAAATTATGTATCTGGGCTTGCCCGGACCCTAATGTAATTGTTTTCCATCCCAACAAGAAGGTTTCGATTAATCAAAACCGCTGCAAGGGGTGCGGCCTCTGTGTGGCCGCCTGCAAAAGGGAGGCGCTGCAGGTCGATACGGGGTAGCCGACTCACCGCCTCCTGGCCCTGATGGTGTCATAGTGTCATGGGGACGGTTCTGTTGACAGCAAAGTTATGTCATCGGAACCATCCCCATGACATCTCTTTACCTTTAAACCGAAGTTGGGAGTAATGGAGTAGCCATGGAGTCGCTTTTTGGACCATGGTGGTACGATTGCGGTTGTGATCACACAGTCTGGGGTCTGGGGAGAGGAATAGCCAGGTAGCACGCGGGCGGCTCCACCTGCAACTGGGCGAAGATCTGCTGCTGGGCTGGGGTTAGACGCGTGGTCTGCCATACCTCACCGCCCTGGATGCTGTGGATGCCAACCTGCAACTTTGGCCAGCTGCATCTCTAACCGGCGCCAGGTATCACCGGTGGCGTTCTCCACCACCCGGATCAGCAGCAGAGCCAGCCAGCACAGCAGGACATGAGCGCGAGTGCGGTCTTCCAGGCGGTGATATACCGGCCGGACATTCCACTACATGCTTGAGGTCGCGGTGGACCCGTTCGATGCACCACAGTTGCCGGTAGCCGAGCGCGATGCCCTCGGCCGACAGCTGGTCATCGGAACTGCTCACCAGGAACTTCCCGTCCAGGTTGGCTTCCGCCTGGATTCGCGCCCGGTTGAGGGTTAGCCGGCCCGTCTTGGTCTGGCGCACGTAACGTCCATAGACCGGATGAGCCCGCAGGGTGCAGGCGGCCTTGGTATGAGGCTCGCCCGTCAACTGCTGGAGGTCTGCCAGCCGACGTTCCACTGCGGCCACGATATCGGCGCGCTTAGTGCGGTCATGCTCGGCCTCCTCGGGGTTGAGGATGACCACGAACTGGCGGCGGGCCGCGCTGTCTCCGCCCACCACCACTTCCTTGATCTCCAGGCCACAGGCCAGCTTACGGAATCGGCCGCCCCGGCGCAAGGCGACAACCGGCTGTCCCTCGCGTCCCACCCACAGCCGTTCACCGATGATGTAGTGGTCACCGCCACCCTGCAAGATGCGGCGGTTCTCGGGGTTAAAGCCCATATTTCGCACCCTGACCACCAGCCTTTCCCGAATTTCTTCAGCCCTCAAATGGCAGGGTCCTACGGCGGCAGATGCCGGAGGTATATCTCAACGGGAAGTCCGAGGTAGCCTAAGACGCGCTCCGGGACGCGCACGTTGTCGGGGATGCGCCGGCGGCCGTTTTCGTACCTTATCACCTTCATCCTCTCGAAAAGCTGGAGCACCCGCCTTCCCGTAGGGGAGAACGTCTTCACCTTCCCGGAGACCATAAGCGGCTCCCGCCCATCCTTGAGGCTCCTTCTTACCCTGAATTGGATGAAGGCGTAGACGAGGAGCGCGAGCAAGAAGACGTAGGCCAAGGCGTTCACGCGCGCGGGCTTCTTTAGGTACACCGGGCCGACCATCTTGGGGTCCTTTGTGAAAGAGAAGTGCTGTTCTACGAGCTGCTGGCCTTTGTAGAGCCGAAGTGTCTCCCTATCGGGAAAGCGCTCTTCGTCGTCGACGTTGGTCAGCAGGACGAAGCAGCTCTCCCTTCGTCCCTGCGGTACGTCACCCTCACCGAGTAGTACGTCTCCACGGGCGCTACGTAACCCTGCGGCGGCCTTCCCCGCCGGCTTCGCTTGACGCGGGAGCCTGCCACGACCTCGCATTCGTGCCGAAAGCAGGGGGATGCGTGCTCTTTTAGAAACCTCTCTAGCCCCTCGCGCGCGTCCGGCTCGCAGTAGTACTCCCTTTTTGCAAGCTCGACGGAAGCTTTGTCAAGCTCCGCCTGTTTTACCGAGGGCGCCCTCTCTACCGCGTGCTCCTTCCTTTGGTCGAGCTTGGAGGAGTGCACCACCACGAAGCGGTAAGGCCGCCCGTCCCAATCCTCCTTATAAGGAGCAGACCTTGTAGAGCGAGGCTTCCTTCCTTGGGCTCAACGCCCCCACTTCTTCCCAGGACCCCTCCTCCCACGCGCGCTCTTTTAGTTCTCCCGCGATTAAGAAGGAGGCGGGGATCCTGGAGATGAACTTCACGTTCTTTTCCGCTATGGCCTCCAGGTTTATCTTGCTCACCAAGGAGGAGTCGGCGACGTAGACCACGTCTTCTTTAAACGTCGAAGACAGACGGCATAAGAGGCCCCTCGCCCACTCGTGGTCGGATGTATTCCCGTCCAAGACCTCCCCGATTAGCGGTATCTGATCCTTGGTCGACCCGATGCCCAAGAGAAACTGCTTGAGATCTGGCCTGCTTTGTTTGCTGTATCCCCAGGTGATGGAGAGGACGTCTTCTCCTACATCATCCTCGTACACCCCCTGGACGGACACGGAAGTGGTATCGGCATGAAGGACGCTTAGGTCCACTCCCTCACGGGATGCGGCAGCCAGCGCCACGGCCCCGTACACCTTTTCCGGTCCCGCAGCGGCCAGCTTGTCTAAAGCCCTCGCCATGGCGTCGTCGGTCCAGTCATCCGCTTCGATGCCGGGGTCGAATATCTTGGAGACGTCTACGTCTTCGAAGAACTCGTGGAGCCTGTACAAGGGCTTCCTCCCCATGAGGATGTTGACTATCATGGCCTCCACCCTGAGCCCGGGGGAAAGCTTATACTGCCTTTCCTCCCACTCCACCATCTCGTCTATGGCCTGCGTTATTCCAAGGGACCTGCACATGCCGCTTATCATGGGAGCCTCCGCGTCGTGGTAGATCCACAACGAACCCGCCTCCCCCTGCTGCAAAAACCGGGACCGGAGTGGAACAAAATACTCGCTTGCCCGTCTAAAGCAGTATAATCAACATTATTTAGGAGGGCGAGCGGATGTTGAAGAATTTTGCCTGTTGTTGCTGTTGCCTTCCCGCCCGGGTATGGCGGTGCTTAAGGTGCTGGATCCCGCGGTAAGCGAGGAGTTGCGTTGTCAGGGCACATAATGTGGAGCGTGGCGCGGTAACTGTTGAAAACAGCTGGGTGCGTGTATTTTTCAAGACCGATGTATACATGGTCGAAGCTATGATCAATAAGGGCCTCGCCAACGAACAGAAGATAGAGGTTCCTGTCAGGGTGGATCAAAAGGCAGTCTTAAGCCCTGACGAGCTTAAAACTTTGGAGGAAGAGGACATCCAGCTTGACGCAGGTGAACCAGTTTTTAGGGTCACAGGCGAACCTGTGGCAGAAGAAGTGTCACCCGGCGCCGGCCATACGATCTACTATATCTATATCGCAGCCGCAGTGCTGGCAGCGTTAATTTTGGGCACGATACTTATCATTCGCCGCCGGGCGATAAAACATAAATAGTTAGGTGGGTAATGTTTTTTGAAATTATGTTTTTTATGGCGAAGGGTGCGGAAGATAGCTGCGAGTGATCAGTCAAAATGAGAAATGTATAAATCCTATATAAATCATAAAAACAAGAGGGTCAGTTAATGAGAAAAGGATTTAAGCAAGCATCGGTTAAGCGTAAAATAATCTTTGTTGCCAGCGTGGTTTTAGCCATAACAGCTGTTCATATGATTATGTCTTTCATCATCATGGATGTGGTAGACGACAACTGGGGTGAGCAGGCAGTAGACATTACAAGACGGCATTTAGAGGAACAGTACGCGGGTTATCGTGTGGAGAGTTCAGCTCACGGTTTTAGCATGTTTGGGGTAACACCCTTAGGGTGGGGAGGTTTGGCAATGCCCTTTATGTTTTTTGCGCTTCCCTACCAGGCGTTGTCCATGGAGCTATATCATCGGGGGCTATCTTTAAGATGGTTGTTTCCCTATTGGGTAGGTATCCACTATGCTGTCTATGATCAAGACGGACAGCTCATAAAAGATGCCCTCAAAGGATTTTATGTATACAGCAGGAACCGGGTTATCTGGATGGAGGGTTTAGAAGGCGGATGATTAACAAAATTGATTTTAAAGCTAAGAATCTAACATCAAATGCGGGCTTTTTCTACTACTTGAGAATGCAGAAAGCAACTCTACCTTCAAGACAAACCAAATGTTTAGAGATATTAGTGTCAAAGTCTTTATGATTTTGACCTCAATTGTCCTGATGTTATCTATTATCTTGACTCCTGCGCTGGCAACGGCCACTGTGCCAGTGTCCTCCACCATCGCCGGCCAGAACCGCTCTGTCTATGTTTCGCTCCATTATGAGGATTCCGACGAGGGGATGGCGGTTATCAAGGCCCGGTTGCAGCAAGACGTACATGCCCTGGAGCATGTCTTCCAGTCTTTGCAGGAAACAGGCGAGCTCGACAGCCGGTACCCCATCTTGCTTGTCAGGGCCGGGTATCACCCGGCTGCTGAAAGCGGCTTCGCGCCAGCAGCCGCCACCCTTTCCCTTACTCCTGCTGTTGCCCTGATTAGCGGTTTTCCCATGGAGGGACCGCTTGACGGGATCTATCGCACGGAGAACCTGGGCCGGGCCTACGTGATTGACACAACCGCGGGCCTGCTCCCTTTTGATGACTTGCTGGCCCTTGTTCTGCTCTTGCCGCGCCTGAACGAGCAAAACCCGGTGCTGACCGTAAGCGATGCGGAAACTCTGGCGCAAGTCAAAAGCAGCCAGAAATACCAAGCTTTTAGCAAACTCCGGTTGGTATTGAGACCTTTTGGAGCGGGGGGTACGCCGGAAGGCCTGGTTCCCGTCTGGCAGGCAGGCGTTTTCTCCTACAGCGCTTATGATCTCTCGGGCAACAGGCTTTTCGAACTGCAGCCGCTGGATTATTATCTGGCCAAGCCTTCCTGGTCGCCGCCCATTTCCCGCTTTCTCGCCTATGCCACAGAAAAAGAACTGTATTTTGTTGAGCTGTTTTCCAGAAAGACTCACCGCATTGACCTGACGGCTCTTTTTCCTCAAAGGTATCTACAGATGTCCGAAAGCATCGAGCTGGCCGTCAGCCCGCAGGGTGATCATATTTACTTTACGCTGAGCTTTAATCTGCCTGAAGATTTTTGGGAAGCTGGAAACCACACCTATGTTTTTACCCTTGACACCGGAGAGGTTCAGGTTGCCAAAGCAAAAGCGCCAAGAGCGGCAGAACCGGCCCCGGAATCGTCTCCGGGAGCAGTGACTGAGTTTGTAGAACCCCTTCCCGGGTATGTCTCACCCGTCTATCAGTTAACCGGCATGGGTTGGCAGTTGGGGCGGATAAGCCGCTACGAGCACGAAAGCTTTGTCAGCCCGCATTGGGCCACTCTTTTGCCAAAGGACAGCCCGCTTGTTCTTTTTCCTGCCGGGTTATTAGCGCAAAACCGCTTTCTCGCCTACGGCTCGCAGGCAGAAATCGTTGTCTTTGATATCATAGAACAGGAGTATTATCGCTTAAACTTAAAAGAATTGCACCCTGCCGATTACAAGGGGATTAGCAATATCCGGTTTGCCCAAAACCCAACGGGAGACAAAATCTATTTTTCCCTTGAAGGCTACGGCTTTATAACGGCAGCTTACATCTGGGATATTTTCACAAATACGCTGGAGCAGTCCGGTAAAACTTTAGAGGAAATGCAGCAAGAAGGGTGGGCGGAATTTACCCCCGGGGCCGCCAACTACTTGTTGCCGCCGGGCAGCAAGGTGCTTGCGGGAAATGAGGCTAGAAGAGCCATCTTTAGCTATATGTTATCTCTCCCGGCTGGTGCTCTTGTATCCCTCTTAGCCTGGCTCGGGGTGCTCTTTTTCACCTTTGGCTTACCCTTTGTGCTGGCCCACGCGGCAGTTTTTCTGACTGCGCTCAAGCTAAAAAGCGCCCGGTTGCTGTCGGGCCCCGGACCGGCATTAACCGCAGCGCTGTTTGTCGCCCTGTCCATACTGGCCATCAAGTTCACGCTGCCTTACGGCGAGGCGATTAAAGGGCTCGTTTATCCCTTACCCTGGGTTTACCGCCTGGGAAGCAGCGCCGGCGAGATCATTATGTGGGGCTTTGTAACGGTTGTGCTGGCAGTGCTAACCATCCTGGTTTTTTACCAGGCCCGCGTTCTGGCCCGGACTCTTTTCCAAGGTTCAGCCGGTTTCCACCGGGAGGGGAAAATTGTAGCCGCCTCTGCCTACGCAGTCTACGGCCTGGCCGGAGCATTGCTTTTGCTCTTACTTTACTTCCTTGCAGCAGTAAGATTGCCTTATCTCCAGCTACCAAAAGGCTTGGATCTCCTGCTTTTCCCGACTCTGCTCTTTGTGCTCTGCCTCGCAGTATCCTTCTTTCTTTTACGGGCCTCACCGGCTGCCGCCGGGTACCTGGCCGCCGCATTTGGCTTCCTGGGAATTGCTGTTTTGGGATACCGTAGTGTCGGCTACATCATGCGGCTTGCTGGCGAATATCATTTACTGACCGAAGCTCAAAGAAGTTTATTATTAGAGGGCTGGCTTAGTTACTTGGCTTCTGTTTTACCTGTGGCGCTGGTCTGCATTGTCTACCTGCTAAGGAGAGAGCTTTTGCGCCGCGGCCGCCTACTTGAAACATCGGCAGCACTTGCCGCGGCAGCCCTAATTGCCGTGCCGGCAACGGCTATTCTTCTCTATGCTGAACGACTACATTGGTTCGTGCCGGATCTGGGCTACTTTGCTCTGCCGGCAACCCTGGTCCTGTTTGTTTTGACAGCCGGGACAATCATAGCTGCGCTTGTGCATGTTTTTCGCTCCACCGGCCGGCAGCCCTTACCGCCTGAAACGCTATCGCCTGTTGTAATACCCACCGCAGAGGATATTCTAGCGCCAACCACAAAGAGGCTTAAGTTTCCGGTCGGCCAGGCTGCTGCCGGTGTTTCAGCCCTGTTGGTTTTCATCTTCTTGACGCTTGAAGGGGCAGGAGGAGCCATCCCGCGATACTTAGGATTGCTGCTGCTATTATCCCTTTTTTATCTGGCTGTGTCATCTGTCTTTTATCTTGCCCGGCTGCTAACCGTTCGTTTGGCTGGCTTGCTTTTTACACCAGGGCGTATCAGTGAGCTTACTTCCAAACCATAGCCGCCGGTTTTGCCTGGCTCTGGCTTTAACGGGTGTTTCCTTGCCGGGGTTTATTGGTGCGCTTATTGCTTTTGTTATTGTGGTTTAGAGAAGATGGAAACAATATTTTGTGCGAAGTGAGGGCCCCCGGAAGGAATAGTGTACGGTATGGATGAACGAAAGTAGTTTATGGAGATTGGCGGCCCGGGAGTACCCCGGGGCTAATGCTTTAAGAGAACATATCCATGTGTTTTCTTTTGCTTGCTTTTCGCCGCTCGGAGCATACTTTCACCCACATTTCGCACCCTGCCACAGTAGTGTCCATTATGATGGTGTAAAATTGGTGGGGGCTTTCAGCAGGAGAGCCACCCCTCCCTCTGGTGCATCGGCGGCGGTTGCGGGGTTGTACCCGGCGGGATCCGGCCCGGTCGTCCTACCCGGATCGGATCGGGCGGGACTTTGTGGCCTCAGCACCAGATCAACTGTGGGTGGGGGACCTGACGCAGCATGCCACGGATGAGGGCTGGCTGTATTTGGCCGTAGTGATCGACGTCTTCTCCCGCCGCGCGGTGGGCTGGTCCATGGGCGACCGTCCCACCGCGGACTTGGTCGTCGGGGCAGTGAACATGTACCGACGTACCGGCGGCCACGCTCAGTGACGAGGAGACGGTGCGCACCTACCAGCAGCTGGCCAAGGTGGAACGGGCCTTCCGCATGCTCAAGGGCGCGGACCTCAAAGTGCATACTCAGCTACTTGAAGCACCGCGTGCGCGCTCACGTCTTGCTCTGCACGCTGGCCTACTACGTGGAGTGGCACCTGCGCAGTGCGCCGGCGCCACTGCTGTTCGAGGACGAGGGGTCGCGCGACCGCACCGCCTCACCGGTGGCCCCGGCCCACCGGTCCGCCCGGGCCGAAGCCAAGGCCCGCAGCCAGCGGCTGGAGGACGGGTCGCCGCCATCGCGTGCAACCCGAACTGCCGGGAGTGGTTGATATGCTCACCCGGCCTACCTCACTTACAGGAACGGGCCTTGGCGTTGCTCGGTGTCAACCCGTGCAGCAGGGTTGTACCCAGTACCAAATGGGCCCGGCCGACCATAAGGCCAGTCAGGCACCTCTTTCTATCTCTGAGTCAAGCAGAACTTCGGGTTGAACTGCCAAAAGGCACAAAACCTCGGTGAGAAGGGTAACCAGGGCACCTACCCCCCCCCCAGTATTTTCCAGTTCTGGGGCTGGTATCCGCAGGAACGCCTCCGCCACAAGGGGGTCGAACTGCCGCCCTGCTCCCCGGCGCAGCTCCTCCATTGCTTCTTCGGCCGTGCGTGGGCGCCGGTAAGGCCTGTCAGAGGTCATGGCGTCGTAAGCGTCAGCCACGCTGATAATGCGCGCCAGGAGGGGTATCTCCTTCCCGGCCAGGCCGTCTGGGTAGCCGCCCCCGCCATAGTTCTCATGGTGGTGCCGTATGGCGGCGACCACCTGCGGATGAAACCCGGCCGGCTCCACGATCCTGACCCCCACCACAGGGTGGCTCTTAACCTCATCCCACTCCGCCAGTTCAAGGAGTCCGGGCTTTGAAAGAATGCTCTCGGGCACGCCGATTTTACCTATGTCATGCAGGAGCGCGGCCAGGTGGATCTGCTCCTGCTCCTCATCGCTTAGGCCAAGGACGCGGGCGCACGCCTGCGCCAGCCGGGCCACCCGCACGGAGTGCCCCCGCGTGTAGGTGTCCTTGGCCTCCAGGGCTGCTGCCAGCGCCTGCAGGGCGCTCAGGTAGTACTGGCGCAGGGACGCATAGAGGCGGGCGTTTTCCAGCGCCAGGCCCACCTGGCCCGCCACGGTGGCCAGATACTCAATCTCTTCCTCTGGCCAGCGCCGCGGTACCGGAGAGTAGACCTTCAGGGTGCCCAGCATCTTCCCTCCCGCTCTTACCGGCGCCACGGCCATTGCCCGCACCTCGGGTGCGTAATAGGGCAGCTGCATGCCGGGCCCGGCGGCGGCCGTATCCTCCACCGCAACGGGCTCCCCTCTCCGGAGTGCTTCGCCCAGCAGGCTGCCCTCCGGCCGGACACGGGCCGCCCTCTCCTGCAGCTCCGCGCTCATACCCAAGCTGACCTTGAGCACCAGTTCGCCCGTCTCCCCGTCAAGCAGGTGCAGCGCACACCACTGCGCGCCGAGACCCTCACTTACACCCACCAAGGCCATCTCGAGCACCTTGTCCTCATGGAGGTGGCCGGCCAGCGCCTGCCCCAGGTCGATCAGGCGTTCCAGCATGGCCGCCTTTGCCTGGAGCTGGCGATAAAGGCGGGCGTTTCGCAGCGCCAGCCCCAGGCCGGTGCCCAGGGTGGTCAAGAAAGCGGCCTCGTCTTCGCTGAAGGGCACGCCTTCGGGCCTGCCCGTGACGGTCAGCACGCCCGTCACCGTGCCCCCCACTATAAGGGGCACGGCTACCGCCGGCCTCTTTTCTGCGGCCGTACCGGCTCCGGGGCGGCTGTCAAAGTGCACAGCACGCCCTTCCCGCTCGACGGCGGCAATGACTTCACCAGCCGGCACGATCCGGAACTCGTCGCCGAGCTCCAGGGTCGCCGCCGTCTCGGCAGCCAAAGCCGCCGGCATCTCCTGGCTCAGCATCACCACGGACCCGCTGGTGGCGCCGGTCACCTTCAGCACCGCCTCCAGGGCCCGCTGCGCCACCTCGCTTACTTCGAGGCTGCCGGACACTGTCCGGGAAAAGTCGTAGAGAAAGGCGAACTGGTTCGCTCTTTTCCGGGCCCCCTCCGGCTCCGCCTCCTTGGCAAGCTTGTCCCTGTACATGGCGTAGTCGGCCTCCTTGTATGCCTCGACCAGCGGACGCCCCGGGTCTTCGGCCGTAGCCGTGCCCACCGAAATGCTCAGGGGAAACTCGGGGCGCCCCGCATTATCCTCCTCCACGGCCTGGGTTATGCGCCGCGCCACTTCCTCCGCTGCCACCTGGTTCGTTTGCGCCAGCACCACGGCAAATTCATCTCCTCCGATCCGGGCCACCAGGTCGGACCCCCTGACGCAGCTGGCGATCACCCTGGCGGCGCGGCGCAAAAGCTCGTCACCCCGCGTGTGGCCCAAGGTGTCGTTGACCACCTTCAGGTCGTCGAGGTCGCAGAGGATGAGACTGACAGGAAAGGAGCGGCCTTTCTCCAGCCGCCGCAGTTTCTCCTCGAAGAAGGCGCGGTTGTAAAGCCCGGTGAGAGCGTCATGGGTGTTCAAGTGCCTCAGTTCATCCTCCATCTGCTTGCGCTCGCCGATGTCGCGGATGCACTGGACGGCCCCGAGCAGGTTCCCTGCCTCATCATAGATCGGCGCCGCAATGGTCCAGAAATGAAGGCCTCTGCCGTCGTAAGCGTAAGGGGCAAAACCTTCGCCGGCAAGAACATGGCCCTTCCTCTCGACCTTCTCGTATCCAATCTCCCACTCTTTACCGTTGCCGAGCAGAATGTTCACGAGGATGGGTCTGCGTTCCCCATAAAACGGGACAGCGTAGGTGTATTCACCCCTGCCCAGCACTTCTTCCTTCCTGACTCCCGTCATTTCTTCTATGGCCCGGTTCCACACGACCACCTTGCCTGCACGGTCGACGGCAAGGACGCCATCCGGGAGGGAGTCGACGATTCTCTCGAGAAGGCCCAGTCCCCCCTCTGTCTTTTCCCTTCGCTGTCCTGATTTCACGCTCTCCACCTCCAATTTATAAGCAAAAGTTTTGTACTTTGGCTCCCAGAGTTACCCAGTAAGTCGGTGGCAGACTGCTTCCACAGTCACCCCTTTTTCGAACTGGGCATATAGCCATCTAACAAAGAGTAACTGAGCATGGTGCTGGCTCTGCCGGCAGACATCTCCCAGGCTTGGTGGTGGCTGGTCCGTATCCCGGGAAGCCAGTAGGCCCCGTTGCGTCTCGGCCAACGTATAGGCGATGAGTACCAGCTCCAGGTAGCGCTCCACCCCACTGGTGCTGCGCAACTGGTAGTCATCAAAGCCCAGCACTTGCTTGGCGTTGCGGTGGAAAGTTTCCACCGGCCAGCCATGGCTACAGTGGTTCAACAGTCCCTGGGCGTCCAGCGCAGAGACGGCCGCCGACTCCGGATGGAAGTGCGCACAGAACCTGGTTCCGTGGAATGGTGCGGCCGAGATCACGATCTGGGCCCAAGAGGTGATCCGGCATACCGGTCCGGGTCGCCAGCTCCGCCAGGGTCGGGTGTACTCATGTCGCGACGGAAAGCACGGGAGTGTGCTGGAAGCCGGTCTACAACATCTTGGAGAGCAACTTTGAAATCTTCCTTGCCAACGCCCACAGTCCGGGCGCAAAACCGACATGGCGGATGCCGAATGGTTGGCCGAACTTGTTCGCACTGCGTGACCTGACCCGCTATGGCACCAGCCTGATCCGGCAAAAAGCCTCCGAGGTGAATCGGCTGCAGAAATTCCTGGAGGGCGCCAACATCAAGCTGGCTTCCGTGACCACGGACATCACCGGCGTCTCCGCAAAGGCAATGCTAGCCGAACTGCTGACGGAGAAAAAGCCGGTTGCCGAGATCGCCGAGCTGACTAAAGGACGTTTGCGCAACAAGATCCCCGAGTTGCGGAAAGCACTGGATGGTCACTTGAGGCCCCACGTGGCTCTCTTCTAACCACCCGGCTCACGGCTTCTCACCCGGGGCTGGATGCCGGGGTAACTGAGACCTCCCCTCTCCGGCGATGGCCGCTCCCTAGAGTGCCAAGCGTTCTACCAAGAGCCGGTTCGCGAGCTGGGGGTTGGCCCGCCCCTGGGTTGCCTTCATCACCTGGCCTACCAGGAATCCCAGGGCCCGCTCCTTGCCCGCCCGGTAGTCCGCGACCACGCCCGGGTTACTGGCTATGACTCCATCGATAACGGGGACCAGTTCCTCCTCAGCCCCGATCTGCAAAAGTCCCTTGGCCCTAACCAGTTCCCGGGGTTCTTTACGGGTATCGCACATCTCGTCGAAGATGGACTTAGCGATCTTAACGCTGATGGTGCCCGTCTCCACCATGGACAAAAGTTCAGCTAAGTGCCCCGGGGTGATGGGGATGTCCTCGGCCTCCAGCCCCCGGGCCTTCAGATATCGGAAGATCTCGCCCATGACCCAGTTGGCTGCCGGCTTGGCCCCGGCCCCCGCCTTCACCACATCCTCGTAAAAGTCCGCCATCACCGGCGATGCCGTGATAACAGCAGCATCGTATGGAGAGAGCCCGTAGGCGTTTACCAGGCGCTCCCGGCGCTGCTGCGGGAGCTCGGGTAGCGAAGTCTTGATCTGCCATACCCACTCCGGGTCTGGCACCATGGGCACCAGGTCCGGATCGGGGAAGTACCGGTAATCCTGGGCTTCTTCCTTTTCACGCAGGGAAACCGAAATGCTGCGGGCCTCGTCCCAGTGGCGGGTCTCCCTGGCCACTTTCCCTCCCCGGTCCAGGATTTCGGCCTGGCGGGTGACCTCGTAGGCCAGCGCCCGCTGGGCCGAGCGGAAGGAGCCGAGGTTCTTCAGTTCAACGGGTATACCTAACCTCTCTTCTCCAGCCGGGCGAAGGGAGATATTGCAGTCCACGCGCAAAGATCCTTCTTCCATCTTGCAGTCGGACACACCGGTGTACTGGAGGATGCTCTTGAGCTCCTCCAGGTACGCACGGGCTTCCTCGGGAGAACGCAGGTCGGCTTCGGACACGATCTCAATTAGCGGCACGCCGCACCGGTTGTAGTCTACCAGGCTGGAAACAGCTTCTGCCACTGTGCCCTGGGGTGAACCCTCGTGTAGGAGCTTTCCGGCATCGTCTTCTAGGTGGACCCGGCGAATGCCAATACGCTTGCGGCTACCCTCGAGCGCAATCTCCACGAACCCACCATAGGCCAGTGGCAGGTCGTACTGGGAGATCTGGTACCCCTTGGGCAGGTCGGGGTAGAAGTAGTTTTTCCGGTCGAACTTGGAAAACGTGGATACCCGGCAATTGAGGGCCAAAGCCGCCCGCACGGCGTACTCCACGGCTTTCGCGTTGAGCACCGGCAGGGCACCCGGCAGTCCCAGGCACACCGGGCAGGTGTTGGCATTGGGCTCAGCACCAAATTCGGCCGGGCAGGCACAAAACAGCTTGGAGTTGGTGCCCAGTTCCACGTGGATCTCCAGCCCGATGACAGGTTCATAGGACATACGGATCACCTCCGGGGCGGTACAGTGGTCCTCGCTTTTCCGGGTCCAACGGACGGTGCTTCTCCAGCGCATGGCCGATGGTAAGAAGGGTCTCTTCGTCAAAGGGCCGGCCGATGATCTGCAGGCCCACCGGCAATCCCTCGGAAAGGCCGCAGGGCACCGACAGGCCGGGCAGCCCGGCCAGGTTTGCCGGCACCGTGAGCACGTCGGACGCGTACATGGTGAGGGGGTCGTCCACCCGCTCCCCGATGCCGAAGGCGACGGTGGGCGAAGTGGGACACACCAGGGCGTCAAACCGCTCCAGTGCCAGCTCGAAATCTCGCTTTACCAGCGTCCGCACTTTCTGGGCCCGGAGATAGTAGGCGTCGTAGTAGCCGGAGCTGAGAGCGTAAGTGCCCAGCATGATCCGGCGCTTCACTTCGCTGCCGAAACCTTGGTGGCGGGTGTTTTGGTACATAGACTCCAGGTCATCACCGGACGACCTGAGCCCGTGTCTTACCCCATCGTAACGGGCCAAGTTGGATGAAGCCTCGGCCGGGGCGATGAGGTAGTAGGTGGACAGCGCGTACTCGCTGTGGGGGAGCGAACACTCGCCTACCTTTGCCCCGAGGTCCTCTAGGTCGTGGATGGCTTCTTCCACCTGCCTCCTGACGCCCGGGTCCAGCGCCACTTCAAAATACTCCCTGGGGATGCCCAGGGTCAGGCCGGCCAGGTCCCGACCCAGCGCTGCCCGGTAGTCGGGCACGGGCCGGGGCACCGACGTGCTGTCTTTGGGGTCGTGACCGGCTATAACCTGGAGCACCAGGGCGCAGTCTTCCACCGAGCGGGTGAAGGTGCCGACCTGATCCAGCGATGACGCAAACGCCACCAGTCCGTAACGGGATACCCGCCCGTAGGTGGGCTTGAGGCCGACCACTCCGCACAGGGCGGCGGGCTGGCGCACCGACCCCCCGGTGTCAGACCCCAAGGCATAGGCGGCTTGGCCAGCCGCTACCGCCGCCGCGGACCCGCCGCTGGACCCACCAGGTACCCGCCCGGGGTTCCACGGGTTGCGGGTAACGGCGTAAGCAGAGCTCTCGCAGGACGAGCCCATGGCAAATTCATCCATGTTGGTCTTGCCCAACAGGACCATGCCGGCCCGGGTCAGCCTGTCCACGACCGTGGCATCATAGGGCGGCAAAAACCCGTCCAGTATCCTTGAGCCACACGTGGTCAGCAGGCCCCGGGTGCACATGTTGTCCTTGATGGCGGCCGGGACTCCGGCCAGAACCGACCAGCCAAGCTCCGGCCAGCGGCGGGTCACCTCTTGAGCGTCCTTCGCGGCCCGGTCGGGGTCGTAAGTGATAAAGGCATGGGTCAGCTGTTCCATTTCCAGGTTACGCTCAACGTACGATGCTAGGAGTTCACCCGGGGAAACCTCGCCCGCCCGGAGGGCCCGGGCCGCCTGGGCTACGCTCAGCCGGTAAAGCTCGGACACAGATGTCACTCCTCCTTCCCCATGCGAGGCACCCGGAAGTACCCGCGGGACCGTTGAGGAGCGTTGGCCAGCGCCTCGTCCACGGGAAGACCGGGCCGGCTCACGTCGGGCCGGGTGA
Organism: Bacillota bacterium; assembly: GCA_040756655.1. Classification (GTDB taxonomy): domain Bacteria; phylum Bacillota; class Sulfobacillia; order UBA8153; family UBA8153; genus JBFLYN01. Next base: position 24,131 of record JBFLYN010000002.1, read on the forward strand.
CGTTGACCAGGTCGGGCACGGCGTGAAAGGTAGGCTCGACCCCGCTCACATCCACCTGGCGCAGGGTGTCCACGTGGGCCAGGATCTGCGAAAGCTGCCTGGTAAACACCTGAACTTCCTGCTGGGTGAGTGTCAGCCGGGCCAGGCGAGCAACGTGTTCCACGTCCTCTCTGGTTATGGACACCAAGGACACCTCATCTCTCTTGGAGCATGCGGACGAACTCTTCTTCGGTGATAATCTTGACTCCCAGCTGGCGGGCGCGGTCCAGCTTGCTCCCGGCCCCCGGGCCTGCCACCACGTAATCGGTCTTGGCGGACACTGAACCGGCAGCCCGACCTCCTCTTGCCTCTACCGCCTTCTGGGCCTCGCCGCGACTCATGCGCTCCAGGGTTCCCGTAAACACGAAAGTCAGGCCGGACCACCCGGCTTTTGCTGCTGACTCGTGTTCTAGGACCACGCCTCCCCGGGCCAGCTTGGCCACCAGGGCCCGGGCCGAGGCCCGGGAGAAAAACTCGGACACGGCCAAGGCGGTCTTGGGACCCACCTCCGGGATGTCCTCCAGCTCCCCAGCGGAAACTGCCATGATCGCTTCCATGGTTCCGAAATGGGCGGCCAGGACCTGGGCTGCGCGCTGCCCCACGTGCCTGATGCCCAGGGCAAACAGCACCCTGGCCAGCCCGGCCCGGCGGCTGGCATCGATGGCCCGTAACAGGTTGCCAGCGCTCTTTTCCCCAATGCGGTCGAGGGCCACTAGTTCCTCCCGGGTAAGGAAATAAAGGTCGGCGGCGTCTTTGACCAGGCCGGCCCCGAGCAGCTGGTCGATGATGGCCGGACCCATCCCATCGATGTCCATGGCGCCCCGGGAGCAAAAGTGGATGAGCCCCTCGCGCAGCTGGGCCGGACAAGCCAGGTTGGTGCACCGGGTGGCAGCCTCCCCTGCGGCCCGGGCGGTGGGACTAGTGCACACCGGGCAGACTGGTGGCATGGTGAACTCGCGTTCTTCCCCGGTTCGCTGGTCGGCCAGGACCCTCACGATCTCCGGGATGACATCCCCGGCCTTCTGGATGACCACCCGGTCGCCGATGCGCACATCCCGCTCCCGGATGATGTCTTCATTGTGCAGGCTGGCCCGGCTCACCGTCGACCCGCCCACCCGCACCGGTTCCAGCTCCGCCGTGGGCGTTAGCACGCCCGTGCGGCCCACGTGCACCAATACGTCAACCACCCGGGTGATAGCCTGTTCGGCGGGAAACTTGAAGGCCACCGCCCAGCGCGGGCTATGGCTGGTAGCGCCCAACCGGTCCCGGCCTCCCAGATCGTCCAGCTTCACCACGGCCCCGTCTATCTCGTAGGGTAGGTCGTGACGCCGCTCCCGCCAGCGTTCGACGGCAGCGTACGCCTGCTGCGCGCCCCGCACCAGCTGGGCGTCGGGCGTGGGGAAACCCAGCTTACGGAGAAAGCACAGGCTCTGGTAGTGGCTGGTGAGCACCCGGCCACTGACTTCCCGCACATCGTAGAAGATCACCCTGAGGCCCCGCCCGGCCGTGACCCGGGGGTCCAGCTGGCGCAACGACCCGGCCGCCGCGTTGCGCGGGTTGGCAAACAGCGACTCACCAGCGGCTTCCCTTTCCCGGTTGATCCTCTCAAACTCTAGCTTAGGCAGGTACGCCTCACCGCGGAGTTCGAGCCGGGCGATGCCAGCCCCGGGGGGCAGGCGCAAGGGGAGGCTCCGGACGGTGCGGGTGTTGGCGGTCACATCCTCTCCGGTCTGGCCGTCTCCCCGGGTGGCCGCCGTGCTCAGGAGCCCGTCCACGTAGGTGACGATGATGGACAGCCCGTCGATCTTGGGCTCCACCACGTAGGGCACGGGCCCGGATGTGCCCAGGCTGGCCTGGACACGCCGGTCGAAAGCCTCCAGCTCCCCGGCGTCGAATACGTTGCCAAGGCTCAGTACCGGTGAGTGGTGGCGGACCGGGTGAAAAGCCGGGGACGCGGTCCCACCCACGCGCTGGGTAGGGGAGTCGGGCCTGACCAGTTCCGGGTGGGCTTCCTCCAGCCCGAGTAGCTCTTGGAACAGGAGGTCATACTCGGCATCAGTGATTTCCGGCGCGTCCAGGACGTAATACCGGTAGTCGTGGTACCGGATCTGGTCCCTGAGCGCCTCGGCCCGAGCCCGCAGGCCTTCCACATCAACCACCGTCTTTCTCCAGTCCTGCATACTGAACCATGAGCTGCTTGATGCCGTTGCCGGGAAAGGCCACCGCCACCTGCGCTCCCTCACCCGTGCCCTGCACTGCCACTATGGTACCGTGGCCAAAACGCACGTGCCGCACCCGGTCGCCGGGCTTGAAGGTCCCCACGTCTGCTGCCGGCCTGGTGGCGGCGAGCACCTGGGGCCTGACTGGCGCCCGTTCCGGGTAGCAGATTGACTCCACCAGTTCCTTGGGGATGTCGTTGAGAAACCGGGACCTGATGCTCAAGTTGGTCCTGCCAAATATGAGACGCTGGCGAGCCCAGCTGAGGAATAACCGGTTCTGGGCCCGGGTCATGCCCACGTAGCAGAGCCTACGCTCTTCTTCCAGCTGGTGCGGGTCATCAAAGGACCGGACGTGGGGAAACAGGCCCTCCTCCAGGCCAACCAAGAACACGGTGTCAAACTCCAGGCCCTTGGCCGAATGCAGGCTCATCATCACCACCCGGTCTTGCCTTTGATCTAACCGGTCCACGTCGGTCATCAATGCTATGCTCTCCAGGAAGCCCCGCAGCCCCTCTCCCACCGGTGCCAGGTCATACTCCCGGGCCACTGACAGGAACTCCTCAAGGATCTCCAGGCGGGTCTCGACCTCAGACATGTCCGCAGCCACCCGCTGGATCTCACCGCGCAACCCGGAAGCATGCAGGGTATTCTCGATGATGTCGCTTACGGCCGCCCCTTCGGCCGCAGCAGCTAGCTCCGCCAGAAGCCTGGCAAGGGCGCCGGCAGCCCGGGCCTGCCTGGCTCCCACGCCCTCGATGGTGCCGGCCTCTTCCAGCAAAGTCACCACCGGCAACTGGTTGGTCCGGCCATATTCCTCTATGCGGGCCATGGACGCATCCCCCAACCCGCGCCTGGGTACGTTGGCCACCCTCCTCAGGCTCAGGTAGTCGTAGGGGTTAACCAGGAGCCTCAAGTAGGCAAGGAGGTCTTTGATCTCCTTGCGCTCGTAGAACCTGACCCCGCCCGCGATCTCGTAGGGCACGCCTAGCCGGACAAACATCTCCTCAAAGGCTCGGGACTGGGCATGGGTCCGGTAGAGCACGGCGCACTGGGAGAGCATCACCCCGGCGGTCACTCGTCGCTCCACCTCCCGGGCTACGAACTCGGCTTCCTGGTGACCGTCGTCCACTGAGCAGACCACGGCCGGTTCCCCGGTGGGCCTCCGGGTCCAAAGGCGTTTTTCCTTCCGGTGCAGGTTCTGGGAAACCACGTAATAGGCAGAGTCCAGGATATTCTGGGTAGATCGGTAGTTCTCTTCCAGCTTGACCACTTTGGCGTCCGGGTAGTCCTTCTCAAAGCTCAATATGTTGCTGACATCCGCACCGCGGAAGCGGTAGATGCTCTGGTCATCGTCCCCGACCACGAACACGTTCCGGTGCACCCCGGCCCACCACTTGACCAGTTCATACTGGGCATAGTTGGTGTCCTGGTATTCATCCACCAGCACGTGCCGGAAGCGTTCCTGGTAGCGACGGCGCACGCCCGGGTGCTCCCTGAACAAGCGCACTGCTTCCAGGATGAGGTCGTCAAAGTCCATAGCGTTGTTTTCCTTAAGGCGCCTCTGGTAGAGCTGATACACCTCAGCCACGCGCTCGTGGTAAAAATCACCGGCCTGGGCGGCAAACTCCCCTGGCCCCCAGAGGCGGTTCTTGGCCCGGGAGATGGTGCCTCCCACCGCAGCGGGCGGCCATTGCCGGTCGGACAGGTTTGCCTCCTTGAGGCAGTCGCGGATCAGGGTGTCATGATCTGCGCTATCGTAAATCACAAAGTCACTCCTCCGGCCCAGGCGGCCCAGTTCTGCCCGCAACAGGCGTACGCAGGCAGAGTGGAAAGTGGACACCCACATATCGCCCAAAGCCGCGGACCCCACCAGGGCTTCCACCCGCTCCTTCATTTCGCCAGCAGCCTTGTTGGTGAAAGTGATGGCGATGATGCGCCTGGGGTGTTCTCCTTGTTCCAGGAGGTAGGCGATGCGGTGGGTAAGCACGCGCGTTTTTCCACTGCCTGCTCCGGCCAGTATCAGCAAGGGCCCGCCGGGGTGGGTCACCGCCTCCCGCTGGGCCGGGTTCAAAGCGGCAAGAAGGTCCATGAGTCTCCTCCGGAGTTTTTTCCATGCATAGCATGTCCGGGCCTTGTCTTCAGCCCGGTTGTCCTAGGATGATTCTGGGGAGGGTACCCGGGTTCCTGCCGGGAGGACTCTACCGGCCTTGGGCGAATTGGCTGTGGATATTGCCTCTAAAGGGGAGTCCGAGCATGTCATTGTCTAAGCAAAGACCCGAACCCCTGGTAGTAACCCGACGCTTCCTGCAGCGCCACTATGACTCGTTCAAACTGTATGCAGTCTTCGTGGCAGGAAGCGTGATCACCGGGGAGGGTACTCCCGCGTCGGACCTGGACCTGGTGGTCATCGCCGATCCCCGGAAGCACCTTTCCGGGCCTCCTTCGTGGAGGAAGGTTGGCCCATGGAGGTGTTCACGCACTCCACCACCTGGTATCGGCGATACTTGGCCAGCGACCGGGCCCGGCGGCAACCGTCGCTGGCCCACATGCGCGCTACGGGCCATGTGCTGGTGGACACACCCCTGGCCGCTGAGGTCCGCCGGGAGGCGCAGGAGCTCTTGGAAGGGGGCCCGCAACCCCTTTCCCCGGCCGAGCTGGACGCCGGGCGCTACACCCTCACCGACCTCCTGGATGACCTGCAGGGTGCCGGCTGCCCGGCCCAGCGACCGCCCAGCTGCCCTGGCCTGGCCCAACTTCGTCTTGGCTGTTCACCGCCAGTGGGGTGGGCAGGGTAAGTGGGCGCTTCGCCAGCTGAGGCGTTTTTCGCCCGGTCTGGCCCGGGATTTCGCCGCTGCCCTCGAGGAGTGCTGTTCTCACAACGCCGGTCCGCTTGTGGAGCTGGTTGACAGGACCTTGGAACCGCTGGGCGGCCCTTCGTCGGCCACCGGGCACTGGGGCGTCGCCAGTGAGTAGCTCCGTTATTGCCAGAAGCTCCCCCGGGAACAACGGGTGTCCCGGTGCGTGCAACATCTTGAGGAGAGCGGACCAGCCCTATACACAACCCAGCTGGGAAACCAGTAATCAGGATGCAGCAACCACCTCGTCGGTCCGGTCTCCCATTTCCTGGTAGCCATCTTTTCCGTCCTGCTTGTAACCAGCCTCGCCCTAGAGCATGGAGATACGCTTTCGTGACCCCGTAGGCGATGGGAGTCCTCCTGCCCATGCAAGCCGCCCCGTTGAAGGGCCCAACCTGGAGTGCCGGGGTGATACCCGCTTACCCCGGATGCCCGTAAGGGGTGAGAGTAGTCTGTTCTCGTGGGCACACCAGACCTGGCAGTGAAGCTTTGGTCCTCTGCCGGGCCGCCAAGCTGCCAGGCGGCCGCTCAACCTTGCCACCTGAGGTCATGGCGCACATGCCTTCACGTCCGGTACGGGCCATCAGGGAGTGGGGCGGTGCGCCACCCTTTCGGACTGGGGTGTCAGCCAGAAATATGCTGCGGCCATCACTAGTCCGAAAAAGCCTGCCAGGATGGCGTTGATCAGGGAGGTCCTGACATCCATGACCTTGACCTCTTCGGCCATTATCATCAAGAGTAACGGGTAGTAGGCATACCAGATGGCCGTAGCGTAAAACCACCCTTTGAGCAGGAGATACTTGGTACCGATGCCCAGGAGCAAAAAGGCAAATATGACTCCCAAGACTCCCGATACTACCAGGTCCACGAACACGCCCATGGCGCGTTCGCCCAGGGTCTGTGGGATCCTGCCTACGGCCAGAATGCCGGCAAAGTCATAGAAGTCGATCTGGGGCGTCAGGTCCAGGGGAATCAGGACAAGCGCTACGAGGGCGCCGATGATGCCGGATATGGTGCCGGCCAGGAAGCCCCGGACGAAACGGTCAGGCATCTGAAACTCCCCTTCTCTTTTGGAACCCCCTGTAAAGGGAATACCCAGAAAGTGCCGCCTCTATGCCGTCTCCGCCCCTAGGTGGCATGGTGCTGGCAGTCGGGCCCAATTTGCTGCTCGTTGACGCTGTCCGGGTCTTGCGTGGGTTCGTTCGTCGGCTGTAGAGATGGGCCTCCGGCAGCACAAGGCTACACGCGCCCCCACAGCGCACCCGTGAGCCAGATGGCCAGCGTTACACTAAGGACCATGCCCAAGCAGGCTGCCGTAACACGGGGTACCAGCCTGCAGGTTAACGAAAACGGGGCGTGTACCAGGTACCACTTCCGTAACGTGGGACCGGGGATTCCACCTAGAGGCACAGATGCTACAGCAACACGGTAAACAGCCGCCCGCGAGGCTTTTCCGAGGGAGGATGCTGGCAGCTGCTTCCGTCCTGTGGCAAGAAGCTCCGGGGCGGAAAGGAGACAGTACCAAAAGGAGGTCAACACGCCCCGGGGACGCGCACCGCCCATCAGAACGTGTTGACAGGTAACTGGGATCTGGTTTGATGCCCAAGCAGCTAGAACTCGGTCACCCCCGTGAAGGCAAACTTGGATACCTTGAGTGCCGGTATCATGCCGCCGCCCAGGCCCATGGCCCCTTCGAAGCCCCAGTCCTTGCCGATCATGTCCACGTGGTTGAGGGTCCGGATCATGCTGTCGGTAAACCTCAGGTTCTTGACAGCGCACTTGATCTCGCCGTCTTCCACCAGGAAAGTGCCGTCGCGGGTCATGCCCGTCACCACCACTCGCAAAGGATGGACCGGGTTGGTGTAGTGAAAGCGGGTGACCAGGATCCCTTTCTTGGTGGACCGGATCATGTCCTCCATAGTGGCATCGCCCGCGCCGAAAAACAGGTTCGTGGGTATGGGCCCAAAACCAAACCGGCCCGGCCCGGCATGCCCGGTGGATTCCTTGCCCTCTTTCTTGGCGGTAAACGAATCATACACCACGTTCTTTGCCACACCGTTTTCCACCAGCATGAGCTTGCGCTTGGGCTGACCTTCACCGTCGAAAGGCATGGGCATGCCCCGCGGGTCCAGTCCATCGTCCCAAACGGTTATGTTGTCGCCAAAGACCTTCTCTCCCAGCTTGCCCGCCAGGAAACTGCGCCCTTCCTGCACGGCCAGGGCAGAGAAGCCCAACAGGGCCACGTACATCAGGACATTGGCGGCAGCGGCGGGTTCCAGGATGACCTCATACTCCCCAGGTTCCACCTTCTCGCTCTTTATGCTCCGCGCGCACTTGTCCACGGCCCGTCGGCCGATGGCGGCAAAATCCAGGGTGGCGACATCCCGGGTGTTGCCGTGGGCAAAACCCGAGGAGGTACCGGACATCACCACGGTGTTGGCCGCAGCACTGGTCACCGGGTTGTATGCCCGGACACCCAGGGAGTTACCTACGGCGATCTCCCGGATGCCGGTGGATACGGCGCCGGCGGCCTGGAACCCGGCGGCCTTGGCAGCGTTGATTATCATGGCCACGGCGTCCGCCCGGTCCTCGGGACTAAACTGGGCCGTTGCCGGAACAAAGCAGTCGACCTCGGGCAAGGGCTGCGGACCTGGCAACGACCTGAACTCCTGGTTTTCCTTTTGCAGCCGGGCGATGCTGGCGGCGGCCTGGACCGTGCTCTTGATGGCATCTTCGTCCAGGGAGTTGGTGGACGCTGTACCGATCTTCTTTCCCAGGATCACCTTGACCGACAGTTGGACATCCTTCTCAGCCACGTTTTGGTGGATGTAGTTGGAGGAAAAGCGGGTGAGGCTGTTATCCGTTACATGCAGGGAGACTTCCGTCTGGTCTCCCGGAGAAAGCTCGAGTACCCGCTCGATGACGGCCATGGCCCGGTCTTTCCCTACCATTTGCCAACACCCACCTTCACGTTGCGGAATCGAGTCGGTGCGGCTCCATGTCCCACGTGGGCAGTTTGGCTGGGTTCGCCCTTGCCGCAATTGGGCAGCCCCCACACGCGCCACTCGGCAGGCCCGGCCACGGCGTCGCAGCTACCCCAGAATTCGGGGGTGATGCCGGTGTACGTGGGGTTCTTGTACAGCTTCCCGAGGGAGCCGTCCTTGATCTCGTACGCTGCCTCGGTGCCAAACTGGAAGTTCAGGCGCTTATCATCGATGGACCAGCTCTTGTTAGTCTTCATGAGGACACCGTCCTTGGTATCCTTGATGATATCGTCCAAGGTCCAGTCGCCGGGTTCTAAGTTGATGTTGGTCATGCGGACAATGGGGATACGGTTAAAGCCATCCGCCCGGTTGGTGCCGTTGGCCGCCATGCCCAGTTCGCCACCGGTTTCGCGGGAAGTGAGGTAGTTGACGAACTTGCCCTGGTCGATGATGGTGACCCGCTGCCCGGGCACGCCGTCGTCGTCGTACCCAAATGACCCCAGGGCCCCCGGGATGGTGGCGTCGGCGGTGATGTTGACCACATCAGAACCATACTGGAAATCCCCGAGCTTCTCTGGGGTAAGAAACGAAGTACCTGCGAAACTGGCTTCCTGTCCGAGCACCCGGTCCAGTTCTATGGGATGACCACAGGACTCGTGGATCTGCAGCGCCAGCTGGGAGGACTCGAGCACCAGGTCCTTGGTACCCGAGGGGCATTGCTCGGCCGAAAGCAGCGCCACCGCTTCGCGCGCCACCGCTTCCGCGTGGCCGGCAAGGTCCAGCCCGGTGATGAACTCGTACCCAGCGCAGGCATAGTCGCCCCCGAAGGAACTGGGATAAGACCGACGCTGGAACTCCAAGCCGCTGGACGCCGTTGCGTCTATGCCAGCACCCACTTCCGTTCGTTCCTGCTGTATGTACGAACCTTCGGTGCTGGCAAAGACCTTGTTCTCTCTAAAGAGGCTCATAGAAGCCGACGCGATCCTGATGCCCGGCTGTTGTCGCATGAGCCGGTCGGCATCCAACAGAAGCTCCATACGGTCTTCGAGTTTCACATCAAACGGATCCACCTCAAGATTTGTCTTCCAGGTGGCTTGCACTGGCTGGACCGGGGCCAGTTCCACGTCACGCTGGCGCTTGACCCGGGCGCTGGCCCGGGCTATGGCCAGGGCCCGCTCGGCCACGGCCATGACCTCCTGGTTGTCCACCTGGGAACTGGAGGCAAACCCCCAGGCACCATCATAGAGCGCCCGCACGCCCAGGCCCCGGCTCATAGAAGACGACAGGTTGTCCACATTTCCGTTCTTTACACGGATGGACTCCCGGCGCTCGTCGATAACCCGGATGTCCGCATAGGAGGCGCCCAGGGCACTGGCCCGTTCCAGGGCTTTGGTGGTGATTTCTCGCATGTTATCCCTCCCTTTTTAGCAGTCTAGAGATTGGTCCGTGGTGTAGTTAGATGAAGCGATTGCCTTTTCCTTCCCGTCTCTCAACTTTTCTTCGACAAACGAAATATAGCGCATCCCGCAGGGAACCGGGGCTGGCTTAGCGAATATCATATATTTCGACAGATCTACTCGGGGGGGTACATGTGAAACTGGAGGAGTGCCTGGGCAAGCTGCCGCCCGAAAACCTGGAGCAACTGGCCAAGCAATGGCAGTTGACCACCAGCAAGTCGCACGAGCGGCTGGCCAGGCATATCGCCCGCCACTTGCTGGGCGAGCGCGCCCTCGACGTCATGTCCGGGATGGACGAGGATTACCGGCTGGCACTCAAGCTCATCGTCCTGTGCCGGGAGGGGCGAGGCCTGGTGGTGGAGCAGTGTCACCAGAAACTCAACCAGATCACCCGCAAGTGGAGGCGCAACGGGGCCCGGGTAGTAAATAACCTCATGGAGCACGGCCTGGTGTATACCGAGCGCGTCAACTACCGGCAGGTGTACTATGTTCCCGGTGACCTGAGGGAGGCACTGGCCGGCGCCTTTGCCGCCGGGATCCTCGGAAGCATCTCGGGGGACTGTCCCCACGAGTGCGGAGACCAACCGGACCCCCTACTGCCGCTTCGCCTGCTTTGCATGTTTTTATCATACGTCGGCAAAAGCACTGTGCGACTCACCCAATCCGGGAGCATCTTCAGGAGGTCGCAGCGGGATGTCCTGGAATACCTGGGGATGAACGAAAACGTCCCAGAAGAAGAGCAACTGTTCGTGCCCAACTACCCACCCACCCTGGCCCTCCTGTATTACTACTGCCGGAGCCGGTCGCTTGTGTGCGAGGGGAACGGAAGACTGGTCCATGCAGCCCCCCTGCCCCAGTGGCTGGCTCGTCCGCCGGCCGACCGGCTTAGGGATTTCTATGGGTTCTGGCAGGAGGCCTATCTCAAGCAAGATGCAGACCTGGAGACCATGTACGGACTGCTCAGGCTCGTCCCGGATGGGAAATACGCCTCAGTCAATGGTCTTCTCAAGGAGATGCAGGGGCTGGCGGTGGCCCAGTCATGGCAAGGCCTGGGCTCCCGGGTCAGGCGCCATCTCCTGGAACCACTGCGGTTAATGGGACTTCTGCAAGTGGCCGGCCCTGACGGGGACCTCTGGTGCCGCCTGAGCCCGGCCGCCCGGCGGGAGCCGGAGTGGGATGGGGCGTGGACGCTGGAAGACCGGTTCTTCGTCCAGCCCAATTTCGATGTGCTGGTTCCCAAGAACATCGAGCCGGGGCTGCTCTGGCAGGTCGAAAGTGTGGCCGATCTGGTCAAACCCGACCAGCTCATGCTCTACCGCATCTCCAAGCAGTCAGTGTACCGGGCGCTTAACAACGGCATGTCCAAAACCCAGCTTATGGATTTCCTAAGCCAGCACAGCCGGAACCCGCTCTCCCAGAACATCGTGTCTACCCTGGAGGAGTGGTGCCAAGCCTACGGGCGCATGCGCTTTTTGGACGTGTTGATCCTGCAATGTGACGACGTGGCCATGGCCGAGGAGCTCAAGGCGTCCCGGCGCATCGCTGGTTTCATACAGGGGGAGCTGACCCCTCGCGATCTCATCGTCAAGCGAGAAAGCTACCACGAACTACTGACTGCCCTGTCCGAGGCCGGGTATATGCCAAGGACTCAACCGCTGGATCCTAGCCGGCTATGACCTGGTACCCGGCGCCCTCGATGGCTTTCTTGAGGAGGTTGGTATCGGCGACGTTACCGACCACCCGCACTTGTCCTGTCTTGAGGTCGATGGAGCATTCCTTGTACCCAGCCTGCTCCAATGCCCTGGTCACGGCCATACGGCAATGGTTGCAGGTCATTCCCTTTACCTTCAGAACGGTCTCTGCCATGCTGATCCCCCTCACTCTTGTCCCACGGTACGCACGATCACCGGGAGATACCGGCCGCTCTCGCTGGCTCTCCGGTCGATGTGCCTGAGCAACCAAAAGGAAACGGCAAACGATAGCATACCCCCGAAAAGGCCGCCCAGCTCGGCTGCATTGCCGGGTCCTCCCGCCACGTAGCGGCCGGCCAGGTATCCCAGGACAGCAAGGGCAAGTGGCAGTAAGTAAAGCAGGGCAGCGGCTCTTAGGATGTCCTGGCTCCCCACTTCCACCTCCACTAGGTCTCCGGCGGTGGTCCCCAGGGGATCGGCCACTTCTATGATCATGGTCTCGGCGTTACCATGCACCAGTTCACCGCAGCGACCGCACTTGGAGCACATGTCCGAACGGGTCATCCGGACCCGGGCGCGCCCGGAAGTAGCGGCCACTACCAGTCCGACTTCTCGCAAACCAACCCCACCTACTTGACAAACTTGAAGATCACGTTGATGAGTTCCTCTACGGCCTCTTCGCCGCTTCCAGCCTGCATGGCGTGGGTAACACAGCCGCGGGCATGTGCCTCCGTTACCATCCTGGTCACGCGCCTGACGCCCTGGGTGACGGCGGCCAGCTGGGTAAGCACATCAATGCAGTAGCGGTCCTGGTCGATCATGCGCTGGAGCCCGCGCATTTGGCCTTCGATCTTTTTTAGTCTTTCCAACAGTTCGGGCTTGATCTCGCTGTATGAATGCATTTTGCTACCTCCATGACCCCTACCCCGTATGGGTATCTATGGACATTATACTGCAGACCCCGGAAAAACGCAATAAAAAGCCGCCTGCTCTTGAGCAGGCGGGACTACTCCTTCTTGCCCCGGCAGAGGTACGCCAAGGTTATCCCGTCCAGGGCTTCGGTCATGCTTTGCTGTAGCCGGTGCCAGGCTTCCCGGGTCAGGCAGCACTCTGCACGTTCGCACTCCTCGTGACCCGTGAGGCATTCCACGGGAGCTATGGGGCCTTCCAAGGTGCGGACCACGTCGCCCACGGTGATCTGGGATGGGTCCCGGGCCAAGCGGTACCCGCCGCGGGCCCCTCGTTCGCTCTCCACCAGGCCCGCCCTCCGGAGTTCGCCAAAGATCTGCTCCAGGTACTGCAAAGAGATCCCTTCCTGGTCGGCGATGACGCGCAGGGGGAGGTACCCATCCCCATGCCCCAGCCCTAGCACACACATGGCGCGCAAACCGTACTGGCCGCGCGTGGAAAGGCGCAACGGAGTCACCCCCTGCCATAGTTTACGGCCGGCCGGTCACACCGGAGGGCCGGGTGCAAGACGATATTGTCAGATGATGTCTACAGCGTGCCCGTCCTTATGGTATCACCGGGTCCGTGAGGTGTCAAACTGTGAGGGCGGGGTATTCCAGCCGGCCGGCCGGGTCAAAGCGCACTGGCATGGGTCCTCCCATCACGGTCGTAGGCCTCAAGAAAGGCTCGGCTGCAGTGAACAGGAAAACCCTCGGGTGAAACCTCAATCTCCCGGGTCACCTCCCAGGTGATGACCGGGCAACGGGTAACCTCGGACACCACGCCCAGGCTGGAAAGCACTTGGCGTTGGCCAGCGGCAGTGCCACCCCGTGACTACCCATAGCCGCTATTACCACCGGGTGAGCACCGTATCACTCCATGAACCCGGCCACGATCGCCAAGATGGTGCCGATGCCGGCAATGCCCCGGCTGCCGGCAGTGATGCCGATGCGTGCGCCCGGGCGAAGCCTCTGAAAAACCCCGGACTGGCCAGGGCCTTTTCCAAGGCTCCGGCCACATCGGTCTCCCGGGGCCGCTCAAAGACGGTCTTTACCATCCACACCCTGGGAAAACTCACCGGGAACAGAGGCCCATCACTTCCTAACCAGGTACGGGCCAGCGTACGGTGAACGTGGTTCCCAGACCCGGCTGACTGTCTACCTCCAGGCGACAGCGATAGGTTTCTGCCACCTTCCTCACCAGGGCCAGCCCCAGCCCGGATCCGTCGATAAGCGCGGTGTCCTGGTTTCTTACCCGGTAGAACTCCTCGAAGATGTGCGGCAGGTCCTCACTGGCGATGCCCATACCGGTGTCCTCCACCACCATCACCACGTAGCCGGGCTCCGGCCATACTTTTACCTCTACCCGGCCGTCCGGCCGGTTATACTTGATGGCGTTGTCCACTAGGTTGCCCACCAGGCAGCTGAAGTCCGCTTCATTGGCCAAAACGTGTGGGAGACCAGGAGACAGGAAAAACTCCAGCTTCACGCCGGCCCTTTCCGCCGCACCCCTCCAGGCCTCAACTTCGGCTGCCAGGGCCGGCCCTGTTTCGATGAGGGCGCGCTCGCGTCGCCGGTCATCCAGGCGGGAGATATCCAAAAGCGATACGATGGTCCGCTGGAGACCTCTGGCCCGCGTGCGGCACCTTTCAAGCATGCGGCGGCAGTCTGCATCCACGTCCGGGCGGTCCAGGATGACATCGAGGTAGCCCTCGATGGCTGCCAGGGGAGACCTCAGCTCGTGCGACACGGCGGCTACCAGGTTGGCCCTTAGCCGGGCCAGGTGGTACAGGGGGGTTACGTCCCGGGCATTGAGGACCGCTCCCCAAGACCGTTCGTGGTCGCGCACAGAAGAGGCCATGGCCAGGTACGTGCGCCCTTCAAGCCGGATCTCCTCGCCCCCGGCCAGGGCCCGGCCTGCAAGCGCTGCCCCCGCCAGCCGGGTCAACACCGGGTCGCGTACGACCGCATCCAAGGGCTGGCCGGGGGCAGCTCCCGGGGCCAGGAGGGTGGTGGCGGCCTGGTTGTACAGGACCACGCGCGTTTCCTGGTCCACCACCACCACACCGTCGTGCATGCTTTCCAGGACGGCCAGAAGACGGGCCCTTTCTTCCGCGCGCGCCTCCCTCAATTCCCTGGCTTCCACCTGCAACTTGCGGTGTTCGCAGGCGCGTTGTACCACCGACCGGAGCTCGTTGGGAGTAAAGGGTTTGGGGATGTAGTTGTAGGCCCCGCGCTTGACCGCCTCCACGGCAGTGTCCAGGGCCGGGTAACCGGTGAGGACGACGGCCACCAGCGAAGGGTCCAAGGCCAGCACGCGTTCGACCAGGGTGAGCCCGTCCATGCCCGGCATCCTGAGGTCAGCCAGCAGGATCTCGAACTGCTCCCGCTCCAGGAGTTCCACGGCCGCCTCTCCCGTGTTCACCGAGCGGACCTCGTAGTTGTCCTTGACCAGCACCCGTTCGATGGCCCGGCACATGGCGGGTTCGTCATCCACCACCAGGACCCGGACACGAGCCACAGTCACTCAACCCCCAATGGCTATTTGGCAAGTACCTCGCCGACAGCGGCAACGATCTGGGCTGGTTTTACGGGCTTGTCGAAGTACTTGGTCACCGGCCAGTCCCGGCCCAGCACATAGGTGAAGGACTGGGGAAACTCCGGCGCGCTGGTCATGGAAGTAATCAGGAAGATGGGTATGCCCCGGTACTCTTCCTTTTCCCTGAGCTCGTAGGCCAAATCCAGACCCTCAGTGACGGTGGTCATCATCACGTCCAAGAGGATCAGGTCGGGCTTTTCCGCCTGGATCTTGCCCAGACCTTCCCGGCCATTGTAGGCGGCCGAGATCTGGTACCCCGCTGCTTCCAGCGCCATCCGGTTGATCTCCACGAAATCACTGTCGTCGTCGATGATCAGGATCCTGCCCTTGTGCATGCGCGTTCGCCTCTCTTTCGCCAGGATTAGTCTGGTGTTGGACCAGTGGAATCCGGATGGAAAACTGTGTCCCCTTGCCCAATTCGCTGGCCACCCGAATGTCCCCGCCGTGCATCCTCACGATGCCCAGGGCGGTGGCCAGCCCCAGCCCGGTGCCCCTCCCCATGGGCTTAGTGGTGAAAAACGGGCTGAACAACCGGGAAATGTCCGCCCGGGAGATGCCGGTGCCCGTATCGTGTACGTCTATTACCACTTCCCGGGTCCGGTCGTTGCGGCGGGTGGTCAGCGTGAGCACTCCACCGCCGGGCATGGCGTCTATGGCGTTGTTCACCAGGTTGCGAATGACCTGGCCCATGCGGGGGGCGTCCAAGGACACCCGGGGCAGTTGGGGATCCAGGTCCAACCTCACCATCACCGGGTCTAACGGGCGGGTGAGGGTGACTACCTCCACCACCTCGGCCACCAGCGCATTTACGTCCGTGACCTCGCGTCTTAGGCGGGACTGGCGGGCAAAGTCCAAAAGGTCTGCCACGATGGCCCGGCATCGTTCTGTTTCCTTCACAATGGTCTTCAGTTCACCGTATGACGGGTGGTCTTCGTCTATCTCCTCCAACAGGGACGCCGATAGGAGCAATATGGCTCCCAGCGGGTTGTTGATCTCGTGGGCAATCCCAGCCGAAAACTGGCCTAAGGCTGCCATTTTCTCCGACTGGATCAGCTCTTGACGCATCTGTACCAGCTGTTCGGCCGAGTCGGCCAACCGGTGGTCTGCCCGCCGCAAGAGGTACGGCAGGCACATGTCGGGTTCGGCCAGCCCCCGGTAGAGGGCCAGGGCTTTCTCGCGGCAGGTCGGGTATCCACAGGCCCCGCAGTCGATTTCGTCTTCGGGTCCAAAGTCATAGTGTAGGCCCAGTAGCTCGCGTAGCTGCTCGTCTCCGGCAGACGGCAAAAGCGGCCTGCGGTCGGAAAACCTGCGGCCTGTGCTGGCCCGGCCATCCGGCGCGGTGGGGGTTGTGATCCTAAACTGGCGGGTGTAGTCCACCACCAGCTGTCGCCGCTCGGGCAACGCTAGACCGCCGGCCATCCCCGGACCGTCGATGCACCCTTCACAAAACAGCATATCAACTATGCGGGCATGGCCGTTGCCGCCGGACAAGGCCCGGAGCTTTTGCAGGCATCGCTCCGGCCCCTCCACACAGGCCACGTCTGTCCGCAGTACGTCCGGGGCCACCCCGGCCACCTTCAATAGCCCACCTGACACCGGGAAGACCCTGGCCAGCCACGGGTGGGGCGGGTCAGGCTTGGCCGGAGCACTGGCCGCCATGTCGACACCGGCGCAGTCTAAAAGCTCCTGCAGCTCGCCGAAAGTCAGCACCGCATCCACGGCCCCTCGCAGGGAGGGCCGCTTCATCTCGTCCTTTTTGGCCACGCAAGGGCCGGCGAAAACCACGCTGAGCCAGGGTTCGCGCTCCTTGAGGTAGCGGCCCAGTGCGATCATGGGCGAAACCACCGGGGCGAGGTTGGGCAGCAGTTCTGGGAAGTGTATCTCCACCAGGTTGACCACTACCGGGCAAGCGGTGGCGATGACCGGGGGCTGGGGGTCCTGGGCCAGGAGTTCGACGTACGCCCCGGCCACGAGTTCGGCCCCGTAGGCCACTTCCACCACCGGGCCAAAACCCAGTTCCCTGAAGGCGCTCACTGCCTGCCAAGGGTGAACACCGGGAAAGGCGGCCACGAACGACGGCGCCAGGGTCAGCGCGACCCGTGCGGCGCGCTGCAGCAATTCCTTCGCCGTGGACAGGCCTTCTTCCATGACTTTGGCTCCCTGGCGGCACTGCTTTAGACACGTGCCGCAGGCAATGCACAGCTCCTCCACCACCTGGGCCTGTCCATTCTGGACCTTGATGGCCTTGGCCGGACAGTTCCTGATGCACCCGTAGCAGCGTTTACATTTTGTGCCAATGGTGGTGATGACAGACATGGTTCACCTTCCGCCTGCGCATTCTCGAAAAAATGAGGCTCTTTGACAGTTCCCGTCCGGCCAGGAAAACTCCTGCCTCGACCGGTGCATGGTAGCCAACCCGGCGGGAGATGATCACGCCGGGGGTGCAGACTGTGGGCAGATGGCGGCCGGCAGCGTTTGCCCTGTTACTGTTCCTAGCGCTGGGGGGAGCCATAGCCTGGTGGTTTACTCCTCCCCGTCCCCAGGGCCCAGGTGACCAGATCATCGTGGACAAGTCCCGCAACCGGCTGTACTACTATTCCGCAGGAAGGCTGGTGCGATCTTACCCGGTGGCCACCGGCCGCCATATCCAGTGGACGCCAGAAGGACGCTTCTATATCGCCAGCAAGCTGGTGGACCCGCTCGGCGGGCCGGATGCAGGCAGCCGGCTGGGCTCGCGCTGGATGGGACTGGCCACTCCCCAGGACCTCCTGGGCACTCGCTACGGCATCCACGGCACCAGCGAGCCCGGGTCCATGGGCACCCACGCCAGCGCAGGTTGCATCCGCATGCACAATATACACGTGGAGGAGCTTTACGACTTGGTGGCAGTGGGGACTCCGGTAGAGATCAGGAGGGGTTGGCCATGGGGATGGAGGCTCCACCAGTGGCTGGACCAAAGATCACGAGGGCGCCCACCAGTGTGAGCGCCCGTCTTGAAGCTGCCGCCTACCTGCCCGGGAAACGACGCGCGAAACCTGCTTGGGGCGGACCGGCAAAGCCGGTGGTTCCACCAACGACTCCAGCCTGCCCGGAAAGCGACTGCTCAGCCATGGCGATCATGCGGCGCACCATGTGCCCGCCTACGGCTCCATTTACCCGTGAGGGCAGGTGCCCCCAGTACTGCCCCGGGCCGGCGTTGATACCAAGATCGCGGGCGACCTCATATTTCATCTGGTCCAGGGCTTGTTGAGCTTCAGGGATCAAGGTGCGGTTGCTTCTCTGTCCGGCGGCCAAATCACGCCACCTCCTTTCAAGCCCTAGTTTTCCCCAAATACATCGGTTTATGGGATATAAGATTGTGTTAGAAATGGGCAGCGTATCCTGCGCAAATGGCTGATCCTGCCCTGACTCAGGGACGTCCAGAAGACCCTGCCGCCCAGCTGCTGCCACGACCATTGCATGGGGCTACCCCTGCAGCCGCTTGACGAACAGTGCCAGCGGGTCGCCTGGAGCCCATTAGTCGCTCACCACAGCAGCTTTTTCGAACCCTCGTCTTTCATAGAACCGGCGGGTCTCCAGGCAGTATGAGGCGTCGGAGCTTTCGGCCACCAGCAGGCGACCTCCCCGCTTGCGCATGATTTCCTCCACGTGCTCCAGCAGCAGGTGCCAAGACCCCGGTTTTAAGCACCGGCCCGGACGGCGAATGAATGCAGGTAGTAGGTTCCCTGGGCATCGGACTTCTCCGCAAAACCGATGACGGCCAACACCTTTTGGCTGGACTCCGCCACGTAGAACTCGGGCGCCTCCGTCCCCTGCACGGCGTTGGTCATGTCTCGTTGGGCCTTTTCGAAGTCACGGCCGTAGAAAAAGCCTGTCTGGCTGCGTATGGTCGCCATGGCCTCAATGGGCCCGCATGGGTACAACGTGCATGTGATCCTCCTTGTGGTATCTCGTTCACCGCGGTCGCCCCGGCCGGGCTGGCAAGTGCCAGGCGGGCGCCGCCGTTTCTTCTGTACCACTTCGACGGCATCTTCGCGGCAGCCTTCCCACCGGGTCAGGTGGCAAAGACGTAATCTAGCTCTGCATCACCCGGGGGCGGCCTCCTAATACTAGCAGAAGGTGATGAGTATGATCAACTCAAGAGAGTCCTGGCGGTCGCGCCTGGGGTTCATCATGGCCACCACGGGCTCTGCCGTGGGGCTGGGCAACATCTGGCGCTTTCCTACCACCGTGGGCCGGAACGGTGGCGGGGCTTTCGTCCTCGTCTACCTGGTCATCGTGGTGCTCATAGGGGTGACGGCCATGATCGCCGAGTTTGCGCTGGGCCGCCGCACCCGGCAGAGCCCGGTGGGCGCGTTCCGTGCGCTGGGACCTCGTCGCTGGTGGATGGCGGGCGCTCTGAGCGTAGTGGCGGTGTTCATCATCCTCTCCTTCTACTCGGTCATCGCGGGTTGGACTGCTGCCTACGTGGTGAAGTACTGGACCGGGGCTCTGACCGGCCTGGACGCGGCCGGGCTGGAGACTGAGTTTTCCAGGTTGGTGGCCGACCCGCTAAGGCCACTGTTTTGGCACTTCATCTTTATGGTCGTCACGGCCCTGGTCATCGCGCGAGGCGTAACCGGGGGCATCGAGCGCTGGGCCAAAGTCCTCATGCCTGGCATTCTCATCCTCCTTTTGCTCTTACTCCTGAGGGTGATCCAGCTCCCAGGCGCGGTCGCCGGCATGGCTTGGTTGATCCGGCCCGACCTTGCCCGTATCAACTTTGGCACCCTGCTGGAAGCTACCGGCCAGGTCTTTTTCAGTTTCAGCCTGGGAATGGGGATCATGATCACGTATGGCTCCTACCTTGACGAGAGCGACAACATCCCCCAGAGCGCCGTCATCATCGCCGGCGCCGACGTGGCTGTTGCCTTGCTGGCCGGGCTCATTGTTATCCCGGCGGTGTTCGCCTTTAACATGGAACCGGGCTTGGGCCCGGCATTGGTGTTTGTCACCATTCCCGCCGTGTTCAATAGCCTCCCGGCCGGCTGGTTGTTTGGAGGCGCTTTTTTCCTCATGTTGAGTTTTGCAGCGCTGACCACCACCTTCTCTCTCTTAGAGGTGGTGGTAGCCCTGATTATCGACGAGTGGCACTGGTCCCGGCCCCTCGCCACGGCCGTGGCGGCGGCGGCCATTTTCCTCCTGGGCATTCCTTCAGCCTTGTCCCAGGGTCAACCGGGGATCGGCTTTTTCGGTGCATCGTTTTTGGATAACATGGACTTCCTCTCTTCCAACGTGCTGTTACCCATCAGCGGCATTCTCACAGCCGTCTTCGTGGGCTGGGTGTGGGGTGCCCGGGGAGCAGCAGCAGAGCTGCAGACTGAAGGACACCGCTTCAGCCTGGCCGGGGTCTGGCTGTTGCTCCTGCGCTACCTGGTCCCCTTGGCCATTGCGGCGGTGATGATCGGCCGCTTGTTCTTTGGGTAATGCGTTGACGCTCCGGTTTCCCGGTGGTATCCTTCTCGTTGGGAGGAAGTCGCATGGATTATCACCCTGAGCGGCCACTGGTGGTCCAGAGCGACCGCAGCGTGATGCTGGAAGTCCAGCATCCCGACTTTGACCTGGCCAGGGACGCCCTGGCCGCTTTCGCCGAGCTGGAAAAGAGCCCAGAACACGTCCACACCTACCGGATTACGCCCCTTTCGCTGTGGAACGCGGCGGCGGCCGGCCTGGAACCGGTCGAAGTGACCGGACGCCTGGAGCGCCTGGGAAAATACCCGCTGCCTGTAAACGTGCGTCACGAGATCTTCGACTACATGTCCCGTTATGGCAGGCTGAAGCTGGTTCGCTCGGACCATGCCCTGCTCCTGACCGCCGATGACCCCGCCTTGCTGCATGAGGTGGCCAGGCACCGGGCTGTAGCACCCTTGGTAGAGGCTTTCGTAGACGAGTGCGCCATCAGCATAGGGGACGGCGCACGCGGGCGGATCAAGCAAGAGCTCCTCAAGATCGGCTATCCCGTGGAGGATCTGGCCGGCTACGTGGACGGGGCTTCCCTCAGGTTCGCCCTGCGTTCTAAGAGCGCTTCGCGAAGGCCCTTTTCCTTGCGCAATTACCAGCGCATGGCCGTAGACGCTTTCTACGCCGGAGGCTCGTACCGGGGGGGCAGCGGCGTAGTGGTCCTACCATGTGGGGCGGGCAAGACCGTGGTGGCGCTGGGTGTCATGGCCGAGGTCAAGGCCCACACCCTGATCCTGGCCACAAACATCACGGCCGTGAGGCAGTGGATCGCGGAGATCCTGGACAAGACGGACCTGGAACCCTCACAGGTGGGAGAATATACTGGGGAGCGCAAGGAAATCCGCCCGGTGACCGTATCCACCTACCAGATCCTCACCTACCGCAAGCGAAGGGATGAGGGTTTTCCTCACTTTGAGCTGTTTGACGCGCACGACTGGGGCCTGATCATCTACGACGAGGTGCACCTTTTGCCCGCCGAGATCTTCCGGAAGACCTCGGAGCTGCAGGCCCGCAGGCGCCTGGGCCTCACCGGCACGCTGGTGCGCGAAGATGGCCGCGAGGCTGAGGTCTTCACCCTCATCGGGCCCAAGAAATACGACGCTCCCTGGAAGCAGTTGGAGCAAGAGGGCTGGATCGCGTCGGCCACCTGCATGGAATACCGCCTGCCGTTGCCGGAGCGGCTGCGCATGCGCTACGCCGTGGCCAACGACCGGGACAAGTACCGGATCGCCGCGGAAAACCCGGTCAAGACCGGACTTATCCGCGTCCTCTTGGAGAAACATGCTCACGACCAGGTCCTGATCATTGGCCAGTACCTGGCCCAGCTGGAGGAAATCGCATCGGAGTTTGCCCTTCCGCTGATCACCGGAAAAGTGGCTACCGACCGCCGGGAGGAGCTGTACGCGGCGTTCAAAGGAGGCCAGCTTAGGACCCTGGTGGTCAGCCGGGTGGCCAACTTCGCGGTGGATCTTCCCGAGGCCAACGTGGCCATCCAGGTGTCCGGGACGTTCGGTTCACGGCAGGAGGAAGCTCAACGGCTGGGCAGGATCTTGAGGCCCAAGTCCGGTGGAGGAAACGCCGTCTTCTACAGCCTGGTCACGCGGGAAACCCGCGAGCAGGAATTCGCCCGCAACCGCCAGATCTTCTTGACAGAACAGGGGTACAGGTACCTCATAGAATACTGGGATGTCTCCTGAGCGCCACCTAGCGCCCGGGGTATCGGGCGCTTTTTGTATATGCCGCCTGGGGAAGTAGGATACTATCTCGGGATCAAACTTGTTGGAGGTGTTTTTCAGCATGCACCACCACGGCGGCAGGATCAGCGAGATGGAAAAGCTCCAAGTGCAGGAACTCCTGCGGAATGAGGAGCTCTGTGTCGCCAAGGCCGAGTTCTTCATGAACCAGACCCAGGACCCGTCCCTCCGGGACCTGTGCCGGCAGTGTGTGAACACCGGGCACCGGCACATCAACGAACTCAACAACATCTTGCGCGGCGCGGGTATCTCCCCGCACCCACAGTAGAGGAGGGGAAAACATGCCCCATCTGAACGACCGGGACATCCTCACGGACTTTCTCAAGGACGCCAAGTTCAAGTCCACAGCCTACCACATGGCCGCCTTGGAGAGCGCCTCGGACTCGGTCCGGGACACTTGCGTCCGACTCATGAGCGATGAACTGCAAACTCACAAGTCTATCTTCGACGCCATGGCCGTGCGCGGCTGGTACCAGGTCCAGCCCGCCACTCACGGCGCCGGGGCCTTCCCGCCCGGCCGGTTTGCCCCCGGTCCCGGTAACATGCCGGCACCTGGCGCCTTCCAAGATCCTGGCTATGCTGGGGATTACCGGCGCCAACCGGGCAATTTCCCGGGTGTGGAGGGTACCCCGTACACGCCGGGATTCGAGCGGGTCCCTGAGCACCAGCGTCCCATGGACCACCGGAGGTTTCCAGAAGGACGGTAGGCACATCGACCAGTAGCCGGGGCAGGACGTCTACGGGCAACCCTGCCCCGCTGCTTGCAGTGCCATGACCATGCCGGTCAGCGTGTCCACTCCGGAGGTACCTCCTTGCTCCACCAAGGTGCGGGCGCGTGCAAACACTCCCGTCACATCCTGGGCCTCCGCCGCATTGGCCAGCTCCAGGAGAGGTTGGCTGAAATCGCCCCTGGCGGCATGGTGCAGAAACTCCGCGCCCAGGACCGTAGAGCGAGTCCTGGCCCATTCCGCTGCGGCCTCTACGGCCACTATGGTCCGGTCTCTTGCGGGCCCGGTCAGCCACGACCAGGCGGCCAGAGCCATACCCACCAGGACATCGTCGCCCGCCGGTGTGAGCCCCGGTCCCATTCCCACCAGGTCACAGGCTGCCCCGATGGCGCCGCCCTTACTGCTGAGGCCGGCCATCAACCTCCGGCAGGCTGCAGTCAAGTCCGGTTCTCCTCCTCCCCAGAGCACCGCGCCTGCCCCGGCCGCCTGCAGCCCGGGAGGAATGCACGCCACCAGGAGCCGCGCCAGCCACTCCCGGCCAGATGGAGCCAGTGGGCGCCATGCAACCCCCGGGTGCCAGATGCTTGCCTCCGTCAGATCCAGCACCACCTCCCGGCAGACCAGCGCGCCCGGCACCCTGGCCAGTTCCATGCCTGGGCACCACTGGCAATGGCCGCTCCACGGGCTCTGGCTGTCGATGCTCAGGCTCATGGGCGTGAGGAATACATCTTTGCCGTGTACGGCCACCAGCCGGCCTTCGGGTGACGCCAGGTTGACCACCCGGTTGAACGTTGCCACGACCACCAGGGGCGCATTGGTTTCCAGTACCCGGGCGGCGGGCCCGGCCACCACTTCAACACACCGGCTCTCCAACCAAGTCCCTCCTACGTTCATAGCGTGACGTTTTCCACCGCTAATATTCTGTCCAGGCACTTGACGGGTCGCCCGACCATAGACTGGAGGGACACTGCATTTATCCGGGGTGAGGTGAGCCTGTGAAACGGTTTTTAGGGCTTTCTATCCTGCTGGTGTTCCTAGGTGCCGGGGCCGGCGCCACCAGTTGGGCCTGGCCACCCGACCGCCTGCAGGGCGCCACCTTCGCCTATGTAAGACCCGGGTGGGACACTCGCTGGGACGTGCCCTCGTCCCAGCGAGTCCTGCTGGAGGAGGCCTTACGGGGAGCGGTCAAGACCACCCCGGCCGAATGGCCCGACCACTATTCCTGGTACCGGCTGGAGCTGCAATACAGAACAGGCCGGAGGACTCTCTACATATCTCCCGAGTACCTCGCCTATTGCCAGGCGGCCCGCACCATGTACTCCGGCCTGGACCAAGTCTTGCCGTCCTTCATCGCTAAGTTGGATGCCGGGCACTTCGGTGAGCCTCTGGAATGGGCAGTGGTCAGCAGTATGTTTGCGAGAAAGAGCCGGGTGCGGGTCACGGACCTGGACACAGGCCGGAGTTTCTGGCTTTTCAGGTACGGCGGGGACTTGCATGCCGACGTGGAGCCCGCCACGGCTGAGGACGCCGAGATCATGAGATCCATATTCGGGGAATGGACGTGGCGGCGCCGGGCCGTGGTCGTGGAGCTGGGCGACCGCCGGGTAGCGGCTTCGCTACACGCCATGCCCCATGGTGGCGGGAACATCCGGGACAACGAGTTCGACGGCCATGTATGCCTGCACTTTGCCGGGAGCCTCACCCACGGTTCGCGGCGGGCCGACCCGGCCCACCGCATCATGGTTCTGAAGGCCGCAGGCAGGTTGACCAGTGTGCTCTGGGAGCCCGATCCCGTGGCCCTGGCCGGTGATTACCTGGTGCTCCTGGTCCAAAAGGACCTGCTGACCCTGGACCTCATGACGAGCCCGGAGCTACGCTCCCAGCTTAGGGCCATCCAGTTCACCAGCATGCTGGTGGGCAACATTACCATCCTGGACCACCATCCCCTGGCGGCCAGGCTGTCGGTTGAGGCGGTGGTCTATCGCCCAGGTGACGGCACCAAGTATGAGCTGACTCTAGACATGGTCTTGCGCCGCCCGGCGCCCGGGGTGCCGTGGCAGGTGCACCAGCTTAACGGTCTTTGACAGGGTGGTCCGCCAGCTTGCGCCGGTAATAGCCGGCAGCGGTATACAGGGCCCCGGCCGGGTTATGGGCCAGTACCCGGTCCTTGGCCACCAGCACCGTGACCGGGGCCCGCGAATGCTTGAAAAACAGAGAGTCGTGGCCCACACACAGTCCCACTACGACGTTGAGCTGGGTCCCCAGCTCGTTGAGCACCTGGGCCTGGGCCACCGGGTAGCACATGCCCTCGGGCTGGCCCGGCCTGAGCTTGTCTTGTTCGTCCAGTCCAAGGCTGGACTTGTCGACGTTTCCAGTCTTGCACGCTACGGACGAGACGGAAAATCCATTGCCCTGGAAGATACCGCTGGCCGCGGCGGCCTCGCGGTGAAGACCCAAGCAGAACGCAAGACCCAAGTGCGACCAGCCTAGGCCCTTGGCAAACTCCATGATCTCCTCCACCCGCGTCCAGCGGCAATACCCGCGGGCCTCAATGCGGGCCGCCCACAGCGCCACCTCCTTGTCGTTATCGTTCTCCATGAGCCCGGCTGCCGCCTGGTAGACGGCAGGAAACCGGGTAGCGGGGCAATCCTGTGGGAGCGGGCGGGCGCCCACGGCAGAACAGGAAACGGCCTTGCACTCGGCACAGGAAGTCATTGCTCTCTCAGTCCCCTTCTCCATCCGTGTATTCTGATCTCTGCTTGCTCCCACCGGATTCTTCACCCGGGCCCGGGCCTATGCCGCCCCGGTAACAACGGCCTCCCAGCCGGGCCAGGTACCGCTCCTGGCTTTGGGGTCCAACACGAAACTCGGCCAACTGGTTGACCTGGGAAGAAGGCGAAACATCGCCGTGGGAAGACCCGGTTTCCGGCCGGTGACGGGGATGGTCACCAGTGCTGCAGGAAGCGGGCGCTGGCGGGCTCATCATCCCCATAGTCGGTAAAGATCGGTCTCCTGCCCCATACTTCGCCGGAGCGCCGGTCCATGCCTCCTGCAGGCGGTTATACAGAGCCAGCGCGGGTGCCGGCTGCGGTGTCAGCCGCGCCCCGGGGCCGCGTCCGTGGGTGCCGGGACTGGGCCCGGGACGAGGGAGGAAGCACGGGTGCATGGCACGTTCAGGCCAGGACACTCACCGGGGAGACTCGGTCCCGTCCCAACCCGGCGGCAGGTGCCGGCCCGGCCACCGGTCTGGACGACGGAGGGCAGCTGTTAGCCTCCACACTGGCTCCCTGGCTCCGGGTGTCCTGAATCCGCCGCGGTGCTGGCTCTTAGCACCCAAGACAGCCTGGCGGAAGCAAGGCCGGGAGTAAGTCACACAGCGACTTCTGTGCATCCAGGCACCACTTCGGGCCACGCAAGGCCCGGCGCGCGGCACGGTGCGGTGTACCGCCGTTTGCCAAGAGCAGCCAACGGCGCCGTTGCCTGAACCTTCCTCCAGTCGATTCCGCAAACGTTTCCGCCTCACAGGTAAAGATCCCGTTTTCCCGCTTCCACCAGTCGTAGTGCCTCTAACAGCATCTGGTTCAGCCTGGGGTTGGCAATCGCCCTGGTCCTCTCCTCGATGAGTTTCTCGCCTACTCTGCGCAGTTTGGGAGATGCATAATCCAGCAAGTATTCTTTGAAGGTCAAGAGGGCGTTGGGTTCGCAAAGCTCCTGTATTGCGCCGGTTTTGGCCAGTGACATGAACCGGTCACCGGTGCGCCCTTTACGATAGCAGGCCGTGCAATAGCTGGGCAAGTAACCCGACTCGCAGATGGCGATGAGCATCTGGTCGGGACTCCGACGATCCTCCACCTCGAACTGGCCGGCATCGCCAGGGTCCTGGCTGCCCTCGCGTTGATACCCCCCTACTCCGGTACAGGAACCAGCGGACAACTGGGAGATCCCGTGGTCCATCAGCCAATCCCGCATCGGAGGTGACTCGCGGGTGGACAGTATCATGCCCGTATAGGGCACCGCCAGCCTGAGTATGGCCACGAGACGGCGGAAGTCCCGGTCCGGCACCAGGTGAGGGAAGGTGCTCAGGTCAACCCCGGCCGCCGGGCGCAGCCGGGGGACAGATATGGTATGCGGACCCACACCAAACTCCTCTTCAAGAGAGCGGGCGTGTTGCAGCAGGGCCAGGACCTCAAACCTCCAGTCATAAAGACCAAACAGCACGCCCAGTCCCACATCGTCCAAGCCGGTGCGCATGGCCCGGTGGTGTGCGGTGGTGTGCCAGTCATAATCTGACTTGGGCCCGCGGGGATGCCAGTGACGGTAGGAAGGCCGGTGATAGGTTTCTTGAAAGAGGATGTAGGTGCCGATGCCCGCCTCCTTCAGCTGGGCATACTCGTCCTCGGTGGCCGCGGCGATGTTGACGTTGACCCTACGGATGCTGCCCTGGTCCAGCTTGACGGCATGGATGGTCCGGATACAGTCCACAATGAAGTCCACGGGGCACAGAGCCGGATCCTCGCCGGCTTCGAGAGCCAGGCGCTTGTGCCCCATCCTTTCCAGCGCCTTGACTTCCTCCTCCAGTTCTTCCATAGTCAGCCTGCGTCTTGGGAAATGATGATCCTGCCGGTACCCGCAATACCGGCAGTTGTTCACACAGTGGTTTGACACGTACAGGGGAGCGAAGAGCACCACGCGTCGGCCGTAGATCTCCAGTTTGACCTCGTGCGCTGCTGAGTACAGGACCTGCTCGGTCGCAGCGTCCATAGTCCCCAGGAGCAGGGCAACTTCGTCAATGGTCAAGCCCTGCGCCAGGCGCGCCTTTTCGATGACCTTACGCATGGTTGCAGGAGTAGCCCCGGTTGCACGCTGAAGCAAACGTTCTACCTCGTCTTCGTGAATGAAGTGTGCTCTATACTGATGCCTCACCAACATGCTTCGTCTCTCTCCTCTCTGGCTCGAGCTCTGCGCGCATGTGAGATAGCCCCGCCAACCACGATGCAGCTTCTGGAAAAGGGGATAAGGCTCGCGGGAGAATGCCCTGGAGCTTGGCAATGCACACACCATAGTTTACCACCGGCACTCCCGCCGCCTGGGCCAAAGCCAGGCGGTAGGTCATCTCCCGCCGGTTTATCATGCATCCACCACAGTGCACAATCAGCCGGTACTGCTCCAGGTCACCTGGGAAACCGGATCCACTGCTCCATGCAAAGCGCAGCGGGCCGCCCACCCTCCCGGTAAGCCAGCGTGGTATCTTGACAGTGCCTATGTCGTCCTCTGCCCGGTGATGGGTACAACTTTCAGCCACGAGCACCCGGTCCCCGGGCTTTAGTTCATCGATCCTGCCGGCACCCCTAAGCAGCATGGGGAGATCCCCTTTGTAGCGCGCATAAAGGATGGAGAACGATGTAAGGGGCACCGTTGCCGGCGTATCGGCGTTAACCTGCGCAAATACCTGGGAATCGGTGATCACCAGGCAAGGAGGCCCGGACAGCCGCTCAAGGGCCTGTTTGAATTGGTGTTCCCTGGTCACCAAAGCCATCGCTCCCCGGTCCAGCAGATCGCGCAAGGTCTGTACCTGGGGCAGGATCAGCCGGCCTTTGGGTGCGGCTGCATCTATGGGAGTAACCAGCACCACCACGTCCTGGGGAGCAACCAGGTCGCTCACTAGAGGTTGCTCGTCCCAGCCGGGAGGAGCGTGCTGGATGATGGCCAGTTTGAGCTGGTGAACACCTTCACCAGTGACGGCACTGACCTGCACCGGTTCTCTGCCAGCTAGGATGCGCATGCTTTCTAGTTCAGAGGCGGGAACCCGGCCTAGGTCCACCTTGGTGAGCACCAATAACACGGGCCGGGCGTTTTCGCGGCACTGCTGCAGGATCTCTGCTTCGTAATGGGACCAGCCGGCCGTGGCATCCACCAGCAACAGCACCATGTCCGCTCGGGACAGCACGTGCCGGGAGCGCTTCACCCGCAGCTGGCCCAGGTCTCCAAGGTCGTCCAGACCGGCTGTGTCGATGATCACTACCGGCCCCACGGGCAGAAGTTCCATGGACTTGTAGACCGGGTCCGTGGTAGTGCCCGGAACCGGTGATACTAAGGCCACTTCCTGGTTAGTCAGGGCATTAATCAAGCTGGACTTGCCGGCATTGCGCCGACCCATGATGGCAATGTGGAGTCGTTCTCCTCTTGACGCTCTTCTCAACACCATCACCTTCCCGCCGGTACGGGGCATGGCCCCGGTTTTCCTCACCATGTTGCCTTCTTCACGCTGTGGCCCGGTCCGGAGCCAGCCCGCCGTCCCATCTTTTGCAGTCGCTCGACTACCAGCTCCCGCTGTGTTCGTGGGTCCACGTGCTGCCTGCGCCCCGGGTATATCTGGTACCAGTCCTGGTATGGAGGGGGAGTAAGGTTGAGCATGAGCACGTTGGCGCCCCACCTGAGCGCCTCCAGGTGTCCATCCCTCTCTCGTACCCTCGTCGCCGTGGTACCGGGTAGATGGGCTTGCGGCAGCAGCAGCCGTGCCAACGCCACCATTTTCCAGGTCATGGCCGCCGATCCCACTGGTTCCCCGGCCAATGGTGTGTTCAGACTGGGTATGAAAGGTCCAATGCCGGCCATCTCGACATCCAGTTCCTGCATGAACAAAAGGTCATCAGCCAGCATGGCGGTGGTCTGACCCGGCAGGCCCACCATGCAACCCGAACCCACCTGGTACCCTAGTTCCTTGAGCCAAAGCAGGCACTGTCGCCGCCGGTCCCAGCCTGCGTCGGGATGGAGAGACCGGTACAGGCCGGGATCGGCGGTTTCGTGTTTGAGAAGATACCGCCGCGCTCCGGCTCTATACCAGGAGGCATAGTCGGAACGCTGCCTTTCTCCTACACTCAACGTAACCACCAGCCCTAAGCCGGCAGTAACCCGCTGCACTACCCGGGCAAGGTCCTCAGCAACCAGCCCGGGGTCTTCTCCAGACTGCAAGACTACTGTCCGGTACCTCAGCTCCGCCGCGAAACCGGCCTGGGCCAGCAGTTCTTCCTCCTGCATGGTGTAGCGGGGCACGGTCTGATTCTGACGGCGGAGACCGCAGTAGTAGCAGCTACGGGTACACACATTGGAAAACTCGATGATGGCCCTCAGGTGCACTTCATCTCCCACGTGCTGGGACCGCACGTGGTCAGCCGCCTCCCGCAGGTACAACAGCTCCGGCCCTTCGTGCTCCAAGAGCTCTACCAGCTCTCCTGCTCCAACCGGGAATTGTCCACGGCCTGGTTGACCAGGGTCCGCACGCGCCGGCTCATAGTCCCACCGCCTCCTGCTATCGCGACAGGGCCGAGCGCACCCTAATGCCTGGCACCTTGCCCAGCTGGCCGGTGAGCGCACCGATCTCGTCGGTGGAACCGTCCACGATCAAGGCGATTACTGCCACTTCCCGCTGGCGATAGGGAATGCCCATGCGACCCACAATGATGTCGGCGTGAGCGCTCAGGATGGCATTGACCGAGTCTACGTTCTCACGATCCTCCACCACGATCCCCACAACCCCGATCCGTTTTTCCATGCACCGTCCTCCTCGTGCACCGTGTTCAGGACCAGACCCTTCTTTGCCCGGCTTTCGTTGCGGCGTACCTGGATCCGGGTGGAATGACCGGGGCTTTCAACACTACACCGCCCAATCAAAAACCCGCCACCCCAAAGGACGGCGGGATCAGGGCAAACAGTGCTGCCGGTTTCCCTATCCGCAGGTGCAACCCCTTGGGTTCAGGAACGGTTGCTGGTGTTATCCTTGGCCCGGCCACCTGTGGCCGGTGCCTCAGATTCGCTCCAGAGTCATTATACGCTACCCGCCAGTTTTGGACAATGACCAACAGGTTGTTGGCTCTCTTGTTGCGGGTCATGGGTCCTGCCCGGGTGTGACGGGCAGCCGGCAGGGGGCGCCAGCCGTGCCAGTTAGGGGTGTGTTTACCGCCCAGGCGATCCGGGTGTGCGCTGAGCAGGCAAGTTTATACCGGGAACAGTGGTCATCTTGTCTTCTCCCCTTCGAGGCGATGCTCCGGCCCGCGGCGTGAAATGTATGAATAGGCAGACGGCACCGGGTCCCCTACGACTTTCACTCCGCTAGAGGAGGTAAGTGGCCAGAAACCTCGAATACAGTATGTGACCATAAGCACAAAGGAGCATCCCATTGCAGCAACTCCGGGCGGTTTACCCGCTTAGCTATAGTGAGACTGGACCCGGCCCCATCATTGAGGTCGCCTCGGGCCTGCTGGAACCTACACTCAATCAAGCCCTGGAAGCAGCGGCCCGGGCTGCCTGTGGCCATCCCCACATCAGGCAGGTATCCATGGAGTTACGGAAGGCCGGGCGAGCCGCGGTGGAAGTGTCGTCTCATCCGGGCGAACCGCCTGCTCCGAGTGCCCTCCTACCCGTGGACCCGGTGCTGGTCACAGGTGGTGAGGAGGCATGGGTGATAGTACCGCTAGCCCGGGGTGACGTGGCCGGGCGGTTGGCCGCCAAGCTGGCACCAGATTGCGCTGGTGTTGATGCAGAATGCGTCGCCACATTCTTGAAAGAGATCGGGTTGCTGGTGGCCCGGCGGCTGGATGTCCAGTCACTCTTCACTGAGATCCGGGAAAGCCAGGGGCTTACCGATCTGCTAAGCACCCTCTCTCACGACCTGCGAACGCCTCTTGCGTCCATCATGGGCTACGGGACCTTGATGATGGCCAACAGCGATCAACCTTGGGATATCCAAAGGCAACAGGAGTTCAGCAGCATTATCGTGGAAGAGTGCAACCATATCGAGCGTCTCATAGCCAGCCTGCTGGACAGCACTACCGATGAGGAGGCGTTCTTACCGGCCAAGGAGCTGGTCTTGGTGCCCCCCTTGCTCAAGTCACTCCTGCGGGAGCGGGCCTTCAGCACCCGTGGGCACCGCATCGTAGTTGATATCGCTGCTGACGCCCGGGAAGTCTACGGTGATCCCGTCAGGATTGAGCAGTTGTTCCGGAATCTGGTAGACAACGCGGTCAAGTATTCATCTGAGGGAAGCCTGATCGTCATCCGGGCCCGGCGGACCAACGGAGACATCAGTTTTTCCGTTGCCGATCAGGGCCACGGTATTGCCCCGGAGCACATGAACCGCTTGTTCGAAAGGTTCTACCGCATAAAGAGCGTGAGTTCCAAGCACATTGGTGGCACCGGCCTGGGCCTGCCTATTGTGCGCCGGATCGTCGAGAGCCACGGCGGTCACATCTGGGCTGAGAGTGCCGTAGGCAAGGGGACCACCTTCCACTTCAGACTACCCGCGCCATCCCTAGGCGAGGAGGAAAACCAGTGACAACCGGCCAGACCATTCTTGTTGTAGAAGACCAGCCCAAGCTTGCCCGCCTGTTGAAGCTTAGCCTGGAGTCAGAGGGATACCACGTAGACATAGTCGGCAACGGCAGGGCCGCCCTGCAATCCTTTTCCAAGCGGTTGCCGGACCTGGTCATTTTGGACCTGATGCTCCCTGGAGACCTAGACGGGTACCAGGTCTGCCAGTCCATTCGTAGCGTCTCGGATGTTCCGGTGATCATGCTGACGGGGCGGGCCCGGGAATCAGACAAACTGCATGGGTTCGGGGTTGGGGCCGACGATTACGTAACCAAGCCTTTTAGCGTCCTTGAACTTCAGGCCCGGGTCAAGGCGGTCCTAAACCGGGTCCGGGGCGCTGATACCGGGGTCGGTGGGATCAGACTGACCCTGGGCGACCTGGAACTGGACTGCCTGGCGCGCCGGGTTTACCGGGCTGGCGAGGAGGTCCATCTCACTCCCACGGAATACGAGGTCTTGCACCAGCTGGCGCTCAACGCTGGCAAGGTCCTGGTGCACGAGGACCTGCTTACGAAGGTTTGGGGCCCGGAGTACCGGGACGAATACCAGTACTTGCGCAACTATATCTCCAACCTGCGCAAGAAGCTGGAACCCGACCCGGCCAAACCCACGTACATCCTCTCCAAGCCCGGCATCGGGTACTACATGGACCACCACCCGGGAAACCAGCCAAACCGGTGAGCCCGAGTTCGTTTCGCTCCTAAGCCCCAACGCCTGTCGGGACAGGCCTTGGGGTTTATCGCCGGCAAGGAACTGCTGCACCCGGCTACGACTCCTGGCCGCGACACCGGCGATAACACTTCCAGATGCCCGTAGCCCATCAACTCCTGCTGGAATGCCCTCCCACTGTCTTTATGCAATCCTTACGCGCCTTCGCCCCAAGGTTATGCGTTACTTACGCCGGCCGGCCTAGAATTGAGCTGGATCCAACGGAGAGGAGGCTGGCGGTTATGTCCGCCCCAACGCTATTAGCAGGCGTACGCACGTATTTTGACCAAGCCGCAGAACGACTGGGCCTTGACGAGGACCACCGGGAGCGCCTGTTTCACCCCGAACGTTGCCTGGTGGTGAGCATCCCCGTCCGGGTTAACGGGAAATGCCAGGTCTTCAAGGGATACCGGGTACAGCATTCCAGCATACGCGGGCCGTACAAAGGTGGCATCAGGTACCACCCGGATGTGGACATGGATGAAGTAGCAGCACTGGCGGCCCTGATGACGTGGAAGTGCGCCCTTCTGGACATACCCTATGGGGGCGCCAAGGGAGCCATCGCTTGTGATCCCTCGCACATGTCCAGTGATGCACTAGAAAGCGTCACTCGCAAGTATGTGCGCATGCTCAAGCCCAACATCGGGCCCATGGTCGACATCCCGGCTCCCGATGTGAACACCGACGAGAGAACCATGGCGTGGTTCGTGGATGAGGCAAGCGCGCTGGCCGGCTACAATGTTCTAGCCACGGTTACCGGCAAGCCGCTGCTACTGGGCGGGTCGTTGGGCCGCCGGGAGGCCACGGGGTATGGGCTTGCCTATGTTACCCTCGAAGCTCTCAACCTGCTGGGGCGCGATCCGGCCCAGTGTACCGTGGCGGTGCAAGGCTTCGGAAAGGTAGGCAGTTGGGCGGCTTCGCGGCTGCAGGAGGCTGGCTGCCGTATTGTGGCCGTATCAGACGTGACCGGAGGCAGGTTCTGTGCCGGCGGGTTCGATGTCCAGGCCTTGATGTCCCACCTGTCCAGTTCACCAGATCGAGGGCTATCCGGGTACTCCCCGGCGGGTACACAGGAGATCACCAACGAACAGCTTTTGACCCTGGATGTGGACGTCCTCATCCCCGCGGCCTTGGAAAACCAGATTACCCCGGAAGTTGCCCGGAGGGTCAAGGCTTCCATGGTGGTGGAGGGAGCCAACGGCCCTACCTTGCCGGAGGCCGATGATATCCTGACCAGCAAGGGTGTGGTGGTACTGCCTGATATCCTTGCCAATGCCGGCGGGGTATGCGTGTCGTACTTCGAGTGGGTCCAAAACCTTGAGAGTCTGGCCTGGAAACTTCCGGAGGTCAACCAGCGACTGAACGAAGTGATGGTCCGTGCACTCCACCATGTGTGGGCTCTTGCCGGTGAATACCGGGTGAACCACCGTACTGCCGCCTACATGCTGGCGGTCAAAAGGGTGGCCGATGTGCTCAAAATGCGGCAAAACATCTAATCCGGAGCTAGGAGGAGAGAACATGATCAGCCCCAAGTGTCACGAGGTCCTGGACGGCGTACGGTTGGTCCATGCAGCCCTGGACCATGCCGCCGCCAAATTAAACCTATCAAGAGCGCAAGCCAGCGCTCGGATCAACCAAAAGGATGTGGAGGCCAGTCTGTACTTTAGGTACGCTCTGGCCAAGGAGTGCGCCCTCTTGCTGGGCCACATGGACCACAATGTCAAGGGCGGCTTCCTGGCCCTGGAGAACCGCTGGGATGGTCTTACCAGTGAACCTGTGTGCCTGGGGCTGGTAGTCACCCGCAAGACGGCAGCACTGTCGGCACTGGCAGATTCAGTGACCGATGCAGCCACCAGCGCCATCCAGCAGCTTCTGCCCGCTTACTCGCAAGTCAAATCCGTGCTCCACATTGAGATCGTGGATGATCAGGATGTCTCCAAGAAGGCGGGGCTCGCTGCCCTCATCGGATCGCTGCACGAACCCCCGCTCTGGGTTTGGCCCTAGGAGTATGCCCCCAGAGGGTGGTCCAAATCCACCCTCTGGGGGCAACTTTGGTCCACCGACCAGGTCCATGTCTGTCTCACTGGTCCCGCAGCACTTGGGGGTTGCCATCGCCGCCCGTACTCTCTACGATTCTTCCGAGCCCGGCTCCAACCGGCCGCAGGCAGTTGTTACCTATCGGCAAACCGGGACTGGCCAGGCGACACGAAAAGGACTGCCTCCACCTCTCCCGTGCCGGCAGTCCGGCGGTTCATGGTAACTGACGGTGTCAGCAATGGTAACACCGTCAGGGGCGGGGCGGCAAAGGGAATCTCCACGATGGGCTCAATGGCCGTTCCCTCTATGTTGCATGCTAACGCATGATGTCCGGGAGTGGACGATGTGAGTTGTCCAGACGATGACGCACTGGGTGTCCGCCAGGTCGAATAAGAAAGGGGAAGGGAGAATCACGACAATTCTCCCTGAATGACACGTTTGACCATGTGATCATCAATGATGCGCTGATGGTTCTGCGCACCGCAGAGCAGGCAGCGGGTACAGACCTTGTTGATAAGCCTGGCGGTGCCGTTGGAGAAGCGGTAGATGTCATCGATGGCCCCGGCGGAGAAGATATGAGCCTAACCCGGTTTAGTGGACACTCCCAATTTACTTGGGAATGAGGGGGTTGTTGCCAATGCCGGGATCAAGACGACATATCCGCTGGAGTTCCGGACGGAAGCTGTCCGCTTGGTACGTGAGAGTGGGAAGAGCATCAGCCAGACGGCAAAGAACTTGGGCGCATCACCTGAGTCACTCCCCAGCTGGATTCGGCAGCAGGAGATCGATGCGGGCCAGCGGGAGGGGCTGACTACCTCTGAACGTGAAAAACTACAACGCTTACGCCGGCAGAACCGGATCTTGCGGGAGGAGCACGAGATCCCAAAGAAAGCCGCCGCCTTCTTCGTCCAGGAGAACCGAAGCCAGCTACGACTATCAAAAGGAACTCATGGAGAGCGGCCAGCCCTTTTATCTCCCAACGACAACCTGGCCCACAACCCAAGATGCGCCCGTACCGGGCGCATCTTGCCTGCTTCCATCCATTCGTGGAATCTCACCGACATCTTACTCCGGCATCAACAGAGCATCCCGCCGGGGCCGACTCAGGGGTTTATCCTTTCTTCCTGACCGTAGCGGAGTAGCTTTAGGCCATTGCCGGTCTTCTCACAGCAGATGCGGGTCGCCAAGGAGACCCGCAGGTGGCCGATCCCGGGCGTTCGCACATAGTCCTCATACAGTATGCTTGGATGTCGCCTCAAGCAGGCAAGGTCATTGTTGTTGGTCTCCAGGAGCTCGCTGATCTGTACCAGAGCCTCCTGCAACCTGACTCGTTCACTCCGTTCGCGGATCCCATCGTAGTCCCTGCGAAACGCCGGTGTATAGCTGAGCCTGGGCAGGTTCAGCAAGGGACCGGCGAGCACTTTGTGTTTGGAGCGCTCCCATACGAACAGGCCCCACTCGTTGAGGATGGCATGTCCGGTTTCGTCGATCTCCAGCAGAGCTTCGGGAATGTCCGCTAACTCCGTCAGTGACATGACCTTACCGTTAGCCATTTGGGCAAATAGCAGGGGCTTTTTCTCTATGCAGGCGTCGGGCGTTAGTTGCACGGGAAGCCGGGGAATACGGATCAGGGGCGAATCCTCTGCCTCGAATACGTACACGATCTCGTCCGCGTAGAACATCCCCAGGGTGTTCATGTAGGCCTGTAGGCTCTTGAACGCCCCGACCAGGTTGAAGACAATGCGGTATCCGGCCGTACGATAGGCCGACAGGTTCTCCTCGCACCACCGGATCAGCTGTTGGATGCCAGCGGTGAAGGAGGCGCGACTGCGAGTGGAGAGGCGCTCACAGACCAGCAAATGCACCGTCCACCCGCGGGCGTTCAGATAGTCCTTTACCAGCCGGGCGGCCTCGCGGCCCTGATAGGTGTCGGTGGCCACCAGCCAGTGCACCAGCTCCGCTTGCTTACAAGACTGGAGGTCACCCAGGAGACGGTGTAGGCCGTTAAGCTCGGCGCTCAGGCGACTCGCCTCGGCGGACCCAGCGTCAGCCAGTAATTCGGCCACCCGGCGTACCCGATCGGTGATCGCCCGGCGGTCGCCGGGTGCTAGATCGGCTTCGGTGGCGTTGGCCGTACGGCGTAGCAGTTCGCCCAGTGCTGACGCGTGCTCCCCATGTGTCAACAGGCTGGTGCCTACCGTAGAGACCACGACCGCGCGGCCCTTCACTCTCGCTCACCACCAAACTGCCGCCATGAACGCAGCGGGACATGGGCATTGGCATCGAACCACTCCCGCCGCGGATAGGCAAAACTGCGGCGGTCTTCAGGGTCAAACCGCAGCAAGCAACGCAGCGCCTGCATAGTCTCGGACTGGTCCTGTCTCCAAGAAGTCGTTAGCCGGTCCACTGCCATCGCCAAGGAGGCTCCCGTCAGCTCTTCCTGGGACTGCTGCCCGGTATAGCGCCACTCGGGCCTGAATCGAACCAGGCGTTCTACTGTGATCAGCGAGCTTCCCGCGCCTAACGGCTTGCATCCGCCGACCTTATGGGCCAGCCCGGGTTCCAAAGTCAGGGCATAGACCAGCAGGCCCAGCTGCTGGTCGTCGAGGTTCTGGAAGCTGACCTGGAAGGCGAACACCGTCTGGGCCGGTGCCGCTTGGACCCTCCGGATCATGCGGGCCGTGCCTACCCCGGCCGGGGCCCCACTGGGTAGGGAGGTCCGGGTGGGCTGGTGATGATAGAACTTCCTGGCTCTGTAGTCGGCAGGGTAGAACGCTTCGTGTTCCGGCTTGGGATTGCCGCAGACGATGTTGCCTTGCCAGGGCCAGTTCTGCGGTGGCACCGGCGATGATACCAATGCGGCGTCCCCAAAGCTG
Organism: Bacillota bacterium; assembly: GCA_040756655.1. Taxonomy (GTDB): domain Bacteria; phylum Bacillota; class Sulfobacillia; order UBA8153; family UBA8153; genus JBFLYN01. Next base: position 61,890 of record JBFLYN010000002.1, read on the forward strand.
ACATGCCCGGCCAGCACCTGGCCCTGCTTGACAAACCCGAACATCCGGCAAGTGATGCACAGGTGCCCGGCATTCCGGCAGGTTTGATGTGCGCTGTCGCTAGTACCGATGATGGCACACCCGTTTCCCACTACCTCGCAGAGCGAGCGGATCGCCCCTTTGAGCGAGGTGCCGGGAATCACAGGTTGAGAACCAGCGGGTGTCTTCTTCTGGATGAACCTCTCCTGTCCCACCACCAGGCAGGTAAGCGCGGTGAGCCGGCAGTCGAGGGTCCCGGCCCAACCGCTCATGCGCAGGTGCGGCGCGGGGGCTGTGCGGTGTACCGGTTCATCCCGTACAGGTACCCACCGATAGGGGTTCCAGCTGGCGCCTTCAGGCATGGACATCACCTCCCCGGAAGGGTTGCAGGCCGCAGTAGCGCACAAATCCCAGCTCCCCGCTGGTTACCGACTCCCAGAGCTCGGTCACCAACGCCACACGCCGCGACCGGGCGGTCAGGGGGTACCGGAAGCGCTGGGGAATCCTCAGTTCCACCCACTCGCCCGTTGGCTCGTAATACTCCCCCCACAACACGTGCTGGACCCGGCGGGGCTGAAGCCCGGTCAGTGCGCTGGACTGGTCCTGCAGCACGGATGCCAGTCCCGGCCACGGTTCGGTACCCAGGTACACCACCCTTGTGGAAGCAGCCCCCAAACAGGGCAAAACCCGCCACCGTAGCTCTCCGGTTTCGTGGAAAACCCGCCCACCACCGGCGCCCACCAGCCGGGCAGCCTCACCTCGCAGGTCGGCCCATCGGTCCAATGCCCAAGCGCCCGGCCATTCCACCCAGGCCAGGGCGTCCGCGGGGACCGCTAACTCGGCCACCCAGCTCCCAAAATCAGTGGGAATCAGGTCGGCCTGTAATAGGTAGCTGTTCATATGCCATACGCCTCCGCCTTCGCAGTCTGGCCCTCAATGGCCGAGCGCCAGTCGGCTGCCGGCCGGTAGCCTGCGCTCAGGAAAGCTCTGAACAGCTGTACCAGGGGTTCGCCAAACTCCACCCAGAGAGCGGAGAGATCATAAAGCTGGCGCAGTCCCGAGCTACCCACCGGATCCGGGAGGGGCAAACTGCCTGATCCAAGTGACGCTATGGCCATGTTTCTCCGGCGGGAACGGAAGTACAAGCCTTTCGTGGCTTCGTGGTAGCATGCAGACGCTGGTGATTTACGATATACCCGATGACCGTCTCCGGGCCCGTATCGCCGAAGCCTGCAAGGACTATGGACTGGCGCGCATCCAGTGGAGTGCCTTTCTCGGAGAGCTCAGCCAGAACCGGCGGGAGGAACTAGCCCAAAGGTGCCACAAGACCCTGGGCAGGCATGAGGGAAACGTACAGCTCTACCCGGTCTGCGACCGGGATATGCGCCTTTCTATCGAGGTCAAGACCAAGCCGGGGTGATGGCCGTGACTCACGCGTTGACGGTGTCCGATGTGAAGCAGTACGTGTACTGCCCGCGCATCATCTACTACACTTACGTAGTTCCGGTGGAGAAAAAGCCATCGTTCAAGATGTCCGTGGGCCAGGAAGCACATCTGGATCTGGAGCGCCTGGAAAAACGGAGGACTCTGCGTCGTTACCAGCTGGCCGACGGGCAGCGGTCATTCGGCCTTCTGCTGCACTCATCCAGGCTGGGCCTGAACGGCAGGCTGGATTGCCTGATCACCTCTACTCTGGGACTCTATCCCGTGGACTACAAGCACACCTGCGAACCGCCGGGACTCAACCACAAGTACCAGCTGGCGGCCTATGCCCTCCTCATCGAGCAAGTCCTGGGCCAGACGGTCAGGGCCGGGTTCATCTATGCTCTGGGCACCGACCGGGTCTGGCCGGTAGAGATCACGCCTTCAGTACGGCGCCACGTCATAAACATACTGTCCGCCGCCAGGCGCATCATTGCAGAGCAGCGATTTCCCGGGCCCCAGCGGTCATGTGGACGCTGCCGCGACTGCGAGTACCGCAACTACTGTCTGGATCGTGGGGATCACCAAAAGGAGGCTCAGCGCGTTGTATTTCTTCAGTGATGAGGAACGTAAGTACCTGTTGAGAGGGCTCCTGCCCCGGGCCCGGGCGGCGGGGGTAGCCGAAGAACTACGGGGCTGGAACTGGCACCAACCCCCACTGGAGCCTGTATTCGATGTGCGGCTGGCCATGTACGAAGCGGCCGGCAAGTACTGCCCGACCGGCCGCGACCTCTACTTGCGCAGAGTGCTCAAACACAGACTCGAACCCAACCGGGCCATGGCTGCAGGCACCATATACCACCAGACAGTGGCCCGGGTCATCACCGCTGCCAAAAGCCTCATCTACCAGCTCGGACTGGCCGACATCGACCAGCTATTCGCACGGTTACGCCAGCCCGACCTGGCTCACGTGCAAGTGGTCCCGGATGCGGCCGAACACGAGCCCCGCTGCCGGGCCATCTGGGACTTTGAGGCTGCCCGCATTATCGCTCGTATCCAGGAGATCCTGGCCAAGCAACCGTACATCGGCGAGGATGCACTGGTGGCGCTGGCCGTCCCGGTGGTAGTGGAGTACAAGATGGATGGAACGCTCTTGGGCCTGAGCCGGACCCTGAGCACCGATGCATGCATGCTGGCAGAGCCAGTGGTGACCTACCTGAAATTCGGCCAGCGCCACGATTTTCACCGCCTGACCACCGCAGGGTATGCTCTGGTCATGGAGTCGGTCTTTGAGCACCCGGTGAACCTCGGCTGCGTGGTCTACTGCCAGTTCAAAGGCCATCGACTCCTCATAGAGAGAGACTTCCACATCATCGACGACGAACTCAGGCAGTGGTTCATCGAAGAACGAGACACCAAAGCCCGGATGCTCTTTGAAGAGGCAGATCCCGGTCGCAGCGAAAACTGCAGCGGCCAGTGTCCGGGGTACCAGTTGTGCATGGGAGACAACTGACATCTGCCTGCCTGCCGGTTCCGCCAGTAGTGCCGGGCAGCTTCTGCCACCAGGACCCCCAGCGGCAGTGTCCCGCACAAAGTGCCGCCCCGGTCTGCTTTCGGACCCCGGGCCTTGCAGGTCGCCGCCGTACCCACGGGTCTGCTCCAGTACCGCTGTACCGGGCCGTCCCGGCCAGACGGTCCGCCGGGCTCCGGGTCGCATGGTCAGCCTCAGTCCTTCAAGCGCGAGGGACATGGCGTTCTCTGAGCCTGCTCTCCCGCGCTGCTCTGGCAGAATGACAGGTGATTGGGGAGCTTGGGGAGCTACCTTCTGTCGCCCAGGTCGCAATGGCATCATCTATGACAGCCGGCGACCAGGCCATGTTCCTATGATCATCGACCGCCATTGGCGTGTTCCTGGCGTTTCTGAACATGGATCCGGGCCCGGCCCGGCCATACGCTAGGTCACAATCTCCCCCAGCGCTATGAGGAAGTCCTCCACTTCGCCCTGAGTGTTGTAGGGGGCAAATCCCACGCGCACCAGGCCGCCACGGTCCCTCAGTCCCAGCACATCCACGACGGTGCAGGCGTAGAAATCACCGGCCCAAACGAAGAACCCCCGCTCGCCCAGCCGGGCGGCGACGGTTACAGCATCGATGCCATCCACGGTGAAGGACACGGTGGGTGCCCGCAGGTTGTCCGCGGGCGGCCCGTACACCTTGACACCGGGCATCTCCTGCAACCCCCGAATGAGCCGGGAAGCCAGCGGTCGCTCCCAGGCCTCGATGGCTTCCATGCCGCCTAGCACCCGCTTTCTTTGGTCACCCGGTACCGGGGAGAGCCCGGCGATGAAGTCCACGGCGGCAATGGTCCCGGCCATGCCTTCGTGGTTCAGAGTGCCGGTCTCCAGTCGGAAGGGGACTTCGTCGTGCTGGGGACGCAGCTTGTAAGTGCGGAGCCCGCGGAAAGTCTCCTGTTTCCCATACACGATACCTACGTGGGGACCGAAAAACTTGTAGGCCGAGCACAGGAGAAAGTCCACGTCCATGGCCTTCACGTTCACTGGGAAGTGGGGCACGTAGTGAACGCCGTCGGCCACGGTTATGGCTCCCACCGATCTGGCCATGGCCACGATGCGGGAGACGTCGTTGACGGTACCGACAGCGTTGGAGGCCAGGCCGAAGGCGATGAGCTTGGTCCGGCTGGACAGCTTCTTCTCCATGTCCTCATAGTCTAGGATGCATTCGGGAGCAAAGAAGCGGACTTTACGCACAATGATCCCCTGCTCCTCCAGGGCCGTCCAGGGGCAGATGTTGGCATGGTGGTCCAAGTCGGTGACCACGATCTCATCGCCCGGCCTGAGGTCCCGGGCGATGGCCCGGGACAGGGAGTAAACCAGGGTAGTCATGTTAGCGCCAAAGGCCACCTCGCTGCTGGAACACCCCAGGAGGTCAGCCGCGGCCTGCCGGGCGCTCATGAGGACTCCATCGCTCCGCCGGGAGGTCAGAAACTGCCCGCCAGCATTGGCGTTCATCTCCACCAGGTAACGGGTGATGGCATCCAGGACTGCCCGGGGCACCTGCGTCCCCCCGGGACCGTCCAAGAACGCTGCCGGCCGCCCGCCCACCTGGAGGTCGAGGGCCGGGAATTGCGCCCGGCAGTTGGCAAGATTATTCATGATGCTCCCCTCCGGTTTTGGCAGTCTGTGCTAAGCGGCGGTGCCTGGTAACCAGCCACGCCAGCCCGATGCTGATTTCGTACAGGACCAGTAGCGGACCGGCCATGATCAGCTGGGAGATAACGTCCGGGGGGGTCAGCAGGGCTGCCACCACGAACACCAGCACAATAGCGACCTTGCGGAATCGCCTGAGGGCCCCCGGGGTAACTACCCCCAGGGCGGCCAAGAGCATGATCACCAGCGGGAGCTGGAATACCAGTCCGAAACTGAGTTCCAAGGCTACCACGAAAGCCACGTAACGGCTGTAGGAAAACATAGGCTGCAGCCCCGGCGAGGCAAAACCAATAAGGAAACGGACAGTGAAGGGCAGGACAACGAAATAGGCAAACACCGCGCCGGTGAAGAAAAACAAGACCGAACCCACGGCTCCCGGCCATACCAGGCGCCTTTCACGACGGGTCAGACCCGGGGCCACAAACGCCCATACCTGGTAGAAGATGAAGGGCAAGGCCAGGGCTACTCCACCCATAAACGCCAGCTTCAAGTCTGTCACCAGGGCCTCGGGCGGCGTGAGGTACACGAGGGTCACATCGCGGGCTGGGCGCCGGACGATCTCCCGCAGGGTGCCCACAAAAGCATAGCAGGCAGCAGTGCCCACCACCAGCGATAGTGCTGCCCAGATCAGGCGTTGCCTGAGTTCAGCTAGGTGCTCCAGCAGCGTCAGCTGGTGCCCGGTTTCGTTGGAGCGGCTCATGGCCGGCCTTGCGCACTGCCGGCTTCGCTGTTTTCCGGCTCCTCCTTGTCATGAGAAGCCTTGCGGAACTCATGGATGGCCTTGCCCAGCGACTTGCCTATACCCGGCAGTTTGCCCGGCCCGAAAATGATGAGCACTATGACCAGTACTATGACTAGTTCCTGCCAGCCGACCTTTGATAGCATCCAGCACCGTTCTCCTTTCGTGGACCAATGTCTTTAAAGGTTCCTGCTTCATTCACCGGCACTGGCCACAGCCTGTACCTCCGATGTCCACAGGCGTAAGTTCCCGCCGAACTGGCGGTACACAAAAGTGCTAAGAGGCTAGCGCCTCTAGATTCCTTGCAGCATGCTCGTGCCGATCATTGGCTACTCCACAGACTGGACATATCCACTGGCCAACCGAGAGCGGCAGTCGATCAGTTGAAACCCCTCCCGGTGTCCGTGTCCGGCTTCTTCTCCTCTTGGTCCCTGGTCTCCATGGTTTTCTCCAGCTCGTCTTGCAGGCTGGAAGTTGCCTTCCGGAATTCCCGCATCCCCCGGCCCAGCGCTCGCCCCAGCTCGGGTAGTTTGGCCGGCCCGACCACGATCAAGGCAACTACCAGGATGATCAATAACTCCATAGTCCCCAGCTGCATCGTCTGGTCACTCCCTGCCCGGTTTCAGTCCCAAGAGCATCTCCACATGAGACGCAAGGCTCGCAATCTCTCCAGAGCCAAAGACTGGGATAGTAAGGGCCACAGGCTCATCTGCCACCACGGCTATGAGTCGTGGGTCACCGGTCAAGACCGGACTCCCGGGCACATCTTGCCGTAGGACTTCGACCTTGGCCCAGTCCTCCCGCTTGAAGCCTTCGGCGATGACCAGATCGGCCTGGCCCATCCTGGCGATGGCAGTGGCCAAGCCGAACTCACCTCTTTCCACAAGCCCCAGGGAGCCAGGTCCCACCGCTGCCACGGCCACGGCGCCTGAGGTAAGATGCTGGTGGGTATCAGATCCGGGGCGGTCGAACTGGAACCCGCCTGCCGCATGCTTCACCGTGGCCACCCGGTAACCTCGGTGCCCGTATTCCTTCACCAACAGGCTGACCAGCCGCGTTTTGCCCGTGTTGGAGCTGCCCACCACGGAAAGCACCGGCGCCTCGTCGCCTCCTGCCAGCCGGGCCCGGGGATGGGGGCCGGCCAGCCGGTTGGCCGTGATCAGGTCATCTACAGTGTTGATGTTGAAAAACAGGACTTGGGGATGACCGAACTCGCGTATGACTTCCTCCGGGACCAGCTTCCCCTTTACGTGGGGGAAGAAGGCAGTGACCCGCCGGTCCCCCCGGGCCAGCGCTGATGCAATGGCCGGCAGGCACGATCGCCCGTATACGGCGTACATGGGTTCGAAAAAGCCGCGGTAAGTAGGGACCACGGCATCGTATCCATTGACCTGTCCGGCCAGGTAGGCGGCGAAATTGCCATCAAAAAACGGGAGATCGCACGCGGCAAAGAAAGCGTGGCTTCCCCGGCAATGCTCCAGCCCAGCCTGGATGCCACCCAGCGGCCCCCAACCCGGGCTGGCGTCGCGCACCCACTCCAGGCCGAGCCTGGATGCGGCTTCCCCGTTGCCACCCACCAGGCACACCCGGTCAAAATGCCGGGCCATGGCAGCGTGCATACGTTCGAGGACGTCCAGGCCTCCCACTACCAACCCGGTCTTGTCCTTGCCCAGCCGGGAGCCCTTGCCTCCCACCAGGATGTACCCGTCCAACCCACCGCCCCCGGCCCATCATAAGTTAGTTCCGAGTTCTACAACGCTCCCGGTTAATCCTGCACTGCCAGGCGATACATAACTCACCGTTTCATGATACCGGGCATATACTACCAGAGGAAGAGGTCAGCCCGGGGTAACGGAAGTCACCTTTGGCTCTCTCCCAAGGCCGGGAATGCCGGCACACTCCTCCCACCTTGGAGGCAGGCCAGCTACCTGCCTCCCTTTTTCTGCCTGTGAATACCGTCTGGCACCGGGCGCATGCTAAAACTAAAGCTTCGAAAGGAGATGCCATATGACCGAACGCCAGTTTGCCGGCAAGCAGTTCCCCATCGACCGGGTGAAATGCGTGGTGGACTCGTGCAAGTACAATGACGAGCGCAGTCACTGTATCGCCTCGACCATAGAGATCCAGCCACCCAACGCCAGGGACACCCAGGAGACCGACTGCGCCACCTTCCGGCCCAAAGGCTAGCCGACGGGCGGCCTAGGCCGCCCGTTTCTGCATCACTACCTCGACAACCAGGCCATGAGCTCCGGACGCCTGCGCACATACGCCAGCAGGGGATATCCCAGGCCATAACATGCCACCAGCTGCCCCAGGGCTATGTAACCGGCCACAGGTAGGTAAGAAAAACCGGCCAGCGGTGCCACGTATGCAGAGACCAGCACTGCGTTTATTACCACCGGGGGCAATGGTGCCCAGTAGGGACGGGGCATGCGGCTGGTAAGGAAGGCCGCCAGCAGGGTAGCGACTGGTCCGATAGTGAGGTCGTAAGCCAGGAAAGGGCTCCCCAGGTTGGCGATGAAACACCCCAGGAACAGCCCGGGAATGGCAAGCGGCGTGATGAAAGGCAGGACCGTGAGAGCCTCAGCCACCCGCACCTGGATGGGGCCATAGGACAGGGCAGCAAACGGGGGCAATACCGTTAATATAACGTAGACCGCGGCGATTAATGCAACCTTTGCGAGCTTTTGCGTACTCATGACGAGCAGTCCTCCCAACGGGCTCCCGCCCGGGCCGCGATGTCCCGCCGGTAATGGGCGCCCTCAAACCAGATCCTCTTCACGGCAGTGTAGGCGTGCCGGACGGCCTGCGGCAGGTCCCGGCCGTGTCCTACCACTGAAAGCACCCGGCCCCCGGCGGTCACCAGCGCCCCGTCGCGCCGGGCGGTGCCGGCATGGTAGAGGCTGGCACCAGTGGCAGCTGCATCATCGATGCCAGTGATCAGTCTGCCCGTTTGGTAGCTACCGGGATACCCGCTCGAAGCCATGACCACGCACGCGCGGGCAGCTGGCGACCAGGCCGGCCTGACCTGGTGCAGGTGCCCTCGCGCCGCAGCCAACAGCAATTCCAGCACGTCTCCCTCATAGCGTGGCAGCACGACTTGGGTTTCCGGGTCACCGAAGCGGGCGTTGAACTCCAACACCTTCACGCCCTGCGAGGTGAGGATGAGCCCGGCATACAGGACTCCTGTGTATTTCCTTCCCTCCCTGGCCAACCCGGACAGGGCCGGCTCTATCACCTTCTGCCTGATGCTGTCGGCCAGCGCATCACTGTACACGGGGACCGGCGAATACGCGCCCATGCCCCCGGTGTTGGGACCCTGGTCGCCATCGTAGACCCGCTTGTGGTCCTGGGCCGCCGGCGCCACCACTATGCTATCACCGTCGGTGATAGCCAGCACTGAAAGTTCCTCCCCGTCAAGGAACTCCTCGATGATGACGGTGCTGCCGGCATTTCCCAGTTCCCGGTGGCCCATGATCCTCTCAAGTGCCTCCAGGGCAGCCCCCGGGTGGGGCGTCACTACCACGCCTTTGCCCGCCGCTAGTCCATCAGCCTTGATCACGTAGGGCCCGGGCCGGGCCTCTATGTACCGGCAGGCCTCACCCAGCTGGCCAAACTGCCGGTAGTCGCCGGTGGGGATCCCGTGGCGCACCATGAAAGCCTTGGCCCAAGCTTTGCTGGATTCGATGACAGCGGCACCTTTGCGGGGACCAAACACTGGAAAGCCTAGGTCGAGGAGCCGGTCGGCCAACCCGGCCGCCAGGGGGTCCTCGGGCCCTACAACCACAAGCCCAATCTCCTCGTCCCGGGCAAGTTGCAGGAGGCCGTCAAGGTCCGTGGCAGGCACGGGCACACACGTGGCCACCCCGGCGATGCCTGCGTTGCCCGGGGCACACAGAACCCTCTGGGCCAGTGGACTGGCAGCACAGGCCTCTGCCAGCACATGCTCGCGCGCCCCTCCTCCTACCACCAGTACGTTCATGTCAGCTCCCCCTTGCACACTCAATGGCGGAAGTGGCGCCGCCCGGTGAAGACCATGGCCATGCCCGCGGCGTCGACAGCGTCGATGACTTCCCGGTCACGGACTGAACCTCCGGGTTGGACGATGGCGGAGATGCCGGCCTTGGCGGCCAGTTCCACACTGTCGGCAAACGGGAACATGGCATCAGAGGCCAGGGCCGCCCCGCGGGCCCGCTTCCCGGCCTGTTCCAGGGCCAGCCGGGTGGAGTTCACCCGGTTCATCTGGCCGGCCCCGATCCCCAGGGTGGCCCCGGCCTCGGCCACCACGATGGCGTTGGACTTAACGTGCTTGGCCACCTTCCAGGCCATCAACATGGCCGCCACATCCTGGTCCGTGGGTGGTCGCTTGCTTACAGTGCGCCACGTGCCCGGGTCGTCTTCTACCACGTCCCGGTCCTGCACCAGTACGCCTCCGATTACGCGCTTGAGATCGTACCCAGGTGCCGGGTGGGCAACGGGCCCCTCTAACAGGCGAAGCTTGGTCTTCTTGGCCAGCAAGTCCAGGGCCCCCGGCGTGAACCCGGGAGCTATGGCCACGTCCAGGAAGATGGGAACCATAAGACGGGCCAGTTCCTCATCGACCTGGCGGTTCACAGCGACGATGCCGCCGAAAATGGACACCGGGTCACCATCCCGGGCCCGGGCAAAGGCGGTGACCACGTCAGGCCCGGTCCCCACCCCGCAGGGGTTGGCGTGCTTTACCGCCACTGCCGCTGGCACCCGGAATTCCTGGACCGCTCCCAACGCCGCGTCGGCGTCGGCAATGTTGTTGTAAGAAAGCGGGATGCCGGCCAGCTGGCGAAACGCGGCCAGGCCAGAACACGCCAGCGCGTCCCGGTAAAAGGCCGCCGACTGGTGGGGGTTTTCGCCGTAGCGGAGATCTTGCACTTTCTCGTAGACATGCACTAGTGTGCTGGGGAGAAGCGGGGGCGCACTCGCCACAGTGCCCAGGTAGGTGGCTATGTAACCATCATAGGCTGCAGTATGGGCGAAGGCCTGCCGGGCCAGTTCCAGGCGGGTGCCGTGCGGGAGTTCTCCTTGTCGCAGGTAGCCTAGGACTTCCGGGTAGCGGGCCGGGTCACATACCACTGTGACCGAGCTGTGGTTCTTGGCCGCCGCCCTGAGGAGTGTGACTCCACCGATGTCGATGTTCTCAATGGCGTCTGCCAAGGTCACGCCCGGGGATGCCACGGTCTTGGCAAATGGATACAAGTTCACCGCCACCAGGTCGATGCCCTCGATACCGTGCTGGGAAAGCTCCTGCATGTGACCGGGGTCATCCCGCCGGGCCAAGAGGCCGGCGTAGATCACCGGGTGCAGGGTCTTCACTCTCCCGCCCAGCACCTCGGGGAACCCGGTAAGCTGGGATACGCTGGTCACCGGCAAACCGGCCTGGGCCAGGGTCTGGGCTGTTCCTCCCGTGGACACGATGCTGTAGCCCAGGGTTACCAGTCCCCGGGCGAAGTCTACCACCCCGGTCTTATCCGACACGCTGATGAGCGCCTTCTTCACGGGCGCCACCTCCTAAACATACTGGACCCCCGGGGCTCCCGGGACAACCTCGCCCAGTTTCCACGCCGAAAGCCCGCGCCGGGCAGCCAGGGCAACGCACCGGTCGGCTGCCCCGGGTGGTACCACCAGGATCATGCCTACGCCCATGTTAAATACCCGGTACATCTCGCCAGTCTCCACCTGCCCCACCCGGGCGATGAGGTCAAACACCGGGGGCACCTGCCAGGTAGACCGGTCCACCAGGGCTGATGAGCCCGGCGGGAGCACGCGCGGCAGGTTTTCCGTGATGCCTCCACCCGTAATGTGAGCTACTCCCAGGAGCGGGACCTCCCTCCCCAGCTCCAGGAGGTCAAGGGCATAGATGCGGGTAGGTTCCAGGAGTTCCTCGCCCAGGGTCCGGCCCAGATCATCCACGTAGTCTGTAGCAGCAAAGTGGCCCGAATCCAAGAGGACTCGCCGGACCAGGCTATAGCCGTTGGAATGGAGCCCGGATGAGCCCAGGGCCACCAGGGCATCACCCGGGCGGATGCCGGAGCCGTCGATGATGCGGGAGCGCTCCACTACTCCCACGCAGAATCCAGCCAAGTCGTAATGATCGTCCTGGTAGATGCCGGGCATCTGGGCAGTCTCGCCGCCGATGAGGGCGCACCCGGCCCGGCGGCAGCCTTCCGCCACGCCCGACACGATCTCTTCCACGCGCCGGGAGTCAAGTTTGCCCACCGCCAGGTAGTCCAGGAAAAACAACGGCTCGGCCCCGGATACGGCCACATCGTCGGCGTTCATGGCCACGCAGTCGATGCCCACCGTATCGTGCTTGTCCAAAACGAAGGCTACCATGAGCTTGGTACCTACCCCGTCGGCGCCAGCCACCATTACCGGCTCCCGGTACCCGGCGGGCACCTGGAAGAACGCCCCGAAGCCGCCGATGTCGCCCAGGACCCCAGGCCGGAAAGTGGCCCTGGTCACCGCCTGCAGCTTCTTTACCGTCTTCTGGGCCCCGTCAATATCAACGCCCGCATCCCGGTACTTCACCCGGCAGCACCTCCAGGCAGCTCTTTCCCGTACCCCGGGGGATTTCCACCGGGTACTTCCCGTCAAAACACGCAGTACAATACTCTGACGAACCCAGGGCCGAAAACAGCTGCTGGTTGGTCAGGTAGAAGAGGGAGTCTGCCTCAACTGAGGACCGGATCTCTTCCAGGCTCTTGGTGGCGGCCACCAGCTCAGATGGAGCGGAAGTGTCGATGCCGTAAAAACAGGGAAAGCGGTAGGGGGGCGACGATATGCGCAAGTGAACCTCCCGGGCCCCGGCCTCTTTGAGCAGCCGTACTATGTGCCGGGAGGTAGTACCCCTCACTATGGAGTCATCTACCAGCACTACGCGCTTTCCGTCCACCAGCCTCCGCATGGGATTGAGCTTCACCCGCACGGCGAAGTCGCGCTGCGCCTGGCTGGGCTGGATGAAAGTGCGGCCGATGTAGCGGTTCTTGATGAGTCCCATCTCATAGGGCAAGCCGGAGAACTCGGCATAGCCCGCAGCCGCCGACACGCTGGAATCGGGCACGCCAGTAACCAGGTCCGCCTCCACCGGGTAAGCTTCGGCCAGCTTCCGGCCCAAGGCCTTGCGCACCGCGTGGACGTTGGTGCCGTTGAACTGTGAATCGGGCCGGGCGAAGTATATGTGCTCAAAAACACACAGGCTGGGAACTGAAGGTTCTAATGCCTGGAAAGACCTCAGGCCGTACCGGTCGACCATCACCAGTTCGCCGGGGGCCACTTCCCGCTGGAATCCGGCCCCCACCGCATCCAGGGCGCAGGTTTCCGACGCCAGGATATAGCCAGAGTCCAGTTTGCCCAGGACCAGGGGACGGATGCCGTTAGGGTCGCGGATCCCAGCCATGACCTCGGGTGTTAGGAACACAAAAGCGTAAGCACCCTTCACCTGCTGGAAACTCGCCTGGATACTGTGGTCCAGCGACTCCCGGGACCGCTGCGCCACCAGGTGTGCCACGACCTCCGTATCCAGAGTGGTCTGGAAGATACTCCCTCCCTCTTCCAGCTGGGCTCTAAGGTAGTGGGCGTTGACCAGGTTGCCATTGTGAGCCAGCGCCAGCTGGCCCTGGCGGTACCTGAACACCAGCGGTTGCACGTTCTCCGGACAGCTGGATCCGGTGGTGGAATACCGGACATGGCCGATGGCGGCACGTCCTTCCAGGCTGTCCGGGACTCCACCGTCAAACACGTCAGAAAGCAGGCCCATGCCGCGGACATAGCTGATGGTACGGCCGGACACCGCCGCTATGCCGGCTGACTCCTGGCCCCGGTGCTGCAGGGCGTAGAGGCCGTACAGGCTGAGCTTGGCAGCTTCGGGAAGCCCCCAAACACCAAACACTCCGCAAGCCTCCTTGAGGATATCGCCTTCTAGGCCATGTGACACGCTATGGCCTCCTCCCATGGCCGGGCCAGTTGGCTGGTGGAAGACTCCACCACCACCCCGGCCGAAGGAATCTCTATGCGGAAACTACCATCCCGGACTCGGCCCAGCACCCGGGCTGGCACCCGGTGGCGAGAGGCGATTTCCAGGACAGCCTCGACCTTTTCCTGGCTACAAGAAATCAGCATACGCCCGTGGGATTCTCCAAAGAGCGCCAGGTCCGGGCGCGGCTCTTCCAGCCGGAGGTCGACCCCGCCGGCTCCCGGCCCGGCCAAGAAGCAACTCTCGGCCACCGCCACCGCCAGCCCGCCGTCGGACACATCGTGGGCCGAGGCCAACAGCCCGCCGGACGCCATGTCCAGGCAAGCTTCGTGTAAAGCCCGTTCTGCATCCAGGTCCACGGTGGGCGGGGGTCCGGCCAGGCGGCCATGGACGGCCACCAGGTACTCGGAGCCTCCCAGGGTCCCTCCTTCCGGCCCCAGCAAGATCACGGCGTCGCCCGCAGCGCGGAAACCAGCCTTGACCCGCTTAGATAGGTCCTCGAGCACGCCCACCATGCCCACCACCGGGGTGGGATATACCGGGTGGCCGTCGGTTTCGTTATAAAAGCTCACGTTACCCCCGGTCACCGGGGTGTGCAGCGCCCGGCAGGCATCGCCCATGCCCCGGACGGCCTCTTTAAATTGCCAGAAGATCCCGGGCTTTTCCGGGTTACCGAAGTTGAGGCAATTGGTGATGGCCACCGGGCGGGCCCCGCTGGCCACTACGTTGCGGGCGGCTTCGGCCACCGCGGCCGCCCCGCCGGTGTAAGGATCGAGGTAGGTGTGGCGGCCGTTGCCGTCGGTGGCCACGGCAATGCCCAGGGGGGTACCTTTGACTCGTAACACGCAGGCGTCGGAACCGGGAGGTTCCACTGTGTCGGTGCGCACCATGTGGTCGTATTGCCGCCAGATCCAGCGCTTCGACGCGATATTGGGTGAGCCCAGGAGGGCCTGGAGGGCACCGAGATACCCGGCGGGCGGTGGCCCGGGGTCGAGGTTGCCCGGGGAGTTGACCGTATCCACGTAGGCCGGACGGGTGGCGACCGGGTCGTACATGGGCGCACCGTCGGCCAGCGCCCGGGCCGGGATCTCGGCCACTACCTCACGGCCGTCACGCACCCGGAACACACCGTCTGGAGTGACCTTGCCGATGGTGGCCACATTGAGCCCCCAGCGCCGGGCCAGCTCCTCTACCACCGGTTCTCTGCCTTGCTCCACTATGACCAGCATGCGCTCTTGGGACTCGGAGAGCATGATCTCGTAGGGCGTCATGCCTTCCTCCCGGAGCGGCACGCGACTTACGTCTATGTCGATCCCGGTCCCGGCCCGGGCGGCCGTTTCTGCACACGAGGAGGTAATGCCCGCGGCACCCATATCCTGGATGCCCACGACCACGCCGGTCTTGGTGAGTTCCAGGCAGGCTTCGATGAGAAGTTTTTCCACAAACGGGTCTCCCACCTGCACTGCCGGCCGCCGGTCCGGAGCGTCCTCTCCCAGCTCTTCCGAGGCGAAGGTGCACCCGTGGATACCGTCGCGTCCGGTGGAGTGGCCCAAGAGCATTACCGAGTTGCCCGGCCCGGCAGCCACCCCGCGGTGGATCTCATGCCGGTTCATGATCCCCACGCACATGACGTTGCACAGCGGATTTTTCGCATACCCGTCATCAAAGTAGGTTTCGCCGCCTACCGTGGGCAAGCCCAGGCAATTGCCATACCCGGCGATGCCCGCCACCACTCCGGCGAAGATCCGCCGGGGCCAGGCCTGGTCCAGGCGGCCAAAGCGTAAAGAGTCCAAAAGTGCAATGGGCCGGGCACCCATGGCCAGGATATCCCGGACGATGCCGCCGATGCCGGTGGCCGCTCCCTGGTAAGGTTCGATGGCTATGGGATGGTTGTGCGACTCAATCTTAAAGGTAAGGGCCAGCCCGTGGCCGATGTCGATTACTCCAGCGTTTTCCCCCGGCCCAACCAGCACCCGTTCTCCGCCAGTGGGCAGGGTCTTTAGGGCCCGGCGCGAGTGCTTGTACCCGCAGTGCTCGGACCAGAGCACTGAGAACATGCCCAGTTCAGTCCAGTTGGGGTCCCGCCCCAGGATGGCAGCAACCTCCTGGTATTCGTGGTCCTTTAAGCCCAGCTCGCGCCAGAGCCGGTTTTGGACAATATCTTCAACCCGCGGTTCCAGGAGTCACACCTCCCCGGCAAAGGTAGTCCACGGCAGAAAGAAAGATCAGGCGCCCGTTGGTCTCGCCCAGCGCTTCTGAACAGCACCGCTCCGGGTGGGGCATCATCCCCAGCACGTTTCCTTGCTCACTGACGATGCCGGCGACGTTGTTCAAGGAACCGTTGGGGTTGGCGGCCGGGCTCGCGTTGCCGCGCTCGTCGCAATACCGGAACACCACGCGTCCAGTTTCCTCCAGCCGGCGTAGGGTCTTTGGGTCGGCGTAGTAGTTGCCCTCGCCGTGGGCGATGGGCATGCGCAGCACCTGGCCGGGCGTGCAGCGACCGGTAAAAGGCGTGGCAGTGTTTTCCACCCGCAGGTGGGTCCACTGGCACCTAAACTGCAGGCTGTCGTTGCTCAGCATGGCCCCGGGCAAAAGCCCGGCCTCCAGCAGGATCTGGAACCCGTTGCAGATGCCCAGCACCAGCCCGCCCCGGGCCGCAAACCCAGCTACTTCTTCCATGATGGGAGAAAACCTGGCCATGGCCCCGGTGCGCAGGTAGTCGCCGTAGGAGAAACCGCCGGGCAGTATGATGACATCGAATCTGCCAAGGCTCCTGGTGCCGTGCCAGACGTATTCCACCTCCTGCTCGCAGTCATCCCTGAGTGCGAAATACGCATCGGAATCGCAGTTGGAACCCGGGAACACCACCACTGCGAACTTCACCGGCCGGTCTCCCCCCCTTGCAGCGTGAAGCTGTATTCTTCGATGACCGGGTTGGAGAGCAGCCGGTGGCACATTTCGTCCACTAGCCGGACGGCTTCATCCCGGTCGCCAGCATCCAGCACCAGTTCCAGGTGTTTCCCCACCCGCACGGCTTCCACGCCTGCATACCCCATGGCGGCCAGTGATTTGCGTACGGCTTCGCCCTGGGGGTCCAGCACCGTGCGTTTGAGCATGACCCGGATGGTGACAACATACTTCACGGCCCTACCTCCCCTGCTTCATGAGCCGGGCATAGACTTCCCGGTATGCCTCCTCCACCCCGCCCATATCCCGGCGGAAACGGTCCTTGTCCAGCTTTTCCCGGGTGGAAACGTCCCAAAAACGGCAAGTGTCCGGGGAGATCTCGTCACCCAGCACCACCCGGTCCTTATAGCGGCCAAATTCGAGCTTGAAGTCCACCAGTTCCAGGCCGGCCTCGCGCAGGACCGGCCTCAAGCAAGCGTTAACCCTGCGGGCCTGGGCCCGCAGCTCCTCCAGTTCGGCCCCGGTGACCAGCCCCAGCACCCGGGCGTGGTCGTCGTTGATGAGGGGGTCGCCCAGGCTGTCGTCCTTGTAGTAGAACTCCACCACGGGTTCGGGCATGGCGGTTCCTTCTTCCAGTCCCAGTCGCTTGCAGAGACTCCCGGCGGCGATGTTCCTGACTACCACTTCCACCATGATGATCTCCAGGGGGATAACCGCCATTTCGTGGCCGCTGAGGGTGCCGCGATAGTGGGTGGGGATGCCGGCTTCCTCAAGGCGAGTGAAAAGGTAGGCGGAGATGAGGTTGTTCAGCTCACCCTTGCCCGGGATGATCCCTCTTTTCTTGCCGTCGAAGGCCGTGGCCGTGTCCTTGTACTCGATGATGAGACGGTCCGGATCGCTGGTAGCGTAGACGATTTTCGCCTTGCCCTCGTGGAGTTTTTCTCCCTTGAGCATCACAGTCCCAGCCTCCCATAGACAGTGTCAATGTGTTCCAGCTGCCGCCAGGGGTCAAAACAGGCCTCCAAGACCGCATTGTCCAACCGTGAGGTGATGCGTGGATCCTGCCGTACCAGGTCCGCAAATACGCCCTCGCCGCGCCAGCCTTTCATGGCCAGTTCCTGAACAACGGCATAGGCCTCTTCCCGGCTAAGCCCACTGGCGACCAGTGCCAGGAGGACTTGCTGGGAGTAGATGAGGCCGCCGGTGCAGTTGAGGTTTTTCAGCATGTTCTCCGGGTAGACCTGGAGCCGCCGGACGATGCCGCAAAAGCGGCGGACCATGTAGTGCACCAAGGTGGTGCTGCCGGGTATGATCACCCGCTCAGCCGACGAATTGGAGATGTCTCGCTCGTTCCAAAGCACCATGTTCTCCAGGGCCACCCCGGCGTTGGCCCGCACTAGCCGGGCCAGGCCGGACATTTGCTCGCACCCCACCGGGTTGCGCTTGTGGGGCATGGCCGAAGAGCCTTTCTGTCCCGCGCTGAACGGTTCTTCCAGCTCCAGGATTTCCGTGCGTTGTAGTGAGCGGATCTCAGTGGCGAACTTTTCGATGGATGTGGCCGTGATGGCCAGGGCCGAAAGGTACTCGGCATGCCGGTCTCGCTGGAGGATCTGGGTAGACAGAGGAGCAGGCGTAAGCCCCAGACGCTGGCACACAAAGACCTCCACCCGGGGGTCCACGTGGGCATAGGTGCCCACGGCTCCCGATAGCTTCCCGTAGGAGATGCCGTCCCGGGCCCGGGATAGCCGCTCGATGTCCCGGAGGATCTCGGCATACCACAGGGCAAACTTCAGCCCCAGGGTAATGGGTTCGGCATGCACGCCGTGGGTCCGTCCCACCATTAGGGTGCGCTTGTGCTGCCGGGCCATGTGGGCCACCACACCCGCCAGTTCGTATAGGGCCTCGATGATGAGCCCGGCCGCTTCCCGCATAAGGGAGGAAAGGGCCGTATCGACTACATCGTACGAGGTGAGCCCGTAATGTAGGTAGCGGCCGGGTTCGCCCGCTGTCTCCGCCACGGCTGTGACAAAGGCGATGACGTCGTGCTTGACCTCAGCCTCAATCGCCTCGATCCTCGAGACATCCACCCGGCAACGTTCCCGCAGTTGAACAACGGCTTCTCCCGGTATGACGCCCAGCTGGGCCCAGGCCTCACAGGACAAAAGCTCTACTTCCAGCCACCGCTGGTAGCGGTTTTGGTCGCTCCAGAGCTTCTGCATCTGGGGAGTGGTGTAGCGGGAGATCATCTCCCGCCACCCCGCTGGGACTCCAGGTATGCCCGGTATCCTATTTCCTCGCGCTTCTGGGCCCTGGCATTGACAGCTTGGCTTTGCTGGGCCCGAAAAGCCTCCAGCCGGCCCGCCACGTCCCGGTCATGAGAACCGATGATGGCGGCGGCCGGCAGCCCGGCGTTGCGGGCCCCGCCGATGGCCACGGTGGCCACCGGGATGCCCGGCGGCATCTGGACGATGGCATATGGCGTGTCCACGCCGTTTAGGGCTCCCGAGGTGAGCGGAACACCAATGACCGGCAGGGTCGTGGCCAGCACCCCGGGCAGGTGCGCGGGCAGCCCGGCCCCGGCGATGATGACCTCCAGCCCGCGCTTGCGCGCCGTGGCCGCCCGTTCCAGTGCGCGGTCCGGGGTGCGATGGGCCGGGCACACCGTCAGTTCGAAGGCAATCTCCATCTCCTCCAGGGCCTGTGCTGCTCCCTGCATGACGGCGAGATCCGAATCTGACCCCATGATGATGCCCACTCGCGGCTTGGACAAGTATTTCAACCCCTCTTTATGAAAAGTGCCGGGCAGGCACCATGCCCACCCGGCCTAGTATCTCTCACCCTAGGAACGCCAGTAGTTCCGGGAACAGGTGGGCCAGTGACACCACTGCCAGCGCATACACTAGTGGGTGCACTTCCTTGCCCCGGCCGGCCGCCAGCTTCACGATGGGGTAGAACACAAAGCCCGCCGCGATGCCGTGGGAGATGGAAAAGGTAAAGGGCATCACGACGATGGTCATGAAGGCGGGCAGGGCCTCGGTGAAGTCTTCAAAGTTGATGCCCGTGACGGCACCCATCATGAGAACGCCCACGATGATGAGAGCCGGAGCCGTGGCAGCGCCCGGGACCATGGTGGCCAGCGGGGTAAAGAACAGGCTCAACAGGAACAGGATGCCCACTACCACCGCGGTGAGGCCGGTGCGGCCGCCTTCGGCGATACCCGCGGACGATTCCACGTAGGTAGTGACCGTGCTGGTGCCCACGACGGCGCCGAACATGGTGCCGACAGCGTCCGCCGCCATGGCTTCCTTGACCCGGGGCAGGCGACCCTTGGCATCCAGCATGCCCGTACGGGTGGCGGTGCCCATGAGCGTGCCCATGGTGTCGAAAATATCAACGAACAAAAACGAAAAGATCACCATGAATCCAAGGCTCAACGCCCCGCCGATGTCCATCTTGAACAGGATGGGTGACAGCGAGGCAGGTGCACCCACAATGCCTCCGCCCGTGTAGGTCACTCCCATGGGGATGCCGATGACGGTGGTAAGCAGGATGCCTATGAGCATGGCACCGCGAACCTTCACCACTTTGAAGACCATGAGGATGCAGGTGATGAGCAGGCCGATAATGGCCAGTTTGGGCTCAGGCGCGCTCAGGTCGCCCAGCTGTACCAGGGTGGGCTCGAAGGCCTTGACGATGCCGGCGTTTTTCATACCGATGAGGGCGATGAAAAGACCTATGCCCACGGCCACGGCTCGCTTGAGGCTGGTGGGCACTGCGGCATCGATGTGGGTAATGGCCCCGGTGATGGCCAGCACAAAGAAGGCAACGCCGGAAAGAAACACGGCACCCAGGGCGGCCTCCCAGCTGTCAGCCTTGGCGGCCACGTAGTAGGCAAAGAAGGCGTTAAGCCCCATGCCGCTGGCCAGAGCGAAGGGATGCTTGGCCCAAAGGCCCATGAGGATGGTGGACAGGGCCGCCGCCAGGATGGTGGCGGTAGTAACCGCGCCGCGGTCCATACCCGCATCGGACAGGATGAGCGGGTTGACGAAAATAATGTAGGCCATGGTCATGAAAGTGGTGAGTCCGGCCAAAAGCTCGATCCGGACGTTGGTCTTGTGCTCTTTTAGTTTAAAGAGCTGTTCCAGCATTGACTCCTCTCCCCCCATAACCTAAAATGGCTCAACAGCACCGGAACGGTCTTCACCTCCAAATGCCTTGAGCCTAACTCCATAGTAGCAAAAGGGGACAAGCATGTCAACGCAAAAGGCGAATGTTTGGCGACTGCTGTTACTTAATATTCGTCCCTTGGCCAGAAATCCGCTGGTAAATTGGTTCAGGCCCGCTTGAGCGGGCCTGATTTCCGAACGTGTGTCCTAGCTGCCTACTCCCACTCTATGGTGGCAGGCGGTTTGGACGTGATGTCGTAGACTACCCGGTTGATCTCCGGCACCTCATTAACCAGGCGCGTGGATATGCGGGACAAGAGCGCCGGGTCCAGCCGGGTCCAGTCGGCGGTCATGGCATCTTCGCTGTTGACCGCCCGTAACACCACCGTGTAGGCGTAGGTACGCTCATCGCCCATCACGCCCACGCTCCTAAACGCCGGCAGCACCGCAAATGCCTGCCAGATCTGGTCGTAAAGGCCGGCCTTCTTGATCTCGTCGATGAAAATGGCATCTGCTTCCCTTAGGACGGCCAGCCTCTCCTCGGTCACTTCTCCCACAATGCGCACGCCCAAGCCGGGACCGGGGAACGGGTGCCTCCCGACGATCTCGTGGGGTAGCCCCAACTCCTGTCCCACCCGGCGCACTTCATCTTTGAACAGATCACGTAGCGGCTCCACTAGTTCGAACTTCATGTCCTTGGGCAGGCCTCCCACGTTGTGGTGGGTCTTGATGACCGCCGCCGTGGCCGTGCCGCTTTCGATGATATCCGGGTAGATGGTGCCCTGTACCAGGAAGCGGGCGTCCTGGTAGCGGGATGCTTCCTCCTCAAACACCCGGATGAACTCGGTGCCGATGCGCCGTCGCTTTTCCTCGGGGTCGGTGATACCTAAAAGGCGGTGGATGAACCTCTCCCGGGCATCCACCCGGCTGAGCTTCATGCCCATAACCCGGTGGAAGGTCTCTACCACCGTGTCGCCCTCGCCTTTCCTGAGCAGGCCGTGATCTACAAAGATGCACTGGAGCCGGTCGCCCACGGCGCGGTGCACCAGGGTGGCGGCCACGGCCGAGTCCACGCCTCCGCTCAGGGCACAGACTACGTGCCCGTCGCCCACCTGGCGCTGGATGCGGGATACCTGCTCTTCCACAAAGGACCCGGTAGTCCAGTCGCCTTTGAGCCCGGCCACCCGGAACAGGAAATTCTCCAGCACCTCTTGGCCGCGGTGGGTGTGCTTGACCTCGGGATGAAACTGGACTCCGAAAAGGCAGCGTTGGGCATCGGCCATGGCGGCCACCGGCGTGTTTCCGGTCCCCGCCAGCACCACAAAACCCGGCGGGGGGACCTCTACGGTGTCGCCGTGACTCATCCAGCATTCCAAGTCTGGACCGAAACCGTAAAACAGGTCGGTACGGTCGTGGAGGTCCACCATGGCGCGGCCGTACTCACGGCGAAAAGCCCGGGCTACCTGGCCACCCAGGGCGTGGGCCATCAGGTGCATGCCGTAGCAAATGCCCAGCACGGGTACGCCCAGGCGGAAAATCCCCTCATCCACCTGGGGGGCACCGGGTGCGTAGACACTGGCCGGTCCTCCGGTGAAGATCACCGCCCGCACGTTCTTGGCTGCCAACTCCCGGGCAGTGGTGAAGTGCGGGAAGACCTCGCAGTAGACGTTGGCTTCGCGGACCCGCCGGGCGATGAGGTGCCCGTACTGGGCCCCAAAATCTATGATGGCGACGAGCTCGTGCGGTCTGATCATGAGCACCCCTCCTAAAGAGCAGCTAGCTTCTGTACACCTCGGGCCTGAGCACGGCTATGTAAGGCAAGTGGCGGTATTGTTCGTTGTAGTCCAGCCCGTAACCTACCACGAAGGCGTCGGGGATCTCAAAACCGCGGTAGTCCAGGTGCACCGGCACCCGGCGGCGGCTGGGCTTGTCCAAAAGGGTGCATACCCGCAGGCTGGCAGGTTTCCGGCCCAACAGGAGCCCGCGCAGGTAGGAAAGGGTAAGCCCGCTATCAACAATGTCCTCAACCAGCAGGACGTGACGCCCCTCTACGCTTACGTCCAAGTCCTTGAGGATGCGCACGGCCCCGGAGGAGCTGGTGCCGGCCCCGTAGCTAGACACGGCCACGAAGTCAAAGGACAGTGGGAGATCGATGCACCTGGTCAAGTCGGCCAGGAAGATCATGGCCCCCTTGAGCACACCCACCACGAACAGGTTGGTCTCCTGGTAATCCCGGGAGATCTCGGCTCCCAGCTGGCCTACCCGGTCGGTGAGAGTCTTCTGGTCGATGAGGACGCGCTCTACGTGGGTGTCGCAGTACGCCACTGGTGCTCCTCCTAGTCCCGCAACCTGGCACAGTCCCGCGCCCGGCCCTTTAGCACTTCCACGGCATGGGGCAGGGCGTCCAGCACGGCGCTCAGGTTTTCTCTCACCGCCCGGGGACTGCCCGGCAGGTTGATGATGAGCGTCCTTCCCCTGACCCCGGCCGTGGCCCGGGACAGAGCGGCGTGAATGGTCTTTTGCAGCCCGGCCGCGCGCATAGCCTCGGCCAGGCCCGGTACCTCGAATTCGATGACATCATAAGTAGCATCCGGCGTCACGTCGCGCGGGCCCAGCCCGGTGCCGCCGGTGGTGATGATCAGGTCGGCCCGGTCGTCATCGGCCAGCACCCGCATTTCCCGGGCGATAAGCTCCCGGGAGTCCTCAAGCACCACGTGGCTAACTACGGAGGCTCCGATGCTCCGGGCCAGTTCTGCCACGACCTGGCCGCTCACGTCCTCGCGCTCCCCCCGGGATCCGGTGTCGCTGGCCGTCACGATGGCAACTCTAAACATGAACAACACCTCCTCAACCAGGGATAAGCACACGCCCCGGCAACACGGGTAGCTCCCTATCACCATCCAATACCAGCTGGCCGTTGACCACCACGTAGCTTATGCCCGCCGGGTAATGGTGTGGCTCAGTGAAAGTCGCCGTATCCATTACGGTGTCCGGGTCAAACACCACCAGGTCAGCGTACATGCCCGGGCGGATGAGCCCGCGGTCAAGTATACCCATGCGAGATGCGGGCATAGACGTCATCTTCCTTACTGCTTCCTCCAGGGTAAGGATGCCCTCCTGACGCACATACTTGCCGAGTACCCTGGGGAAAGTGCCGTAGCAGCGGGGGTGGGGTTTCCCCTGGGCCGCCTGGGCCGAACGGGCCGAAGCGTCCGACCCGATCATCACCAGCGGGTGAGCCATGACATGCTTGACATCCTCTTCAGACAGGCCAAAGCCCACCATGCCTACGAGCATCCCGTTGTCCAACAAGAGGTCGATGACGGTATCTTCGGCACTCTGGCCCCGGGCTGAGGCGATCTCTGGAATACGACAGCCTTCCCAGCGCCGGTCCTCGTCACGGGCAACCGAGGATACCATCACCCGGTTCCAATCCCGGCTGCCGTCTCCCTCGCGGAGCTGGGCCTTGATCTTATCGCGCCTGTTTCTGAGTTTGGCCATGACTTCATCCTGTGATCCTTCGCGCACCCAACCGGGCAGCACTGCCGAAAGGCTGGTGGCAGAGGCGATGTACGGGTACTGATCGGCAGTGACATCGATGCCCCGGGCGCGGGCCTCTTCCATGCGTGACAAGGCAGGGCGCACTAACCCCCAGTTGGGCTCCCCGGTAGCCTTTAGGTGAGAGATTTGAACCGGAATGCCGGCTTTCTTCCCGATCTCCAGGGCCTCGTCCAGGGACTCCAAAAGGCCCGCGCCTTCATTGCGCATGTGGGTAAAGTACAGGCCTCGGTGGCGGGCCGCCTCGGCGGCCAGTTCCACCAGTTCAGGAGTGCGCGCATACATGCCGGGGGTGTAGATCAGCCCCGTGGATATGCCCCAAGCTCCCTGCTCCATGGCGGCACGAACGTGGGCTACCATGGCCGCCTGTTCCTCTGCGGTGGGATCGCGATCGTCGTTTCTCATGACCGCCCGCCGGATGCTGCTGTGCCCCACTAGGGCGGCCACGTTTACGGCAATGCCGGTTTCCCTGAGCGTGTCCAGGTATTGACCCATGGTTGACCAGTTGCCAGCCTGGCCGTTCTCAAACTGGGATACCTCGTCCACGGGAGCTGCCGACGCACCGCACTGCCCTACGACTTCGGTGGTGATGCCCTGGCGGATTTTGCTGGAGGCCTGCGGAAAAGTGGTGAGGACCGAATCGGAATGGGAGTGGATATCGATGAACCCAGGGCAGACTACCTGGCCGCCCGCGTCAATCACGGTCTCGGCCCGGGCCTTGCCGACTCTACCCACGTGGGCGATGCGGTCATGGGAGACGGCCACATCCCCGTAATACCAAGGCGCGCCGCTGCCGTCCACCATGCGCCCGCCCCGTATGATTAACCGGTACAAGTTAGTTGTCCTCCCCCGTTCTTGGATGCTCAATACTTCGGGGGATGGGTCAGAAAACCTCCTCGGCTAACACGGTGTCTTCTCCGTTCCGCCAGAAATCGCCGCTCCGTCCACCACTCTTCGACACCAGCCGGATGCCGTCCACGACCATGGTGCGGTCCACGGCCTTACACATGTCGTAGATGGTGAGCGCCGCCACGGCCACGGCCGTCAGTGCTTCCATCTCCACACCCGTCTTTCCGCTGGTAGCTGCCCGGGCTTCGATGAGCAGGGCCGACCCCGACGAATCGAAGGCAAAGTCCAGTTCCACGGTGTCCAGGGACAGCGGGTGGCACATCGGTATGAGGCGGCCCGTTTCCTTGGCGGCCAGGATGCCGGCGATACGCGCGGTGGACAGGGCATCACCTTTGGCCAGCGTACCACTGGACAGTCGCTGCAGGGTCTCCCGGTCCATGAGCACCTTCCCCCTGGCCACTGCCCGGCGCCGGGTCACCGGCTTTTCGCCGACGTCCACCATGCGGGCCCTCCCGCGGCGGTCAAGGTGGGTAAACTCCCCCATATTCATCCCCCCAGGCGGTGCATGCGCCGACGGCGGGCCCGGTCTGGCTGGTTGGCCATGTCATGCCCGGCCGGCTTGGCCAGGATGGCCCGGCGGATGAGATCCCGGATCTCCTCATCGCTAGCACCGTTTCTTAGCGGTTCCCTCAAATCTACCTCGTCGGGCGAGCCCAGGCAGGGGCTGAGTCCACCGGTGGATGATAGCCTCAAACGGTTGCAGGCCCCGCAAAAATGCTCGCTCAGTGGCGCGATGAAGCCCACGGTACCTTTGCCACCTTCCAGCCGGTAGTACCGGGCCGGGCCATTCCCAGTCACTCCCGCCGAGGGGTGCAACCTGCATTGTGCCTCCAGGCGGGCCCGGATCACGGATGCCGGCACAAAGCAGTCCGGCTGCATGTCCCCGGCGTCGCCCAGCGGCATCAGTTCAATGAAGCGCACGTGCAAGGGGCGTTCCAGGGTGAGGGCGGCAAAGTCTGCCACCTCATGGTCGTTGATGCCCTTCATGACCACCATGTTCACCTTTACGGGAACCAGCCCGGCATCCAGGGCTGCATCGATGCCGGCCAGGACCCGGTCTAGGCCGCCCCGGCGGCAGATGGCATCGAACGTCTCCGGGTTAAGGGTGTCCAGGCTGATGTTGACCCGGGCCAGACCCGCCGCCTTGAGTTCCCGGGCCATTGGGGACAAAAGCTGCCCGTTGGTGGTCATGGACACCTCCTCGATGCCAGGCAGGGCAGCTATGCGCCGGATGAACCCCGGCAGTCCCAGGCGCACCAACGGCTCGCCTCCGGTCACTCGCACGCGACCAATACCCAGGTCACGAGCACAGCTGACCACTCTTTCCAGCTCCTCGTAACGGAGAACATCATGGTGAGCCCGCGGCAGCACCCCGGTTTCGGGCATACAGTACATGCAGCGAAGATTGCAGCGGTCGGTAATGGAAATCCGGATGTAGTCTATGGTGCGACCACAAGGATCCTTCATGGAGTCACTCGCCTTTCTGCGCCGGCCCCGGACCAATCATATCCTCCTAGTCGCTCCAGTTCGTGGTGGAAAGTCGGCGACAACGCCGCCTCCAACAAGCGGATCATGCCCGGCAGCTGCCGGTGCGCAGCCGGGATGGCCAGTTCGTAGCGCTCGGTGGTTACCGGGATGAAGTCCAGGTTGAGCGCCCGGGCGGCAGCCAGGATGCCCAGGCCGCAGGCAGCCGACCCCGACGCTACCGCCGCCGCCACCCCCATGTGGGTGTACTCCTCCCGCTCGTAGCCCCGGACAGCATGCGGGGAGATGCCCGCCCTTTCTAGGTGGAAGTCCAAGAGAATGCGGGTACCTGCACCGCGCTGCCGGTTGACCAGCGTCACCTCTTCCCGTGCCAGGTCCTGGAACCCGGCGATGCCCTGCGGGTTCCCCTTGGGGACCAGGAGTCCCTGCTGGCGGTGGAACAACGTCACCAGCGACACCTCCAGCCCGGGCAATGCCCGTTCCACGTACGGCAGGTTGTAATCGCCGGTGGCCGGGTCCAGAAGGTGTATACCCGCAGCGTGGGCCTCTCCCCGCCTGAGCGCCAGCAGGCCGGCCAGGCTGCCGGTGTGAGAGGATGAGAGCAAGTACCCGCGCAAAAGCCCGCCCAGGATCTCCAGGGCCAGGTCATGGCTGCCGCTGAGCACCACCGTGCGCTCCACTTGGGAAAGAGGAGTAAAAAGCTCCACCTCCACCTCGGAGCCTTCGGCCAGGCCTTCAGAAAAACGGGTTACCCGGATTACACCGTCGGCGCGCACCAAAGACATGATGAGCCCAGCACCCCGGGCTATGGGCGTCGCCACCAGCTGGTCGCCGACCCGGCCCACCTTGACCCGCACGAACTCCTCCACTCCCATGGGCGATACTACCCGGCGAGACAGCCGGGCCCGGCACCTGGCAGCTTCCGGGGGCACTACGCCCAGCAGGCAGGCCACCAGTGGGCGGAGAAAGAGCGTGGCGGTCAGGTACGTTGATACCGGGTAACCGGGAAGTCCCAGCACCGGCTTGCCCCTCGCTACCCCCAGGATCACCGGCTTGCCGGGGCGGATGGCCACCCCGTGGCAGACCAGTTCTCCCCGGTCCTTTACGATACCAGCCACATAGTCCTCGCTCCCGGCCGAAGAACCAGCGTTGATGACCACCACGTCAGCAGCATCCAGCGCCTCGTCCAGGGCCTGGGCAATGAGCTCCCGGCTGTCCGGCGCTGGGGGAAACCTCCGGGCCACCCCGCCCCAGGATTCCACCAGGGCTGCCAGCACAGGGCCATTGAACTCAGGGATCTGGCCCGGGGCCAGACCCGGCCCCGGAGCCACGAGCTCTGTGCCCGTGGGAATGATGGCTACTACCGGGCGACGGCGCACCGCTACCTCGGTAATTCCGGCCGCCAGCAACGCTCCCAGGTCCTCAGCCCTCAGTTGGCGCCCGGATGCCAGCACAGGTTCGGTGGCCACCAGATCCTCGCCCACAGCCCGCACGTGCTGCCACGGTGAAGCCGGGGCAGTGATCTCATAGCCGTCCGGGGTCTGGTGCACGTCCTCGATCATGATCACGGCGTCACACCCGGGAGGCAGGGGATCACCGGTGTCCACCGGAAAGGCCCGGTCCCGGGACAGGGTCACCGGGGTGGTCTCGGACGCGCCGAAACTGTGCCGGGCCGGGAGCGCGATGCCGTCCATGGCACAGGCGTGGTAATGAGGCGACGAATTGCGGGCCAACACCGTCCCGGCCAGCACTCGCCCGGACGCGCCCGGGACGGGCACGGTTTCTGCCCGGTGCTCGGGCCAGTCCCGGCCCAGCCTGGTCAACAGGCGTTCCAGGGCCTCTTCCCAGGGAATGGCATCCAGGTAAACCCGGCGCGTCAAAGTAGAAGCCTCCGTTTCACAGCAAGATTACATCCACGGTGTCCCCGGCGCCGTACCCGCCTGTGTCCAGCGGAATGCGGATGAGGCCACTGGCCCGGGCCATGGTACTAATGAGTCCCGACTTCCCCAGGAGTGGCTGTGCCACGGTGACACCGCTTTCTACCGCCAGGGCACAGGGCACGTATTCCTCCCGCCCCGGCCGCGAAGCCAGGCTGCGGGTTACCGGGTGCCGCACTACTGGGCGGGGAACGTACCGGGCACCCTGGGCCCACGCTAGAGCCCGGCGCACTAGTACCAGGTACACTACCAGTGCCGAAAGTGGATGCCCGGGCAGCCCGAATACTGCTTTGCCCCCGATGGCAGCCACCAAGGTGGGTTTCCCCGGCTTAAGCGCCAGGCCGTGACACAGCACGCCGGGACTTCCCGCCCCGGCGATGACCTGGCCTACCACGTCGCGGCTCCCCACGGAAGAGCCGCCCGACATCAGCACCAGGTCATACTCCAAGGCCTGCTCTAGCCCGGAGCTGATGGTGCCGGGCTCATCAGCGAAGATACCCAGGTATTTGGCACAAGCACCGTCCTCTTCTGCGGCCAGGGCCAAAGCCGGGCCGTTGATGTCAAACACCTGGCCTGCGCCCAGCGGTTGCCCGGGCGACACCACTTCGTCTCCGGTTGAAAGCACAGCCACACGTAGCGGCGCCCGGACCGGCACATCGGAAAAGCCAGTAGCCGCCAGGGCCCCCACGTCGGCGGGACGCAGACGGTGGCCGGCGGCGAAAACACTCTGGCCCTCCACTAAATCCTCTCCCGCCCTTATCACGTTATCACCGGGAGCGGCC
Organism: Bacillota bacterium; assembly: GCA_040756655.1. Classification (GTDB taxonomy): domain Bacteria; phylum Bacillota; class Sulfobacillia; order UBA8153; family UBA8153; genus JBFLYN01. The sequence continues at coordinate 91,047 of JBFLYN010000002.1, forward strand.
GGTCGCTGCACCCAGACGGTACCGTCACCGGGTTCTTCAGTGTCTTCGATCATGACCACGGCGTCGCTGCCGGGTGGCAGCATGCCCCCGGTGGGAATGCGCACGGCCGTGCCCGGTCCCGGAAACACTGGCGCAGGACGGCCCATGGTAACCTCGCCCGCGACCGTCAGAAACGAGGGCATGCTTTCGCTGGAACCAAAGGTGTCCTGGGCCCGGACAGCAAACCCATCCACGGTGGAGCGCGCAAAAGCCGGCACCGGCAAGGTAGCCAGCAGGTCCCGGGCGGCCACACGGTTCCGCGCCCGGGCCAGTGGCACGTATTCCTCCTTGGGGACCGCCTCCTCCAGGTGTGAGCGTAGCAATTCCCAGGCTCTTTCAACCGTCACGACTTCGAACAACCGCAAGACATTCCCCCCCGCTCTACCGGAAACAGCCCAGCTGGCAAGCGCAGATCTTCAGCCCCAGTTCATCAGCAAGCCTACCCAACTCCAGGGGAGGCACGTCCAGCTGGACAGCCAGCGCCAGCAGCACTGCGCAGGCGATCTTCCCATCCCGGGCCCGGGCCTTTAGTTCCTGGGCGGTCCCAGTAGGCGTTCGTCCGGCCTGTTTCAAGTGTAGCCCTCCCATGGAAAACGGGCACCCGGATGGCGACCGGATGCCCGTCAAAAGTCTGCGGGCACAGTCCCTCTCCTTTCCGAGCACGGGAGGCGCAGCGGTTTCCCGCAGCACCCTTGGCCGGACTGGTCCGGCTGCGGCCAAGCAGCGTGGGTCTGGGACCGTTAGCTGGCTTGGCTCGGAGTATGGGTTTTATGTATTAAGGTATGCTTCCACGTAGCCTGCAGGCTTTCCTGCTGGTCAGGTTGTCTTTTTGTCCTACCGTAGCACTATCACCAGCCGGTCGTCGTGGCCAACCGCCCCCGGGTCCGCAAGGCCGTTCCAGCGGCACAAGGCACGGACCGTGGTCCGGTAGGTCTCGGCTACCTGGACCAGCGTCTGGCCGGGTAACACACGGTGCAGGGTATATTCTGCGGGTATGAGGAGACGCTCTCCGGGCACCAGCCTGCTCTTCCCGTTCACTAGTTGGATGGCCCGGGCGGGCACTCCAAACACACCTTCCAGCAATTCGAACGTATCCCCCTCCTGGACGATGTAGCCCGGGCGCGGCCACTGGCGAGCCAACCAAAACCAGTATACCTTCGACAAGTCGTCTCCTGCGACCTCGCTCACCGAAGGTTCGAGTCTAAGCAGGCCAAGCAGTGAGCGCCAGGTCACCGCGTCCAGTTCCCCGCTGGCTAGGTCCGCTTCGAATCCAAAAAACGCCAGGGTCACCTGGAGTTCAGCCACATCCTCCCCCACTATACCCGGCACCAGGGGGCGGTAGGCAAAGTGGGCCGCGGTAACCGGTCGGCACAACATACAGACCAAGGCTAGTGTGGTTACGATGCGACGACACATGGGACTTCACCCCCCCAAGCTATGGGTCCCCCCGGACCCCATGACCTATTCTCCACCATCTACTGTAAGTCCTTCCAGATTCTGGTCTGGTACCGTATCCTGTTGTGCGGCCAATGTTGCCCTTGGGTGCCTCGCCAAGCCATTAGCCCCGGGGTCTTCTCAGTGTACGGAAACATCCCTTTGCTCACCTTGACCCGCTGTTGCGCCATCCAAGAGAACCAGAAAACCGATGCATCCCTGCCCGGGCCCGGCGTGGACTCTCATTGTGTTCCGTTATGCTGCCCACACAGCTTTGCCAGCATTAGGAACGCACCCACGGCAATATTGTGGCCGGTACTACCCCCCATCCGGCTAAGTTTCTGCAATGCCTGGTTACACGGCCGTCCGCGCAACAACGACAGCACATAATCCCTGACCGGCTCGGGAGTTAGCCCCCTTTGGCCCATCTCCAGCATGTGGGCTCCCAGGGGTGTGGTCCTCTGCTTGATGTCCTCTGGGTAAGGCATAGCCCGGTACTTGCAGTTTTTGCTGCGTCTGTAGTAATGCAGGGCGATGAGCGCACCGTGAATGAGGTCATCGCCAGTTGGGGTAGATCCATCACCCAAGCCAGCCAACATCCCGCAACAAGCCTGGAAACCCATGCGGTCTGAGCGCAAAAGCGCATGCGTAAGCTGGGGAAAATAGGTCTTGATTTGCTCCCCGAAATAGCCTTGGGTGTCGTTGCTTCCCAGGAGTACAGAACAGGTATGTGACGCCGTCAGGTTCTTCAACTGGGTCGAAAATGAGGTTAGCGACGATAGCCAGCCTTCGCGGACCATAGTGACCTCGGCTGGCGGCGCAAAAGATACGTAGGGCTCACCGAGGGCAAGAATAAGTTCTTCTTTGCCACTGAGAAAGACCACGGAGTCAGGCAAGTACCAGCCGCGTGTCGTGGAGGTTAGGAAGGCTTTAACTTCCCAAAGCGTCGACAAGGAGAGTCCTACCGTCGCCGGACCACGGACTACGCCCGGGCCAGCAATCATGAGCAGGTGTGGCCAACCCTCAACCGCCAAGTTGGCTACCTGATCATGAACGGATACTACGCGAAATCTTGCCGGCTCCCTGTACTCTACAAGGTCAGCGGCAACCCATTCAGCTTTACGAAGACACCACACATTCGTTCTACCCTCTCCGTCATGAGCCATTTTTGCCGGAGCAGCTCAACAGCGGGCCTCGCAGCGACTACGGGGTAATCGTGGTGCCATCCTTGCCTGCTACAGCATCCAGCATGCCATCAAGAGACGTTATGATCGATCTGTTCTCGGTGTCCCGGACAAACTCTATCGCCGCCTGGATCTTCGGCGCCAGGCTTCCTAAGCCAAAGTGGCCATCCTTCAGGTAGGTCTTTGTCTGATCGACAGTCGCACTCGTGAGATCCCTTTCGCCGGGTAGACCGAAGTGTAACTTAACGTGCTTTACGTCCGTAAGGATCAGGAATAGGTTCACACCAAGGTCTCTGGCTAACCTGGAGCTGGCTAAATCCTTATCGATGACAGCCTCTATGTCCATAGGTGCGTCCATCTCGCTGAACAACAGGTATACCGCCCCCGCCTGCTGCTATGACCACACCTCCACTTTCACAGCAATGGTAGATCACCTCTAAGTTTACGATCTTTCGGGGAATTGGGGAAGGAACAGCTTTGCGTCAACCACGCTTGCTGTCTTCTATCCATTTCTCCTTGCGTATCCGCGCTGACCCGCATCGATCTTTTGCTGCCGAATCCAGCTGCGGAGTGACTCAGGTGATACGCCCAAGTTCTTTGCCGTCTGGCTGATGCTCTTCACTCTCACGTACCAAGCGGACAGCTTCCGTCCGGAACTTCAGCGGATATGGTCGTCTTGATCCTGGCATTGGCAACAACCTATTCCCAAGTATGCCCAATTGGGAGTGTCCACTAAACCGGGTTAGGCTCACGATGTTCCACGACCATAGTCGTCACCTGCTGATCGGCCAGCAGGTTCAACAACTGCGGACGATGCCCGTCCAAGCCCGAACCAATCTCGGTAACGGTTTGCGCCACCGCCATTCCACGGCCATTCGCAAACTCCAGAATGCGCATCACTTGCTTATTGCTGCATATTCCGACCGAAAGCGACCACTCATTCCGGAGCAAACCGACCACCGATTCCGGACGAAACCGACCAGTCATTCCGGACCAAAGCGACCACTGATTCCGGCGGAAGCCGACCACTCTTGGCGACTTGATAGGAATTGGTGGCCTGAATACTCCGGAATGATGCGCCTGACGACGCATGAGCGCGGTAACCCTGGATAACCTGGGAAATCAGAGGCTCTCATGCTGAAACCGTATGCAAAGCGGTAATGCATGCGGAGAGGGATGAGGGAGCTATGGCTAACAGGAGGTTATCCATGCGCAAAGTCCGTGAGATGTTGCGGTTGGCTTGGAACATGAGCCTGAGCATCCGCCAGGTAGCACGCACTTGCGGCGTCTCTCACAGCACGGTAAGCGAGCTGTTACGTCAGGCCACGCAGGCGGGGCTATCTTGGCTGCTGCCCGCAGAGTGGGATGACGCCGTCCTGGAAGACCGGCTCTACCGGCAGCATCACCAAAGGATAGTGGAGACCCGCGGCCAGCAGGATCTCCTCAAGGCTCACCCGGTTCACTCTCAGGTCTGCGGCCCCGGTAGCCTGCAGGCGGGATAACCATTCCTGCGAGTAACACCCCGTAGTCCCGACAAAGCTCAGACCGTCAGTCTGCAGGCTACGGAAAAGCGGCCGTAACTCCTCGGGCGCACCCCGGACTCCATTTGCCCTCCGCCAGCGGTCAAGTAAGGACTCCTTGTCTGCGTGAACTGCGATGACGCCCTCTTGGAGTATGGCGACGTAGTCAGCGACCTGCTCGACGTCATGAATGATGTGGGAAGAGAAGATGACGGTCCTTCCTTCGTCCCGGATCACTCCTGAGATCTGCTCAAGTAGTTCCCGCCGGACTAGCGGGTCGAGGCCAGAGGTCGGTTCGTCCAAGATCAGCAATCGTGGACGGTGGGAGAGAGCCATGACCAGGGCCAGCTTCATCCTCATGCCCTTGGACATCTGCCGTACCGTCTTCTTAGAAGAACCTCGCAAGGTACTCCTGGTACAGCCGGGCGTCCCATGTAGGATAGTAAGAGCTGACCAGTCGCCCCAGCCCGGACGGGGTCATGTCCTCGTAGAAGTTCGGGGTTTCGCTAACGTATCCCACGCGACGTTTGATCTCCAGCTCCTGCCCGGGCTGCTCGAGTCCCAGCACCTCAACCCGGCCAGCCTCGGGGTAAGTGAGGTTGAGCATGATCCGGATGGTGGTAGACTTCCCGGCTCCATTGGGACCCACCAGTCCCAGTACGTAGCCCTGTTCGACCAGGAACTCATCCAGGCTTAGCGTGAAGGCTCCGTAGCGTTTGCGGACTCCTTCCATGCGCACTACAACCCTAGACATGCATATATCCCCCCGCCTTCATGGCCTGCTCCAGGAGTGCACGCAACGACTCCGGCCCTACGCCCAGTCGGCGAGCCTGCTCCACCACAGCGGCCAGTTGAGCACCGATTTCCTCATGCGTCAGATCCCTGGGCGATCTGGATAGCTCGCTGACAAAGGTGCCTCGCCCAGGGCGTGTCACGATGTACCCGTCCCGCTCTAGCTCCTGGTAGGCGCGTTGAGTGGTGATCACGCTGGTTACCAGGTCGGCCGCGAGCTGGCGGATGGACGGCAAGGGGTCCCCGGGCGATACCTCCCCTCTGAGGATCGCAGCCCGTACTTGCTCGATGATCTGCTGGTAGAGGGGTTGCCGGTCGGAGCTATCCAGCACGATGAGCATGCGTCCACCTCTCTAGACGATACTGTATATATCGTCTATATACACTATATAGTGAAAACGTCGCCCTATCAACACGGGTCCGGCGGCTTTGCTTTCGGGACAACTCTGGACTGCGGCCGCCGGTGGCTAGCCGTCTTCCCACCTTAGTAGTACCAGCACGGTGCTGTAGCGGTCCTCCACGGCGGTGATCCGCCCGGTCGTACCTCAAGGCACCTACGTTATCACCAAGAGCAGGAGGTAGAGGTAGATGCAGGCATTTGGGGGCTCTCAAAGACGGCCTTCTCCCCGGCGTAAGGCGGCCATGCAGGCATCGAGGAGGGACCAGGAGGGATATTAGGGAAATCGTTCCCTGGTACGGGTGCCTCCAGGTAGGTCGCGTTCGGCTATCCTTCTGTCTGGCAGTGGTGGTGGCCGGGGGCGCTCCGGCGAAAGCCGTACCGCCACCGATGACCAGCAGTCGTACCCGGGACTCCGCACCCTGGGGGCGGCATATACCCAAGGTCGCGCCACTAGCTACTAGCCAGGTGTGGAAGGTGTTCGTTCTATACTCGTAGAAAGGGTGCGGGACGAGGGGTCCTTCCTCAACAGCCCGTTCTGGGAGCAGCCAGTCAAAGAGAGAGGATGCGACTGGACATGAAAAGTGCCGAACGAGTGCTGGCCCTCATTGCCGCCGGGCTGGCCATGCTGGCATACCTCCGGGGTGGATGGGGTCTTTGGTTTAAAGGCCTTACGAATACCGCCAACGCTCTTACCTCCGCAGCCTGGCTCTTGGTGCTGGCCTTCGCCATCAGCGGTCTCATGGAGGTACTGGTACCGCCCTCCACCATCCGCAAGTGGCTGGGTGGCGAGTCCGGGCTGCGTGGCATGACCATGGGTTGCCTGGTAGGAGCCCTGACCCCGGGCGGGCCGTACGTATACTACCCCATTGCCCTGGCCTTGTACCGGGCGGGAGCGGGCACGGGGACGCTGATGGCATACATCGCTGGCAAGGCCATATGGGACCTCCCACGCCTGCCGTTGGAGATAGGCCTATTCGGTACGAGGTTTGCCGTCATCCGCCTGACCGTCACGCTCTTTGTGCCGCTGGCGGCCGGCCTGCTGGGGAACCGGTTCTTTGGAAACTTCCGTGCGCGCGCCAAGGAAGGTGGGGCGTCATGACCCAGACCATAACCGTCCTTGCCGTAGTAGCTGCCATGCTAACGGTGGCGGCCCGGCTTCGCGGGCCGGGGCTGGCCACCCGGGGTTGGGTTACTGCGTTCCATTCGCTACGCCGGCAGCTGCCCCTGCTGATCATCGCCTTCACCCTTGCCGGGTACCTGGAGGCCGTCATTCCCCAGAGCTTCATCCGGTCATGGATGGGAGCCGGGGCCGGGATCCGTGGCATCCTGCTGGGTAGTGTGGCCGGAGGGCTCCTTCCCTTCGGACCCTACATCGTGTTCCCCATGGGGGCTACCCTGCAGGCCTCAGGAGCCGGCACCGCTACCATGGTGGCCTTCGTAACCGGCTGGATGATGTGGAGCACAGGTAAACTGGCCTTTGAGTTTGCCACCCTGGGCCCGGGTTTCACGGCCCGCAGGATGGCAGTGTACTTGGTATTCCCCCCACTGGCCGGGCTTTTGGCACTGCTATTCTTTGGCAATTGAAACCAGGCCTAAATGACTATGAGTTCCCTGGGCGCGTGGGTGAGAAGCCGGCAGCCGTCCGCGGTAAGCACTATGTCGTCCTCGATGCGCACACCACCCCAGCCCTCCAGGTAGATACCGGGTTCCACGGTGAGGACGTGCCCAGGCCGCAGCTCTACCTTGGCTCCGGGTGCGGCCCGGGGCCCGTAGTTTAGCGAGTGCCCGAGGCCATGACCGAAGCATGAGCCGTAGCCAGCCGCCTCTATGTGCTGCCGGGCCACCCGGTCCAGTTCCTCTCCGGTTATCCCTGGCCTGGCTGCGGCCAGGGCCAGTTCCTGCGCCTTCTGCACCGCTTCGTACACTTCCCGGGCCTTCTCCGTAGCGTACCCCACGGCCACCGTGCGGGTAAGGTCAGAGGCGCAGCCATCCCAGACCGCCCCGTAATCCATCGTGACCAGGTCTCCGGCTTTGATGGCCCGGCTGGAGGGCGTACCGTGACAGAAGGCGGCACGAGGCCCGGACACCACTATGGTGCCGAAAGAAAACCGCTCTACCCCATGGGATCGGATGAACCGCTCCAGTTCAGCCGCGACTTCCAGTTCGGTAACACCCGGTCGTATAACACTGAGAACGTGTTCAAAGGCGGCATCGTCAATGGCTCCAGCCCGCTCGAAGGCTATGATCTCTTCTGAAGTCTTCACCGCCCTCAGGTCGGCCAGGAGATCGTCGGCGGGGACCAGCCATACCCCGGTGAAAGCTTCACTCAGCGCTTGGAAGTCGGCATGGCTCATGACCCGGGCCTCATACCCTACCCGTCTGAGCCTGGACTCTTGGACCAACCCGGCCGCGACGCTGGTCAGGCTCCTCCTGTCCTCCCCGCCCCAGCGCACGACCTGGCAACCCTGGGCTTGCTGTCTGGCCTCAGCTAGGTCGACGAAATGGGTGATCAGGTAGTTCTGGGCCCGGGTCACCAGGGCAACCCCCGCTACCCCGGTGGCCAGGAAGTACCGGCGGTGGTCGGCAGACTGCAGCAACAGGCCATCCAAGTGCTCGTCTTCTAGACTGGCCAGGAGCCGCTTGACTCGTTGTTCGTAGGGATGCACGCGCACACACCCTTTCTCCGAACGTCGCGGGGCCCTTTTTGTCCATTCGGGAACACGATAGCGGCAACTCCAGGTGTCTACTACGCCGGCCGGGGATCTATTCTCCCAGCAACTCGATGGTGCGGATGGTGTAGGCAGACTCCAGGATGTACCAGGGATAGGGACGACCGTTTCGGGCAAACCCCGCGGCCACGGTCAGCAAGTACTCCCGGGCCGCCTCCTGTTGGCCGATGAGTGCTGCGGCGTAGGCCACGAGGGCCCACGGAAAGAGGTCGGGTAGTTCACCCTGGTGCCAACGGGGGAAGTCACCGGCTATCCGGTTGTAAGCGGAGAGCGCCCGCTGGTCATCGGGGTCCATCAGCCCGTTGAGCAGCGGGTAGAGCTGGCTGACGTAGTCGGGATACCAGCGACCGGTCCGCACTCGCCTGCGGCCCAGCAGGCCGTCACTCCAGTAATATTCCTCATTGCCGGTGTCCCAAAGACGAGACTCCAACCCCTGTCTAACCAGATCGGCCCGGGTACCGGCCTCCTCAGCTGCCTCCGGCAACCCCAGGTGCTCCAGGAGCCATGCCCAGTCCCTCAGTCCCCGGTAGTTCTCTGCGTTATCCATGAGGTACTTTACCCGGTGCGTGGGTTTGGCCCACACCAGCCCGTCGCGGTCCTGGAGCCCGGTTATGACCGAGGCGATCATGTGGAGGGATGCCAGATTATCGCGGGCAAACCCGGCATCACCGGTGGCAACCACGTACTGGCGCACTAAGGACAAGAACGTAGCCGCGTAGGAGTCAGCGGAATCGTAGTTCATGGTCGGTTCCAGGACCCCTGCGCGCATCTGATAATCGTAGATGGTGCCCGAAAGCCCCCAACGGTCGGGGTCGTTAAGGTGGTCTAGGTACCAAAGAAGGTAGTCCTTGACCCGACCGGGAGCATACGGCAACAACGCCGCGGCAGCTAGGTTGGAAAAATAGGGTATAACCAGCTGGTGGTCCGGGGTTTGGGCGATGGCGCCGCCCGGCAGCTGTGATGACAACAGCCACTCTACTTCACCCTGGAGCATAGAGGAGGACGATTCCTCCCAACCGGCCCTGACTGCGACCAACATGGGCACCAGCGGAGCCGGTGTGGGCCCGGTTGGCCGCACACCGCTGAGCAGTATGGCTATTCCCAGGAATGCCCATAGATACCTGGAGGCTTTGGCTAATCGCGTTGGCATACAGTTGTGTTTCGCCGCGTCCCGGTGAAACTCCTGGTAAACTCATTTTAAGTTGTAGCCACCCGGATCAGACCCCGGACGGCGTCATCGAGCCGGTTCGGGCTCAACAGCCGTTTCACCCACCGCTTGGGCAGAGCCTCAAACCCGTAATATGCCCCGACGAGGCCACCGGTGACCGCTCCGGTGGTGTCGGCGTCATCGCCCAGGTTAACTGCTGCCACGATGGCATCTTCCGGGGTGTCCCGGTGCAGAAAACACCAAACGCTCGCCTCAAAGCAGTCCAGCACGTACCCGCTGCCCCGGAGCTGGCCGTAGGAGAGGCGGCCAACTCCGTCCAGGCGGTCCTTGGCTTTTGGCATTACGGCCGGGTATCGTTCCCAGCCATGACTGAGGGCGGTCCGGTAGGCTTCCCAGCGATCAGGCATGTCTTCCACGCATGCACTCACTAGTGCGCAGTACGTCACCGACAGGAACTGGCACAACAGATCAGCGTGGGTCATGGCCGTGAGCCGGGCTGCCCACAGGTCCCGGCGGACCGTGTCGTTGGCATAGGCCAGGCCCACCGGCACTATGCGCATAAGCCCGCCGTTGCCCGCAGCTTTGGGACGGAACCGGTCTTCGGTGATGGCTCCCGCCTGCTCCCAACTACCCGTGGTGAGGTAGAGCGCCAGGGCCGAACGCACGGTGGTTCCAATATCCGGAGGGTGTGAGCGGTACCACTGGATGAACCGTTTCCCCACGTGCGGCTCCGGGTTCAAAGGATCTTCGCCAATGCCCAGGGCGGTAGCCAGCATCATCTCGGTATCGTCGGTAAACTCGCCCGGTTGCAGCTTCAGCCACCCGCCGCCTGTGATCTCCGTGTGGAGGCCGTGCTTCCGCGCGACCTCGTCCCTGGACATAAACTCCACCGTGGCCCCCAAAGCATCTCCGGCGGCCAGTCCCCAGACGCTCCCCTTGATGGTATCCGCCATATCGCGTGCCACGGGTACCCACCTCCGGGAAGGCCATTCGCCACATCCTGCGCTAAACCTCCTATGGGCGCGGGGTGCTGGTCCACAGTGTAGGAAGACCGCTACAGAGGTAGAAGTCCTTGGACATGGCAAATTCCCGGAGGCATTTGTAGATTACCTGGAAACACAGTTTGTCGAGCCACGACTAGAGTGAGCTGACGCCCGGCAAGGCTCAGCTCAGAGCCAAGTACCAGAGCCGGGACCCGCAGCAGGGAGGATGAGAATGAGTTCGACCTGGTCATGGAACACGCCAGGAGCCACCTACAGGCCCCTGTCCCGGGGCAAGCCTCATCCCCGTACCTATGGAACCTGCGCACGGATCTTGGGCAAGTATGTCCGGAAAGGGACGCTGTCGTGGGAAATAGCGGTCAGCAAGATGACGTCGCTGCCCGCCGAGAAACTGGGGCTCTTTGACCGGGGGCTCACCCGCCCCGGCTGCGTCGCCGACTTGGTGCTGTTTTCCCCCGGGGGAGATAGCCGACACTGCCACCTACACTGAACCCCACGCCTATGCCCGGGGCGTGCGGGCAGTGTTGGTGAATGGCGCTGTCACCATAGAAAATAGAGAGCACACCGGGGCTGGCGGAGGACAGGTGCTACGCCACGCCTAGATCCCCTCACCAATCTATAGATGGCCGGGGTCGGAGGTCATCCTACCCCGGATGGTGATGTACAAATGAACAGGACCATGGTGGCACTGGCGGTCAAATTCGTATTGACCCTCATCTTCGCCGGCGTTGCGTTCATGCTGGTGGCCGGAAACTCGCTCGGGCCGGTAGTGGTCGTTGCCGTTGCGGTTACCGTGGTGAACTACCTCGTGGGTGATCTCGGGGAATTACCCAGCTACGGTAACATTTGGGCGGCAGTGGGCGACGGTGTCATGGGGGCCATCGTGTCCTGGCTGGCGGCTCTCCTCATACCGGCCTTCCTGGTCACCCTCGGCAGCCTGGCGTTGTTCGCCGTGCTCACCGGCGTCACTGAATTCTACTTCCACCGGTACCTCATGAAGGATGAGAAGGTTGCTCCGTAAAGCGGGACGGGGCTGCGAGGCCCCGCCCCTTCGGAAGCTCTTTGCCTACGCGGCAACTCCGGGACCGGACGAACGATAGAGGTCGGGCGAGAGGCGTTCGCCTTCAGTGGTGGCCACCATGGCGGCAGCAGTTATGTCGTCCACAACGTTAACGGCGGTGCGTGCCATATCCAGGATACGGTCTACCCCGGCGATGAGAGCTGTGCCTTCCAAGGGAAGACCCACCGATGTGAGCACGGTCATCAGCATGATCAAGCCTGCGCCGGGAACTCCGGCGGCACCGATGGAAGCCAAGACGGCGGTGACGGCGATGGTAAGCTGTTGCCCTATGGTCAGTTGAATGCCAAAGGCGTTGGCAATGAACACCGCCGCCACCGTCTGGTACAGGGCAGTGCCATCCATGTTCACCGTAGCCCCGATGGGCAACACGAACCCGGCAATGCCATCAGATACCCCGACCTGCTTTACCACCCGTAGGGTGACTGGGAGCGTGGCTGAACTGCTGGCGGTGGTGAAGGCAAAGATGGGAGCGTCCTTGACCCGGACCAGGAACTTCAGCGGGTTGACCCGGCAAAAGTAGGCCACAAACAGGGCATGGACAACGAACACGTGGACAATGCAGCCAATGTACACTATGGCGATCAAAAGGGCAAAGGGGCGTAACACCGCCAGCCCATGGTTCCCCACCGTCCAGGCTATGAGCGCGAAGACCCCTATGGGAGCATACCACATCACCATGCCAACCACCCGGTACATGATGTCGGCGACTCCTCCCAAAACAGCCCGGACCGGCTCGGCAGTACGCCCGGCCAGCCCCATGGCCACCCCGAACATCAGGGTGAAGAAGATAATCTGCAGCATGGTGGTTTTGGCCATGGCGTCCACGATGTTGGTGGGGACGATGTTGGTGAGGACTTCAGAAAAGGGCGGGGCCGTAACCTGCGCTACATCGCGTAACTGGCCCAGTTCCATGCCCCGGCCCACCCCGGTGGCGTTGGCCAGGGTAAGGCCGATGATCAGGGCAAAGATGCAAGTTACGTAATAGAAAAACAGAGTCTTTCCGAATACCCGGCCCAGCTTTACCCCACTGATGCCAGCCACTCCCACGGCCAGGGTTGAAACCACCAGCGGGACCACCAGCATGCTCAGTAACCTGATGAAGATGGTGCCGAAGAAACGGAGCGCGGCAGCTTCGGGGCCGAGGATGGCCCCGGCGATGATGCCAAGCCCGAAGCCGATGAGTACCCTTTCCAAAATGCCGATCTTCTTCATCCTTAACCCTCCACAGTGCTAAAATAGGGAACCCACGCTACCCTCCTTCCCTCAGAGTCCCCCACATATGGAAAATTGTACCTGTCTTGGCTCTTTTCCTTCTGGAGCGCGTTGGTTATTGAACAGAAATTTGTGCATAAATCAGAGGCCGGGCTCTGGCCGTTCCACCGGCAGGGGGTGGCACAAAAGGAAAACTCCCCGAAGGGAGCTCCCAGCCGGTCATGACTGCAGGCGCCGGCTATTCTTTGTTCTTCCCCATCATCTTCTTGAGGATCCTAAGCTTAATGGGAGCCACGATGACACCGAGCACCGCCAGGAGCAAAAGCCACATCCACCACTCCATGTTTGTCACCTCCCTCAAGTATAGCTTAGGTGCGGATGGGAAAACTTGAGAGCCAACATACATGCTGTTTAGCCGTACCTGGACTGCATTGGCCTCCTTCTTGCGATGGCCGGTTGGTTCTGATGGCGTCCCCCAACCACATGCTATCGTGATGTGACTTGTCACCCCAAAGGACATTCTTGATTAGGTTTTTTCCCGACACAACCCGTTGCCGTCAGAAGGAACGGTGAATTCCTCGGGAAAGGGATGGCTGTTCAATTATGCACGCGCGTGCATCCACGACGCAACCTAGTCGGTAAACCCAGTAGAAAATTCCAATCCTCGTCCAAGCCCACACTAACCTCAAAGACGGTAAAACATCGCTCAGGAGGATGAGCTTGGAGGAGTTGTTGCGCGCGCAATCGGGTTCGCATGTCCAATAAGTTGGCCGTGTCTATAAGGTCCCGGCCCTCTTCCGGCGTGATGCCCTTAGCCGACCACGATACCAGTGACCTGCACCGGGCACAAGCCGAGCTCCCCCGACATGCAATGGAGAACTGGTGTCGTGGGTATCATCGCCAGATGACTGAGGCCGGGTCGCCCCGGCCTCGTGCCTTCCCAGGTGGTCATTTCCCTTCAAACTTGGCCGACCGCTTCTCCAAGTAAGCGGCCATGCCCTCTTTTTGGTCGGCCGTGGCAAAAAGCGCTGCGAACTCACCGGCCTCATAGGCGCTTCCCTCGGCCAGCGTAAGGTCAAGGCCGCGGTCAATGGCGCGCTTGGCAGCAGCGATGGCTAAAGGCCCCTTGCCAGCAATCTTGCGGGCCAGTTCCCGGGCACGTTCCATTAGCTGGTCGTGGGGGACCACCACGTCCACTAGGCCCATGCCTTCGGCTGATGCCGCATCGATAATGTCGCCGGTAAAGGTCAAAAGCTTGGCGCGGCCCCGTCCCACCAGCCGGGACAGGCGCTGGGTACCGGCAAAGCCCGGGATCACGCCCAGGTTCACCTCGGGCTGGCCCAGCCTGGCCCTTTCCGAAGCCACCCGGATGTCGCACGCCATGGCCAGCTCGCACCCGCCCCCGAGGGCAAACCCGTTGATGGCAGCAATCACCACCACCGGCATGCTCTCGATGAAAGCTAGCACTGCCTGACCGTCCAGGGCAAACTGGCGGGCGGTTGCCACATCCATGTCCTTCATCTCACCGATATCGGCCCCGGCCACGAAAGCCTTTTCACCGGCACCAGTCAGGATGATCACCCGCACCTTGGCCTCCTGGAGTTCCTCGAGGGCGCTCTTTAGCTCAACAAGGACTTGACGGTTGAGGGCATTGAGCACCCGGGGGCGGTTGATGGTCAGTACCGCCCAGGCGCCCTCGCGCTCGGTACTTATGTAAGCATACTCTGCCACCCGATCACCTCCCAGGTCTTAGTACTGGTAGAAGCCCCGTCCCGTCTTCCTGCCGAGATGACCGGCCTTCACCATGCGCCGGAGAAGTGGACAGGGACGGTACTTGGAATCGCCAAAGCCTTCGTACAGCACTTCCATTATGGCCAGGCAGGTGTCGAGCCCGATCAGGTCGGCCAACGCCAGCGGCCCCATGGGGTGGTTCATGCCCAGCTTCATGACGGTGTCGATGTCCCCGGCCGATGCCACGTCTTCCATGAGGCAAAACGCGGCCTCGTTGATCATGGGCATCAGGAGGCGGTTGGCTACAAAGCCGGGATAGTCGTTCACGGTCACCGGCGTCTTGCCCAACGCCTGGGCCAGCCCGGTGATGGTATCGTGGGTCTGAGCAGAGGTAGCTTGCCCGCGGATAACCTCCACTAGCTGCATGAGCGGCACCGGGTTCATAAAGTGCATGCCGATGAACCGGTCGGGCCGGTCGGTGGCTGCCGCCAGTTCGGTAATGGAGATCGAGGAAGTGTTGGTGGCCAGGATGGTCCCGGGAGGGCAGACCCGGTCCAGTTCGGAAAAGAGGGTCTTTTTGATGGCCACATTTTCCACCACGGCCTCGATGACCACGTCGGCCCCGGCCGCTCGTTCCAAGCCGGTCACACCCTCGATGCGCCCTAGGACGGCGTCTCGTTCCTCGGTGGTCATGCGACCCTTCTCCACCGTACGTTTGAGAAACCGCGCAATGCTCGCCCGGCCCTTCTCCACCAGTTCACTGGACAAGTCCTGTAGCAACACCTGGTACCCGGCTTGGGCAGCCACCTGGGCAATGCCCGCTCCCATCTGGCCTGCGCCTACTACCATGATGCACGTGATGCCCACGAAAACTCCTCCCCTCTACTTCACTCTGACCACTGTGGCTTCGCCCTGGCCTCCGCCGGAGCAAATGGCGGCCACCCCGTACTTGAGGCCCCGCCGCCTCAGCTCGTAGATAAGCGTCATCAGGATGCGGCCGCCGCTGGCACCGATGGGATGACCGATGGCGATGGCGCCGCCGTTGACATTGACCCGGTCCGGGTCCAGCCCGGCCAGCTTGATGCTTGTGAGGGTGACCGTGGCAAAAGCTTCGTTGATCTCCACCAGGTCCATCTGGGCAAAGGTAAGACCGACCCGTTCCAGCGCCTTTTTGGCGGACAATGCCGGCACAGTCCCCAGATCCTCAGCCTCAGAGGACACCATGCCCTGGGAGACGATGGTGGCCAGTGGCTCCAGCCCGAGTTCCTGGGCCTTTTCCCTGGACATCAGCACCAGGGCGCAGGCCCCATCGTTGATGCTGGGAGCGTTCCCGGCCGTGACCGTTCCAGCCGGGTCGAAGGCCGGTCTGAGGGCGGCCAGCTTTTCCGGGCTGGTGTCGCGCCTGGGGGTCTCGTCGGCGGTAAACTTGGTGGGCGGTCCCTTGCGCTGGGGGATTTCTACCGGCACGATCTCTTGGTCGAAATACCCGGCATCCATGGCGGCGATGGCCAGGCGGTGGCTGCGGTACGCCCAGGCATCCTGGTCTTCGCGGCTAAAGTTGAACTTCTTGGCCATGGTGTTGCCGTGATTACCCATGTGTACGTTCTTCACGGGACACCACAACCCATCGTGGACCGTTGCATCAAGCAGGGTACCGTGACCCAGGCGGTAGCCAAACCGGGCGCCCGGCAAAAGGTACGGTCCCTGGCTCATGTTCTCCATGCCGCCTGCCACCACAATGCTGGCGTCGCCGGCCCGGATGAGGGAGTCGGCCAGGTTGACCGCACGTAGGCTGGATGCGCACACTTTGTTGATGGTGTCCGAAGGGACCTCCAACGGCAGGCCTGCAGCCAGGGTGGCCTGCCGGGATGGGACCTGGCCGGCCCCGGCCTGCACCACCATGCCCATGAACACCTGGTCTATTGTGGCAGGCCGGATGCCCGCCCTCCTCACGGCCTCAGCAATGGCCAGCCCGCCCAGCTTGGCGGCCGGAATGTCTTTGAGGGCCCCGCCGAAGCCGCCAAACGGAGTCCGGCAGGCACTGACAATGACCGTCTCTTTCACGAGAAAGGCACCTCCTATCATGGTTTTGCGGTCCCAGGAACGGTGACAGTTCACCCCCCAACATCCCTGGCTGGAAGGAGGTCATGCCGGTGCGTCCACGTCGATGCGATAAGGGTGGGTGTAAACATTGAAGCGTTCTCCCCGGCAAAACCCGACCAGCGTAATACCGGCCTCCTTAGCCATGCTCACCGCCCGCTCGGTGGGAGCGGACCGGGACAGCACCACCGGCACGGCCAGGCGAGAGGCCTTGATGAGCATGTCTGAGCTTACGCGCCCGCTGACGGCCAGCACGTCGTAACTCCCCACTTGGCCCTGGAAGAGAGCGTACCCGGCCACCTTATCCACTGCGTTGTGTCGCCCGATATCCTCGCGTAGCACCTGGAAGCCTTCCTTGGCGGGCCGGGCCGCCGCGGCCACGTGGGTGCCACCGGTGGTCCGGAAAACCGGGCACTCCACTTGCAGCCGTCGCGCTAGCTCCAGCAGGCGGGTCCTGGCCACGGTACCCCCATGCGATACCCGGGCCGGACCTGCCATAAGCGGTGCCGGTCGTCCTCCACACCCGGTCCAGGTGGCCTCGGTGCGCACGACCTTCCCAGGGTCTGGGTCCGTGGTCTCCACGTCGGCTACGCCCACTTCCTCAGAGATGGTCATCCGGTCAACCTGCTCCAGGCGGTCGATGAAGCCGGCAGTCAGCAGAAAACCGGCCACCAGTTCCTCCAAGTGCTGAGGGGTACACACCAGCGTGGCCAGTCGGCGCCCATGCCACTGGATGGCCAAATCGTATTCGGCCACCACCAAGTCTTCTATCTCCTCCACGGCGGAACCCCGCACCGCCCGGAGCTTGGTAGGGAGGACCGGGTCGGTCATCACGCGCCGGCCTGTTTCTTCAAGTCGTTGACCAGCCTTTCTACTTTACCCGGGGCGAGGTGGCCGTAGGTCTTCTCGTTGACCATAACTGCTGGGGCCAGCCCGCAAGCACCCGGGCAAGCCACGCGTTCCAGGGTAAAGAGCATGTCGGGAGTGGTTTCGCCTGCCCCAACGTTCCGCTTCCTGCTGAGCACGTTGAAAAGCTGCTCTCCTCCGCGCACGTGACAGGCCGTATCCAGGCACAGCCGGATCACGTGCTTGCCCCGGGGCTTCAAGTGGAACTGGGAGTAGAAGGTTATTACCCCAAACACCCTGCTCAGCGGCACCCGCAGCGATGTCGATATGGATCGGAGATTCTCCTGGGAAAGGTACCCGAACTCCTTCTCGGTCTTCTGGAGGACCGCGATGAGCGCCAACGCCCGGGCGCCGTGCCGCTGGACGATGGTATTGAGTCGTTCTTGGGCCATGGCCATGGTGGTTCCTCCTCTAGGACGTCGGCGTTTTTTCCAACCACACGGCGCACACTTTCAGTTGCGGTATCTTGGCCACCGGATCCAGCGCCGGGTTGGTCAGGATGTTGGCAGCACTCTCTGCGAAGTGGAACGGCATGAACACCACGCGCCGTCCGATCCCCGGGGTCACCATGACCCGGGTAGATACCCGGCCGCGACGGGACACTGAAGTGATGAACTCGCCGTCCTCTACCCCCAGCTCAACGGCGGTAGCGGGGTGTACCTGAACAAAGCCTTCTGGCGCTATGGCGTCCAGCCCCTTGGCCCGGCGGCTCATGGAGCTGGTATGGAAGTGGTACAGGATCCGGCCGGTAGTCACGATGTAACCAAAAAGGTCCTGGCCCAAAAGCCCGTGCTCGCAGGCAGCTGCCACGGCCTTGTGCAACCTGGACACAGCCAGCAGGTACTCGGCTCGCATATACATGTACCCCTGCTGGGCGCCGCGATGGCCACACCCTCCACCACCCGGTGCGAGTCGCCCTCCATGACGCCCCGGTCCATGAAAGCGCCCGGGGCACCCTCGTCACCGTTGCAGATTAGATACTTGGTTTCTCCTGGGCTGGAACGTGCCAGTCGCCACTTGGTACCGGTGGGGAATCCGCCGCCACCCCGGCGCGCAGTCCCGACGTTGCGATTTCGGCTATGACGTCCTCAGGCGTCATCTCCAGCAGATAGCGAGCCAGTGCGTGGTAGCCGCCGTGACCCAGGGCATCTTCCAGATCCTCCGGGTCCAGGTGACCGCAGCCGGAAAGGGCTACCCGGACCTGCTCGCTGTAGAAGGGCACCTTCTCCTCGGTATGAATATGCCCCCGCTGCCGTCGCTAAACAGCAGGCGGTCCACAGTCTGGTTAGCGACGGCAGCGGCGACGATGTCCTTTGCATCCTTCGCCTTGACGTTCACGTAGAAAAACCCCTGGGGTTCGACCCTGACCAGCGGTCCCTAGCCGGCGGTTACTCCAGGTGCCTGACCCGTCTCCAGCAGGCGCACCAGCTCGTCATGCACCTCCGCTGCACCAGACGCCAGGCAACCAGTACCCGCGCACACCAGGAGCCTTGCCCCCAAAGACTTCTGCAGGCCCTGCCGGGCTGCGGCCCGGGCCTTGAGTTCGTCCAGTGTTGGTATGGAATTCGGCATGTCTTGACCTCCTGCTTCGTAGCGCCGGTCGGTCGGGGAAATGGCGGCACCGGGACTTGGTCCAACCAATGCTATTAGCCACTCGACTGTACTTTTCCTGCTCAAGACGGCCATGGCAAACCCCTTTGCTGCTGGCCCCGGTTATGCTATCCTGAGATCAGCAACTGCAAGGGAGGGGAAAAACCCATGCCCAAGAAGCTTTACCGGTCACGGACACTGCGCATGGTATCGGGTGTGTGTGGAGGCATTGCCGAGTACTTCAACGTGGATGAGACCCTGATCCGCCTTGTTACGGCCTTTGGCATCATCGCCTCGGGCATCGTGCCGGGCGTCCTCTTGTACTTTGCCGCCTCCATCATCGTGCCCGAGGCGCCTAAGGTGTGACGGCCTGATCCTGTCGGACTTGGCTGAGCACGTG
Organism: Bacillota bacterium; assembly: GCA_040756655.1. Taxonomy (GTDB): domain Bacteria; phylum Bacillota; class Sulfobacillia; order UBA8153; family UBA8153; genus JBFLYN01. The sequence continues at coordinate 110,334 of JBFLYN010000002.1, forward strand.
CCCGCCCGGATGGGTGGGCATGCTTGTTTGCGGGGCCGTTTGCCATGATTCCCATTTGTGCTGAATTTCCCTTATGTGGAGGAATTGGGAGGGCCGACGAGAAATAGACAGGTGGCTTCTTTGTCTGTCACCGGCTGCCCAGCACGTATAGGGAAACCAGCCGCGGGCCGGGCATGCCGGGTCAATGGGCAATGCTAACTGAAGATGATCGAAGCCGTCGAAAACCGCCCTCTCCCGGGCGGAGAAATGCGAAGAAAGCAAGGAGGACTGCGCATGCCACTGGATCCAACAAAACACCCTGACTGGCAAATCGCCGAGGCGGCCGAGCCCAACATGAAGACGGTCTACCAGCTGGCCGAACAACTGGGACTGGAAAACCGCGAACTCCTACCTCACGGTCACTACATCGCTAAGGTGGATTTCAAGGCCGTCCTGGAACGGCTGGCCGACCGGCCCGACGGCAAGTACATCGATGTCACCGCCATCACTCCCACGCCGCTGGGCGAAGGGAAATCCACGTCCACCATGGGCCTTACCCAGGGTATGGGCAAACGCGGCAAGCGGGTCATCGCCACCATCAGACAGCCATCAGGCGGGCCCACCATGAACGTAAAAGGATCGGCAGCCGGTGGCGGGCTTTCCCAGTGCATCCCCCTGACCCCGTTTTCCTTGGGGCTTACCGGCGATATCAATGCTATCATGAATGCCCACAACCTGGCCATGGTAGCGTTGACCTCCCGGCTCCAGCACGAGGCCAACTATGGAGACAAGTTCCTCACCGAGCGGGGTCTTAAGCGACTCAACATCGACCCGCGCAACGTGGAGATGAAGTGGATCATCGACTTTTGCGCCCAAGCCCTGAGAAACATAGTCATCGGCATTGGTGGCAAGATGGATGGCTTCATGATGCAGTCGGGGTTTGCCATCGCCGTGTCCTCGGAGGTCATGGCCATCCTGTCTGTGGCCAAGGACCTGAAGGACTTCCGGGAGCGCATGGGCCGCATTGTAGTAGCCTACGATAAGAAAGGTTCCCCCATCACCACCAGCGACCTGGAAGTGGATGGGGCCATGACTGCCTGGATGGTTGAGGCACTCAACCCCAACCTCTTGCAGACCATCGAAGGCCAGCCCGTTTTCGTGCATGCGGGCCCGTTTGCCAACATTGCCATTGGGCAGTCCTCCATCATCGCCGACCGGGTGGCGCTCAAGCTGGGCGACTACGTGATTACCGAGTCTGGCTTTGCCGCAGATATCGGGTTTGAGAAGTTTTGGAACCTCAAGTGCCGCATGTCGGGTCTAAAGCCCCATGCTGCAGTGCTGGTGGCCACGGTCCGGGCCCTAAAGGCCCACGGCGGCGCCCCGCTCCCGGTGCCCGGCAAGCCGCTGGACCGCGCCTACTCGGAAGAGCATGTGGAATGGGTGGAGAAGGGCTGCGAGAACCTGGTTCACTGTATCAACATCATCAAGCAGTCTGGTGTCAACCCGGTGGTATGCATCAACCACTTTTACACTGACAGCGACAATGAGATCCAGGCCGTGCGCCGCGCTGCAGAGGCGGCGGGAGCCCGGGTGGCCCTTTCCAAGCACTGGCTGCAGGGCGGGGATGGGGCCCTGGAACTGGCCGACGCTGTGGTCGACGCAGCCAACGAACCCAATGACTTCAAGTTCCTCTACGGGTTGGAGACCCCGCTCCGTGACCGGATCAACCTCATCGCATCGAAGGTGTATGGAGCCGACGGTGTAGAGTATTCGCCCGAGGCGCTGGAGAAGGCCAAGCGCATGGAGAAGGATCCCGAGATCCAGAAGCTGGGCACCTGCATGGTCAAGACCCACCTTAGCCTGTCGGACAACCCGGCCCTCAAGGGCGTGCCCAAGGGCTGGAAGCTCTTCGTCCGCGATATTCTCACCTACAAGGGCGCGGGCTTCATAGTGCCCGTGGCCGGTACTATCAGCCTCATGCCGGGCACGTCTTCCGATCCCGCCTATCGTCGCATCGACGTAGACGTAGATACCGGGAAGGTAAAAGGCTTGTTCTAAGGGCCGTAGCAACCCAGATGCAAAAAGGAGGGGCCACATGGCCCCTCCTTTTTACTATCCCGAAGTTCCGGGCCAGAAAAACCCACTTTCAGGCATTAGCCGTGATAGAGGGGGATAACGCCACGGTAGGCACTGGGAAATGTACCCATGTATATTAAGTGCTAGGACTTGCCTGTGCTGCCATATCATGGTATAATGAGGCCATGTATAAGTACCTCGCCCCCCGTGGACCTCAAAGATGCGGCCCAGCTACCATCGCTTGGAGCACCGGGTGCGCGCGCACGTTCTCCTGTGTATGCTGGCCTACTATATGGAATGGCATCTACGCCAGGCGCTGGCCCACACCGCCTCACCGGTGGCTCCGGCCCGCCGTTCCGCCCGGGCGGGAGCCAAAGCGCGCCATCAGCGGCTGGAGGACGGGACGCCCGTGCACAGTTTCCAGACGCTGTTGAAGGACCTGGCTACGCTGGCCCGCCATCGCGTGCAACCCCAACTGCCTGGGGTGCCCGCCTTTGACATGCTCACCCGGCCTACTCCTCAACAGGACGGGCCTTGGCAGTACTTGGTGTCAAGCTGGACAGCAGGGTTGTACCCAGTACCAAATAAGTCCGGTTGACCATAAGACCAGTTGAAGACCTGTATCTAACTCTGAGTCAAACAGAACTTCGGGCTAAAGGCGGCCCCGTCGAGGTAGCAGCAACCACACTGCAAAGGGTGAAGGAGGCACATGATGTCCAGACGGCTACTGGCTGTGGGGCAAAGCCCTCTGAGCAGTCCTTCAAGGGAGACCTGGATTACCTGGTGTGAATTCTCAAGAGCGTCCACGTTTCCACTCTAGACGGCATCTCCCCCCCAGCAGCAGGCAGTGATAGACCAAGTCTATGCCCGCCTAGAGGAATCCTCGCCGTCCCGGGGCGAGTTCTACTTTCTGGCCAGCGAGATCTTGGCGCTGATGGGAGACGCGCACATCCACATCCGTATGGACCAGCACGACCGGGTCTTAGACCTCCCGGTGGTGTGGCTAGCGGGCGGACTGTTTGTCTGTGCACCACGACCCGAGTTAAAGCCGGGCGACTGTGTCATCACCATCGGAGACATGGATGTAGCACAGCTACTGGCGCAGCTTGCCCGGTGCGTGCCGGCGAAAAACCACTACTGGGTGAGAGTTCAGGGGGAAAACCTCCTCATCCGCCAGGCCTTCTTGGAACACCTGGGGGTGCTGGAGAGGGACGGGTGCGTCCAGGTGGTAGTAGAGAGAGACGGCAAAAGGCTCACCCTCTACCGCCCGTTCCTGGAGGCCATGCCCTGGATCCCCCGGGAGTGGCAACGTCACCACTGGGTTGGGTGGCGCATTGATGAAGAACATTCCCTCGGCATCTTCCACCTGGACCGGTGCGAACCCAAGCCGAGTACGAACAGGCTTTGCGGCGGTTTTTCCAGGAAGTGGCCCGCGCGGGCATCAAGAACGTCGTGGTGGATCTACGGTACAACACGGGTGGTAACTCCCGGGTGGCCGACCTGTTCATGCAATACCTGCCCGTTGACTCGTACCTCAGTTTTGGCAGCACCATCCGGTACAGCCCGGAAGCGCGTACTCAGCGCAAGTACCTGCAGGCCAGAGGTCATGTCACCCACCCGCCGGGGCGCAGGTCCAACCAGGTGCTCAAGGACCTGGTCTTTGCGGGTAACCTCTATGTGCTCACATCACCGCAGACCTTCAGCAGCGGCAAGTGGTTTGCCGTGCTCCTAAAGGACAACGGCCTGGCTACCCTGGTCGGGGAGCCCACAGGCAACGCCCCATCGGCTTCTGGGGACATCCTGAGCTTTAACCTTCCCCACAGCGGCTGCGCCTTCATAGTCTCTCACAAGCAGTTTGTGCGCCCTTCAGGTGACACCACGGAAAGATGTGTCTCCCCGATGTAGAGGTAGTCACTACCATCGAAGACATCCTCAACGGTCGCGACCCCCAACTGGACAAAGTGAAGGAGATCATCAGAAGCAACAGAGGACTCTGACCCGCCGGAGCAACGGAGGAGGCTCCGGGGCATCAGGGCCGGTGTGGAGCACAAGCCGTGCGGCAGCCGGCCAGTAAGCCGGCTGCCGCGTAACCTGAGGTCTAGCGCAAGGGGATCTCCCAGTTACCATACACCAGGAGCTGGAGCCCGGTAGCGCGTAGCGCTGTGATGGTCATCCCCGGGGGGAGCTCGAATCGCTCGCCTGCTGTAACCCGGCCATCATGATGGGACCCGGTAGTGTGGTGTGAACTGGCGGGCAAAAGGCCGCCGCGGGCATCCACCAGCTGCCAGTCCAAAAGACCCCATCCCGGCGAGCCCTCGGACCAGCTATAGCTCAGGTGCAGGTAACCATCGCGGCACACAACTTCCTCGACGAGGAACTCTACCCCCTCCACGCTGCTGGTGAACGGTCCATTCCCCACTGCCAGTTCCAACTCTACCGGTACGTTAAGGGCCAGCACCGGCATGACCAGGGTAACCTGGCCGTCGGGTGGGCGAGGGAAGGCCAGCACCATATCCCAGCTGCCGTCCTGCCTCCCCCGACCCCGGGCGTGCTGGGGATTCAGCCGGCTCCCATCCGGGAGGAGCAGGTAGGGAACGTGGTGTTCGAGCTTGATGCCGCTGGGCGACAAGCCGCCGCTGATCATGTAGTTGACCATCAACTGGGCCGGGGTATCGGTGACCAGCACCTCATGGACCAGAACGCCCTCCATCTCGTGGCGGTATTCGATGCCATACTGCCGGCTCATGGCACTGAGCTCAGCCCTCGAAAGTTCCAGCTTCACTTCCAACGTGGCGGCGGGACCGCGCAGCTCGCGGGTGACTTCGGCCTCTGCACTGGGAAGGGCTTCGGCGTGGACCATGCCTACCAGGCCCAACGGGGTGACCAGTGGCTGCCCCTTCCAGAATGGTACGCGTTCACCGTTCACACCGGTGATGACCAAAGGCGGGATCCAGCCTGCGAAGCCCTCCGCCGGCACCACTCCCGAGACAGCCCAGGGGTCGGGTGGGAGCCCGTCGATGAGGTACAGGATGGTGGTCTGCAGTGGGTCGGCCACTGCGCCCAGGATCTTGAGGCGCACCTTGCCGGCGCGCACGTCCGCCATGGGTTTTTGGATATACCCGTGTTCGTAAGCCCAGCTCAAACCAGCGTCGGTAAACACCAGTCGCTGCACGAACTCGCCCACCAGCGGCAACTCCGCCGAGGCCTTGACCAGGGCTGACCAGTTGGCCATGGCCACCACCATGAGCACCAGCCCGGCGGCTAGTGCCCGCATCCCGGGGAAGCGGCGGCGCGCCCGGGAGAGGGGGAGCCTGCACGGCTCACCGAACAGGTCCGCCACCCAAAGGCGTTCACGTTCGGCCTGCTCCGGGGTTAACCGGTGCCGGTGCTCGGCCAGCCAGCTGGCCACATCATGCTGGCGGCCCGTATGCGGCGCGTGGAGCAGTCCTTCCCGCAGGCGCTTCTCCAGGACCTCCAGCTCAACCCGGGCCCGGGCGCAACCAGCGCAAACCTGGAGATGCTCCTCCATGGTCCGGGTCGTTGGGCCATCGAGCTCTCTTCCCAGCAGGGCGGGGAGTTCGGACCTGACTACTTCGCATAGCACTTTGCAGGCACCTCCTCGAGCATGGTTCGCAACTGTTTCAGCGCCCGGTTCAGCCGGGATTTGACTGTGCCCACGGGTATGCCCAGCACGTAGGCGATGTCCCGTTGTGGCAGGTCTGCCAGGTACGGGAGCACAACCACCTGTGCGACCTCAGGACTGAGCTGGTCCACCAGCATCCAGATGAGACCGCTCTCAGCCGTGGCTTCCTGCTTTCTCTGGCAGGCGGCGTCCAGGGGGATCACCTGGCGGCGCCGCCGCAACGTCTCACCGCACTTGTGGATCAGGATCGTCCTAAACCATGGCGCGAACCTCTCCGGTGAACGCAGCTGGCCGCGGGCCACGTAGGCAGCCAAAGCCGCTTCTTGCAGGGCATCCTGCCCATCTGCATCGTTGCCCGTGATGGCCCGGGCCAGCGCGGTCATGGTCCTCTGCACCCTGGCCAGATGAGCAATGAATTCCTGATCGGTCATGGTTCCTCCAATCGCTCTGTTCACCATACAAGAGGGCCCGGGAGGGACATTTCGTTCGCCAGGGCGCAAACTTCCTCTTTGCCGGGGCTTGGGCCAGTGGCCGACCAGTGCACCTGTCGCGGCCGGGCACGGGCCCAGCTACGACTCCCATGGGAATACGAGGACATACATGAACTACCGCGGCTGGCGGGATCCCGGCAGTTCGGGTCAAAGGAGAATGGCGCCGTGCCGGCCAATTGATATGCGGAGAGGACCGTGCCGACCCGCGGGATCATCAGCACCATAGGAGGCGGGCTCTTCTGGACATAGTAGTTACTGTAGAAGGTCTGGGCAAGTCCTTTGGGAAGGTCCGGGTGCTCAGCGAGCTGTCGCTGCAGATATCCCGCTCCGAGTTGTTTGGCCTGGTGGGTCCTTCGGGAGCAGGCAAGACCACCCTGGCAAGGATCATGGCCGGGATGACCGGGGCTACCACTGGGAGAGTGCTCGTGCTGGGGCAGGAAATGCCCTCGTTAGAGGCGATCAACCGCATAGGCTTCATGTCTCAGGCCGACGCCCTCTACGGAGACTTGACAGCATGGGATAACCTCCAGTTCTTTGCGTCCCTGTACGGGCTTTCAGGCCGGGCCAAGACCCAGAGGATCACGGAGCTGCTGGACCTGGTTACCCTCTCTTCCGATGCGAAAAAGCGAGTAGCCGCCTTTTCCGGGGGGATGAAGAGGCGACTGTCACTGGCCGTTGCGTTGCTTCACCGGCCTGAAGTCCTGATCCTTGACGAACCCACCATCGGGCTAGATCCACTCTTGCGAAAGTCAGTGTGGGATGAGCTAAGGTCACTTCAAGGAACAGGCACGACCGTGGTTCTAACCACCCATTCCATGGACGAGGCAGATAAGTGCCAGCGCCTAGGCATGATCCGCCATGGTCGCCTGCTGGCGGTTGGTTCGCCTGCAGAACTCAAGGCCCAAGCCGGCACTGCCACTCTGGAGGAAGCCTTTGTGGTGCTGGGAGGTAAATCCTCATGAGAATCTGGGCCGTGGCCACCCGCATCATCAAGCAGTTTTGGTATGATAAGCGAACCTTGGGGCTCATAATACTGGCGCCCATGCTGGTGCTGCTCCTTTGTAGCCGCATCCTCCTGGAGGAACCCTACTCTCCCAGGATCGCCATTGTTGCTTTGCCGCCCCAGGTCAGTGAGCTCCTGGCCGGGCGCGGAGTCATACTGGAAGTCTATGTACACAAAGATGCAGCCATCCAGGCCGTCCACCGCGAGCAGGTCGATGCTTTTTTGGAGATTGACGGGACCCAACCCGTCCTGGTGCTGGAGGGAAGCAACCCAACTGCCAGCCGGGCCGTTCTCCAGCACATCCACACGGCCTTCCGGGCGGGAACCGATACCCCGGTCAGCGCCCAGGTCAGCTATTTGTACGGCGGGGAGAACATGGTGCTGTTCGACCAGGTAGGGCCGGTTCTCATTGGTTTTTTGGTGTTCTTTTTCGTGTTTATCACCTCGGGCGTTTCCTTTCTCCGGGAACGTACCAACGGTACCCTTGAGCGCTTGCTGGCAACGCCCATCAAGCGCTGGGAGCTGGTGTTAGGCTATGGATTGGGTTTTGGAGTATTCACTTCACTGCAGGCCGTTACCATCTCCTGGTTTGCCGTCAAGGTCCTCAACATCCTGTTTGTGGGGCGGATGACCAGTTTGATTCTTGTAACAATGCTGTTGGCCATATCCGCCCTCACCTTGGGTATTCTCCTGTCGGCTTTTGCACAGAACGAATTCCAAATTGTCCAGTTCATCCCCGTGGTGATCATCCCCCAATTCCTATTCTCTGGGCTGTTCAGGCTCGAGGACCTGCCGGGTGGGCTACGCCTTTTGGGTAGCATCATGCCCATCAAGTACGGCGCCAACGCCCTGAGGCAGATCATGCTGCGGGGTAAATCCTGGCCGGAGATCGCCTACGATGCATCAGCCCTTATAGCCTTCTCTCTCCTATTCGGCATACTGAACGTGCTGGCTTTGAAAAAGCATCGCCCGGTTTGATATTCGACCGCCCACCTGCAGGCCACGCTGCCGTGAGAGAGTCCTCGCCACGTGCGATCTTGGCCGCTAGGCGAGATGGTCGTGTGCAGAAAGCGGGACCACGTGGGGACACGGGTATAAGGGGTGAGGCTGCACCAGGACCTGGATGCCGTAGACTTCCTGCAGAAGGCCGGGGCCCAGCACTTCGGCGGGAGTGCCACTGGCCCGCACCCGCCCGTCTTTGAGCATGACCAGGTGGTGACAGAAGCGGGCCGCCAGGTTTAGGTCGTGCATAACCATGACCACGGTGAGGCCGGTGCTCGCGTTGAGACGAGCGATGAGGTCCATGATTTCCACTTGGTAGCCAATGTCCAGGTAGGCTGTGGGTTCATCGAGCATGAGCAGCCTCGGTTCCTGGGCCAGGGCCCGGGCCAGTTGCACCCGCTGCCGTTCTCCCCCGCTCAAGGTGGTCACCAGGCGCCCGGCCAGCCGGTCCGTGCTGGTGACCTCCATGGCACGCCGGGCAGCCTCGAAGTCTGTTGCCTGCTCGCCCCGCATACCCTCTAGATGCGGGTACCTGCCCATCAGTACCAGTTCCTCAACGGTGAGTTCCACGTCCACCTGCCCGTTTTGGGATACTACGGCCATGGTACGGGCCACCTCCCGGTGGGAGAGGGAATAGATGTCACGGCCGTCCACCAGTACCCGGCCGACCCGGGGACGGAGGACCCGGCTGGCGGCTCGCAGCACCGTGGTCTTGCCCGAGCCGTTGGGACCCGCGATACCCAGGATCGCCCCGGCAGGCACGTGGAACGAGACTTCGCGCACGGCCACGAAGTTACGGTAAGAGCAGGTGATCCTATCGACCGTTAGCATGGTTCACCTCCTCGGCTTCTTTCGCCGCACCAGCAAAAACAGAAAGAACGGTCCTCCTACCAGCGCGGTCACTACCCCCACCGGCAGTTCGGCCGGGACCATCACCGTGCGCGCGAGCAAGTCAGCCAACACCAATCCGCTGGCACCCGTCAGGGCCGCCCCGGGCAAGAGCCAGCGCTGGTCGGGGCCGAGTGTCAGCCGGACCATGTGGGGTATGACCAGCCCCACAAAGCCGATAAGCCCGGCCACGGATACCGCAGTGGCGGTGAGCAGGGCCGCTGCTGCCAGGAGTTCTCTCTTCACCCGCTCTACGTCAAGCCCGAGGTGGGTGGCAGCTTCCTCCCCGAGCAGCATCACGTTAAGCTCCCGGCTGCGCCTGAGCAGGACCAGGGCGCCCAAGATCATGTACGGCAACGACAAGCCCACACTGGACCAGCGGGCGGAGGTAAATCCCCCCATCAACCAGAAGATGACCTGTTCCATGCGCTGGCGGGACAGCACGATAAGGAGAGACACCAGGGCGGACAAGATGGTGCTCATGGCCACGCCGGCCAGGAGCAGGGTAACCACGGGAAGCTTGCCGTCGATGCGGGCTAGGGTGTAGACCAGCGCCAGCGCGACCACGGCCCCGCCGAAGGCGAAAGCCGGGATGGCATACTGGCCCAGGCCCCGGCCCCACCCCAGCACTATGGCCAGCACTGCGCCTAGCGCACCTCCTGAGGAGACCCCGATGACGAAGGGGTCGGCCATGGGGTTGCGGAAGACGCCCTGGTAGGTTGCCCCGGCCAGGGCCAGTGCCGCGCCCACCATGCCAGCCAACAACACCCGGGGCAGGCGGATGACCCAGACTATGGTCTCATGACTGGCAGTCCACGAGGAGGTGGGAGCGAAGGCAGGTACCAACCTGCCGGTGATGATGCCGATCACGTGGCCAGCAGGCACCGGCACCGCACCCATGCCCACGGCCACCACCATCACCAGGACGGTAGCGGCCGCCATGAGCCAGACGGCGTGACGCCGGGCTTCCCACCTTCGCTCCAGGTCCATCCTGTCTCTCCTATCTGAACAACTGCGGGTGTAGGCCCCTGGCCACCAGTTCAAGCCCGTCCACGATGCGCGGGCCGGGACGTGAGACCACGTCCGGGTCAGGGAACAATACCCGCTGGTTCTTCACGGCGGATAGCTGATCCCAGCCGGGTTTGGCCTGCAGCTTGGGGTATTCATCCTTGGGAACGGCGACGATGATCACGTCCGGGTCCTTGGCCAGCAGCGCTTCCATGCTGTACTGGAGGTAGGCGAACCCTTCGGAGGCCGCGACGTTCACGCCTCCCGCCACCGTGGTCAGGTGGTCCATGAAGGTCCCGGGGCCTACCGTCCAGAGATCGATATCGATGACCCAAAAGACCGACGGTCTGTCCTTTGCGTCCCGGGTCTTCTCCTTGATCGCATGGTACCTTCCCCTCAGGGTGTCCACCAGTTGCTCTGCAGCTTGGGTCGCGCCGGCAACCTTGCCCACCAGTACTATATCCTCGAAGACTTCCTCGATGGTAGCACTCTGGGTTACCACGGTGGTCAGGCCGAGTCTCCGGGACTCTACTACGATCTTGCTTTCTGCCGTCCCAACCGCCAGCACCAAGTCGGGTTTGAGCCCGGCGATGAGCTCGTAGTTTGGGCTCCACTCGTCTCCTACACTGGGGATGGCTGCTGCCTCAGGGGGGTGGTTACAAAAGCTCGTCCTCCCCACCACCTTGCTCCCCAGGTTGAGAGCAAACAGGATCTCGGTCAGGTTGGGGGCCATGGAGATGATGCGCCCCGGCTGCGCCGCGATGGTCACCTGTTGCCCGCTCCGGTCGGTCACCGCAAGCGGCCACGGGCTGGGCGGGGGTGCCGGGGCGGGGGTGGGAGTGGCACTGGTCTGGGAGAACCAGTTACACCCCGAAAGCGACGCCACCAACATTACCACAAGGACAAGGCCGACAAACGTTTTGCGCATACGTACATCCTTCCTCACGAAAAGAGTGACCCCGGCCCTTGGGGTCCGGGGTTTGTGTTCGGTTGTGCCGGGTGCCTCGCCCGGTCAGTCCATGCACCCCCCTTTCCTTCGAAGGCAAATGTGCACCGGCGCGGCCAACGCCGCGCGTTCTTTCAGGCAGGTCTCCTGGCTTCGGATCATGGCCTGCGGGGGCCTTCCCGTCAGCTGACAGTGGCTCTGTCCCCTGGGCTTCCCGTTCACAGTGGCGGGACCGCGCCGGAATTCCACCGGACTTCCCTATTCTCCCTTGAGGGCACCTGAAAGACTATGGAGTTATCATGTCCATTTTACTCCACCCGGGCGGTGGTGGCAAGACCAACCCGGGCGGCAGCAAGACCATTGGGTCAGAAAAACCCGGGCGTACCCGGCCTTGGGGTGTTGGGCTCGCTGTTGCACCCGCTCACGTTCAGGCCATCGGGCTCTCCTTACCTCCTCTTAACCCCAAGGGTAGGTGGAAACGCCGGGGAAAACACCACTCTATGATGGCTGACACCGACGTCTTCTGCCCCCATACTGGTACAGGCGTTTGGTTAGCACACCACTTCCACGTTGTTCTCGGCCACCGTCACCACGGTGCCATCTAAGAGCTCCACGTCCACGGTGTAGAGGCTGATCTCTGTTTCTAAACGCACGCGACTGCCCAACACCGACACCACCCGGCCGTACTGGCCAAAGTGAGTAAGACGGGTGATCCTCACCATAGCCCCGGGCACCAGTTCTCCGCCAGCGCGCGCTACCTGGACATCCGCGTCAGGTAGGTCCGGGGAGATCCCTTCCCCCAGGGGGATGATGACCTCCGGCCGGACGGCTCCCGCCCGGATCTGGGTGCGGCCGTTAACCGACGCGATGGCACCCTCGTAGGCGCATAAGAGGTTATAGGCACGCTGGGACATGGGCATGACTCCGAATCCCCCGGTGATTACCACGGTGAGGGGGAGCTCTTCTTGGCCGGTGAGCCCTACCATGACCTCCCGGCCCAAAAGCTTTACCACGTCCAGGTGGTTGATCCCGCCCGAGATGAGCCCGGTGGCCTTGACCTCCAGGGCGCGGTTCATAGCCTCCAAGGACGCCAGGGCCCCACCGAATACCACGCATCCCTCGTGAGACGGCAGGATATCCGCGGCTTCCAGGACCCGGTCGGGGCCGGCAACTCGCGCCAAGGGCCCATAAGCCTCGCCACCCAGGCCGAATAAGCCTTCGATATAGGCCGCGGCAGTAGAGACCTCGGCGCTGTCGCCCGGGTTGACTGCGGTTACCTCGCCCCTGATGTACGCATCTACCTCGGTGGGACGGGCGGGTCGCACAATGGTGATGGCGCCGGTGCGGGTGCAGATCTTCTCCACCACTCCACTGACGGGAGCATACGCGCAGTCCCACCCCAGGGGCGACGGTGCCGCGGCCAGGATCTGGCCTTGCTTTACCTCGTCTCCCTCACGGCAGTGAGCGTAGGTCCTCAACATGCGCGGCCAAACGTCCAGCTGCTTGGCCGCCGAGACCACGACCACCGGCCGGGCAGAGCGCCCGTCCTCCCGGATGAGTACGCGACCGTGTAGCCGGGAGATGAACTCCACGACTCCCGTGACCGGCGACTTAACCACGACGACTTCACCCAGGAAACCCTTGGTGTAACGGGCAATGATGTCACCACCAGTGACCTGGTCGCCCACCTGCACGGTCATGACCAGGTCCATGAGATCGGGCCCGGCCTTTTCCCTGGGCACCATGAGCGCCCGCATCACGTCCACAAAGTAAGGGGCGCCGGGCAGCAGGTCGGTGCGGGCCACTATGGTCGAAGGTTCTACTGTCGAACCGGCACTGACCAGCACGTCACCGGGCAATGGCAACCGGCGCTGTCTGCTGACCCGGGCCTTCTCCATGGTCCTTACCATGAGGTTCTCGGTCAACTAGACCACCTCCCGGCCGGCATACTTCCGGAGAGCGCTTTCAGGGTAGGCATGCATGGCCAGCCACCAGTCCACGAGAGCTCGCCGTCGTAGAGCTGGATCCTTAGGTAGCTCCAGCGGGCGACCCCGTCCGTCCAGGATGAGCCCTACCTCTCCCCCGCTCACGTTGACTCTGAACGGCTGTTTGCGACCCCTCCCGGCGTCCCACCCGGAGCGAGGTATCACCTCTAGTTCCATCTCTTCCCCGGGTCCTAGCGGGACCAGCGCCATTTGACCAAAGACCAGATCCAGCTCCTGTCCGGGCATAGACACCCGGGCGATGGACTGACCCGGTCGCCCGGTGCCCGCCGGGGCCAACACCGTCCCCAGGGGAATGAGGCATTCCTGCCAAAGGGTGTCCAGCGCCTCCTTGGGCCTGAGGTCCAATAGCGCGCCAAGCTGGGGCAACATGAACACGCTGTCTACGAAAAGCCGGCACACTCCCACCGGAGCCAGAGCGTCCAGGAGCAAGAGAGCGGCCTGGGCCCGGCGCGGGGCGTGGGAAAGCACCCCTCCGGAGCCGATCACGGCACCCACTTCCCTCATGTCCACCAGGGGTTGCCCGGTGGACGTCTGGTCGAATACCCGGTCTGCCGTCCTCCTCTGGCGCACGCCCTTGAGCGTCACCGCCAGGGAGTTGTGATGCTCAAATGAGAGCCTGAGTGCATCCCGGGCCGCGGCGTGCTCCAGCAAAAGCTCGTCCATGGTCTCTGGCAAGGTCGTGGGCCTGATCACCTTGTTGGAATACCAGTTCCGCAAATCTCCCTCGGAGATGTAAAAGGGCAGCCAGGACTGCACCCGGTCCAGACTGGCTTCCTTCAGGACATTGCCCAGGCTGTAGCTCATGCCCAGGTTGGCGCTGACGGTGCGGTGGAACCGGCCACTGGCCACCGAAAACACATCGGTGGTGGCGCCCCCGATATCCAGGGCCACCACGTCCGTATCCAGGTACGCTGCAACCTGCTGCACCATCTTGCCCACGGCCATGGGAGTGGGCTGCAAGTGCCCGCCGGTCCAGTCCAGCAGGGTCTGGTAGCCCGGGGCCTGCGCCATGACATGCTCCAGGAAGACCCGGTGGATCTCTTCCCGGGCAGGCTGCAACACCTCTTTTTCCAGGGTGGGCCTGATGTTCTCCACAAAAGAAAGCAGCATGCAGTCTCCCAGGGTGGAGGCGACAAATTCCCGGGCGTGCACGTTTCCGGCATAGATTACCGGCAGCCGAAAACCGCTGCCGAACCTTGGTTCAGGACTGGCAGCAGCTAGGTATTCGGCCACGGCACCGACGTGACTGGGCAGGCCTTCGTCGGTTCCTCCCGTAAAGAGGATCATGTCGGGCCGCAGTTCTCGTACCCTCTGGATGCGCTCCACCACCAGGCGGGCATCATCCATGGAGATCACGTCCATGACGATGGCCCCGGCTCCGAGTGCCGCCCGCTGGGCACTTTCGGCGGTCAAGTTCCGGACTAGCCCGGTAACTAGCATCTGCAGGCCGCCTCCGGCCGACGATGTGGCCAAAAAGAGGTCGGCGCCCCGGGATGACGTGCCCGGCACCACGAGGCGGTCTCCATCCAGGAGTGGGCGACCGGTCTCGTTGGCAAGCCTGCTCATGGCGTTTTTCAGCCCGATCATCACGTCCAGAAAGGGTTTTTCCACGGTGGTTGGCGCCGCCGCGCGCCCGCGCAGCCGGTACCCCTGGCCATGGTACTCCAGCAGGATGGCTTTGGTCGTAGTGCTCCCCACATCAGCGGCAAGGATCGTCCTGATCTCCACAGTCCCTCTCCTTCCGTCCTAGAATCCACCGCAGCGCCCGCACTGGGCGCAAGAGGGGTTGGGGTTGAGGTAGACCCGGCGGTTGTAAAGGAGCTGGTCCACGGTGGCCCGCCGGGTCAAGGTGACCGGGATCCAGCTGCCCAGGACCAGCGCTCCAGCGGCCAGCCATGCCGACGCTGCCAGGGCCCCCACTTCCAGACGCAGGGCGGGCTCATTGTAACGGTTGATACCCCAGATCAAGCCGGACGCCAGGACCCAACCACCAAACATCCCAAGAAACGACATGAACCCGGCCTCCGCCACCAAAAGAAGACCCAGCTCGGAAGATTCCAGTCCAAGTGCTTTGAGCGTCCCCAGGTACCGCTTTCTCCTAAGGAAAGAGAACAACATGAGGTTGAAGAGCCCGGCAGCTGCAAGCGTCACCACCAGCCCCATGACGGCCCTTACCGGCGATAGCGACCGGCGGGTCAAGCTCCTGGCCAGTTCCTGCGGTGTGTCGCGGGTGATAACCACCCCTTGGGCGAAGAGCCCGCCCAGCTTGGCGACGGCAGAGCGCAGCGTGTACCCCGGACCCAGCCAGCCTACGACTCCCCCGTGCACGGCCTCACCGAGAAGGGCCAGGGCGTCCAGGCTTACCAGGGGGCCAGATACTGGCGCCCCCGGAGAATGGTACAGGCCGGTGACCAGCACCCGGACTTCGTGCCACCCGGCCTGGCCCGGCACGCCCAGGGTAGTCACCATCCCGGGTATCATACCCCCGGCAGTATCCGGGAACACGGCGTGTCCGTGTACTCCGCCGGGCGGGCGGCCCACCGGCCAGCGGCCGCTCGTCAGGGAAAGCCCAGCCACCAGCCGGGAGTCAAAGCGCAGGCCCAGGGCGGTGTAGCGTCCGGAGGCCGTGTACACTTCCGCCACAGCCACCGGTTCCCAGTAGTCGATTTCCACCACCCGGAAGACCCGCCGGTCTATGTCGGCGGGCAGGGGCCCGGGCGCATAGGCCAGGAGGTCAGCCGGGAGGCCGAGGGGCAGGACCTGGGCGGCCGCCTGCCGGGAGGCAGTAGCCCCCACCGCCGTGAGCAGGATATAAGCAGCCACGGCCACGCTCACCACCACGGCCAACAACGCGCTTTGCAGGCGGTGCCTGGCCACGTGACGGCGGGCCAACGGACACACCAGGCGTAGGGAAGCCCCTAGCTGTCGGCATAAGTTCCGTCTCCACAAGGCGCCAGACTGACGGGAAAGCCACTGGCCCGCAGCAGTGGCCCAGCCCATCATGGCTTCATCACCCCGGCCCGTTCCTCAACGCGCACCACCGTCCCGTCCAGCATGTGCACGACCTTGGTAGCATATTCCACGAAAGCCTGGTCATGGGAGGCGATCACGAAGGTCTGGCCGTGCCGGGAGTTGAACCGGGCGAATAGGTCCATAACCTGACAGCCGCTTTGGGAGTCCAGGTTACCCGTGGGCTCATCAGCCAGCACCACAGCCGGGCGGTTGGCCAGCGCCCGGGCCACGGCCACTCGCTGCTGCTCGCCGCCGGACAGCTCATGGGGGGAGTGGGCGGCCCGATCGACCATGCCCACTTCGTCCAGGAGCTCCAGGGTACGGCGGGCCACTTCCCGGTCGTCAACACCCGTGATGCGCATGGGCAAGGCGACGTTCTCCGCAGCAGTCAGGTCAGGGAGCAGGTTGAAAAACTGGAAGACAAACCCCACATGGGTCCTGCGCATCCGGGCCAGCTGGTTTTCCGAAAGACGGCTAAACTTCCGGTTCTGCAGTATGACCTCCCCGTGGGTGGGGCGATCCAGCCCGCCCAGGAGGTTGAGCAAAGTGGTCTTGCCACATCCGGACGGGCCCATGATCACCACGAACTCGCCCGGCATCACCAACAGCCGGACGTCCTTAACCGCGTCCACCCCATCGCCCACCAAGAAACGCTTATGTAGCTCATTGCACCTGAGGATAGGTTCACTCATGACGTAGCACCTCCCGGGCTGTGGAACCGGAAGCTAGAACCGCTGGAATTACCCCAGCAGCCAGGGCCGTCACTGTGCTCAGGCCCGTGACCAGGCCCGCTGTATAGAGAGTGCTCAGGCCGGCCCGGGCCAAGGTCACGTCCGAGGCCAGGTATACCAGGACGTAGAAAGCGCGCACCAGGGCAAACCCCATAATAGAGCCGAGGGTGGCAAGTACCACGGTCTCTCCCAGCACCATGAGGATGATCTCACCGCCTGATGCCCCGATGGCCTTGAGGATGCCGATTTCCCGCCTGCGCTGGGTGACCAGGATGAGCATGTTGGTAGTCACCAGCATACCAGCCAAGGCAAAAGAAAGGTAGATGAAGGCCCGGGTGGCATCCCGGGTCACCGGCATTTGCCCGGTGTGGCTCCACGATGCCTGGACCAGCTGGGGGACCGTCAGCACCCGTGCCCAGGGCAGTTCCGCCTGCAGGCTGGCGGCTACATCCCGGGCCAGGAACATACTCCGCACCCTGACCCCCAGCTGGCGGACGTACCGGAAGCCTCCGGTTCCGCCCACGGAGGCAAAGATCCTCTCCAGGGTAGCGGCGGGCACGAAAATCTGCTCAGAATGGAGATACCTAGGCTCCTCCAGCGAGTCCATGTCAAGCCCCCGGGCAAGGAGGTCCGTGGCGCTGGCCACAAACTCGTAGGTCCCCCTGACTTCAAGGGTGAAGTGATGGCGCCGGGTGTAATCGTACACAGTTCCCCCGGGGCCGTGAGCCACCACGCTGGGAACCTCCACAACCAGGGCTGTGACCCGGCTAAGGTCAGGCCAACCCGGGGGAATCTCGCGGTTGACCAGGCAGACCATGGCACCATCGTCATCCGGGGTCAGAGCGTGAAGGTTCCAGGCAGCCGCATCCACAAGGGTGTGGCGTCCCCGCAGCACCGCCGGAACCAGGGCGGTAGTTCCCGGCACTATGAAGAAAGCAGGCATGGCCAGGAAGGGTTCTACAGCGATGACCTCCGGGTGCTCTAACCCACCCGGCAGATGGTGGAGGTCCATGGTGCGCACGTCTGCAGGAGCCAGGTACCCCTGGTGGGAGAAGGCGGGGAAGAACGTGAGCAAGTCGCTTTCATGGCCTTCTAGTCCCATCATCCAAGAAAGCTCTTCTCCACTGCTTGGGCCGGGGAGGACAGCCGGCTCGGTGAAGATGAGGATGTCGGCTCCAACCAGCCGCCGGTGCTCCCAGAAAGCTTCTCGCGGATAGCCGCTTTCCATGGAAACACTCCCGGTCAGTATAGCCGCAGCCACGGCCATCCCTACCAGGGCCAGCAGGCTCCGGTTGAGGTTGCGACGGGCATTGCTCAGCGCCATCCTGAGAAACAGCATCTTCTTCCCCCATTTCCACCAGCCGGAAGCGGAGTTCCGGGGCTTTATGGGTTTGGCTGGGTATTCTAGGCGGGCAGGCTGTCCACCAGCCTCCCGTCCAGCATGCGGACAACGCGCTTGGCGTAGGGGTGGAAGGCTTCGTTGTGGGACACAACCACGAAGGTCTGTCCCAGGGTGCAGTTGAAATTGGCGAAAAGCCGGGCGATCTCCTGCGCGTTACGAGAATCCAGGTTTCCCGTGGGTTCGTCAGCCAACACCACCCGGGGTTGATTGGCCAATGCCCGGGCTATGGCCACCCGCTGCTGTTCGCCACCGGAAAGCTGCAGCGGCCTGTGATGCATCCGGTCACCTAACCCCACCATCTCCAAAAGCTCCTGGGCCCGCCGTTCCATCTGGCGCCGGGAAAACCCGGAAAAGCGCAGCGGCAGGCTGACGTTTTCCGTGGCAGTAAGGTGAGGTATCAGGTTGAAAAACTGGAATACAAAGCCGACCTTGGCCCTTCTCAGCATGGCCAGGCCACTTTCACTAAGACGGCTGAACCGGTGACCGTCCAAGACCACCTCGCCGCTGGTCGGGCGGTCCAGCCCTCCTAGGAGACTGAGGAGCGTGCTCTTGCCGCTACCAGACGGGCCCGTCAACACCACGAAGTCACCGCCATCCACATCCAAGCTGACGTCGTGTACCGCTTGGACGGTCTGGCCCAAGAAAAAGGTCTTGGTCAGCTCAAAGGCACTGAGAATGGGCTCGTTCATGGTATTCCTCCTGCCCAAAACAGTTTTCAACTGGAATTCTGGCGGTACCTCCTGGGAGTTACACCCTCGGATTTCTTGAACACCCGGCAGAAATAGTTAAGGTCTCGGTATCCCACCTGGCGGGATATGGCCGTTACAGATAGCTGAGTGGTGGCAAGGAGTTGTTTGGCACGAGCTATGCGGATGGAAGTCAGCTTCTCCACAAATGTATGGCCGGTCTCGTCTTTGAAAATGTGGCTAAAGTAGTAAGGGCTCAAGTGGACCACGGAGGCGATTTCCTCAAGGGTGATGTCACGCGCATATTCCCGCTCAAGATACCGCAGGGCTTTTTTGACCAAGAGCAGGTTACGGGCATTGCGGTTCTTCTTCACCGACCCGGCCAGGGCCTGGGCACCTTGGGTTAGCAGTTCGCCTGCGTAGGCTGGGTCGCCCGCCTCCAGGCCCGCCTCGACAGCACGTGCCCGGTGCAGGTCAACAGCCTCCTTGTCTGCACCGCCATCGCTTCCGGCCTTGACCATGGCCAGGAGCAGCTGGAGTACTGCCAGTTTCGCCACGGTATGTCCTGAAGACAACAGCCGGACCACCCCAGGCTGAAGGGACTCGGATACCTCCTGGGCCCGTTCTGGGTCTCCCAGCCTGATGGTGCGTAAAAGCTCCTCCACGGCCTCAGCTGGCAGCGTTTCGGCATCGTCATCTACTTCGATGTCATCCACGTGCAACACCTGGCGCGGAGGGCAATAAGACCGGGCTCTCACGGCTTCTCGGTATGCGCCGGACAGGTCTGGAGGATGACGGCTGATCCGGCCCGTCCCGGCGTTCACCTCAAACCCCCGGGCCCGCATGCCTTGGACCAGTCTCGTCCCCAAGTCCAGCAGGTACTTGCGACCCCGGGCGGGATCCGCATCGGGCACCACTACCACCACCGCCACGCTGCCGCCGCCGGCGTGAGCGGCCAAGGCAACCCCTTGGGGCAGGAGCTCCCGCACTGCCTCCAAGGCCTGCTGGCGCCCGAGCTGGCGTTCTGCCTCAGTGCCCGGGAGGGTCTCGGTCCTTCCCACGGACAGGACGGCCGAAGGGATGCCGGCAAGGCCCAGGAAATGAGCGCGGTCCCGGGCGGCGGCCATATCCAGGCTCTGGCCGCTGATGAGTTCGGACACATACTCCATGCCGATGATGGGCAGGGCTGTTTCCAGTTGCCTTCGCAATTCCAGTTCCCGCTGGCGCCTGGCGTCGTCCCGGATTATGGCCGCCAGGGCATCCCGGAGAGCAGCTACCAGTTCGGACGGGTGCACCGGCTTGAGCAAGTAGTCTACCGCACCCAGCTTGACAGCTTCCTGGGCAAAGCGAAACTCATCGTAGGCCGTGAGGATGATGACCTTGACTTCCGGGCGTGCCGCCAGGATCCGCCGGGAAGCCTCCAAACCGTTGAGGACCGGCATGTTCAAGTCCATAATGACCACGGCCACGTCCTGCTCCAGAACGCTTTCCACCGCCTCGGCACCGTTGCCTGCTTCCAGGATCTCTAGCTCTTCCCCCAGGTGCAACTGGACTGTACGGGCCAAGAGCAGTCGCTGCAGGGCTTCATCGTCAACGAGCAGCACTTTTCTCATGGTCACCCTCCCCATCGTGGGTGGTAAAAGGGATGCATATGGTCACCCGGGTTCCCTGCCCCGGAGCTGACTGGATATCCAGACCATACTCCTGGCCAAACTGGTGCTGGAGACGCCTGTGCACGTTGCTCACTCCCAGCCCGGTAGTATGCCCTTGTCCGGAACCGGCATCGCTCATGGACCGGATGGTGGATAGACGGGCCGGGGGGATGCCTACCCCATCGTCGGTGATGGTAACGTATACCTCTGCTTCGCTCAGCCGGGCATCGATCACGATAAGCCCCCGATCGCGGGACTCAAAACCGTGGATGATCGCGTTTTCGACCAGCGGCTGGAGCGTGAGCAGAGGGATCTTAGTCCTGAGCACTTCGGCGGGTACGTCGAGCCTGGTACTCACGCGTTTGCCGAACCTGGCCTCCTGGATGGTCAGGTAATCCTGGACGTGGTGAAGCTCATCTTCTAGGCTGACCATTTCGCCGATGCGCCGGAGGGAATACCGGAGGAGCCTGGCCAGAGCGTGGACCAGCCCTTGGGTGGCCATGGCACCGTCGAGCATGGCCTGGGCGGCGATGGTGGTAAGGGTGTTGAAGAGGAAGTGGGGGTTGATCTGGGACTGCAATGCTCTAAGTTCCATTACCCTCAAGGCCTCTTCTAGTTCAGCGTTGATCTTCAGTTCCTCGATGAGGCGGGCCTGCACTTCCCCACTGTACTGCCTCCACCAAGTGGCGGTGGCCCGGGCGGTCACAAAGTCGGCCGCCACCCGCACCCGCAGGGCGCTAGAGCCGACGTGGTCTTCACGGGGACAGCAGGAAACGTAAGCCAAGGTCACTCCTTCCACCGACACCGGCGCAGCCGTCACCGGCACCTCGAGGCACTCTTCGCCCTTCCCTTTCACGAGGACGTGCTGGTGGGGGTCGCGCAGGCAAAGGCAGCAACCGGCCAAAGGGCCAAGTTCGCCGAAGGCCTTCTCGATCGTATCCAGATCTACCAGGCTCCTCAGGTCTACCGTCTTTTCTACCAAAGGATGTGTCACCTCACCGGGCATAAAGCTCCAGGTTTGAGCGGGGCACCATCACCAGCTCTCCACTATCCAACCGGACCGCGGCCACCTGTACTTGGGAGCCTGTCTCCAGGGTCACCCTCTGTAACGGGAGGTCCACAACGGTACCGATAGCCCCAAAATGGCGGGGGCTGATGATGCGGACGGGGGTACCCACGAAAACCGTCGCAGGTCCCGGCAGCGGGGGGGCATGGTCCTGGGCAAGGTCCAGGGGGATCACTGCCTCGGGCCTAACTACCCCGGCCCGGACCTGGGTGGCTCCACTCACTGCCGCCTGCCGGCCGTCCAGCTCCTGGACCAGGCGGTAGGTGCGCTGGCTCATGGGGATGGCTCCAAAACCCTCAGTCAGAACGGTTATCAAGGTGGTATCTTCGTGTCCCGTCACACCGGTGCCGATGACGCGGCCGGCTATGCGATCTAAGTCGCGCTTGTGCAACCCCCCGGTGATCACTGCCACTGCTCCCACTTCGCGCACCCGGGTCAGGGCTTCGTAATCGTCCCACACGCCCCCGACCAGTATCTTCCCTGAGTGCTGCGGGCCAATGTCCCGGCTCCGTATGGGGGCCGTGCGTTCGCCTACCAGGCAAAGCTCGCCCCAGCCTTCCCCACCGACGCCGAAGATCCCCTGGACCAGGGCAGCCCCAAGGCGGATAGAAACTAATTCACCCGGTATTACCCGGACCACCTCCCCCGGGACATAGGCCCTCAGCGCCACCGGCAAGCTCCTGATGGTCACCCTACCGGTGGCTGGAAAGAGGCGCTCCAGGGTACCGGCCATGGGCGCCCGGCATTCCCGGTTGAAAAGGCCCAGGGTCGAACGGTACCGGGCTATGACTTCACCGGCCAAGACCCGGTCCCCTACCTTCCGGAGCAAGGCGTCCGGAACCAGCACCGATGGGATCTCCAGTATCCTGGCCACATCCACAGTCTCCAGGTAGCCCCGGGGGTTGAGCAGGGCAACCACGGTATCGTGCTGGACTCGCTGGCCCGGGTATACGCAGATCTCGCCTGAGGAGGGCAGGCGCCGTTGTTTGATCAGATTTCGCCCGGGGCTGATCTCCAGTCCCGGCAGGTGGATTTCACCCATGCCTACACCTCACTGGGCATGTCGAGTTCTGTGGCCCCCATGGCCTTCATCCATTCCCATACCGCCCGGCGCCGCTCGAGCTCCTGGCCTGGAAAACGGATGGGGCGGCCGCGTGCATCCAGTATGACGCCCACGCAGCCGCCCCAGACTTCGGCCTCCACCGTAACCCCACGGCCACCGCCCAGGTCCAGGCCGGGACCGGGAGTTGCCGTGATGACGGCCTTTTCCCCGGCTCCCAGGGGTACCCGCAAGATGGTGCCGGGCATAGCAGCCACCAGGCACGGCGCCCGACCAGGATACTCCAGCTTCGCGGTCACGGCGGGGTGGTCCGGGCGCATGCGACCGGACCCGGCCGGGGCAATGCAGGGACCCAGTGGTACCAGGCAGTCGTGATATAGAAGATCCCGGGCAGCCCTCGGGTGCAAGTGCTCAAGAAGCCCGATGTGAGGCATCATGAAGATGCTGTCCACGAAAAGCTGGGTAATCCCGCCCGGCTGGATGGCGTCCAGGAGCATCAAGGCAGCTTGTTCCCGCCGAGGAGCGTGTGATAGCACCCCGCCCGAACCGACTATCATGTCAATGTGCATAGGGTCAACCAGGGGCCGGCCGCTGGGGGTCTGGTCGAACACATCTCCCATCGTCCTCTGCTGTTTGACCCCCTTGAGACTGGTAGTGAGTTCACAGTGCTGCTGGAATGAAAGGCGTATGGTCTCACGGGCCACAGCCTGCTCAAGCAGGAGTTCGTGCCAAGTCTCAGGCACGGTCACCGGCCGTACCATCTTGTTGGCGATGGCATCTTCGAAGGCCATCTGGTTAACGGCAAAGGGCAGCCACCGGTTTACCGCCGCAAATCCTGCCTCGGCCAGCACATTGGTAATGCTGTAAGACATGCCCAGGTTGGCGCTGACGGTGCGGTACAGGTTGCCCTCGAGGACCGAGAACACGTCGGTGGTCGCGCCACCCACGTCGACGCCCAATACGCTACACCCGTGATCTTGGGCCAGGATCTGCATGACCCTCCCCACGGCCGCCGGCGTGGGCATGACCCGCTTCCCCACCCAGCTGGCCAAGCGGGCGTAGTTGGGGGCGTGAGCCATGACATGGTTCAGGAAGATCTCTTGGATCTTTTGACTGGCCGGAAGTACGTTTTCCTGTTCCATGCTGGGCCTGAGGTTATCAACAGCTGTCAGGTCGGAGAACTTGCCCAAGACATCGGATATGTAGGTACGTGCATCGCGGTTGCCGGCAAAGACCACCGGCATCTTGACCTGGTCGCCAAAGCGGGGGCTGGCCCCGGCCAGAAAGAGCAATTCACCCATGCGAACTACGTGGGAGATGTTCCCGCCATCCACGCCGCCGGAAAGCAAGATGATGTCTGGACGCATGCGGCGGATCCGGTCCACTCGCTCATGGACCTGGCGACCATCGTCGATGGCCAAAACCTCGGTGACCACGGCACCGGCACCTAAGGCCGCACGCTGCGCGCTCTTAGCCGTGAGGTCCTTCATCACGCCGGCCACCATCATCTGCAGCCCGCCTCCGGCGCTGGAGGTGGCCAGGGCCAGGTCCACACCGGAATGGGCATCTGCGGGCACCACCAGGCCGTCGTCGCCCAGGAGCCTGCGACCGGTGCTATCCTGCAAAAGCTGGACCGCCGCCCGTATGCCGACGGTCACATCTTCAAACGGGGCCTCCACGGTGGTGGGCGCATCGGCCCGGTCCACCAGCCGATAGCCACCGTCCCGCTTGGCCACGAGAATGGCCTTGGTGGTGGTACTGCCGCAGTCTATGGCCAGGATCAGGTTGATGTCGGCCGACACAAACCCACCTCCCGGCAGCTGGTACTGAATATTTCATCACCCGAAGGTAGAGCACCTTTTGGACTTTAGTGCCAGATATTGGACGATCTTGCTGGAGGGTCAAAGGAGGCTCTTCTCGACTTCCCCGTTTTTCAGCACCAGCTTGATATTGGACGCCTCCTGCAGGCACGTTACATCCACCAGGGGGTCACCGTCCACGACGATCAGGTCGGCATACTTGCCGGGTTCCAGAGTGCCCAGCCTATCCCCCAGCTGGATGGCATCCGCCGCCACCCGGGTGGCGGCCTGGATGGCCTCCAAGGGCGAAAAGCCAAGACCCACCAGGAGCTCGAGCTCAAGGGCATTGCTTCCGTGAGGCACTTGTGGTCCACCGGCAAAGTCCGTGCCCACAATCACGCGCACCCCGGCCTTCTTGGCCTTCATGATGTTGGCATGGTGAGTGTCCAGTATCTGCCTGGCCTTGACCACGGCCCAGGCAGGGGTGGACGCTGCAAACTCGGGCAGGAGCATGCGATGAAGAATGGACAGGGTGGGCACCAGGAAGGCGCCTTTCATCAAGAACAGCTCAATGCTCTCGTCGTCCATGAGGGTACCATGTTCGATGGTCCTGATCCCGGCCTTTAGGGCCGTGTTCACACCTGCTGCCGCATGGGCGTGGGCAGCCACGTGAGTGCCCACCCGCTCTGCCTCTTCAACTATGGCCAAAAGTTCCCCGGTGCTAAACTCGGCGTGCTTGGGGGTGTCTGCCGCGGACCCCAGGACTCCCCCGGTGGCCATGACCTTGAGGAAATCTGCGCCCTCTCTGAGCTGCTCCCGGGCGGCTTTCCGGCAGTCATCTTCACCGTCACAGATGCGGGAGAGAAATCCCAGCTGGCGGGACTGCTCCAGGGGCAGGGTGCGCAGGTCGCCGTGTCCCCCGGTCTGGCTCAGGGACAGGGCGGCCGAGAGGATGCGTGGCCCCCGGATCTCCCCCTCAAGGATGACCCTCTTGATGAGATGGCCCATGCCGCCCGCATCCCGGACAGTGGTGAAGCCGGCGTTGATGAGGGATGCACAGTCGGCCACCACCCTGGCGGCCCGCACGGCCACCGGATCGTGGGCCCACTGGGCAAGGTTGAGAGAGCGCGTGCCGATGAGGTGCACGTGAGCATCGATGAGCCCAGGCATTACCGTCCTGTCGCCGGCATCGATCACTCGGTATCCGGGAGGAGGCGGGGTCTCTCTGGGCCCTACATGAGAGATGATACCACCGTCTATGAGTACTACACCCGCCAACGGTTCGCTGCCGGTTCCATCCAAGATCCTGCCCAGCACTGCCAGTCCAGCCATGAGGACACCTCCTGAAAGACAAGCCGCGGCCTGTCCGTGTAGTTTCTCTCATTGTACCAGATGAGAACGGTCCTGGCTCACCTTGAGCCAAACCAAGCACGGAGATGGCCAGTACGCGTCGTAACCCCGCTCTGGCCGGGACTACACTGCCAGGTGCCCGTGCCCGTGAATTGCGCCAGGATCCAGCCAGATGGACCCGAGCAAAGGCGGAGCTCATAGGCTCCTTCTCACCCATAGCAAAAAACTCGGACAATGCACCCACTGCATAATTGCAGTTGTTGCCATTGAAATAGCTATGGTATACTGTTGCAAATACCTCTGCGATAAAGGAGTGGCACGTTCATTGAGCGACCCAAAACTCCAGCACGAGGCGCTGACTTTCGACGATGTCCTCCTGGTTCCCGGTTATTCTGAAGTCCTTCCCAAAGACGTTGACATCACCACCAATTTCACCCGCAACATCAAGATCAACATTCCCATGGTCAGCGCGTGCATGGACACGGTAACTGAGTCGCGTATGGCTATCGCGCTGGCCCGCGAGGGCGGCATCGGCGTCATCCACAAGAATATGACGGTCCAGCGGCAGGCGGCTGAAGTGGACAAGGTCAAGCGTTCAGAACACGGCGTCATCACCGACCCCATCTACCTTTCGCCCAAGCACACGGTGGCGGAAGCTTTGGAACTCATGGCCCGTTACCGCATCTCGGGCGTGCCCATTGTAGAGAACCAGCGCCTGGTCGGTATCCTCACCAACCGCGACATCCGGTTTGAGGAAAACTACGAAAAGCCAGTGTCCGAAGTTATGACCAAGGACGGGCTGATCACCGGGCCCGTCGGGACGACGCTGGCCGAGGCCAAGCAGATCCTGGCCCGCCACAAGATCGAAAAACTGCCGCTGGTGGATGACCACGGCCAGCTCAAGGGCCTGATCACTCTCAAGGACATTGAGAAAGCCCAAAAGTACCCCAACTCGTCCAAGGATGCCGGCGGCAGGCTCCTGGTGGCGGCCGCTGTGGGTGCCTCGCCGGCCAGCCTTCACCGGGTAGAAGCACTGGTTGCCGCCGGCGCAGACGCCATCGTGGTGGACAGCGCCCACGGGCACCACTGCGGCGTCATTGACTGCGTGCGCAAGATCAGGCAGCAATACCCGAACCTGGAAATAGTAGCAGGCAACGTGGCCACCGGCGAGGGAGCGCGGGCGCTGGTTGAGGCCGGGGCCAGCGCCGTGAAAGTCGGGGTGGGACCGGGTTCCATCTGCACCACCCGGGTGGTAACCGGCATCGGGGTACCTCAGATCACGGCGCTACTGTCAGCCTGGAAAGCCGCAGCGGAGCACAATGTGCCCATCATCGCCGATGGTGGTGTAAAGTATTCGGGCGACATCACCAAGGCACTGGCGGCCGGGGCACAGAGCGTGATGATAGGCGGCCTGTTCGCGGGTGTTGAGGAAAGCCCGGGTGAAATGGAGATCTACCAGGGACGCTCGTTCAAGGTATACCGGGGCATGGGGTCGGTGGGTGCCATGCGCGAAGGCTCGACCGACCGGTACTTCCAAAACGAAGTATCCAAGCTGGTGCCCGAAGGCATAGAGGGCCGGGTGCCCTACCGCGGGCCGCTTTCCGAGACCGTGTACCAGCTGGTGGGGGGACTGCGGGCAGGTATGGGATACTGCGGCACCGCCTCCATCAAGGAGCTACACGCAAAGGCCAGGTTTGTCCGGATCACTGGTGCCGGGCTGAGAGAAAGCCACCCTCACGACGTGCACATCACCAAAGAGGCTCCCAACTATACTCCGTTCTAATAATCCGTTTATTAACAAGGCCGGGGCTTTCGGCCTTGTTTTCTTGTTTTCTTTGCTCCTCTCTTTGCCACATTATTCTTGCTGCTAGGCAGGAAATCGGACATGAAGGGGAGAATAGTATGTGCTGATCCGGTACCGATTCCTGTCTTTCAAACTACGGGAGGAGGTGGTGCTAAGAATGCACGAAAACCCGAGGTGGCTGGGGACCTAAGGTCCTAGATGTCCACACGGGACCGGAGGTCCCAGTTCGGACAGCCAGGGTGGCAGGGTAGGAGTACCTACCCTGTCTTCTTTGTGTCCACCTCACTGTGGGCGCCCCACCGGGACGCCCACCAGCTCGCGGAGGTTAGAAAGTAGTGCTGCCGGTAAAGGCAAAGTGGTTAACCTTGATGGCGGGGAGCACCGGGCAGAAGGTGCTCCACCAGTCCCGGGTAAGGCGGGCTGTGGGGGTGATGGCCTCAATGCGGCCAAATGCATCCAGGAGGCTTTGGGTAAAACGCAAGTTGTTTAACCTGGCTACGACTTGGCCATCCCGGATGAGGAAGGTGCCATCCCGGGTGGTGCCGGTGGCCACCAGGCGCATGGGCTCCGGGCAGTGGGTGTAATGGAAACGAGTCACCAGCACCCCTTTTTGCGTGCCCTCCACCATCTCCTGGCGGGTGGTACCTCCCGTGGCCATGAACATGTTGCCGGGCATACCACCCCGGTAGTAGCCCCCGGACGAGTGCCCGGTGGATTTCCGGTGCTCCCGCCCGGCGGTGGAGGTATCGTAGACCACCCCGCTGGCCACGCCCCGGTCGATGAGCACTACCTTTTGTTTGGGTACTCCCTCCAGGTCGAAAGGAGTGGCCAGCCCGGCCCCGTCCAGCCCATCGTCCCAGATGGTGACGTTTTCGCCCAGCACTTGCTCGCCCATGCGCCGGGCCATGAACGACCGGCCCTCCTGCTTGGCCAGGGCACCGAAGGCAAGGTAGCCAAAAAAGCGCACCAAGTCGGCCACGGCATACTCTTCGAATATGGTGTCATACTCACCGGGCTCTAACGATACGGCACCGGGTTTTAGAACCGCCCGGGCCAGGGCCTCCCCGGCGACGGCCTCCGGGTCGATGTGCGCCACGTCCCGGGCCAGCCTGTCCGCGTACCCGGTGTGGTCGCCGGCCGTCATTATGGTGCGAATAAAGGCCTGCGTCCCGCAGTGGTAGGCCCGGATACCCAGGGAATTACCCACGGCCAGTTCGCTCACTTCCGTGGAAAAGGTCCCCGCGCTTTCGACCCCGGCCTTTTCGGCCCGGCCTATGATGGCACCGCACCAGTCAGCCCTTTCCGCCGGGGTAAAATCCCCGGTCCGGGGAACATAGGCTTCCACCTCGGGCAGGGGCTCGGGCGCGGGCAGCGACTTCCAGTCCGGGTCAGGCTGGGAAAGACGCGCAAAGGCCAGCGCTCTTTCGACCACGTCCCGCAGCGAAGCATCGTCCAGCAGGTTGGTGGAGGCAGTCCCGGCTCGCTGGCCGTCGATGGCCTTCACGGTCAGTTCCACCTGATGCCGAGACAGGTTCTGGTGGATGTAGTTGGCGTTGAACCGGGTAAGTTCCAGTTTTTGAACGCTCAGGTTGACCTGGGTCTGCTCTGCCCGGGACATGGACAGGGCCCGGTCGACGACCTCCAGAGTAGACGCGCGTCCCATCATTGCCCCACACCTACCTTAATCCGGCGGAACCTGGCCGGGGTTGCACCGTGACCCACGTGGATGGACTGCACGGGCTCGCCCTTGGCGCATCCCGGCAGCCCGTACACCTTCCAGGTTTCCGGCCCCGCCACGGCATCGCACGAGTTCCAAAACTCCGGGGTCATGGAAGTGTAAGCCGGGTTTTTGAGCATGCGGCCCAAGGACCCGTTCACCACCTCATAGGCTACCTCCTGGCCGAAGTGGAAATTGAGGCGCTTGTCGTCTAGACTCCAGCTCTTGGGGCTGTCCACGTATATGCCCTGCTTGGTGTCGCCGATGATCTCATCGAGAGTCCAGTCCCCGGGCTCAAGATTGATGTTGGTCATACGGATGAGTGGGATGTTCTGCCAGCCCACTGCCCGCATAGTGCCGTTGGACTCTTGACCGAACATACCGGCCGTCTCCCGGGATGTGAGATAGTCTACGAACCTGCCCCGGTCCACTATGGTAGTACGCTGGGCCGGCACTCCCTCGTCGTCATACCCGAATGACCCAAAGGCTCCCGGGATGGTAGCATCAGCAGTAAGGGTGACTGCCTCGGAGCCATACTGGAAGATCCCGTGCTTTTCCAGGGTGAGAAAGGACGTACCGGCAAAGGTGGCCTCACTCCCCATGACCCGGTCCAGTTCGATGGGGTGCCCGCACGATTCGTGGACTTGGAGGGCTACCATGGAGCCTCCGCAAATAAGGTCAGTGACTCCGGCCGGGCAGGAGGCGGCGTCCAACAGGGCCCCGGCCTCCCAGGCCACCGCCAGGGCCTTGGTGGGCAGGTCGAGTTCGTCGATGAACTCATAGCCGCGAGTGGCATAGTCGGAAAAGGAGCGGGTCTGTACATCCTGGGAGTTCCGGGCCACGGCCGACAGGGCCGCTCCGGACTCAACGATGTCCTGGGTGATGTAGGCTCCTTCCGAAGACGCAAAGGTCTTTTCCGTCCGGAAAATGCTCATCCCGGCCCGGGCCAGGCCGATATGCTCTCCCCGGCGCATGGCATTCACTGCATCCTTCAGAAGCTCGATGCGTGCCTCTAACTTGACCTCAAAGGGATCCTGCACCACTGGGGTCTGGTAGTGATCCACCACCGGCTGCACCGGCGCTAGAGTTACCCCGCCCTTTTGGCAGCGTGCGCTTGCCCGGGCGACGCCCACGGCCCGTTCCACTACCTCCTCGAGGCCACCGGGACAGTGGCCCGGCCGGGAGGCAAAGCCCCACGCTCCGTTATAGAGCACGCGCACCCCAAAACCTGCGTCGGTCCGGGCAGACAGCGTCTCCACTGCATCGTTCTTCAGGCCGACCGATTCGGTCTGGGTCTTTACAAAACGGATATCGGCATAGCCGGCACCCCGCCTCTGTGCCAGCGCCAGGAGCTCCTCCAGTCTCTTCTGCATGCTGTCACCCCACTAGAACCTGAGTTCTCCTTCCAAGGTCTTCACCAGCAGGTCCACGCAAGCCCGCACATCATTCATGTCCACCATCTCCGAGGGGGTATGGATATAACGTGAAGGAATGGAGATGACGCCCGCCGGGACTCCGGCCCGGGCCACTTGGATGGATGCAGCATCGGTGCCACCCATCTCCAGGACCTCTAGCTGGTGGGGGATCTGGTGGGCCTTGGCCATCTCCACTAGGTGTCTTCTCAGGCCCGGATGACAGATGAGGCTGGAGTCCGTGACCTTGATGGCAGCACCCTTGCCCAAGGACACCTCCATGGTGCGGCTCTTGGGCGTATCGCCTACCCGGGTCACATCCAACGCAATGCCCACATCCGGTTCGATGCCGTAGGCCGAAGTGCGGGCTCCGCGCAGCCCCACCTCCTCCTGGACGGTAAATACCGCCCACACCTGGTGCGGGCAGGACCCAAGCTCCCGTAGCGCCTGCACCAGGATGGCGCACCCGATGCGGTCGTCCATTGCCTTGGCCACCACCCGGTCGCCCAGATCCTGGAACGGGCCGTAGAACACTCCCATGTCTCCTATCCCCACCTGCGACTCAGCCCTGGAGCGGTCGGCGGCGCCGATGTCGATGAACATCTTCTGAAGCTTGAGGTCCTTGGGTTCGTCAACAGGTTCCGAGCTGATCACACCGGTGGTACCCCCGGCAAACACCACTCGCTTGCCCAGCAGGGCATGGGGATTTAGACCTCCGATGTTGGAGAACCTGATGAACCCCTGGTCGTCGATGGCGGTGATGATCACTCCGATCTCGTCCATGTGAGCAGCCAGCATCACTCGCTTGCCGTTGCCGTTCCCTTTCCTGAAGGCAATGAGGTTACCCAGGGCGTCGGTGCGTAGTTCGTCTACCAGTCCCTGGACCTCGCCAGCGATGACTTCGCGAACCAGTTCCTCGCTTCCCGCGGGTCCGAAGGCCTCGGTGAGCCTTTTGACAAGATCCTTCATGGCCTAAAACCTCCCTCAACGCTTCTGAGAAACAGGGTGAGCAGCTTCACGGTGTTCTGGAAATCTTCCAGGCTGGCCACGCTGACCGGGCTGTGTATATACCTGCACGGCACCGCTATCCCGGCCGAAGGCACGCCCTCTCGGGCAAGGTGAATGCGCCCCGCGTCAGTAGCCCCGACCGTGGTGCGCCGGAACTGGTAAGGCACATTGCTCTCCCTGGCCAACCTGATCAGTTCCCTGAGCATTGCCCGGTTGGGCAACGTGCCGGCATCGGCTATGGTCAGGGCCGGGCCCCGGCCCAGGGCCGTCACCTGGGCCTCCGCGTCCACCCCGGGCACGTCGGCACAAACGGTCCCTTCTACGGCAAGCCCCAGCTGGGGGTTCACCCGGTAGGCGGAAACCGCAGCTCCCCGCAAACCCACTTCCTCCTGGACGGTGAAGCAACCATAGACCGGGAGGTTGAAGTCCTCCTTGAGCAAGGAGATAAGCACTGCGCAACCAATCCGGTCGTCCAGGGCCTTGCCTTTGACCAGTCCTTCTCCGAACTCTGAATAGGCGGTATCGAACACTGCATACTCCCCGAGTTGGACCTTCTTCTCCGCCTCTTCCTTGCTCTTGGCCCCGATATCTATGTACAGCTGGTCGTGACGCAGGGGCGTTTCGCGTTCTTTGGGTTCCTGCAAGTGGATGGCCTTGGCCCCGATGACGCCCGGGATCCGGTCTTTGCCAATGCGGACTCCCTTGGAGACCAGGACCCGGTCGTCGATCCCCCCTACCTTGCGGAATTTGAGCATGCCGCTTCTTTCATAGCCAGAGATCATGAGGCCCACTTCGTCCATGTGGGCAGCCAGCATCACCCTAGGTCCGGGCGCGCCCGGGTTCTTGACGGCAATAAGGTTACCTATAGTGTCACCCTCGAGCCGATGCACCGACCCTTCCAGTTCGGCTCGGATGATGGCCCGTACCTCTTGCTCTTGCCCGGATATCCCTGCCGCTTCGCTGAGCCTTCTCAGGACCATGTCAATCCCTCCACAAATGAACGATCCACGGTCGCGATAAAGAAGGCCAGGAGTTTCCCGGCTCGTTCTAGGTCGGAAAAGCTTAGGGTCTCCACGGACGTGTGCATGTAGCGTAGCGGGATCGACACCAGCCCGGTAGGCACCCCGCTGCGGGAGACCTGCATGTTCCAAGCGTCAGTCCCGCTGTTGCCCGGCACCACCTCGGTACTAACTGGAACCCCGGCATCTTTGGCGGCCTTCTGCAGAAGCTCGTGGATCTTGGGATGGATATTGGGACCGATGGCCAGGGCCGGGCCCTTGTCCAGGGGAGAGGTGTGGTCCTCGGGGACACCCGGGCTATCACCGTGGCCCACATCAATGGCGATACCTACGTCGGGGACGATGTCATAAGTGCTGACTATGGCCCCCTTGCCCCCGATCTCTTCTTGAGCCGTGGCCACGGCGTAGACATCGGCCTGCACCTGCAGGCGCTTGAGCCATTCCAGGCATATGTACATTGCCACCACCCCACACCGGTCGTCCAGGGATTTCCCGGAAACCAGTCCGTTGGCTAGTTCGATATACGGGCGGTGGAAAGTGACCAGGTCTCCTATGGCGATTGCTTCCTGGGCCCGCTCCCTATCCAGGCCTACATCGACAAACAGGTCCTCGATCTTCAGGGCCTTGGCGGATTCACCCGGCTCGAGCAGGTGGGGCGGCTTGGTCCCAATGATGCCTGCCAGCGGGCGGCGGCCGTGGACCATCACCTCCATACCGGGCAGGATGCGTTTGTCCATCCCGCCCACTCGGGTCAAGCGCAGAAATCCCTGTTCATCGATTTTGGTCACCATCATACCGATCTCATCCAGGTGTGCGGCCAGCATCACCGACGGGCGCGGCGGCGGACCTGATCCATCCTTCCTGGCGATGAAACTACCAAGAACATCTGTACGGACCTCATCCACCAATGGCTCGAAAGCCTCCCGCAACAGCGGTTCCAGTTCCTGTTCAAACCCGGAAACCCCGGCAGCCTCTGAGAGTGCCTTCAGGAGCTGTCTGGCGTCCAAGAGCTGTGCCTCCTTTCGCGAGCGAAGGTTCCAAAGACGCGTCCAAATCATACCCTTTCGATTACCAAACCAACTATTCCTGCTCCTGGTTAGGACGCGGGATGACACACAAGATGCCGGTCTCACGCTCGATTTCCCGGTAGGACCGCCCGGTCAAGTCCCGGTTCCAGGGGTCAAAGGCCCTGGGCGGCAACAGCAGAAGGTCGGTGCCGGGAGGCGGCGGGTGTTCTCGAAAGTGGGCCACCACATCGCCGGTAGTGAGCAGCCCGGCACAGGCGATGGACCCTCCAAAGAAGCTTGACGGCACCGGGCGCACCCCGGCGGCGATGCCTGCCCGGGCCAGTCCCAGGCGCAAGATCCTCCCGCCCAGCCGGGAAGTGATCACCAGGGGTTGCCGGGCTCCGACCACGGACTCAGCAATGCCAGCCACGTCGCCAACGGCCAGGTCCCAGCATAGGACCATGCCTGCCGGCTGGCCTGGGGATTTGGCCAGGGTGAACTGGCCGCTTTTGCCCTTCACCGTCACTTTGGGATCCCGGCTTTTCACCAGACGGGCGAAAGCATCCACCCGAGAAAACGGCTTGCTCCCATCTATGGTTTCCACAAGGTCCCCGGCCTGGATCCCGGCGGACTGGGCCGGAGAACCTGAGACTACGCCCTCCACCACCGCCCGGAGGTCCCGAGGATGGGGCGGCTCCAAGATCACAGGAATCCCGGTATTGGCCCTTAGTTGTGCAACTAGCTGCTCCAAGCGCCGGCGGGTGCCCGGGCGGGGCACCAAGGCAGCGGGAGTAAGGCGGGTAAAGCCAGGCTCCATAACACGGATACATGAAGCGCCCCGTCCGGCTAGGAACAGGACGGTTTCGGCCACATCGTCATATCCCACCAGCTCTGGAAGTGCCACCAGGCTGCCTTCAAAGGTAATGCCCAGCCTGGCAGCCAGTTCGACAGCTTCCAGGCCGGCAGCGGCGTTGGTATCCCCCATGATCTGGGATCGCACGCGCGGGTTGGCGCTGTTGAGAGAGATGACCAGCTCCACGCCCAGGCGTGCCATAATGCTGGCAGTGCGGGCATCCAACAGCGACCCGTTGGTAGTCAGGCGGACCCGCCTGCCGGGCAAACGGTTACCGATGGCTTCCAGGATGGGGACGAGGTCCGGGTGGGTCAGGGGTTCGCCTTCGTTGATGCGGGTGACCGATTCACCAATGATGATCTTCTCTGCCCCGGCCAGCCAGTCCAGGCTGGCTACGACCTCGTCCAGGGGCCGGGGGGGCAGGTGGTGAATCTCGACCCCTGGGGGGTTAAAGCGGTGGCTGCAGAACACACACGCAGCATTACAGTGTGAAGTCAGCGGCAAAACCCCTTCACGGGCCGCCGCATACAGCAGTGCTTCGCGGGAAGGCCCACTCACGGCCGCAGTTCGCCGTTGAGTTCCCGGGCCGGCACGCCTCCTACCATGGCACCTGCCGGTACATCACGGGTCACTAGCGCCCCAGCGGCCACCGTGGCCCCATCGCCGATGGTCACCCCGGCCAATACTGTCGCGTTGGCGCCAATGAGCACCCGGCTGCCGATGTGCACGGGTCCACGGCGCCACTCCTCAGCGGTGAACTCGTGGGTGAGTATGGTGGCATTGTAGCCGATTACCGTGTGGTCTCCGATGGTGATCAGCTCTGGAAACAGCATGTCGAACATGGCCATGACGCCCAGCGCCACGTTCTTACCCACACGCATGCCCATTAGCCGGTGGAGGGCGGCCTTAAGCCCCAAAAAGGGCAGGAAACGCCCTAAAGTAATGATGGCAAAATTCAGCCCCGTTCGCCAGGGCGGGGACACCCTTGACCAGAGATACATGGGGTTGACTCCTTCTGGCACCCGGTGGCGTTCCAGTCGGCGCATTAGATTGCAGCTCTCCCCAGCGGCAAGTTAGCCCGGGCGTTCAGCCCGAGATCGTGGGTGATGCCCCTTTTTAGGGCGTAGTGACCTGCCGATGCTACCATGGCGGCGTTGTCCGTGCAGTACTCCGTATTCGGGATGGAGAGCTCCAATCCCTCGTCCGCCGCGGCCCGGGCCAGTTCTGCCCGGAGAAGGGAGTTGGCCGCCACCCCTCCGGCCACCAGCACGCGCGAGACCCCCCGGGCGCGCGATAGGGCCAAGGTCCGGGTGACCAGCACATCCACCACGGCCTTTTGGAAGCTAGCGCAGAGGTCGGCCAGCTGCTGCCGTCCCCGCCCGCTCTTCTCCAGGTGGAGTAGGCAGGCGGTTTTCAGGCCGCTGAAGCTAAAGTCAAAAGTGTCAGGTTCCAGGTAGGTCCTGGGCAAAGGCACTGCACCGGGATCTCCCTCCCGGGCCAGCCTATCGATGAACGGGCCTCCCGGGTAGCCGAGTCCCATGGCCCGGGCCAGCTTGTCGAAGACTTCGCCGGCCGCGTCGTCCCGGGTCATACCCTCCAGTGCGAGCCGGCCGTGGTCCTCGGCATAGATCAGGTCCGTGTGTCCGCCGGAGACCACCAGGCACACGGCAGGAAACGCCGGCGGCAGCCCGGGCTCCAGGAAATTGGCGTAGATGTGCCCTTCCAGGTGGTTGACGCCGATGAGGGGCTTTCCGGCGGCCAGGACCAGGGCCTTGGCGACCGACAGGCCCACCAGGAGGGCACCTGCCAGGCCGGGGCCGCAGGTGACTGCGATGCCGTCCAGTTCTGCCAGGGTCACGCCGGAAATGTGCAGGGCTTCGTCAACCACGGGCAAGATAGTTTCCACATGCTGGCGAGACGCCAGTTCCGGGACAACTCCACCGTACCGGCGGTGCAGGTCAACCTGGGAGGCAATGACGTTGGCGAGCACCGTGCGCCCGGCCCGCACCACGGCGGCGGCTGTCTCGTCACAGGATGTCTCGATCCCCATCACCAGCTCGCCCAGGCTTGCCACCCCCGGCGTATTATCATTCGCAGTCGCAGCGCATATTCCTCCCGGTACTGTCCTGGGCAAGCGGCGAAGCCAGTTTCGACACCATCTCCTACTCCGGGTTCAACACCAGTTCCAGTATGTCGTTCTCGCGGGAAAAGCCCTGCCTTGCATAGAAACTACCTGAGCGTTCACCCGGCCAGACAAACAGAAGTTCCATGCCCTGGTCCTTGCACCAACTAGCCAGTTCATCCAGGAGCTGCGCGCCGATGCCTTGATTCCTGTACTCCGGCTTGGTGTAGGTGTTGGTCAGGTACCCGATCTCTCCATGCAGCTTGTGCGGCGTGGGCGCCTTACGGATCCTCTTGACACAGATACTGGCGATGATCTCTCTGTCTTCCACAGCCAGCCAGTAGACCCAGGTCCCATCCTGCAGTCCCTTCTTTAGAAAGTCAGCGCACTCTTGAAGAAACTCCTGCTTGTGGACGCTCATATCTTCTGTACCGTCTTTATGCCGCCACTCCCACCGCAATGTTACAAGGCCGTGGACATCCGCTTCATTAGCCATACGCGGTTCTGATAGCCAACTGCAGTCCTTGGTCAGCCAGGTTCACTGGGCCGGATCCAGCGCCTCGCGGCAGGAAGCAAAGAGCGGAGACCCCGGAGGGTCGCCGCTCTTTGCTGCGAAATGTTCCGGATTCGATCTAATACCTGTCGCGCCGCATGCCGCCGCCGCCCGGACGGGGTGCCCTCGGCCGCGATTCGTTGACCACGATCTGGCGCCCGTCGAGTTCGGAGCCGTTGAGGGCGTCGATGACGGAATCGGCCGCATTGGCCGGCACCTCCACGAAACCGAAGCCCCGGGAACGACCGGTTTCACGGTCGGTCACCACGCGCACCGAGATCACTTCGGCCAGGGGCGATACCAGTTGGGCCAACGACTCCTCACGGGTCCCCCAGCTTAGGTTGCCGAAGTATAGGGTCTTGGTCACTCGCTTGTAGCCTCCCTCTAGGAATTGGTTCGCGGAAGACTGCTCACGGGGAGACTACCTCGAGGGCGCGATCTCACAACCGTTCATTCTAACGCTAAACCGATGTGATTGTATCACTCCTCACAGAAGTGCGCAAGCTCTGGCCTGCCTGCCATTTGCGTAGTCGCGTTGGGGGTAGAGTAAGGCACCAAAGGCAACAGTTGCCTGCTTGGACAGTCCCGGGCCACAAGACGGTCCCTTATCCGTTCATGCTGTGGCACTGGCCATCATTACAGCCGAGCCCGGAGTCAGTCAGCACCGCGCGGCAACCTCCAGATGGCGACGGGCGCACGAGCCCCACCCCCAGTTGGCGCGCCCATCCGGTGTAGGTTTACCGCTTGCGCTCCCCAACCGTACTCCCGTGCGGAACTTCTGCCTTTCGGAAAGGAAAACCGGGCCCTACCCGTCGAATCTCCGTGCCTGAGGTGATGACCCGTGGATAACTTCGGCGATCGCCTGACCCGCGCCATCCAGGAGAAGGCAAGCCGCGTGGTGGTGGGAATCGACCCGGTACCGGATAGGTTCCCCCAGGTGCTCACCGCGAGAGCCTGCGATCGGTATGGTTCTGGCCGCCGGGCGGTGGCGTCGGCCATTGACGAGTTCGGACGGATGGTCGTGGACAGTGTCCGCGATGTGGCCGTGGCCGTGAAGTTCCAGGTGGCCTTCTATGAGCAGTGGGGAGTGCCGGGCTGGGCAGCCCTGGCGTCCGGCATCCGCTATGCACGGCGGGCAGGCCTTCTGGTCATCATCGATGCCAAGCGGGGGGATATCGGCAGCGTGGCCCAGGCGTATGCCGGGGCTTTCCTGGGAGGGGCCTGCGCCTATGGGCGCCATTACGCCCCGCCCTTTCCCGCCGATGCCCTCACTGTGAACCCCTTCTTGGGCAAGGACGCCGTGGCGCCCCTGGTCGAGATGGCGTCAGCAACAGGTCGCGGGCTGTTCATCCTGGTCAAAACCTCCAACCCGGGATCGGCCGACTTGCAGGACCGGGAACTCGCCGGAGGGGACACGGTGGCGGGGGCGGCAGCGCAGCTAGTTGGGGAACTGGCTTTGCCGTACGTGGGCAAAAGCGGGTACTCGCCGGTGGGAGCCGTGGTGGGAGCCACGTTCCCCGGCGCCATAGCCGAACTCCGGGGCAAACTGCCCGCCTCGTACTTTCTCCTACCGGGATACGGAGCTCAGGGTGGTGGTCCAGCCGGCATCACCAGGGCATTTGACGGCCAGGGCCTGGGGGCAGTGGTGAGTTCGTCCCGGGGCGTGATCTACGCCTACGGACCAGCCTCGGTCACCCTTGATGAGGCACAAGTCAAGGTCAGGCAGGCGGCCGCCGGTTTCCGTGACGAAGTCAACGCGGCCATCCGCAGTTGACCGGATCAAGGTCATCCTTCCACATTATGATGGCATCTTCCTTGGTATCAGTGTAATACCCTTTGCGCAGTCCCCGGACGTAGAATCCCGCCCGGGCATACATGGCCTGGGCACCGAGATTGGACTTGCGCACCTCCAGGGTCATGTTGGTGGCACTCCGCTCGCGGGCCCGCTCCATCAGTTCGTGCAGGAGGCGCCACCCCAGGCCCTGCCTGCGATGGTCAGGGTGCACGGCAATATTGGTTATGTGAGCCTCTTCAAGGATCACCCACATCCCGGCGTATCCCACCAGCTGTCCGTTTACCCGGGCAACGATATAGTGGGCATAGATGTTCTCGGTCAGCTCTGACACGAAAGCCCGGCGTGACCAAGGAGTGGGAAAGCACAGTTTCTCGGTTTCCAGCACTTCGTCGATGTCGGATAGACGCATCTCCACGATGCGAAGGGCTTCTTCCACAAGTCAGACCTCCCGGCCGCGGTTCCTCTCCCACACTATTTCTGCTTGAGCCTTCTTGAGATATAAGGGTGTAGCGCTGAAGGCATGGGTGACGACTCCCTTGGCCATGAGCTCCCACCCCAGTTCCGCCACGATGGCGGCACGGGGTAAACACATGCTGGGCGGGGCCGCCGTAAGACCCGGTCCAAGGCGCTCTCTGAGAGGTGCATCCTTGCGATCCAGGGCGTCGCCCAGCACCAGCACATCCTCCTGTAACGAGCGTAGGTGCCCAAGCCAGGCTTCTTCTTCCTCTGCCAATGGCCCTTCAACTCGTT
The DNA here is from genome assembly GCA_040756655.1 of Bacillota bacterium. Taxonomy (GTDB): domain Bacteria; phylum Bacillota; class Sulfobacillia; order UBA8153; family UBA8153; genus JBFLYN01. The sequence goes on from JBFLYN010000002.1 coordinate 150,174, forward strand.
GTCCGCACCGGTACAAGCCAGCATATACCTCGCCCCGCCTGGCCACCACCACCGGGCTTACCAGCCCGGCTGCGGGCCCGGCTGCCCGTGCCAGTACATCCAGGGTGGGCACCGGGATCACGGGTACGCCCCAAGCATATGCCAGGGCCTTGGCACAGGCTACCCCAATCCTCAGGCCGGTAAATGACCCGGGGCCCACCGAAACGGCCACCGCGGTGATGTCATCACCATTGATCCCGGTGTCACCCAGCAGGCGGGCGATGGCCGGGTGAAGCCAGCGAGAATGGGCCCGGTCCACCCCCAGCGAAAACTCGCCCAAAAGCCCGCTGGCCCCACCCAGGGCTACGGTGCACACCCGGCTGCTTGTGTCCATAGCCAGCATCACCACTGGCAGGCATCCTCCCCTACGTTCTGGGCCGCCCGGCTGAGTTCCGCTTCCAGCCCTTGCTGCACAGCTAGGCTCCGGGGGCCATAAGCCCGCAACTTTATGATCCGGGCGCCCGGTTCTTGGGGTTCAAAGGCAATCTCAACGCTAAGAAAGTCTTCAGGTAGTAACGCTTGCGCCTTTTCTCCCCATTCCACCAACGTTACCCCGTCCGTTTCCAGGTATTCCTCCAAGCCCAGGCCATCCAGCTGGTGGCTGTCCAGCCGGTAGAGGTCAAGGTGATACATGGGCAGGCGCCCCTCATACTCACTGGCCAAGGTGAAGCTAGGGCTCTTGACCGATTCCTCTACTCCGAGCCCCCACGCCACTCCTTGGGCCAGCCGGGTCTTGCCGGCCCCCAGCGGCCCGGTGAGCACTACCACCAGTCCCGGCCGGGCCAGTCTCCCCAAGGTTGCGCCCAACCGGCAAGTTTGGCCGGGTGTGCTGGTATTCACAGTCAAGTCGCTACCATTCCCCATGCCGCGCATTACACCCCGTCCTGGTGGGAATACTGGCAACAAATGGGAGGTGCATCGCCAACATGATGCCCCAGGACAAAATAGCTCTTTTCGCTCACATTGGTGACATCAAGGAAAACGTATACGCAAGTCTCCTGGTCATCTCGGCCTTGACCGAACTCCTACGGGAAAAAGGGATAATCAGCTCCGAAGAGCTGACCCAAAAAATGGCCTCGCTGGACCAGGCACCCGGCCGCAAACCGGCCTAAGAGCCAGCGGCCACTAACCGGTCATACACACGCCGTATTTCCCGAAAATCATCCCACACCGGCCGCTTCTTGCTCGCGTCCCGGAGCAGCGCCGCCGGGTGGAACGTGGGCATGACCATCCTCTGGCCCCGTTTCTTCCACTGCCCGCGCTCCCGGGTAATGCGAGCATTGGCGGCCACCAGTGTCTGGGTAGCCAAAACCCCGAGGCAGACAATGATGAGAGGGTCAATCAGCCGGATCTGGTCCTCCAGGTGACAGAGACAGGCAGCAACTTCGTCTGGGGCGGGCAAGCGGTTGCCCGGCGGCCTGCACTTGACCACGTTGGTTATGTACAGCTCCTCCCGGGTCCAGTCCACCGCCGCTAGGATGCGATCCAGGAGCCGGCCAGCCGCTCCCACAAACGGCCTGCCCAGTTCGTCCTCGGTAGCTCCCGGGCCCTCTCCCACCAGCATCAAACGGGCCTTGGGAGATCCTTCACCGAAGACCACCTGGCGGCAAGTTGCTCGCAGGCGGCACTTTTTGCACAACAAGACCTCACGCTCCAACCCGGCCAGGGTCTGCAGAGGCTGGGGTGCCTCTGACGTGGCTGAGGCAAACAACGAAAGCTGCTGCTTCTTACCCGGCCGGCCCAACCTTTCCACCTCCAGCCGCTCGGGCGTGCTCCTGCAGACGGGCAATGTGTTCTTGGATGATCTCCGGGTATCTGACCACGAGTTCCACGTTTTCATGGAGCTGCCTGCGGTAGAACTCCGCGGCCCGGTTGGATAGCTCCTTGAGGGCATGGTGCACGCGGTGACCCATGGCCGACGCTTCCGGGCATCGCGGGTCACACGGGAAGAAGTCGCGGGTGAAGTACGCGAAGGGATCCGGCTCTTCACCGGCGGCCCGGCCGCGGGTGATCTGCCCAGAGGCTCGCTCCTCTGCCGGCAGCGTCACCGAGGCCTGATCGAAGCCGTACCTTTCTATGCAGCAAGCGGGGTAGCCCAGCAGACGACCGGCTGCCCGGGTGAACTCCAATGAGGACTCCTCCGGGAACAAGCGGCGGTGTACGGGGCCGTGGGGCACCGGGTTGCGCAGGGCCATATGGCGGAGATCCCGGCGGAGCCTGCCTAGTTCCCGGACATCCAGTGCCAGGTCGGCGCTGGTCATCAAGTACATCTCCTGGATGGTGGGACGGCTAATCTCCACCTCCACGCGCAGGCCCAGCTCCTCCACGAACTTTTTGAGAGCCCGGTATCCGGCAGCATCCTTGAGGTTTTCGACTACGATGTTGTTCAGAGCTTCGGTCTTGTACTTGATCTCAGTGAGCACTTTCTTGCGTACCCGGTCCACCGCGCGCCCCACCAGCCTGGCAATGGGATCGTACGGATCATGGTCGCGTCCCTCCATGTGGGCGTAAAACTGCCGGTCGATTTCCCTGCCCAGTTGGGCGGCCTCCGGGAGCTCGGCGGGCACAGTTACTACTGAGGCAGGACGAGCACCGCTGGCCACCGCCAGTAGATCCTGGACTTTGACTCGTTCTAGAATGCTCTCTTCGTTCAAGAGGCCATCGATCACCTCAGGACTCAAACCCAAGCCAGCCACCTCCCGGTGTGATGATTCTCCCCACAGTGGACGAATCCTGCAGCCTGCGGCCAAACTGCACGCATACAGTGTGTCCTCGGGTTTGCCATCTTATGCCAAGGGCGGGTCGGCTTGGCATTGGCCATAGGCGATCTTTCCTTCAATCATGACCATGTTGGGTGTGGAATGAAGATAGAACGGCCTACCCCTCAACAGCACCAGGTTGGCATCAAGGCCGGGCGCAATACTGCCTACCCGGTGCTGGAGGCTGGCCATCTGGGCCGGGTAGAGCGTCACGCACTTGAGGGCTTCTGCCTCACTGAGTCCAAAGCGTATAGCCAGCCCGGCCATGACCGGCAGTGCGCCGATGCCGGTAGCCGGGTGGCCGGTGGACAGCGCAACCGGGACCCCGGCCTCTAGTAACCGGGCCGGGGCGGCAGGGTCCAGTCCCCGCTGCTCTACCCGGTACCTGAAGCCGGAAAGCGGCCCCAGCACACATGCAGCTCCCGCCTCCCGCAGCCGGTCCGCCACCCGGTGGGCCTCCGCAGCCTGGAGGATGACCAGCCGGACCTGGAATTCCCGGGCCAACCTCAGTGCCGTCAGGATGTCATCGGCACGGTTGGCCTGCACCCACAGGGGCACTTCGCGGTTGAGCACCGGAAGCAGCGCCTCGTATCCCAGGTGGCGGTCGGGCGGCTTCTCGTCCCCGCGCTTGTTTTCGTATTCCCGGGCCTTTGCCAGCTGCTCGCGCAGCACGGCGGCTGTGGCCATGCGGGTAGCAGGACTTTGCCCGGGCCGCCCGCTCTTAGGCTCCTCCCCCAGGGCAGCCTTCATACCCCACGGACCTATGATCATATCGTCAATCGCCTGCCCGGCGGTCCTGAGGACCACCCCTTGCCCGCCCAACACGTTGCCGCTGCCCGGAGCGCACGCCACAGTGGTAACGCCCGCAGCCAGGGCATCGGCAAAAGCCAGGTCCTCAGGGTTGATACCGTCAATAGCCCGCAGCTGCGGTGTTGCAGCAGCTGTAGCTTCATTATGATCCATGCCTTCGGCTCCCAAGCCCTCCTCGCGCAGTCCAACCTGGGTGTGGATGTCTACCAGGCCGGGGACCAGGTACCCGTCGTGCGAGTCCAGGACGGCCGCCCCAGCGGGCACCCGGATGTCCCCTACCTCCAGGATCTTCCCGTTCTCCACCAGCACCACATGCCGGGAGAAATCCCCGGCCGGCGTTGCTACTTTGGCGTTGATTATAGCTAGCATGAGAGAAGGCCCCCTTCCCGGCAGTAGACCACGCGCCCGGCCACCACGGTGGCCTCCACCGGGGTCCGGGGCTCGAAAGGATGCCCGCCGAAGATGGCCAGGTCGGCCACTTTGCCAACTTCCAGTGACCCGAAGTCCTGGTCAATACCCAGGATACGGGCGGGATTGATGGTGACGGCGGCAAGAGCATCTTCTTCGGGCAAGCCTGCCGCCCAGGCCAGACCGGCACAGATTGCCAGAAACTGCAGGGGGATGATAGGGTGGTCGGTCATGATGGCCACCTGCACTCCTGCCCGGGCGCACACGCCCGGAGTGGCAAAACTGCGCTCCCGGGTTTCCACCTTGCCCCGGATCCCCAGGGTGGGTCCTATGATCACCGGGACTTCCTCGCGCGCGAGCAGGTCGGCAATTTTATGGGCTTCGGTGGCATGCTCTATCACAATACGGATGTTGAACTCCCGGGCCAGGCGTAATGCAGTCAGGATATCGTCGACCCGGTGAGCATGTACCCGCAGGTATTCCTGGCGCATGAGTACCCGCCCGAGCGCTTCCATGCCCAGGTCCCGGTCTGGAGCCTTATCGCCCTGCTGCTTCTCGAGGTAACGGGCGGCCTTGACCAGTGTTTCCCTCAAGATGGCTGCCGATGCCATGCGGGTGGCCGGACTCTTCTGGCGAGAACCATAAGAACGCTTGGGGTTCTCTCCCAACGCCGCCTTGACCCCGCAGGGATGGCGAAGGACCATCTCGTCCACGCTGCTTCCGTAGGTGCGCATGGCCACGCCCTGGCCGCCAATGATGTTGGAGGAGCCCGGAGCGCACCAGATGGCGGTCACCCCGCCCTCTAGGGCCCGGCCCAGCCCGGTATCTTCCGGGTTAATGGCATCCAGGGCCCGGAGGTGGGGGGTTACCGGGTCCGTGGACTCATTTACATCCACCCCCTCACGCCCGAAACCTTCTTCCCAGATCCCGGCGTGGGCATGGGCGTCGATGAGGCCTGGTGTGATGGTGCAGCCTGCAGCGTCCAGCACCACGGCTCCCGGTGGTTCCGGGATGGATACACCCACGGCCGCCACCCTCTCGCCTTCCACCAACACCGATCCCCGGTCGATGGCCGGTCCCGAACCGCTCATGATCCGGGCATGCTTGATGAGGAGCACCCTTTTACCTCCTTAAACAGGACCGGCGCACTCGGCGCCGGCCCTTTTCGTCTACTCCTCTATGATCTCCACGTTGGCCCTGGGGACTACCACCACCGTGCCATCACGCAGCCTCGCCTTGAGGATGCGGACCATGGCCTCGGTTTCGATCCTGACCAGTTCGGGGGGCAGTTCCACAACTTCGGCCAGCTGGCCGAAGTACGGCTCGCGGATGATGCGTATGGCAGTCCCGGGCACCAGGCCCTGGCTGGCCTTGTCTTGCTGGGCAGCGCTTGTGGAAAAAGTGCCGGGGATGATCAGCTCGGGGCGCATCACGCCGGCGCGAATCTGGGTAGCGCCATTGATGGAGGCCTGTTGGCCTTCTAGGGATTTGAGCAGGGCAAACGTCTTGTCGGCCATGCTCATGCGGCCAAAACCTTCGGTAATGATCACGGCAAAGGAGATATCCTCATGCCCGGTAATGGCTACACCGATGTCGTAGCCCAGGTAATCAACAAGGTCGCTATCGATGATCCCTCCGGCCACCAGCCCGGCGACCCCCACTTCACCGGCGCGCCTCATCGCATCACGGGTGATAAGGGAACCGCCTACTACGATCTTGCCGCGGTGCTCGGGTTTCAACAGCGCGGCATCCAGGACGTCGCCGGGTCCGTCGACCACTGTTGACAGGACCCCCTGATGCTCGCCGCCGATACCGAAGATCCCCTGGACGAAAGCGCCCTCGGTCTCCACCACTACACCCTGCCCGGGTATGACCTCAGCCACTTTGCCCTTTACGTAGGCGTTCACTTCCACCGGGATAGGAGGGGTCCGGACTATGACCTGGCCCGTGATTTGGGAAATATTCTCAATCACACCTGTCACGTTGGAGTATGCCCGGTTCTTGAACAGTCCAAAGAAGGTGGAATATACGGCGATGAGTTCGCCCTCCTTGACCTGGTCACCCACCTTCTTCACCATGTGTTCTGGGATGTCAGTGCCTTCCAGGCCCAGCATGTTGGCTACGTTTACCGTCACGGCATCACCAGGGATACTGGTGCACGCCACCACGGTCTCGGGGTCCACTGACTCGTTGGGCTTGACCATCACATCGCCGCGCAACGGCAGGCGGCGTATTTTCCTTACCCGGGTGGATGAGGTTACTTTCAGACCCGGAGTGTATGCATGTGCCACTGCTACTCACTCCCCCTCTGCCGCCTGGCCTTCAGGCTATTCATGGCCGCCTTCGGGTACACATCCAGCGCTTCGAACCAGTTCCAGAGCTGGTGGGACCGTAGCGAGCTATCCTGAGGCAGCTCCAAGGGTCTCCCCCGGCCATCGAGGATAACTCCCACTACTCCGCCCTCCACGGTAGTACGGAGGTTGTGGCCCATGCCCTGCCCCACGGTAAAGTGCCGGGAAACGTGGATGGTGGCCTCGGCCTGTTCTCCGCCGGGAAGCGGGACGATTTTCATCTCACCGGCGTTGACCCGCTCGGACACCTGCTTGCCGCTTTGGAAGGTGAGGTCGATGGACATGCATTCAGTTCCCGGCTTGAGGCGGGCTGCTGAGCCCACCGGCGCGACGGAAGTACCGAGGCGGATCAGGCAGTCGCGGTCGAACACCTGCATGGCAGCGCGCGGGTGGATGGTGGACAGAATGCCCAGCTGGGGCATCATGAAGATGGAGTCCACTGCCAGCATGGTCGTGCCCTCGGGCTGGAAGGCATCGAGCATCATGAGGGCAGACTGCACCCGGCGGGGAGCGTGAGAGAGGACTCCTCCCGATCCCACCAGGATCCCCAGCTCAGTCAGGTTAATATAGGTGACATCGCTGCCGGCCTGCTCGAACACTTCACTGATGGTTCGCTGTCGCTGGACGCCGCGTAGCCCCACCGCCAGGCTCTTGTGGTGCTCGAATGCCAGTCTCAGAGCTTCCCTGGCGATGGCCTGCTCGATCATGAGCTCCTCGAGGGTTTGGGGAATAGTGGTCGGGCGGATCATCTTGTTCCGGATGCGGTTGCGCAAATCGCCCTCATCGATGTGAAAGGGCACCCAACGCATAATGTTGGCCAGCCCCGCCTCCAGGAGCACGTTGCAGATGCTGTAAGACATGCCCAGATTGGCAGACACAGTACGGTTGAAAAGCTCCCCGTCATCCCCGAACACCGAAAAGACATCAGTAGTGGCACCACCGATATCCACACCGATGACGCTGGTCTTGTTCTCCTTTGCCGTGGTCTGCATGCAGATGCCCACTGCCCCGGGAGTGGGCATGATGGGGACGGGTGTCCACTGCATGAGCTTGTTGTAGCCGGGTGCCTGCGCCATCACGTGCTCCATAAAGAGGTTGTGGATTTCTTCGCGAGCCGGTTCCAGCACTTCCTTTTCCAGCACCGGGCGCAAGTTATCGACGATACGCAGGTCGGTCTTCTCACCCAGGATGTTCTTGACGTGCTCCCGGGCCTTGACGTTTCCGGCGAATATGATGGGCAGTTTGAAGCCAATGCCCAGCCGGGGCCTGGGGTCAGCAGCAGAGATCAACTCGGCGACCTCCACCACGTGGGTTAGTGTTCCCCCGTCTATGCCCCCGGACATTAGGATCATGTCCGGGCGCAGGTGACGGATGCGCTGGATTTTCTGATGAGGTTTGCGCCCGTCATCCACAGCAATGGCGTCCATGACGATAGCCCCGGCACCCAGGGCTGCGCGCTGGGCACTCTCAACCGTCATGGTCTTGACCACGCCTGCCACCATCATCTGCAGGCCCCCACCCGCACTGGAGGTGGACATGAATATATCCACCCCACTACCATCAGGTTGGCGGGGCGTGATGACCCCGCTTTCCGACAACATCCTCTTGCCGGTGAGCTCCTCAACTTCACGTATGGCGTTGCGGGCACCGGCCGTTACATCCTCGAACGGAGCTTCCACTGTCGTCGGAGCCTCACCTCTGACGATCAAGCGGTACTCGCCGCTTACCTTTTCAATGAGGATAGCTTTGGTGGTAGTGCTGCCACAATCGGTAGCCAGAATGGATTCGATCTCCATGTCGGCTACAGGCACACCGGAGCCGCTGGAAGTGCCGGCCACTACTGGATGTCCCCCTTTCAGGCGCTGCCATAGTCTATCTGGAGATGTTTCTTCATAATCTGGCAGAATCCCTTCTTCAGTGCTCAACTTAGGGTGCAGGCATGGCCGTGTTCAAGGGATGACGGTCCATCTTCTGCTGAAGATCTTCGGAAAACACCCGCGCATACACCTGGGTGGAAGACTGGTCACAATGCCCCGCGATCTCCTGTAAGGATCTTACATCCATTCCGGCGCCGTACAGCAAGGAAAGACACGTGTGCCTCAGATTGTGCAGGGATAGTCTTCGCCGGACGGGAGACTGGGCAACGATCTTGCCAAATACGTACTGCATTGAGCGTGCGCTCATGGGTCTTCCGGCCCGTCCCACAAAGAGAAAGTCATGATCCACAAGGGGTCTGACGGCCAACCAATCGCGAAGGGACCGGGCGGCGGCAGGGGTGAGTGGTACCACGCGGAGCCGGTTCCGCCGTCCCCGGACAGTCAGCCACCGGCCGGGCAGGTCCACATCTTTGAGCCTGAGGTTCACCACCTCCGACAGGCGGCAACCACAGTGGAGGAACACCGACAGAAGAGCATGGTCGCGCTCGGGATGGTTGCTGGCGGGACGCACCGCGGCCACTAACAGCTGGGCCTCATGGGCGCTGAGAGCGTCAGGCGCACGGCGGCGAAACTCAACTGCCGGCACGTGTTGGGCCGGGTTACCCGGCACCAGCCCAACCTGGCCCAGGTACGCGAAGAAGGCCCTAAGAGCCGAGAGCTTGCGGGCCAGTGACCGGTGGCTATTGCCACGCTCTACCCGGCAGTACTCCAAGAATGCACCAAGAGTTGGCGGTGTAACAGACGCCAGGCGATCCCCGACCTCTCCGCCGGGCTGGGACTTCGCCAGGAACTGGAGGAGCAGGCGAGCATCGTCCAGGTATCCATGGATGGTGCGCGCAGAAAGCCGGCGCTCAGTCGCGAGCTGGGCGGCAAAACCGCACAGGAGAGAACCTGGTGGGGTCTTGGGCATGATCATTGCTCCCCTAATACCTCCGGCGTCCTAGGAAAATAATACCATGTGGGCAACGGCCACCACCGTCGAACTCCGTCGATCAAGGATGCCTAGTGTCACTTAAGACAAAAGACCTGTGCTAGTCACACAGGTCTCACGCCGTGCCTACTTACTGGCTGGCCGCCTTCCGCTTTCTGCGCTCGGTCTTGGCCCGGGCCCGGGCCGCGTCCTCTTCCTCATCCTGCCTCTTGGCAACTTCTTCCAGTTTCCGCATCAGGAGGTCTACGTTGGTCCGGTCCTCGAAGAAGAACGCATAGTCCTCAAAGGTATCGAAGAACACCCCCACTATGGGAGAAAAGAAATGCATAAGCTGGCTGCCCAAAAAGCTTACCGGGCGATGCATCTCCAAAAATAAGAGGGCAGGCGTTATCAAACCGAACTGGGCCACGCGCTCGGCCAAAGCCTGGCAAATCTCATCGCGACGCTCCGGGGTGATGGAGTCTTTCATCATCGGGGATCCACCTCGCTTCTAGTGGAAGGGAATTCGGGTTCGGCCCGGCTCTTTCCTGCCGCCAGGGCCATGCCATAGTTCACCATCTCAGTAGAGGTTCACCCAAAACCATCGTACCTATACCAAAGGGGGCCGAAAACCGGCCCCCTGGCAGGCTCAGGTCAAAAGACCTCTACGTTGGGCCGGGGGACTACGACGGTCTCACCGCTGGCCAGCTTTACTTCTAGCACCGGGACCCGGGCCCCGGTTTCTACGGCCTGGGCTTCACGGGGTACGGATACCACCGTGCCCGTGGCTCCGAAGTAGGGCTCATTGATAATCCTCACCCTCAGGCCCACGGTGATCTCCTCATCGATCTTCTGGGGCGTAGCCAGTTCGCCTTGGTACCCTGGAAACGGCACGATGATCTCGGGACGGATGGCACCAGCCCGGATCTGGGTGGCCCCGTTAATGGAGGCCTCCAACCCATCCAGCGCCTTCAAAGCCTGGAATACTTCTTCGTGCATGGCCAGGTGTCCAAACCCTTCCATGAGGATCAGGGTGGTACCGATGTCCTCCTGACCGGTGATACCTACACCCAGTTTCACACCTAGAGACCTGATGATGTTGAGGTAGTTGGCAGTCCCGGTGATGACCCCCCGGCATCCCACCGCCAGGGCTTGAGCCAGGGCGTCGTTGGTGATGAAGGCACCGCCGATGATGATCTTGCCTTCCAGGTCCTCGGTGATCAAATCCTTGGTCAAGACCTCGTCGGCCCGGTCTACCAGGACCTTGAGCGGACCGTGTGTCTCGCGGCCAACTCCAAACACACCATTTACCCTGACGGCCGGTGCCTCCACGACCACGCCCCGGTGGGGTATAATCTCGGTCACCGTCCCACGCATGTAGGCATTCACGGTAACCTGCTTGAACGGCCTGGCGATGGTCACATACCCGGTGGTATCATTGACCTCGGCGATCACCCCGGACACGGGCGTGCGGGCAGTTACCGAGAAGAATGCGGCTCCCTCGCCCTTTTTGGCGATGATCTGGGTGCGCTTGACTTCTTGCCCCACCGTACGCAGCATGTACTTGGGCAGGTCCTTGGGCTTGCACTTGAGTTCAAAGGCACAGTCAAAGCTGATGGGTGGCTCCTCCCGGCCGAACTCCTCCCGGAGTACGATCCGCCCGGACCGGTCGGAGATATCCTCGATGATCCCATCGGTGGGCGCTTCCAGGTCCTTGCGCCCGTACAGACCCTGCTCGGTGGAGCGAGCGATTACCTCCTTGGTCTTGACCCGATCGCCAATCTTTTTGAGCATGCACTTGCTGAGGAGTTCGGGTTCAATACCCAAAAGCCTGGCGGCTGGCAGCACCCAGGGGATACCGGGTCTAAGGGCGATCCGGGCTACGATGGTGTCGGGCTCCACCTGGTCTCCCTTGGCGGCAAGAACCTCGCCGGGCAACGGCAGCTTGCGCACCTTCTTTACCATCTCTACGACGTATCTACCGTTTGAAGAGCTTGGACATGAGACCACCCTGACGACCCCCTTTCTCTCCTTCTACATCCCGGACGCGGTGTTCTTCCTGGTAAAGCCGGACATACTCCAGCGGGTACACGTTGAGCGTCTCGATCCACTCGGTCAGCTTCTTCACCCGCGCGCGGGAGTCCGTGGGCATCTCAAAGGGGCGACCCCGGGCGTCTAGTATCACACCAACCAGTCCACCCTCAACGTCGGCCGTGATAGCCTTGCCCTTGCCTTCGCCCAGGTCGAACTGGGGCTTGGGCGTGATGGTAACCCGTGCCTTCTGGCCCACCCCCAGCTCGAAGCGCCTAAGCTCGCCATAGGTTATGGCATGATCGATAACCGGCCTGCCGGGGATCTCCAGCTTCATATGGCCTACTGGCTGGCCGTCCTTGCCCTTGCCCACCGGGGCGATTGCCGTGCCCAGGCGGACCAGGCAGTCTTTGTCGAACACCTCTGCGGCGATGTCCGGGTGGGTCGTGGAAAGCACTCCCAGGTGCGGCATCATGAAAATACTGTCCACCGCCAGTTGGGTGATCCCTTCGGGGAGAAATGCATCCAGCAGCATCATGGCGGCTTGTTCGCGGCGCGGGGCATGGGAGAGAACACCGCCGGAACCTACCAGCATGTCGAGCTTCACCATTTCGATGATCTCCACGCCCGCGGACTTGAACATTTGCTGCTGGGTCCGCCAGCCTGCGGAGATCACTTCCTTCTCAACCTTGCGGGCCAGGCTCTTATGGTGAGCAAAGGAGAGTCTCAGGGCTTCTCGGGCCAGGGCCTGTTCTAGCATGAGGTGCTTTAGGGTCTGGGGGATGGTGGTGGGGCGCACCATCTTATTGGCTATCCAGTCGGAGATCCTCTCTTCGTCGACGCCAAATGGGACCCACCGCAAGATATTATCAAAGCCGGCTTCTTCCAGGACGTTAGTAATGCTATAAGACATGCCCAGGTTGGCGCTGACCGTCCTGGTAAAGATCCCTTCAAAGCTGGAAAACACGTCGGTGGTAGCGCCGCCTATGTCAACACCTATGATGTTGGCGTGATACTGCTCAGCCATGACACTGATGATACGTCCCACTGCACCGGGGGTGGGCATGATGGTTACATCAACCCACTTCATGAGTTCGCCATAGCCCGGCGCCTGCGCCATCACGTGATTCATGAACAGGTCGTGGATGGCTTCCCGGGCGGGGCCAAGGTTCTCCACGTCGTGGCGGGGACGAAGGTTTTCGCAGATATGTATGTCCAGTTCGTTTCCGGCAATAGCCAGGACCATGTCCTGGGCGTCCCGGTTGCCTGCGAAAACCAGGGGTAGCTTGTAAGTCCCCCCGAAGCGAGGTTGGGGGTTGGCCTGGATGAGAGTCTCCGTCATGGCGGCGATGTAGGTGACCGACCCTCCATCCACGCCACCCGATAGCAGGATAATGTCCGGCCGCAGTTCGGTGATACGGGTGATCTGTTCAGAGGCGGAGCGCCCGTCGTCAACGGCGATGACGTCTAGTACGACGGCGCCTGCTCCCAGCGCGGCCCGGTTGGCAGAACTGGCACTGATTTCCCGCACCAGCCCTGCCACCATCATCTGCAGGCCGCCGCCGGCGCTTGATGTAGAAACGTAATAGTCCACGCCAGAATCGCCCTGTTTGGGCCTGATTATCTTCCCGGACTGGTCCAGGATGCGGCGCTGGAGTAATTCCTCCACTCGCCGGATGGACTTCCTGACTCCGATCATCACGTTCTCCCACGGGACTTCCACAGTGGTAGGCATCTCGCCCCGGGTGATCAGCCGGTACTCATCGCCCCGCTTCTCGATGAGGATCGCCTTCGTGGTCGTACTGCCTACGTCGGTGGCCAGGATGGACTGGATCACGTTCTCCCCTGAGGCCATTCATTCCCCTCCTCGTTTATCACGGGGAACCGGCCAAGGTCCCTGTTCTACCCAAAAATGCCCATTTACCGGAAATGGGCATGCGGATACCTCGCCGGATTCCCTATCGTCCGGAAAAACAGTATTTTCTCATTCGTGGTTCGACATGGCTTCGTCGAAACCCTTTCAAATGCTGGGACTCCCGGAAAAAACCTGCTGTTAGCGGTTGGGTTCAGATTCCCGTCTTTTCTAGTTCCTTTTCCTTGGCCTTCTTGATCTCCTGGGAAGACTTGACCCGGGGAGAGACGATCTCGGTAAGGGTCTCTTTGGTGGCTATGCGGTCGTCGTAGTACAGCATGACCCCGCCCCGGATCCTGCCCCGGAGATTCCGCTGGTCAAAGGCCACCTGTACGCCGTCGTGATAGTAGTGGTAGACCCAGAAGTCTTCCCACCTTTTGTCCTCCCGGGCTATAAAGTTGGTCATCTTCACCCGGCGATCGGTGAGCACATACTTGATGGGGAAGAAAAAAGCCGAGAGGGACCCGGCACAGATCGTCAAAAGCAGCACCGGGAGGTACCATTCGCGGTAGACGTAATATGATAGCGCCATGGTAAGTAGGATGATGCCAATGACGAAGGCAGCGACATTCTTACGGCGTTTACAAAGGTGAACAGACCATGTCAGCAGCACCTTTTCCTCTGCGGGCTCTACCGGGGCAGCGGCTGGCGACGCGGATGGCGGGGCAGGCGGTCGCGGGCGCCTGCGACGTTTTTTGGGCCTTGGAACGGCAGCTTCTATACCGGCTTCCGGGCCGGGCCGCGCAGGCTTGGGGGCGGATCCGGGTTGCGAGGCTTTGGTCTTCCCGCCGGCAGTTTGGGGAGTACTGGGCACTGGCGCCGGTTTCTTCTGGGCTGGCTTCTGGGTGGCTCGTGTTTCGGGCGGCGTTGGCCTGGGCGCTCCTGCTGCCGGCTTGGGTCTCCGGCGGCGCCTGCGCTTAGGTTTGGGCGTGGTCTCTGCCGCATTCGGCAGTTGATTGTCGGCCATCAGCGCCCTCCCTTCTGAATATGGTAGCAGATCAAATAAGACTTCTTTGCCGGGAGGGCAATATCCTTCTCAGTTCCACAAAGGCAAGATGGCCCTCGCCCGGTTCCGGGAAGGACCATCCGGAAGATCCTCGAGTCGACTCTCTGGAGCAGGCCAATCTGGTTACAGCGCCACTGGCTTCGAACTTAGGGCTTTCCTCTGCCTTCCAACCACCACGAAAACCGTGGCGACCACCTCGGCCGGGTCCGTGGCCGGTGCTTCCGGCCAAAAGCAGGTAAACCGACGTGCCTGCCCGGGCTCGAGGGTGAGCCACCAGAAAGTCTCATCATCCATGCCGTCATGCTGCCAGACAGTCCCATCTGCACTGTATACTACCACCCTAAACTGCCGCCTTTCCAGCTGCACGGCCACTGGGTGGTCCCCCTGGTTTGTCAAAACTACCACCAGGCGGTAACCACCCGTCCCGGGCACGGGCTGGACCGTGACCTCCAGTGAACCGGATGTACCGGCCACGGGCAAGCCCAGGCTTTCCCCGCCCAGCATCAGCACAACGGCCAGTGCTGCTACCGCTCTTAACCAGGCAGCTCTGGGCATGGTCTCTATCCCCTCTCCTTGGGAAAGCGACGTCCGGGCCGGACGTTAGGTTCCCAGGAGAGGTACGGCAATTATTGGAAGAAATCAGCGACTACCTGGCAGAAAGCGGCTACACCCAGCCACAGGACTGCCTCGTCGAAGTCATATTCCGGGTTGTGGCCCGGCAATACCAGTCCCTTTTCCTCGTTACGCGAGCCCAGCCTGAAGAAACAGCCAGGGCGCTCGCCAGCAAAGTAGGAGAAGTCTTCGGCTCCCATGGTGGGAGCCTTGAGGCGGAGGACGTTCCCGGCGCCCACGATCTTGGCGCATGCCTGCTCTACCAAGGCAGTGACTTGATCGTCGTTTACCACCGGGGGGTATCCATACCCGTATTGCATCTGGTAGGTGGTCCGGGTTGCCGCCGTCACCCCGCCTGCCACCCGTTCGATCCGTTCCTGCATCAACGGCCGGGCTTCCTGTTCCAGGAGACGTACGGTCCCGGTCATGACTACCTCGTCGGCTATGACATTGCCGCGGTAACCGCCGCGGATGGTACCTACGGTGACCACGGCCGGCTCCACCGGGTTGATCTCCCGGCTGACGATGGTCTGCAGGGTAGTCACAAACTGGGCAGCCGCAGAGATGGCATCTACAGCAGTGTGGGGCGCAGCCCCATGCCCTCCTCTTCCGGTGATGGTGATCTGAAAGCTGTCCGATGAGGCACTGACCCCCCCATACTTCACCGCTAGGGTTCCGGCCGGGAGATCGTTGTGAAGATGCAAGCCCACCACACAGTCCACATGGGGGTCTTCCAGGGCCCCCGCTTCGATCATGGGCAAAGCACCGCCCGGCCCTTCCTCAGCGGGCTGGAAGAGGAACTTGACCTGGCCACCTAGCTGGCCCGCCATACCGCTGAGGATCTCGGCCGTTCCCAGCAAAATGGCAGTGTGACCGTCATGTCCGCAAGCGTGCATAATTCCCGGTACCTGCGAAGCGTATGGTACCTGTTTTCGGTCCTGGATGGGCAGGGCGTCCATGTCTGCCCTTAGGGCGATGGTGGGCCCCGGGCGTGCCCCTGCCAGTACTCCCACCACCCCGGTGCCGCCCACCCCGGTACGTACCTGGATGCCCAAAGACTGCAGGCGGTCCGCCACTATCCCGGCGGTACGGTGCTCCTGCATACCCAGTTCCGGGTTCATATGGAGGTCCCGCCTCACCTCCACTAGTCGCCCCTGGATGGCCCGGGCCCGGGCCAGGATTTCCTCGGTGATCATCCTCATGCATCCCCCCGCAGCTGGAGGATGTCAGCCAGGTTAGCACCGGGATCGATGAAAGGCTCTATGTCCCCGTGGACCGAGGAAAAGAGCCCGGTCACTCCCGGGCCATGCCCTGCCAGGTTGGAGTCGCCGTGGACCACCACGCCGATGGTTACTGCACCGCGTTTAAAGCTCCGCCCAAAATCGCCGGACATGTCGGCGATGGCCACCAGGTCTCCAAGCCTGACCTGGTCAAGCCCGGTTTCTTTGAGGATTTCCCGGTCCTGGGTGGTGATGTCATAGTCGCCCTTCTCGGAGGTGGGAGAACCCATGCCCGAGCCCATCACTGCCGCCGGGGCTATGGCCGTGACTGGCACTCTCAGCTTGCCCTCAGGGCTAACCTCCAGTTCCAAGGCTTCCAGGAGGCGCGGGGACACATTCATCACGCGTACGTTGGGAAAATCCAAAAGCTGCATGCCCTGGCCGCAACCTTTCACCTGGATCTTGTCACCAATGGCCAGTTTCTCCAGCACTTCCGGACAGAAGTCGATGATAACGTGCTCAATGCCGCCGTGCTTGCCGGTGACCACGCCGACGGCGCCTTTCGCCTCGCCAGTCAAAACCCTGGCTTCGTTCCCAATGCACGAGAGGAAATTGTAGGCGTTGTTTTCCCTAACGTCCTTGTTCTTGGAGCTTACCCCTGGCTCCACGTGGTCGCCAGCCCACCCATAGGCCGAATCACCCACCCGCACGTTGTAGGTGATGCCGCCGGTGCCCGCACCGACCCGGGCCACTCCATCGTGCCCCAGGCGGTAGGGCGTATCCACGGCCGGGCTGGATATCTCCCCCACTACCGATACGATAACCAGCTGTTCCCGGTTGTACCTGATCACGCGGAATCCTCCCCTTGTGTTCTATTCAAGGCAACCGCGCTGGCGCAGAAGCTCCTGGACATCGGCTACCGGGAGCCCCAGCCGCGTGTTGCCGTCACGCCCTACCATGGTCTCTGCACTGAACAGCGCGTTGAGAATGCTTTCTTCTACCGTATCAGCGGCTGCCCGGAACAAAAGGCTCATGGCCGGACCCCCGTCTGGCAGCTGCTCGTGGGGCGTGGCAACGCGCTGGTAATGATCCAACAGGTTCGCCGTGGAAAAGGCCAGCACGAAATCGCCACTTCCGTGAGAGTAGTAGGATCCTGTCCTGGCCAGCCCGGCCGCAGCCCGCCGTGCCACCCGGCCCAGCTGGCGGCTGCACAGGGGAGCGTTGGTGGCCAGCACCATCACAATGGATCCATCCGGGGGCCTGTGTTCATCCTGGGTTTTGAGCAGCTGCCCAACCCGGACACCGGCCACCACCAGGTCGCCCGTTCTCCCAAAATTGGCCAGCACCAAACAGCCTAGGACATAACCGTCGCCGGCGGGCGGGAGCACGCGGGAGGCAGTCCCAATGCCACCTTTATAGCCCAGGGCCGACATGCCCGTGCCCGCACCCACGTTGCCCTCGGACACCGGGCCGCCAACTGCGCAGGCCAGCGCCTGCCGGACGTGTTCGGCTTGCACGTGCCGACCCCGGATATCGTTGAGAAAGCCATCGTTACACTCGGTGACCACTGGGTTGACGGTGCCGGTGGTCACCCCGATGTCAGGGTTAGTTTCAAGCATGTAGGAGACCAGGGCGTCCCAAACCGTACCCACGCTGAGGGTATTGGTTAAGGCGATGGGGGTCTCCAGTTCACCCAGCTCGGCTACCTGGACCAGACCAGTGGCCTTGCCGTAACCGTTGATGACATGACATGCCGCCCGGACCTTGTGACGAAACAAGTTGCCCGGGTGCGGCAGGATCACCGTGACTCCAGTGCGGACCGGACCGCTACCAGGTCGGAGTGCTCCCTCGCCCCGGATCAAGGTGGTGTGACCCACGCAGACGCCGGCTACGTCGGTGATGGCGTTATGGGGTCCCGGCTCCAGTTCGCCCGTGCGTATCCCGGCTTGTCGGCTCCTCATGACCTGCTCACCGCCGCGTCCACCAGGCCGCGAAAAAGCTGCAGAAATCTTTGGTCCTTCTCCCACATGCACTCTGGATGCCACTGGACACCCACGGCAAAGCCCGGCCCCTCGATGGCTTCGATCACCCCGTCGGGTGCCCGGGCCGTGATTGTGAACCCCGGCGCTGGTTGGGCCACGGATTGGTGATGAAAGGAGTTGACCCGGATGGTGGAAGCCCCCAATAGGCGTGCTACGGTGCTCCGGTCGTCCATTTCCACAGCGTGAGTAGGGTACCAGCGCGGGGCAGCCTGGGAATGCTTAAGGCTGGGTTTGACCTGACACGGGATGTCCTGGACCAAGGTGCCGCCTGCGGCCACGTTCAGAACCTGGACGCCCCGGCATATCCCCAGCACGGGAATGCGCCTTTCGAGGGCATTGCGGGTAAGGATGAGTTCAGCCCGGTCGCGCTCCGGGCAGACCCGGCCCAGCTGGGGCAGCGGCTCTTCACCAAAGTGCGAGGGGTCCACGTCCACACCGCCCGACAGGATGATACCGTCCAGAACCTCCAGCAGGCGGCAGGTGGCCTCTTCATCGAGAAACGGGATCATCACCGGAACCCCGCCCGCCGCCCGGATCCCGCGGGTGTACTCTGGTGACAGGGCGTATCGCTCCTTTTCGTGATCGTACGACGGTGTAACGCCTATAATAGGTAACATACCTGTCCCTGGCTATAGCCCGGTCCTGGCCGGGCGTCTCCCTCCAGGTTGTCGCTCCTTTCGGGTCCGAGTGCTCCACCGGGGGAAGCGGACCGGGAGAATCTAGAAGTAGTCTGCGTAGGCAAAAAGCCCCGGGGTGCCACCGGTATGGAGAAACACCACGGTTTCGTCATCCCGAAAAGTACCCTGCCGGACCAGATCCAAGAATCCGGCCATGGCCTTGCCGGTGTACACCGGGTCCAGGATAATCCCCTCAGTCTGGGCCACCAGTCTGATGCTCTCCAGCCCGCCCGGGGTGACCTTGGCATATCCTTCGCCGATGTAATCGTCGCACACGCGGATGGTGGAAGGATCAAATGACAGTTCCACATCCAGCAGGTGCGCGGCTTCATTGGCGATCCCGGCGATACGTTCTGCCAAAGACGTCTTCTCCCGGCTGATGCTGATGCCCGTCACGGTTCCGAAGTGGAAAAGGGCAGCGCCCAGTTCCAACCCGGCCTGGGTTCCGCCTGACCCCGAGGCCATGACCACATGGTCCACGGCTACCCCGGCGGCGAAGGCCTGGGCAGCCAGTTCTTGCACGCCGGCCACGTAGCCCAGGGCCCCAATGGGGCTAGACCCGCCGATGGGGATGATGTACGGCTTTTTCCCCCTGGCGCGGAGCCCGGCCGCCGTCTCCTCCATGGCTTCGGCAGCATCGCCCGCAACGAACTTGACCTCAGCTCCCAGCACGTAGTCCAGCAAGAGGTTGCCTTGCTTGGGCGGTTCGCTGTCGGCAGTAAGGACCAAAACCGCCTCCAGGCCGAAACGTCGCGCCGCCGCCGCCGTCATGCGGGCATGGTTGGATTGGGGTCCACCCGTGGTGATGAGGGTGTCGGCCCCCTTTTTCAGGGCGTCGGCCACCAGAAACTCGAGTTTGCGGGCTTTGTTCCCTCCCACGGCCAAGCCCGTGGCGTCGTCTCTTTTAAAAAGAATCCTGGGCCCGCCACCCAACACCCGGCGGAGGGTCGTGGCCTCCTCAAGGGGTGTGGGCAGGTGGGCCAGTTTGACCCTGGGTATAGCGGCCAGTTGCATACCCAAACACCTCCATCTTTGATATGTTTAATACCGGGTAGGCAGATTCCTGCCGGAAATGAAAAAGAGCACCGGCTGACGGTGCCACTCTGTGCCCGGCCACACCTACAACTAGATCTCTTTCAGGCCGACGCTGATGGCCAGCGCTTCGTTGACCTTGGCCATGGCCTCATCGGAAAGACGGGTGATATACTCCCGGAGCCTGCGTTTGTCCACGGTCCTGACCTGCTCTAAGAGGAGCACCGAATCTTTTTCTAGCCGGTATTCCGAAGCGGGCAGCTCGACGTGGGTAGGAAGCTTGGCCTTGTCGATCTGGGACGTGATGGCAGCCACGATCGTAGTGGGACTGTACTTGTTCCCAATGTCGTTTTGAACCACCAAGACCGGGCGGAAGCCGCCCTGTTCAGAACCGACGACCGGACTGAGGTCGGCATAGTAGATGTCGCCCCGGCGTATGTTCACCGCCGCCGGCCTCCTGACCCGGTCAGGACCGGGGTTGCTTCGTCCACCCACAGGCCCTCCTCGGCCAGCTCCAGGTTGATCTCGGCCATTTCGAGATAGCCGCGCCGGAGCCTCTCGCGCATCTCTCTTTTTTTGCGCTCTTCGAGAAACTGGCGCATGGCTTCGCGGATCAGCTCACTGCGGTTGAGTTTCTCCATGGACGTAATACCGTCCACTTCCCGGAGCATGCCATCTGGCAGAGATACCACGATCCGTTTGTGCTTGCCCAAGGCAGTGCCCCCGTCCGGTAGAAGGTGCGCATCAGGAAGATCCGGGTTCCCCGCGCAGAATTTTCCCTGCTAGACACGATTATATACCACGCAGGCCACCCGGGCAACAGGTTGTCAGTACAGCCCGGCGACGAATTTCATAAGTTCCCCGAGCTCCAACTTGCTCAGCACCGCCAAGAGGAGGTGCCCAGAAAGCCAAGTGGCCAGGATACTCTCGCCGCTTTCTGTCAAGTGCACTTGGGCGCTGCCCCAAGAGGCGGTCTCCCCGGCCAGGTCCACGAGCGGTCCCGGGTGGTAGCTCTGGACCACGGTCAGGGCCGAAGGACCAGAGAAGTTCAGTATGACCACGGTCCCGGCACGGGACCGGCACACGTAAAGCTGGTCCATGCGTAGCCCCGGCGGCCAGTACCTAGGCCAGCGCACCGCCAGGCCAGCACCGATCAGCACTTCGTCCCGGGCACGCGGACCCAGGTCAGAGGCAACTCGCTTGACCACCACGTCACCGGGGAATTCCAGTTGCCACCCTTGCGGGACAGGCAGGTAGCTAAACCGCATGATCTCCGCTGGGGTCTGGAGCGCTACTGGCCACAAGGTAACCGGATGGAGATTTACTGTCAGGTCCGCCCGGCTTACTTTCAACACCGGCCCCCGGGACCAGCCCCAGGCCAGTTGCCCGGCCTTGGCCCCGTCCAGTGCCACCCGCTGTGCCCACCGGACCAACTGACTCCCATCATCGTGGGCAAGACCGGCCGGGTAGCCTGTGACTTGCAGCAGGTGATGGCCGGGCCCAGGGTAATGGTAGTAGTCGCGTCCGTCAAAGGCGCGCAAGGAACCCGGATTCTCCCCGCTGGTCACCCGGCTAAGGTAGGCTCCCGACGGCAAGCTTACCTGCTCCAACACGGTGGTGGTGTCCTTGGTCACCACCGTCACCAACGCGGAGCACGGTTGCCCGAGGGCCGCCTCCAGGCGGGTGGGCACCAAGGCCAAGTAACGGGCGTACATGCCCCAGGCGGACATCAGGAAGAGTGTCAACGCCGCCCATAACCGCCGACGCGTGCTCTCCACCCCCCGCCGGCGCTGCGTGGTTCCCTCAATAGCTTACTCTTTGCCCCCGCCAGCTATGCTAGTTAGGATCGGTCGAGTCCCAAAGCCAGGAGCGGTTCAGGCGTGTATCCAGTATGAGCCGCCGGGCCCGGGGCAGGGCAGTCGCCACCTCCTGTGCCAGCACGCCCGAGTTACCCAGTTCCTGGGCCATGATACTACCGGCCACTCCGTGCAGGTAGACCCCGGCCACCGCAGCGTCCAGCGGTGGACACCCTTGCGCCAGGAGGGCACCGATGGCTCCGGCCAGGACATCCCCGGTCCCGCCCGTAGCCAGAGCTGGGTTGGCAGTTGGGTCAATGAAGAGCTTCTGCCCAGGAGCGGTTACCACTGTGCGCGCGCCCTTCAAAACCACCACCGACCGGTAGCGGGCGGCCAACTCCCGGGCAGCCGCGGGGCGGTTGGCAGCTATGTCGGTCACGCCCCACTGCAAGAGCCTGGCGGCCTCGCCGGGATGAGGTGTGAGCACGACCTCGCTTCCCAGACCTCCTCCTGGCTCCAGCGCGGCCAAGGCATCGGCATCGATGACCATGGGCGTCCGGCACCGGGACACAAATCCCCGGGTAAACTCCCGGGTACCCGGGCCGGTACCCAGGCCCGGGCCCAGCACCACCGCGCGGACGCCCAAGGCCCGTTCCAGCGCCAAATCCAGAGCCTCCGTCATGACCGTCCCGGCACCTCCGTCCGGGAGAGGGCAAGTCATCACTTCCGTGAGCTTGATCTCCATGAGATCGTGCAGCCGGGCCGGAACGG
Source organism: Bacillota bacterium (assembly GCA_040756655.1). Lineage (GTDB taxonomy): Bacteria > Bacillota > Sulfobacillia > UBA8153 > UBA8153 > JBFLYN01. The sequence continues at coordinate 172,487 of JBFLYN010000002.1, forward strand.
CCAGGGTCACCAAGCCTGCCCCGGCGCGCAGGGCTGCGGTGGATGCCAGGGCGGCGGCGCCGGTCAGCCCGGGCGAACCACCGATGACCAGCACCCGTCCATGCGTCCCTTTGTGGGCGTCCGGGGCCCGGGGTGGAAGCAGCGTCTTTACCAAGGAGGCGGTGCTCAACTGCGCGCCCACGCCGGTCAAGGCCTGGGCAGGCAGTGATATGGCGGCCACTACCACACGCCCGGCCAGTCCAGCGCCGGGAAAAAAGAGGAGCCCGGGCTTTAGTAGACCAAAAGTCACGGTCATAGTGGCCCGGACTGCCGGACCGCGCACTGCCCCGGTATCGGCCTCCACTCCCGATGGAAGGTCCAGGGCCAACACCGGGCAGTGGGCCCGGTTTAGCAGCTCCGCAGCTGCCAGGGCGTGGGAGCGCAGCTGGCCCGTAAAACCAGTTCCAACCACCGCGTCCACCACCAGGTCATTACCTTCCAGCGACCCGGGTAACCCCTCTGCCAGCTCCCCGCCCCGGAGCCTCCACGCCTCAAGCATGACCCGGGCATCACCCCGGACCTGACTTACCTCGCCGGCCAGATACACTTTGACCCGGGCGCCCATCTCCTGCAAGTGCCGGGCCAGGACCAGGCCATCCCCACCATTGTTCCCGGTCCCGCACACTATGGCCACGGACTTACCGGTCGGCTCCGGGACCAGTTCGCGGGCGGCCCGGGCGGCCTGCCATCCTGCATTCTCCATGAGCACCACACCGGGAATGCCAAACTCGCTGATAGCCCGCCGGTCACACTCTCTCATCTCGGCGCCCGTGGCCACTAGCACTGGTCTACACCTCCCGGCCCGCCCACGCTGATGGCCACGGCTACGGCCGTGTCCTGCTCGTGGGACAGGCTAAGCTCCACCCGGGCTATGCCCTGGATACGTGCCAGTTCCCGGGCCCGGCCCTCCAGCAGGACCTGGGGCCGGCCCGAGGGCGTGGATACGATCTGGATGTCATGCCACGCCACGGTTCCCATGCCGGCCCCCAGTGCCTTCATGACGGCTTCCTTGCCGGCAAACCGGGCGGCCAGCCGGGGCCCGGACAACCCGACAGTGTCCTCGCCGGGGGCAAACAGCCGCTGGAGCGCCTTGTCACCCTTCCGCTCCACGAACTCTACGAAACGGGGAACCGAGACGATGTCGATGCCAATCCCGCACACTGACATTGGTCATACCACGCTTTCCAGCGCCCGGCCGGGCGCCGATAGATGAAGGGTTACCCCATGCCGGTCCTGGCCACGCTGGACCCTCCCTGGGGAAACGGGTGCCGTTGGGCCAGCGAAGGCCTTTCAGACTGCCCGGCAGGAAGGTAGCTGCGCATGTCCCGGATCACAGGGGACTATGCCCGAGCGTAGGCCCGTCCCGGCCTTGGCCCTGGAACGGGCCCGGTCGTGATTCCATGCCCGGGCCACCTGGTGGCCGGTTTCCCCCTGGCGCCACCAGGCTCCCCCGAGGACGGCCTTGAGGAACAAGCGTTTCTCCTGGGGGCTGCGATGGACCGGTAGCTCACCCATGGAGGCATTTCCAAGGTCTTCGATGGCACGCTCCAGCTCAGCGGTTGCCGGGTCCCGGTAAACGTCAGTGTGCACCAGCAAGCCGAGGTCCAAGCGCGGTCGCAGTTGCGGTTGCTGGTCGGGATGACCGACGGCCAGGCCAAACAGGGGCAGTGCTTGCCGCGGTAGGTCCAGTGCCTGGCACACGGCCAGCGCCCGGTGCAGGGCCATGCGGATGTAGCAGGTGCCCAAACCCAGGCTTTCGGCCGCCAAGGACAGGTTCTGGGCAGCCAGCGTGGCATCAACCAAGCCCAAGGCAAGCGCTGTATACCCATGGATGACCCTAACCCCTCCCAGCACCTGGGCAAGGTGATCGTTTCTCCGGAAGTCAGCCAAAAAGACAAACAATAGTGCGTTCTCCACCACCTTGTGGTGGCCGCAGATACGGGTGAACTCATCGCGTTTGGCCGGGTCCTGGAGCCGCAGGATGGAATAGAATTGCTCTAGAGCAGCGGTAGGAGCACGCACTGCACAGCCAAAAGCGCCTCTATCTGGCCTTCGGCAACCGGCCGGCGCGCAAACCGGCGGATCGTCCGGTGAGAAAGGATGGTTTCCATGGTGTTGCTCACGGTCATTGCCCCTTGACTTCCGGCACCCCAAGGGTGCTATTCCTCAATGGCGCCGCCCACGACGCGCAGGTGTTCGCGGAACCTGTAGGACGGATCGGCTGCACGTCTGGCCAGGTACAGGTCAAACTGCAGCTGCTGTCGTAGAGTCTTCCCCTTCCGGATGGCCTCTACCTGCTTTCTCTCGGTCGCGTATATAGCGCCGGCGGTCGTCAGCAGCCGTTCCACGTCAGCCAAAGCGACGAAGAGCACGCCATCGTCATCTGCCAACACAGCATCCTCCGGTGTCAGTTGCCAGTCTCCTATGGAGCTTACTTGCCGGGCTCCTTCGTCCCTGGGGTCGTCCCGCCGGGGGCCGGCCGGACAGCTGCCGCAGCTGAAGACGGGAAGACCGATCTGTACCAGTTCCGGCGTATCTCGGTGACACCCCCACACAACCACTCCGGACAGGTTTGCCGCCTGCATCTCCAAGACGGCAAGATCGCCGATGCAACCTTCGTCACACCGTCCCCGGTTGTCGATTACCATGACGTCGCCGGCCCGGGCATTCTCCAGCGCCTCCAGGAATACGTCCACACTGCCGTAATGCCGGACCGGCAAAACAGGGCCAGCCAAACGCAGTCCCGGAACCAACGGGCGGATGCCGGGCGGGGCCAACCTCAGTGGCAGGCCCAGCCGGAGGCAGGCATCGGCCATAAGAGGCGTCGAGAGCCGGGAGAATGCTTTTTGCAGGTGGCAGCCCAAACCGTCGAACTCCATATGAACACCTCAACATCCCGTGAAACGCCGTTCTGAAGTGGAGTCTGAGGGCCAGTCAGTGGCCCGGGCCGGCTGGCAGGTCGGGCCTGCCCTTCCCCGCAAGCGGAGCGCTGGCACCAGGACCGCCATATTTAGCATAGTCGCTTTCGTTGGACGCCGCAATAAGCCTGCAAAGGCCCCCGGGGCGGCCGGGCCGGAAAGAAGGTATACCCACGGGTCTTGGCATCTAGGCCGACAAATTCCCGCGCGGCCCAGCTCGACAGACCACCGGGCACCGCCGGCGGGAGGGCAGCCAGGAAGCCTGTGCCGTTTTCAAGGTAGAGCTATCCCCCGGTTCGTCTCGGCATACCGCCCCTGAGACCACCGGGATACCACCAGGTACAGGGAAGGAACCACCAGGAGGGTCAGCAACGTGCTGGTGGTAAGCCCTCCGGTGACGGCCAGGGCCAGCGGTTGCTGCAATTCCCCGGCCTGGCCCCGCCCCCAGGCCAGCGGCAAGAGGGCCAGTATGGTGGTGGCGGCAGTCATGATGATGGGCCTTAGCCTGGTGGTGGCAGCCTCCAGGAGAGCATCGCGCGGGACCATGCCCCGCCGGCGGAGCTGGTTGGTGTAATCCACCAGCACAATGGCGTTATTGACTACGATGCCGGCCAGCATGATGAGGCCGATCATCCCGGTTACACCGAGGGGTCTGCCGGTGACAAAGAGCGCCACCAGGGCCCCGGTGGCGGCCAAGGGCACCGAGCCCATGATCACCAGCGGGTGGAGCAACGACTCGAACTGAGCGGCCATGATCATGTAGACCAAGGCCACGGCCAGGCCCAGGGCCAGGCCCAGCCCCTGGAAGCCCTCGTCCATCATGCGGGCTGCGCCTTCAGTTCCCACCCGGAAGGTATCCGGCAGCTCCAGGGCCGCCACGGCGGCCCTGGCCTCGCGGGAGGCAGAGCCCAGGTCCCGTCCTTCCACGGTGGCGGAAATAGTGACGGTGCTGCGGGAATTAACCCGGCTCAAGCTCCGGGGCCCTCCTCCGGTGGTGATGGTGGCGACCCGCCCCAGTTCCACCGGGCCGGCGGTGCCTCTAAGCTGGAGGCGGGAGAGGGCCGCGACGGTTTCCCGGTCTTCCGGGCGCAACCTGACGCGTACCGGGATATTGCGGCCGTTGGCCAGCTCCAGCTGGGTGGGCGTGCTCCCGGCCAGGGCAGACCGCACTGTCGAAGAGACCTGCGCGGCGGTGAGCCCGTAGCGCAGGGCCTCTTCCTGGTCTACTACCACGTGCAGTTCCGGGCGCCTGCGGTCCAGGGAGGAGGTGACGTTTTCCACACCCCTGACACTGCCCACGGCAGCCAAGACCTGGTCGAGGATGGATTCCAGCGCGGCCTGGCTGGGCCCGCTCAGGGTAAGCTGCAGGGTGCGCGAGGAACCCGCCGCCTGTCCGAAGACTGTCCCCTGGGACGATAGGGTGACCGTGCCGGGCCCGGCCAGGGCCCCAGCCCGGGGCGCCAAGTCAGCCATGATGTCATCGAGGCTCCGGTGCCTGACCTCCCTGGGTTGCAGCCGGGCTACGATCCTGCCTCTTGCTCCGCTGGAACTGCTGGTGTACACCCGGACTTCCGGGATACTCGAAAAGAGTGCCTCTATGCTGGCCAAGTAGCCAGATGTTTCCTGCACCTGTGTGCCATCGGGCATGGTCAGAGTCAGGTTTATGGTGGCCTCATCCACAGAGGGCAAGAATTCCCGGCCCATACCGGGCAAAAGCGAGAAGGAACTGGCGGCAAAAAGGACCGCGATGGCCAGGGTCAGGGCCGGACGTCCCAGCACCCGCCCAAGCAGGCTCCGGTACGCACGGGCCGCACGGCCGGGCGTGCCGGTCTTCACCCCGGACTCCCCGGTTCGGGTCCACTGGGAGGCCAGCATGGGCACAACGGTGAGGGCCACCACCAGCGACGCCAGCAAAGAGCAGGTTACCGTGAGTGCCAATTCCTTGAACAGCTGGCCCGTCATTCCGGCCACGTAGGTCACGGGCAAAAACACGGCTACCGTGGTGAGGGTGGAGGCAGTTATGGCTCCCGCCACCTCCTGGCTTCCCCCGATGGCAGCAGTGGTCGGGTCATGCCCCAGCTGCCGGAAGCGGTGAATATTCTCGATGACCACGATGGAGTTGTCCACCAGCATGCCCACGCCCAGCGCCAGGCCGCCCAGGGTCATGACGTTCATGGTGAGCTTGGTGAAATACAGGAGGGCAAAGGTAGCAATGACCGAAAAGGGGATGGACACCCCGATGATGGCCGTGTTCCCCAGGCTCCTCAGGGCGATGACGAGCACCGTCAGGGCCAGGAACCCCCCGGTCATCAGGTTGGTCCGCACCGCGTTCAGTGCTTCTTCGATGAAACGGGCCTGGCTGGTGATGAAGAAGACCTCCAGGTCGCCGTCGACGCCCACCAGGGCTCTTTCCACCCGCCGGGCGACTTGGACAGTGTTGGCATCTCCCTCTTTGAACACTGACAAAGTGACGCTGGGGCGCCCACCCGTGCGGACAATGGTCGTCACCGGTGCAAGACCCTCGGTGACCTCGGCTACGTCCTGCAGGCGCACCGGCTGGAGAGCCACCCGGCCTGCTTCCTGCCCCGGGGAAAGCGTAAGCGGTGCATAGGTCAACACCAGGTTGGCCAGATCCTCCAGCGACGTCAGCCTACCCATGACCCTGACGTTAAGCAGCCTGCCTTCCTCATCGCGTACAGCGTCGGCTGGCTGGGTCAAGTTGCTGGCAGCGATGATGGAGTTGACCTGGGAGAGGGTAAGGCCGTACTGGCGGAGCTTGGTCTGGTCCGCGGAGACAGAGATCTCACGGCTGCGTCCGCCCGAGAGGGATACCGAGCCTACGCCGTCCACGGCCTCCACCAAGGGGAGCACCCTCTCCTCGGCCTGGGCTCTCAGCTCCACCGGATCATCCGGTCCGGTGATGCTGAGGGTCATGATGGCCTGGGCAGACGGATCGTAGCGGGAGATGGTCGGGGTACCCACGCCCTCGACAAAGCGCAGGCGGGCCAGCCGGTCTTTCACCATGTCGCGGGCCTCTCGCATATCCGTGCCCCAGGCAAACTCCAACACTACCTGTGACCATCCCTCTGAGGACTGGGAAGACACCCGCTGTACTCCCGCCAGCACGCTCAGTACCCGCTCGATGGGTATGGTCACCATAGCGGCAACTTCCTCGGGCCCGCTGCCCGGGAAAGGAGTGGAGATGACAAGCACGGGTTGTTCTAACCTAGGCAACAGGTCCATGGGCAGCTGAGTTAGCGACACCACTCCCAAAAGCACAACCACGCACATGACCATGAGCGTGGTTACCGGCTGCTTCACCGAGAAGACAGGCAAGAACATGCTTGGCTCCCCTCCCACCAGTGACTGGACAGTCAGTCATATTCCAAGTATAGGTTCTGCTTGCCATTTATGTCAAACTACACGGCAAGGCCGGCCGCCGAGGACTGCGGCCGGCCTCACCGTGGGGGGATTGGCGCTAGACTCCTGTTACCTCCAGGTTGCACCGGGCCACACGGATCGCTGGCCCGGACTCCAACGTTACCTCCACCGGCAGCACCCGGTAACCGGTAGGCGTCGTGGTCCACTCTGCTGGCAGGGAGCGCACAAACCCGTGCTGCCCGGCATAGGCGCCGGCCAGAACACGCACCCGGTGCCCGGCCTGAAGGGCCAGGTTGGCATGGCCATCACCATGGCCGTTGCCGGTGGGAAGGAAAACCACGGGCGGGTCTTCGCCCGGCTGTCCGCCAGCAACGTAGGCGGACCTACCCTCAGCGCTTCCCAACAGGGTCTTGACCCCGGGAACCAGGCAAGAGCTACCGAAAGCTTCCAGCACCACAACGGTAAAGGGTGGCACCGGTCCGGTGACGGCCGAGAAGGCGGCCCATTCGGAGTACGACAAGCTGGCGCAGACCAGGGCGACGGCACCATAGCGGGCAAGCAGCTCCAGCGCCCGGCCTGCGGTGTAGGTCAGACTTACCACCACCGTTCCCTGCACCTGGGGTCCCAGCGAGCGGTTTGCCCCCGTGGGCGCGTAGAGCTCGCCAGCCAGGTACACGGGGCCAAAGGTCGGTGGGCCCGCTCCGGCCCAGCCGGGGATGAGGTGTCCCTCGGCCTCGATTTCCACCTCCCGGTCCTTTACCACCCTCGCAACTACCCCGGGCAAGCCGGCCAGCAGGTCGGTGGTGTGGGAGCGGATGATCATGGTTTTCTCCAGAATGGTCTCGATGACCCCGTCCACCGGGCACACGTACTCGGCCAGCCCCAGTCCTAGTTGGTAGGTGAGTACAGCCAGGGTCTCTCCGGCCTTTACCGGATCGCCCGGCTTTTTTCTAAAACCCGTACAACCGTGGAGTTCTGCGGGCAAGCGGACCCGGTGCACGCGGCCAACCCCGGAGGCGATGGGTGTTTGGTGGTCCACGCGTGCGCCCTTCTCCACCAACACCGTGCTGCCGGGCGGCACCTGGCGTTTGCATCCATACCGGGTGTCCTTGAGCACCGCGCTGCCGTTGAGGAAAGCCTCCATCAGCCGTTCCTCCTTACCTCAGCCAGCCAGTCGCGCATGCGGGCTATGCGAATATCCTCGTGGCTGGGCAGCACCAATGGACGGCCCCGGGTGTCGAACACCAGGCCCAGCAGACCGCCGGACACTATGCCCTCCCATACCTTCCCACTCCCGGCCCCGAAATCGTAGCCGGGTGCCGGGTGCAGCCTGAGCTGGACCTCGTGCCTGGCCGTAAGCGGCAGCAGGGAGAGCATGCCTGGTTGCAGGCGGAAGACCACCGGGTTTTGGCCCGGGATGCCGGCACTGACCATGGCAGCAGTGTGGTCCTTGGGGTTTTGCCAGTCTACAGCTTGATGGGACGGAGCAATGCAAGTGGCCAGGAGCATCACAGGAGCATGAGGGCCCGGCTCTGCGGCCTCCAGTTCCCGCCCCTCCAGGGCCAGGGCACCCAGCCCGGGCAAGATGCCGTGGTGGTCGAGGTATATGGGTGTGACACCCGTGGGCTCGGCCATGTCCAGCACCAGCAGGAGAATGGCACCTGCGTGGCCGCCGGACACCGTGTTTCCCGTGACCACCACCCTCTGAGGTCTTCCGGAGCCTATGCCTTCGGGCCGGTTGGCGGCGGCAATGTGCGCAGCCCGCCGGGCTACAGCCCGGGTGACGGCCATCCTGGTAAGGAGCTCCCGCCAGGTTTCGGGCACGGTGGACGGCCGCAGGAGGTAGTTGGCCACGTCGTTTTCCAGCTCCACCGGGTCTGCCCTAAAAGGAAGCCAGGAGGCAATGCTCTGGCCGTTAGGGCAAACCGCCAGGCCCGCCGTGGGTGCCAGCACCCCGTCGCGTGGCGAACGGGCCAGCCCAGGGCTATGGCAACCCCACACATCGTGTACGGTGCGGAAGCAGTGTCCATCCTGCACAGTATAGACTGCTACCGAACCCGGTTCTAGGTCGTAGATGCGAACCGTCGTACCCAAGAGATCCGGGCCCAGCCTAGCCCAGCAGCGGGCGGCCGCCACCATGGCCTGGGCCCGGTGATAGATAGGACCTTCCCAGTGCTCGTGAAAGCGGGCCACGCCGGGAGCTTGGTGGAACAGGCGGCGAACCGTGGCTTCCAGCGCTTGTTCTAGGCCTAGCACCTGCCGGACGGCGTCTCCCCCGGGCCAGTCAACGGTGGCGGTGGGCTGGATGACGCTCATCTGCTCCCTCAGCTCGGCGGTGCCCATGAGCACCACTTCCCGGGCATAACCGGCCCTTCTTTGCCGTTGGATGCCGTCAGTCAAAGTCTGCAGGTGAGAGCTGGACGGCCGCGTGAACACGGCATCCAGGGGCTGGCGATCCATGACGTCCAGAAGGTCCCCTCCACCTATCACAGAGTTGTTCAGGGCCTCGTGGGTAAGCACCACGCCCAGGTTATGGCAGGCCGTCCTGGCTATGGCGAAGTTGCGCGAAGCTGGAGCCATGGCCAGCAGGCTGCGCATGCCCACTACCGGGTCCAATATGGCCACACGCGTATCGTCCAGGGAGCCAGTGCAGGGCGATGGGGTACGAGCATGAGTCCAGGAATCCCCTGCAATGGTTAGACCCGCTCCCCCCACGGTAAGGGCCGGCCGCTCCTGGCGGTAGTGGACTACCCGGTTAACGAAGCGTCCAGCAGAAAGAAGAAGCGGCATCAGCGTTCACCCCCTCCATCTACGGGAAGCAGCACCCGGCGTTTAAAGAGGTATATCTTCTGACCATACAGGAGCTGGTTGACCGTGGCGGCGGCGGCCATGGCCAGGGGGATGATGGAGGCCATCACCACCAGAGTGCCCATGGTTGCTAGAGTCTGCAGCACGGAAATGGCACTAACCCTCGACTCCAGGCCCATGACCGACGCCACGCGGTTGCCCAGGACCGACACGGCTATGGTGCTCACCGCAAAGGACACGGTGCTCACAGCTGCTACTTCCAGGCCGAATACGAACACCAATTGGCGAGGTGACAGACCTATGGTCTTGTTGATGGCCAGCTCCCGGCGCCGGGATATCAGGGCAATGATCAGGACGGAGTAGATACCCAGGGCGATGAAGGCGTAGCCCACGCCTAGGATCCGGCTGCCCTCTGCGTAGATATTCCAGCTAAGGATGGTGGTGACGTGACGCGCCCAGTCGCCGGTGATGAACACCGGGAGGGAATCCCATCCCCAGAACCCGGCGGTCTCCGTTGTGTAGGTGATGTTGTACATGGTTCTAAGCTGCATGGCCAGCTGCCTGGGAGTGGCGGCCGGACCTGGCGCCCACAACCTGGTGGGAGGCGGAGTCCAGGACACCACGATGCCTACGTTGCGTGGTCCGCTCACGGATGCGGTAGACACCAGGGGCCGGTCCAGTAAGGTCGGAGGGATGTTCCCCTGCGGGTTCACCTCGAAGATCCCTACCACCTCTAGGAGAGCGCTGAAAAATATACCCCCATAGGGTAGGGCAGTACAGGAATTTGGCGGTGAATGTCCAATCTTCCTCAGTAGTTGTGCTACCGGGGGGGATGGCGGAGTGCTCAGGCGCAAGAAG
>JBFLYN010000003.1:0-141736 GCA_040756655.1 Bacillota bacterium
GTGGGAACGGGAGACTGGATGGACAGCCGAACACGTGCTCTCCAGGGGACTATAGCCATAATTTTCCGCCAGAGCCTCAGGGCCGGCCATCTGCTCCCAAAACCCATGTTCTTCAGCATTCTCCTAGTGCCACCCATTGCTGGAGGTTGGGATCGCTGGTGGCCTGAAAGTGCTGTCCGATTCCGGTGCCCGCCGCCCGGGCCAGGTTCTGGGGAAGCGCCACCTCCCCGGGCAAAGCAGGCAAGCGACCGGTTACCCGTAGCACCCCTGGATATTTGCCGGTGAGTTCCTCCCAGTCAAGAGCCAGCACCTCTAGCCTGCCCACCCGTGTGTACACTGGAGATAGGATCCCGTTGATGGAGGCGATCATACCCCCGTGCCGGGCCGAATGCCGGGCGATGATTTGCTGTATATCCCGTCCGGGAGGCAGGATGGCCACCAGCTGGACCCGGTGGGTCTCCCCCTTCCCGGCAGCCTGGGACACCAGGTGTCCAAAGAAGTACCCGTACAGCATGCGGCCAGTTATGCCGGTCACCATCAGTGCCGCCAGCAAGATCACCCGGACCCGGGCGTTCCTAAAGCTTAGGAGGGTCAACCGCAGTGCCTGCTTTCTGCTCATTGCAGCCGTAGCACCTCCGACGCGGTCATTCTCAACGTACTCAGGGCCGGGACGAGGCTGAACACCAAGGAGACGGAACCGGTAACCCCAAGCACCATGATCCACTCTTTCCAGGCCAGCTGGGCTATAAGTCGCCACGACGTGCCCGTGGTCACCAGTACTGCGCTCCCGTACAACTGCACCAGGAGAAATCCCAAGGTTGCGCCGGTAAACGCCAACACTATGACTTCGGTCATGACCATGACCATGATATCCTGGTTACGTGCGCCCACTGCCTTGAGCACCCCCAGCTCTCGGCGGCGCTCCAGCACCAGGATGGTGGCGTTGGTTGCTGCCACCAAGGCTGCTACCAGGAAAAGGATGCCGTTGAGCAGCGGGGAGACGTCAATGGGCCGGCCCCACTGGCCGGGCAGCAGGTCCTCCGGGCGGAGCACAGGTCTAACATCCTCAGGAGCCTCCACAATGCGTTCCGGGAGACCGGCCAGGTTCGTACGCACCATCTCCCGGGGGACGCTGGTGACCGATAATGCCGGGAGAGCCTCCTGCAGCTGGGAAGCCACCGCTTCTACAAAGCCAAAGTTGTCCACGATCACCAGGATGGCGGCCGGCGACAGCACCTGGGCCATGTCGGTGACCCCGGTGGCCAGGTTCACGATCTTCTCCATGGTCCCCAGCGGGACGATGACCTCCGGGGTGACGAAGTAGAGTTGCTCGGACGCGGTGGCAGGACCCGAAGGTGTCTCTACCTCCCAGATAATGCTCCGTGAGGGCAGCACGTAGGTCCCGATGACCGTCAGTTCCACCGTAACCGTACGGGTGTAGTCCAGGCGCGTGCGTCCCTCCTGGTCACGGAAGGGCCTGGGGACCAGAATCTGGAGCACCTGGCCCATGGAGATGTCCGTCCCGTCAAACGACCTTCGCCCAGCATCCACCACCGCCACCATCTGGCCGTCGTCCTCCGGCCGGAAGTACCGGCCGGTCACCATGAGTTCATTCTCGGACATAAGCCGGGCCAGCTCAGTTTCGGCCACCACGTCCCGGGCCCGGAGCACACTATGGTACACTGGCCGGGGCGACATGTAATCGGTCGGGGGGCCGTAGTACATCACGGGCACGGGGATGGTCCAGTACGGGCTGACCCGCATCACGCCCGGGACAGCCTTAATGCGGTCGATCAGGTCATGGTAAGCCCGAGCGGACTGGGCAAGTTCCCTGCTCTGGCCGGCAGGCAGCACGTGACCCGGGTGGCGGGCTTCCGGGTGGAGATAGGCCAGCGGTCCGGTCAACTCCCCGGCATCCCGGGACCACACCCAGGGCGTGCTGTCTTCTTGGGAGAGGTGCGCGGCTTCTACCACCACCCTGCCGGGGTAGATGAGGATATCGCCTCCCAGGAAGGCACGGTAAGTAAAGGCTTCCCCGGCCGGGTATCCCTGCTGGACCGACAGGGAAGCGGTCATCATCAGCCCGGCCATGGCCATGGCCGCCAGCGTCATCAGGCTGCGGTTGAGGTTTCTCAAGGAGTTGATGAGCCCCAGTCCTGCAAACCGGATCATCGCCCTCTACCTCCCCGGACGGTTTCCACTACTGAACCGTCGGCCATGAAGATCACGCGGTGGGCATAGGATTCGAGTTCGGGGTCGTGAGTGACCATGGCGCATGTCTGGCGATACTGCTCGTTGATATGGTGGAAGACGCCTGCAATCTGTTTGGCTGTCTTGCGATCGAGGTTCCCGGTAGGCTCATCGGCCAGCAATATGGAAGGTGCGTTGGCCAGCGCCCGGGCAATAGCCACACGCTGTTGCTCGCCTCCGGATAGCTCTCCGGGCAGGTGATCGGCCCGGTGGCCCAGTCCCACCAGGTCGAGGAGTTCTTTGCAGCGCTGATCGATATACCATTGTGGTGCCGGGGTAAAAGCCATGGGGAGGGCCACGTTCTGGCGGGCAGTAAGGTGCCCGATGAGGTTGAAAAACTGGAACACGTACCCGATTTTCCTTCGCCTGAGGTCTGCCAATGCCGCCTCGCTCAGTTCGTTGAGGACCAGGCCATCCATGATCACGCGGCCGCTGGTGGGACGGTCAAGCCCGGCCAGGAGCGATAGCAGCGTGCTCTTGCCGCTGCCGGACGGTCCCCGGATGACCACGAACTCGCCAGGGTAGATGTCAAGATCCACATTGTGAACGGCATAGATGGCGGCTCCCAGGTGAAAGGCCCGGTTCAGTTTCCGGGTCGAGAGCACAGGCTGGGGGCGCAGGTCCATGCTCTCGACAGGCCCGTAATCGACTCGTTGGGGTTCCACGAAAGAACACCACCTCAGTTCGCGGACTGTACGGTATATATTAGGCCCTGAGCGGCCGGAGGAACCTCTGGCAAAAACTGATCCTAGTAGCAACATTTTTCGAAAAGCTAGGCAGAGAGCGCACCACCGTACCCCGTGGGATTTGGACACCCGGGCACGGTAACATCAGGGCCCGGGGCATTTCGTCGTTCCTGGCCCAACTCCTTGATCAGTCAGCGTGGAGCAGCAACTCCCGTCAAAGATCCTCGGTTAGCAGCGATGGCCGGGACCTACCGGCCAGGAGATGATAGACAACCGGAACCACCAAGAGCGTTAGAAGAGTAGAGGTGAGAAGACCGCCGATGACCGCTACTGCCAGGGGCCCCTGTAGCTCGGTGCCCTCACCCAGGCCAAGGGCCAGTGGCAAGAACCCGAGAACCGTGGTGAAAGTCGTCATGAAGATGGGCCGGATGCGGGTCCGCCCGGCTTCGACCACTGCATCATCAACCCCCATACCCCTGCCACGCAGCTAGTTGATGAAGTCCACAAGCACGATGGCGTTGTTAACGACGATTCCGGCCAGGATAATCACGCCAATCATGGCAGTAAGGCCAAGCGCATGCCCGGACATGAGGAGGGCCAGCACCACCCCGACTACCGCCAGGGGCATGGAGAACATGATGGCAAAAGGGTGGAGCAGGGACTCAAACAAAGCCGCCATGATCATGTACACCAGTACGATGGCTAAAACCAGGGCCACGCCCAGTTCGCCGAGACCCTCCCTCATCAGCTCTGAAGCACCGGCAGCCTGCACCGAGTAGCCCTCCGGCAAATCCCATCTCTGGAACTTTCTTCATGACATCGGAGGTCACCGCTCCCAGGTCGCGGCCTTCGATCCGGGCACTGATCTGTGCACTCACCCTCTGCCCTTGGCGAGTGATGCTGACCGGACCCAAGGCTGGCCTTATCTCGGCGACGGTTCGCAGCGGGATGGCGCGGCCTGTGACGGTTCCCAGCAGCAGTCCTTCCAGTCGCGCCGTGTCCTCCCGGTCTTCAGGCCGGTACATGACCCGGACGTCCACGGACCTTCCGCCCTGTTCGATGCGGGTGACGATCCTCCCGTTGACGGCGTCTGCCACCACCATGGCTATCTGGGCGGGAGTAAGTCCGTTCTGTGCCGCCCGCTCCCGGTTCACCACCACCTGGACTTCGGACACGGACATCTCCAGGTTATTAGTGATATTGGCCAACCCGGCGACGGCCTCCAGCTGGCGTTCGACCTGTCCGACCAGCCTTCTTACGCCATCCAGATCAGAACCTGTAACGCTCAACTGAACAGTATCAGACTGGCTGCCGCCCATGGCCCCGCTGCGGTTGATGCCATAGCTAAGCTGGGCGTTCCCGCGCACTTCCTCGAGCCTCTCCCTCACGGTCTTGAGGGCAGCTTGGGTGGGCACGGCACCGGGTTTCAGGGTCACCGTGATACTCCCGATGCTGTCCCCACCGCTCGCCATGCCCATGCCCAGGCCTCCTCCTCTGCCGGCGGTGGTGGTGATGAGCTCCACCGGCACGATCTGCTCGAGCAGCAACGCCAACTCATCCACCTTGGCAGCGGTGACGTGCAGGGGAGTGCCGGCAGGCATGGCTACCCCTATGAGGAGTGACCCCTCATCCATCACGGGCATGAACTCCATGCCCACCCGGGGTGCCAGGGCCAGGCTGCCGGCCAGCACCAGCCCGGCCATGGCTAGGGTGAGGGCCCGGCGGCCAAGGACCCACTGGAGCACACGGGTGTACACATGCCCTCCAGTCCGACCCGGGCCTGCCCGGCCCGGTCTGGGTGCCTTTAGGAACCGCGCCGCCATCATGGGGATGACGGTCAGGCTCACGGCCAACGACGCCAGCAGTGAGAAGGTTACAGTTAGCGACAGTTCCCGGAAGAGCTCCCCGGGAAGCCCACCTACGAAAGCTACTGGCAGGAACACCGCCACCGTGGTAAAGGTCGAAGCCGTGATGGCCCCAGAAACCTCCTCTGCACCCTTCCGCGCGGCGACATGAGGGTCCTCCCCCAGCGAGTTCAGCCGCCGGTAGGTATTCTCAATGACCACGATGGCGTTGTCTACCAGCATACCAACGCCAAGGGCCAGGCCGCCCAGGGTCATCAGGTTCACCGTAAGACCCTGGAAATGCATGAGTACGAAGGTCACGATGACGGAAAAGGGAATGGCCACGCCGATAATGAGAGTGGGACGAAGATGCTTCAAAAACACCAAAAGCACTAGCATGGCGAGAACAGCCCCGGCCAGTAGGCTGATGGCCACGTTGGTCACCGACCGGACGATGAGGTTACCCTGGTCCAGGATAATGCGCAAATCAAGGTTGGAGTGGTCTTTCTCGACCCGGTCCAGTTCGCGGGCGACCGCCCGGGCCACGGTAACGGTGTTGGCATCTCCTTCCTTCTGAATGGACATACGGAGGCTCGGCCTGCCGTTGGTGGTGTTAATGACCGTGGTCTCGGTAAGACCACCTTTACCTCGGCCACATCCGCCAACCGGATGGCCCGCATTGGGATTTGCCCACCCGCGACCGGCGGTCCCGCTGGAGGAAGTGGCTCACCCGCCGGGTCGCGCACTACTGTAACCACCAGTGATGCTAGCTCTTCCACGGTGCCCAGTTTTCCCAGGACCCTAAGACTCAGCGACTTATCGTCCAGGCCGACCTTACCGGCCGGGTAGGTAAGATTGCTGGCTTGGATAACCGCCGAGATCTGGCCCTGGGTCAACCCATACTGGCGCAGCCGTTCCTGGTCAAGCAGAACTTGGATTTCCCTCTCTGGGGCACCGGTTATGGAGACCGCGGCAACACCATTCATTCGCTCAAGGCGGGGTTTTACCTCTGCTTCCAGCATGGTCTTGAGGTCGATTAGGTCCTGGTCGCTGGTTGCCGCCAGTTCCATGACCGGAAGCATATTGGGGTCAAACTTGAGTAGTGACGGTCTTTGGACACCCTCGGGAAGACGCACCCGGTCTAGCCGCTCCTGCAAATCGACCCGGGCCTCGCTCATGTTGGTGCCCCAGCTGAACTGGAGTGTGATTATGCTCGTGTTCTCCCGGGAGGTAGAACTGATGCTCTGGATGCCGGCCACGGTGGCCACGGCACTCTCCAAGGGGGCAGTTACCATAGTGGCAACCTCCTGCGGGGACGCGCCCGGTAGAGTGGCCATGACCACGGCTATGGGTGGGCTGATCTTGGGCATCAACTCCATGGGAGAGCTGATTAACGACACGGTGCCAAGGACTATGCAAACCAACATGGCCATAAAGGTTGCTACTGGATGCTTGATGGACACGCGCGGAAGTCCCACAGGCTACCCTCCCGTTGACTCGCTTGGCACATTCAGCAAGAGCAGACTCCGGTACCCGCCGCCAGCCGGGTGAAGATCTCCAAAAGCCGCTCCATGTCCTCTTGGGACAGGCACGCCAAGCACTGGCGCATGAGGTCGGTCCGCCTGGACTCCAGCTGCGCCAGCTTGGCCACGCCCGTCTCGGTCAGCGTCATCCGGACGATGCGACGGTCCTGTTCATCCCGGTGCCGGGCGAGCCACCCTGCAGCGTGCAACCGGTCGGCCAGGAGAGTCACGGCGCTGAGAGTAACACCCATCATCCGAGCAGCATCGGAAACCGTCAAGGAATCATTCTCACCTATCTGGTGCATGAGGAAAAATTGGGCCGGGGTCACACCCTCCGCCGCCAGTCTGTCTGCCAGCTCCCGGCCAAGCCAGCGCGTAACCTCCTGAAACGCCTGGTTCAGGAGGGCACAGCTCTCCTCAAACCGGTCCATGCCTCATCACCTCGCTCCTTTGCCAACGCTTTGGCCCCTAAATTGTTAAGACAGGTAAAGTATACCTGGTTTCCCAGCAGGCGGTCAAGGAAGGTAACCGGGCAAAGGAGTAAGCAAGGTCGGTGGCTTCTGGGCAGACCCGGAACTTTGTGCCCGCACCCGAGTCTATAGATCAGGGGAATGTAGGCAACATATACGGGAGGGGGTCCTGCAAACATGGCCAGACCGTCACTTTACGCGCTCATACTGGTAACATTCCTAGCCACCACGACCCTGTGGCCGCTGGGCTGCGCCAGACGCCCCGGCGACCTGGAAGCCGCGCCGGCAAGACCGGAGCCTGCAAGTGAGGTGGACACCTTGGTGGTAGCAGCTTACACCGGCTTTGCGCTGGAATTGTTCGCGCAGCTCCGCAGCGACCGTCCTGGGGAGAATATCTTCTTGTCTCCGGCCAGCGTAGCCGTGGCACTGGCCATGACCTACAATGGAGCTGAAGGCCTCACTCGTGAGGCCATGGCCCAAGTCCTCGGCATCCAGGACCTGGACGCGGCCCGTTTCAACGAGGGAAACCGCAACCTGCTTTCGGTGCTGGAAAACCCCGATCCCAAGGTGGAAGTAACCCTGGCCAACTCCCTTTGGGCCAGGCTAGGGTTTTCCTTCCACCGGGCCTTCTTGGAGACAAACCGTAGCTACTATGCCGCCGAGATCCGGGAGGTGGACTTTGACCAGCCCGGGAGCCCGGCCACCATCAACGCCTGGGTTAGCGAGAAGACCCGGGGCAAGATCCCGAGTATCGTCCAGAGGATCGACCCCGACCACATCCTCTTTCTCGTCAACGCCATCTATTTCAAAGGCAGCTGGACAACGCAATTTGAGAAGAAGGCCACCAAGGATGGCACCTTCACCCTCCCGGACGGCTGGCAAGTGACCCATCCCATGATGTCCCGGTCGGGAACTTTCGAGTATTATCACGGTGACGGGTTCCAGGCGGTGAGGCTGCCTTATGGAGAGGGTCGCACCAGCATGTACGTGTTCTTGCCCGATGCCGAGTCCGACCTGGCTGCCTTTCTCGAGGCGCTGAACCCCCAGGCCTGGGAATACTGGCTGGGCCAGTTCGGGAAGCAGGAAGGCTACCTGGTCCTCCCCCGTTTCAAAGTGGAAGCCGAGTTCGATCTCTCAGATTCGCTCAAGGCCCTGGGCATGGAGGTGGCCTTCGACCCGGACCGGGCGGACTTCTCCGGCATGTGCCCGGTGCCTCCCTCGGTCTTCATTGGCAGCGTAAAGCACAAGGCTTTCGTAGAGGTGAACGAGGAGGGCACAGAGGCTGCTGCTGTTACCTCTGTTGAGATGAGGGTCACCGCCATGCCCAAGACCTTCCAGATGTTGGTGGACCGCCCCTTCGTCTTTGCCATCCGTGATGATGTTACGGGCGTGATCCTGTTCATGGGAGCAGTCCTGGACCCAAGGTAGTCCCGCAACAGTAACACCCAAGGCCTGGACCGGAATTGGGGAGGAGTTCTATCTGGCTGCGGTTCCTTCACAGGGTACACCAGGACCGGCCCCCAGGAAAGCCCGGATGGAATCCCGGACCCAGGCTATGACCCTGGCATCTTCGGGACTGGCAGGGCTCATCTGATCCGCAGTGAGCAGGTATAGGGCCAGTGCTGCCAGGCCCCTGGACTCCACCGTCTGGCCCGGGGTCTCCCGTAGCCCTCCGGCCAGACGGTGCTGGAGGGTCCAGGGTGAACAGATCCCCACCGCGTCCTGGACCTGCTCGAAATACGAGTTTTCCGTCTCGATCAGCACCCCTTTGCTCACGGCCATCACCTCCGTGAGTCCCAAAAAGAGGCCCAATGTCCCGTACGCGGCTCTTCCATGGTCTCCCCGGGACAACCCGGACATGACCTTTTGAGCTTCCTCGGCCAGCTCGGCCAGGGTCCTGCTGGCGTATGCCCGGGCTGAATCCTCCAGTTGCTCCCACCTGAAATCCCTGGCTTGCTGGATGAGGCCTTGAAGGACCCCGCCACGGTCCACCAGTACGCGCGCCTGCCTCAGCCCTGTTACTGCCCAGATGGCCTTGGCCGGGAGTAGTAGCTCCCGTCTGCACGCCTCGATGGTGGTAGTGGTAATAGAGATGAGATGGTCATCATGTACTTCCACTGCCAGTTGCTTTTCCTGGAGATCCCGGGCGAACCTCCAAAGATCAACATCGCTGCGGGCGACGGCATCTCCCCGGGCATGACTTCCCGTCAGGGCCATGGCTACAATGGTCGGGTGATCCCACCTATCCACGAGGCGCTTTACCAGTTCAGGCCGCAGCATTGCACTCATCCGTTTCTAGTCTATGGACAGTGGATTTCAACCTGGGAGCCCAAAGGACCTCCCCGGGAGCATACCAGATCTCCAACGCCGAGGGCTCCGAGGCACTGCTGGACAGAGGCGGCACACCGGGACCAAGGTCCCTCACAGGCCGGTATCCAACCATCCCTAGTGGGTACCCGCCGTCGTCCCTGTGCCCAAGCGCTCCACTCCACCAGCGACTCCCATCTGCGCCCCGGGCCAACCGGGGGCACCCATGACTAGCAATGAACCAGACATCGGTTCCCAGAGCTCCTAAGGGGGTGACATTTTCGTTGTCCCTTGGCACGCGCTGTTACGCTGATGCGTCGGCGCAAGTGTCGACTCGGCTACCCATCATGGCTGTGTGAGACAACCAAGCCGTCCATTTCGCGACCGTCCAAGTAGGCATTAAACCGGCCGGAGAACACCTTTAGGGCACGGTGCCCGGTAGCCCGGGCGGGAGCCTCATCGAACCATTCCCGGCGGAAGATGTTGGTGGGCTCGGTATCGAAAACCGGCATGTACAAGGTGCCTCCCACGTCCAAGTCGGCAAAGAAGTGCGTCCCGTAGGACAGCTCGGGGACGAAGCTCTCCGCCCGGATGCCGACTTCCACGAGCATTCCGCAGTTGGAGATCTCGCTGTAGTTTACCGGCACACCGTAGTGGGGGCTTGAGGAGCCCCAGCGCCCCGGGCCCACTAGGATGTAGTGTTCTCCAGCCAATTGCCGGTTGACCCTCCCCACTTCTCTGGCCACTTCGTATTTATCCTCAGCCTGCCGGTATTGCCACGGGTCAACGTACACGAGGTACTTCACGTCCCGCAACTCGCCGTTGGTAAGCATGCGATCTCCGCGCAGGATGATAGCTTTGGGGTCAAGATCGTCCGGGGCTTTCACTTTCCGGTACTCCTCCCAGCTGGTAAGCGGCCGGGCCTGGATCAGGGAGTAAGTATGGTCGGCCGACTCGAAGGTGAACTCGATGTCTGCAGAAAGCCCCATGGCATGCTCCAGGAGCCGAAACAAGTAGTCGGTAAGCCGAAAAATCTCCGGGTAATAGCGCCTGAGGTGATTAAAGGTGAAGACGAACTTATCCCCGGGCCCGAAAACTGCCGGGGCAAAGCGAGTGTCAACCATCGCATCCTCTTCAGCCGAGTACCACTGGGCATAGGCCGGAAAACTCGGATGATATCCGGCCAGGTGCGGGCAGTCGTTGATATTGAGAGACACTGGGTGCCCGGTGTCAAGATCCAGAGCGTCCATGACCTCCTGGGAATACTTGACGATTTCCCTGGTGACATTGCCCTCCGGGCGGAGATTGGGGTCGGTGAGAGAGAAAGTCCGCGCGTAACCCCGGCCGGTACAGCGGGTGCCAAGCCCGAAGACGATACGGGCCACGCCGTCCTCCACCCGGATGCGCTCGGTCCAGCGCCGGAAGTTACGGGAGAACCCGACGCCGGCCAGTTCCGGGTAGAAATACCCGCCGCGCTCCCTTCCCTGCAGTCTTTGGATGATCACGCCCATTTCCTCGTGGGGTAGGCCGTGCTTTTTACGGTATGCCACAGCGTTGGGACCGTAGGTGCTGGCGTACACCAGCTTTATGGCCTGTTCCAGTGCGACGGTCCGGGTCGCCGGAGTACCCCGGTTGGGGATGAAAACCGTCAGGTACTTTCCGGCAAACGAGTAACGGAGCGAATCCTCCAGGGCAGACGAAGATCTTACCGCAAGCGGGTAGTCCATTTCCATGACCAGACGCTCTAGGTCTTTGCGAAGGCCAGCACAGAGCGAACCTGACAGGAAGGCCCGTTCAACCCCCGGACCATCCTGCTCGGATAGCTCTGCGTGATCCAGCCCGTGACTGGCCATGAATTCCCGAAACAGACCGGTGGCCAAAAACCGGCTTTCGGGAACATGCACCTTGCAGGACTCGGGCCGCTCGTCGCCGCGCAACGCTTCACTGGCGAACAGGAGCCCCTTAGCCTTCCCGCCTACCGTTCCTTCACCGGTGGTCAATGCACGGTAGGCCGGTATAGAAAGGGGGTCAAAGGCCGTGAACCGGCGCCTTCGCTGTTCACGCTCAGCTTCAGTCAGCCCATTCCAGTCGCTGAACTCGGTGGCCGGCCGGGCTGCCATCCCGGTGACCTCCCTGGTTCTGGAGACATTGGTAAGAATGCGCACATAAGTGTGCTAATTATATGCGGGGTTCCCCGGTCGTGTGCTCGATTTCTCTCCCAGCGCTGCAGGGAAAACCTGCCCCGGTCTGGAAGCTCCCTGCCTGCTCTATGCCATGCTGGAAGAGAAGCAGGCTCGAGGCCAGCCGGCGTTGAACGGTTACGTGGCGAAAGGAGGCCGGGGGACGTGCGCAGACCCGGGTGGGAAAGGGAGCTCAACACCGCTCCGTATGAGGTGGACCCTACAGTCTGCCAGAGATTCGACGCGCGGAAGTGCGCCTTTTCCGTTACCCGGAGCTGGTGCAGAGATGTATCGCCGCGACGCAGGGGGCGACAGCCTGCCGAGGGCGCTTTGCCAGGGAGCAAGTTCCCTCAGGTACGGTCCTGCTGCCACCTGGCTGTACGAGTGGAGAGGTGAACGTAACCCGGACCGGTTTCCGGGCAACCCGTCTGCGACAGCAGGGCAGTGAAGCAGGCGGCGCGTTTCTTCGGGCCGGAGATGCCGGCATTGCCAGGCTGGACCGGCGCCACGTCTATGCCCGCGACGCTCGGGGGCGGGCCATCACCTTCGAAGAGCGTGACGAACCCGAAGGCCATGAAGATCGTCTGGTCATCCCCCGTAGCTGCGTGTATGTCATTGCGCTGGTTATCCCCCAGTCACCCCAGACGACAGCCAGGGCTCCGCACGCACTGGGCGGTGCCGCCGTAGCGCTGAGGTACAGCCTGACGTCGCTGGTGGCCGGTTCACTGGCCCGTTGTATCCGTGCCCTGGGATACGTGGCCATACCCTGTGGTAAGGATACGGCCCTGTCGGTGCCCATAGCCATTGACGCCGGGCTGGGCGAAGCCAGCCGTACCGGGAGGCCAATCAGCCCGCGCTACGGTCCCAACCTGAGGCTGGCCAAGGTCCTCACGAGCCTACCGTTGGAGGTGGACCGGCCCGTTAGTTTCGGCGTCGCCCGTTTTTGCTCTACCTGTCAAAAGTGTGCCCGTGCGTACCCGGCCCGAGCCCTCAACTTGGACCGGGAACCCCCTACGAGGTCCGGGGCGAGTTCAACACCCGGGGTACCGCACGTGGTACGAAGATGCCCGCAAGTGCCTGGAGTTTTGGGCTTCCTCCGGCAGTGGATGCAGCATCTGTGTGCGCGTCTGCCCCTACAACAAGCTTACTAACTCGCTGCCGCACCGGGCGATGAAGGCCGCTATAGCCCGGCTGCCCATGCTGAACCCGTTCTTTGCGTGGGCAGACGATCTGAGCGGGTATGGCAAAGCCCTGGACCCAGCTGCCTGGTGGGAACAGGAACTGGGGCCATGCGGCTGGAAGCGGGGCGGCGCATGGTGACGCATAATGCCCGTCCTAGAACCCGGCCGGTGGGTCATCTCCAGGGTCAAGGAGGACGGCCACGTCCCGGTTCCGGGGGAAACCCGGAGCTAGCCAAGGGTTCGATCGGAGCCAGGGGTATACTGTCACCACCTTTTTCCACTGTGGACCGCCAGTGCCAGACCATGGAGCAGTGCTGGCTGGCGAGACTGATTATCCCTCCGTCAGCCGGCTGTTGCACCAGACCACTATGGCCGGCCCGGTGCCGGCGCTGGTCACCGTGGGTTTCGCACGTGCACCGGATGCCTGGCGCTGTACCATAATGCCGGCAGCATAGACGCCGTGGCCAGGCCAACTACTGCAAGTCCTCACGACCAGCCGGTGATGACCCACCGGCCAGCCCGGGCCGGTCCCCCCGGGAGGTAAGAATCGGCAAAGAATGGAAGCGAGGATGCCCAGGACTGTGGGCCATTGGCGGAAATGCCAGCCAAGGTGCTCCGGGGTTGGGCCATCTTGGCCCAGCTTCTGCCGGCGGGAGGCGCGGGGCTGGCCGCCGTTGAAGTTGCATCTAGACCTAGCTTGCTTCCCGTGCCATCCCGGGCAAGATGGAGTTGCACTACCCTTGGCTACGCTCTTCCATAACGCTTCCGTCTACGATTCGACCGGGCGCTACCTCGGCGACCACGTGCTGGTAAGCTCCGGACGCATCGTCTCGCTTGGCAAGCTGGGTACGCCGCCCTTGGAGGGTGAGTGGGGTCTGGTCGACCTTGGCGGGAGGGTAGTGCTGCCAGCTTTTTGGGACTGTCACGTGCACTTGGTGGAGACCGGCTTTGCGACCCTCGGCCCCACCCTGGATAGCATCAGCACGGCGGAAGAGTTCCTGGCATGTATCAGGCAATCAGCAGACACCAGCCACGGAGAACTCGTCAGGGTGGTGGGATTTGACCCGGCTTTGCTCAAAGATGGACTACCTACTCTGGACCAGCTCGACGAGGTTTGTCCAGGGCGGCCGCTGCTCCTCCAGCATGTAGAGGGGCACGCCTCCTGGCTGAACCGGCGGGCTCTGGCGTTAGTCGGCCTACACAGCGACCATGGGTTCGTGCGGGGAGCGGAGAATGCCCAGGCCAGGCAGCGACTGTCCGGACTCATCTCATGGCAGGACCGGGTTCGGGCCATCACCGCCGCCGCCGGGCACCTGGCGGGTTACGGCATCGCCGGTGTACACGCTTTCGAGGGGGGGCCTCTCTTCCATGACGCCGACTACGATGCTGTGGCTTCCTTGGTACACCAGCTGCCGCTCCAGGTCTACCTGTATCACCAGGTACTGGATGTGGATGGTCCCCGGGCCCGGCTGGCCCGGCGGGCAGGCGGGTGCGTGCCCCTGGACGGGTCCAGCGGCGTATTGACTGCAGCCATATCCGAGCCTTACCTGGGCACTACGGAAACGGGCACTCTCTACTACCGACAGGAGGAAGTAGACAGGTTTGTGGAGAGAGCGGGACAACTGTGCATACAGACCTCACTCCACGCCTGTGGTGACCGGGCCATCGAACAGGTCCTCTTGGCGCACCAGCGGTACCCCAGTCCCGGCCTGCGCCATCGTGTAGAGCACATCGAGGTCCCGGCGCCCGGCCAGCTGGAAAGGTTGGCGGAGCTGGGCTTGGTGGCCTCGGTCCAGCCGGCCTTTGACCACTTCTGGGGCGGTGATGAGGGCGATTACGCTCTGACCTTGGGAAGGGCACGGGCCCGCCGGGCCAACCCCCTAGGTCAGCTATTGCGGCTGGCAGTTCCTGTCGTGATGGGCTCAGACAGTCCAGTTACCCCGGCCAATCCGCTGCTTACACTGCAGGCCGCAGTCACCCATAGGCAACCCGGGGAACGCACCGGGTTTTGGCAGGCCCTCCCCCTCATTACCGGCCGGGCGGCCTGGGCCGTGCACGCCGGGGATGAGCGGGGCGATTTGGCCAGCGGCAAGGCCGCCGACTTCGTGGTTTTCCAGCAGCCACCTTGGGATGTCCGGGAGATGCAGCACCTTCGTCCCTGGATGACAGTGGTCAACGGCCGGGTGGTGTACTCAGCGGGTGAACTCACTGGCCCCGGGCCAGGGCTCTTTCCACTGCGCCGTTGAAGACCTGGCCCGCCAGGTGCATGAGGGTCTCGATGCGACCGGCGCGATCCTCCAGGGCCATAGAGGCCAGGCAGGGGTAGTGCAGGCAGATCAGCCCGGCCTTGGGTATGGCATCATCCACCATTAGGCCGGCCATGCGCGCAGCTGCATAGTGGCTGGAACCGCAGGGCGAACCGCGGACCACGTGCACGGCAACAATGTACTGGCCGTCGTCGCTCAGGTCTACTTCGAGCCGGGGAGAGCCGAAATGGCGCGCAAAGTCGCTGATGAGCGGGTGGTCATAGGGCATGGGCGGGAATAGCCCGGCCCTATCCACAGTTAATGAACAGAAAGGCTCGGGAAAGACGATGACGCGGTCGTCCTGCGCTAGCTCCTTACGCAACTGGTTTCTGAGCCCAGGGGGTATCCAGTGGCTGTGATCCACCGGGGCGATGACGGCATGGGCACCCGCCGCTTGTGCCAGGGCGGGGACCAATTGGGCGGCCTGGTGAGACTCCCCCAGGTGAAGCAGGAGATCGGCCCGGGTTACAGCTGGTGGTAGGTATTTCTCGGGCTCGTCGATTACCGGCAAGTTGACGCGAGGCAGGGGGATCTCTGCGACTTGCCAGTCAGCCGGGCCCTGCTTTTGGATATGCTCACAAATCCGTCTTCCATATATACCGTGAACTGCAACTAGGATTCTAACCGCCATCACCCCGTACGTCTTGGTGACCTACCCGGACATTTCGACGGTCCGGGCTGTACTCCTCTACCATGGGATTGTCACCCGTATCCCCGGGGCTTCCCCGGCCGTAGCTACATGAAGGAGGCTATTGCTCTAGGTGGTGTCTCAAGAACCTGATTACCTCGGAAAAAGCCCGTAAACATTGGTCGCCTCCCATATCCCGGTCAAAACGTGGCCTTTTCCGTGGACAGTTATCATCTGGTTCTGGATGCCACGAGCACTGAGTTTCTCTGCCATTTCCGTGGATAGGCGGTGCGGGGCATCGGTATCCAAGTCCCCATGCAGCAAGAGCGTGGGAGGATAGTCGTGGCGCAAGTTGTATCCGGGCAGAACCCAAGGAGTAATTCCCTCTGCGCGGCCGGGTGGTGCCTGCTTACATCCTGGGTTCACAGACGGCTTTGCCACAGGTACAAGTAATACTTGAAGCGTTCCCTGTCTCCCTGGGTAATGATGGGTGCCTTGTACGCGAATCCAAAAAGGACTCGCGCGGACCCATGCTGCCGGCAAGCCAGCCGGATCCTCGGTCGTGGGCGCGGGTTATCTCTTTGCTCTATTGCGGCCTCCGACCCTCCCGCTTGTCCACCTGATTATGGTCAAAGTAGATGCTTCATCGTCATGGGATCCAAACTACCATTTGGGCGGCGAGTCTCCCCATGACGCCCATGCGCCTGACTCCCCGGCTGGCCGTCTGGGAAAGGCCTGCTGCAGGAAGACGACTGCCATCCATGGAATCCAGGTAACGTCCATCTACTGATCTTCCGTAGCAGCGGTCCTCCCTAGACCGTGATCCCGCATCAAGGAGAAAGCATGCGGGCATCCTCCGAATTCAGAAAGGACGTACTGAGGGTCTTCAAAGCAGAGGGAGCGCGGTGGCTAGAAGCGCTGCCGGATCTCTTTGTCCAGTCTACGACCAAATGGAACCTGTCCAATTGCAGGCTGCACCAGAAGCTGTCCATGAGCCTCATCTGCCTTGCCGAATCACCGGCCTACGGACACAGGTAGTGCTCAAGATCGGCGTGCCGGACCCCGAGCTGTTCACCGGGGTGCAGGTACTATCCCGGTACCAGGGAGGAGCGCTTGCCTGTGTCATGACTGGGATGCGTCGCTAGGTGCCATGCTCCTTGAGAGGATCGTCCCCGGTCTCGACCTGACCACTGTCCACGACCACGCCGAACGCCTGGCACTCGCCGCCGGCTTGGCATCCCGCCTCCCCGTACCGGCAGTTCAGGACCAGGGTTTCCCCACCTATTCCTCCTGGGCGGCCCGAGCCTTCAGGCGGGCCCGGGAAGAAGGGCGAGTCGGGCCGAGAATGCTCTTTTTCTTAGACATGGCCGAAACCCTGCTGGGCGAGATCCTGGAACTCGACCGGCCACAGGTCCTCCTCCATGGAGACTTGCACCGTGAAAATATCCTCCAAGACCAGGGAGGTGACTGGAAGGCCATTGACCCCAAGGGGGTGCTGGGGCCCCGGTGCTTGGAGGCAGGACGGTACATGCTCGACGAGCTCTGCATGACCCCACGACCCGATCGCCTTCGGCGTCTCGATGGCATGGCCCGGGTCTTCGGTGCTAGCCTGGGTAAGACCGGGAGAACTATGGCCCTTTGTTTCTTCGTTGACCTGATTCTCTCGCGCTGCTGGTCTTTTGATGAAGACCCGACTCCCCGTGAAGCCAGGGCCCTGGTGGACCAATGCGAGACAGGCTGGGCCCAGGCAAGCGCTCTCCTCTAGACTGGCGAGGCCTCCATGGCTCCCATCCTTTTTCGAACTACCTGGCCCGCTTCTCCAGGGCGTACAGGTCCTCGGTCATGCTGGCCATCATCTGGTGTGCATCAGCAATGGCCTGGTTGTAGATATAGGGACCGACATTATCCAGCACGAAATCCAAAAGCAGCGAGCACCGGAACTCACTGAGTTCCTCGTCCATCTCCCGCAGGAAGAAGCCTCTCATCTCACTGATGATATCCTACCACACTTCCTTGTCCAGGCTTATCTGCTTCACGGGGGCTATCCCAGTCACGCCAGCCAGTAACATCAATAGGAGGTGATGCCCGTGATCGGGTTCACGGTCGTCATCCTGGAGAGGCACAACTGGCTTCTCATGGGATGGCACAGGGGCAGGTAACCCGCCTGCCCCTCTTTCTTCTCTGCAATACTGGAAACTGTCCCGGGGTTATGAACCGACTTGCCCGTCCCAGGTGCCGGATCCAGGCCGTTCATACCCTGCCAAGATGGATCTGGTAGCGCCCGGTCTGTCGTGAAGATGGTGGCCCACCCCGAGTCCACCGCTCCATTTCCGGAGAACCGGCGGGCTTCTCCCGTCCTGGAGCTACACGTATTGCTCATGGGCCATCCCCGGCACCTGCCGGTAGCGACCGGATAGGCCCCGGGGTCACATAGACCTCTAGGTCGCTGGTGACCAGCACCGCCTTTGCACCAGCTGTGGCACGGATCAGTTCCAGCCCGGCGTCAAGGCCCAGCACCAGCACGGCCGTGGATAGTACGTCAGCAGCCATGGACAGCTGGTGCACCACCGTGACGCTGATCAACCCTGACCGGGAAGGGTCGCCTGTCCTGGGATCGATGATGTGGTGATACCTGGTCCTACCCCGGCGATAGTATCGCTCGTAGTCGCCTGATGTCACCAAACTTTCATCGCGTCCATGGATTACGCCCAGGCAGTCACCGGCACGGCGTCGGGGATGCTGCACTCCCACGCGCCACGACGAACCAGCTACCTGACCTCCTACGACCACGACGTTCCCTCCGAGGTTTATGAAGGCCGACTGGATGTAATGAGCCCGGTAGACTGCGGCGGCCTGGTCACCGGCGCAGCCTTTGGCGATGCCTCCAAGATCCACAAGCTGTCCTGTCTTCCGCAGCCGGGCACTGAGACGTCGTTCATCCAGCTGCAGGTCACAGTAGTTGACCAGGTCGAGGCACCTGGCAATGCTCTCTGGCCGGGGAACCGACCGCTTCCCGAGCTCCAGCTGCCAGAGTTTGACCAGGGGGCCAATGGTCAGGTCAAAGGCGCCACCAGTAATGCCTGCCCACCGGACGGCTTCCAGCAGAAGCGCCATGCACTCACCAGAGACCTCCACGCTGCTGCCTCCGGCTGCATCGTTGAGCCTGCTGACCTCGCTGGCAGGCCGGTAGATGCTAAAGAAGTCTTCGAGACGCCTGAGCTCCTGGTCAACTGGAGAGCGGCCGCAGCTCCATGATCACCTGGAAGCTTCTGGGTCACCAGGGTCCCCATACGCAAGTCGCGTCTTTGTACCACGCCATCCTCCATCCCGGTAAGGTCTCGTTCCGGTCAGGGTCGCAGGGCGTTCTCTACCGCCTTAAGGAAAGCACGGGTACTGATGGTGGTGCGGCTGACCGTGTCTACCTGGAGAGACTGCTGGTCCATGACTCTCTGGGCAACTGCCAAGTTGAAATCGTCACTAGAGATGTTGGATTCGGTTACCTGGATGCCGGTAATCCGGTGGTCCTTGACAGTGACTTCCACGGTATAGCTCCACCTGCCCTGGCGGTCTGGGCGTTGTTCAGCCGTTTTGGTGCCATGGGGGAATGGACCCTACCGGAAGTAGCGCTCTTCTACGGCATGGTGCACGTGGCCTTTGCGCTGACCGAAGCTTGGTCCCGGGGCTTTGACACGTTTGGCAGGCAAGTGCAGACCGGTCACTTCGACCGGGTCTTACTACGCCCCAGGAGTATTCCCCTGCAGGTACTCGGACAGGAATTCCAGCTCATGCGCGTAGAAAGGCTGGTCCAGGGTACAATAGTCCTACTGTGGGCTGCGGGCTGGACCTTGGGGAAGGGGGCTTGGCTGGTTGCGGCCATTCTCGGAGGTCCCATGCTGTTCTCGGGCCTTTTCGTGCTGCAGGCAACCATGTGCTTTTGGATCATAGAAACCCTGCAGCTGGCCAACACGGTCACCCACGGCGGCGTAGAAACAGCCCAGTACCCCCTCTCCATCTACACCAAAGGGTTGCGGGAACTCTTCACCTTCGTGGTCCCCCTTGCTTGCACCAACTACTTCCCGGCCCTGGCCGTGCTGGGCTAAGCAGATCCCCTCGGGTCTCCCGGCTGGGTGCAATGGGTATCCCCACTGCTGGGAGTCCTCTTTTTCCTGGTGGCCTTGCAGGTGTTCCTCAAGATCGGAGTCCGCCGTTACTGTTCAACCGGGAGCTGAGCTCGTGGTTGTCCAGCCGGGTTAGCCCTCAACCAGGGTCGAGCTTACCTGCACGCCTTCGACGCCCCGGAGTTCTTCCGTCAGGGAGTCGATCTGGCACCGCTTGCCCTCCACAGCCAAGGTGATAAATCCTCTTTCTTTGTTCCTGCTAGGCGTTCCCATCCTGCTAGTGATGATGTTGCCGTACCTGGTAAGCACGCGCTGCACTTCGGGGGCGTGGTCGGCTCGGTTGTTCACAATCAGGCCTACTACTCCTGTGGTCATCCGATCTTCCACCTTTTTGATCCTCCTGCCTCTGTCTTGTGTTTCCACATGATTCCCTAAGGCGGGGCGTCTTAGACGCCTGCAACCCCCTTCCCATCGGGGGGCTGCACTAGCCACCAGGCGCCCGGACCGGGCGTGCCGGTGCTTGGTGGTCCCATGTGCTCCCTGGCCTGGGCTCCCATCTCCACCGGGTCATGCACTGCCAGGATCCCCAAGCAGTCGTTGCCGCTTCTGTGCCAGAGCGGCTATCTTGGCCTCAACCTGCTGTTGCCTAAGGCGGAGGTCGGCCATAACCTGCAACACCTTGGCCAGTTGCTCTTGCGTGCGGGCCAGGCTCCTGGTTATCTTGGACTGGACTATCCAGTCGAAGATAAGGCCGTCGAAGAAGAAGTCGGCAAAGCGCTCAAAGCCAGCCATCTCCATGCGGGTCCGGAGCTTCTGGAGGTCAGAGAGCTCTCTACCGAACCGTTCCAGGTCCTGCTGGGCCTGGTGGAGGTGCTTGCGGCATCATCCATTCGGGAATGTTTGGCGTAAGTGACGATCAGCCCACCCCCGAGAAGGTCCCAAATCCCCCATCCCCGGGCGCTCCTGAGCGCGCTCTCCGCTCGTTCCAGGTTCATCAGCGCCTTTTCGCCGGCCGCGACCGCTTCAAGGATCTCCCTTTTGTAAGAGGACAGGCTGGCGCGCTGGTCCTGGACGGTCAGCAGTTGCCGGGCCAGTTCATCCTGGCATGACAGGAGGAACTCCTCCTTCGCCAGAAGGGCCTCTTGGAAGTCAGCGTCCGGGTCTCCCATGGATTCCAGCTGTCCGGACATCCTGTTAACGGCAGACTCGAGGGCGTCTACAGGGCAGTTTACCGGGTAACATCACCATCTAGTACGCAGTCGAGGGTGGCAAGCTTTCGTGGCCTCGAGCCACCATATGCCCGGTGACTGGGACCTGCCCTGGGCTTCCGGTCATGGCCGCTACAGCTGGGCAAACGCCTTAGCCTCCGACCCTGCGCCTGGTCGACTCCGGCGCTGGAAGGAGCATGATGAAGTTCACTCTAGGAGACGACTATCCAAGGGTGTGGTGACAGTGACCAGCCGGAGAGCGCTAGTGCTGGGGGGAACACCCTTCGCTCATCTTGGCCATGATCTACGGCGCTGTCTTTGGGGCACTGTTTCACGAAGGCATAGCTCACCGGGCTAGCGACAACCTCAAGCAGGCCCTGACCCGGGCCGGAGAAGGACGCCTCGATGGCGCCACGGTCCGTGCCGAACGGGCAGAAAAGGCACGGGAGATAACATGCACGTGGACATATCTCCCGGGGATGGTCCTACTAGCCGCGGGTCCCTTGCTCCAGGCCCTGGGTGCCAGAAAAGCCAGTTTCGGTACCGCGGCCTTGGGTGCTTCGTTGGTCCTAGCAGGCAGCTCCGGCTTCCCATACGGGTTATGGATGGACACCCGGGACGTCAGCAGGTGATTTCCGACAGCTGGCTCAGCCAGGACTGCCCGGTGTCGCCGGCCGCCCTGCGCTCAGGCGCCACCCACTTTCTCACCGGGAACCCGCGGCGTCTAGGGTCACAGCCTGCAGCCGGGCGGGGTACTAGGGAGTGTCCGACCTTGGGATCCTTGACCCACCCTACTTCCACCCAAAGACCGGAGGACCCATGGACTGGGTCCTCCGCTGTCATCCACGGTCACTGAAGTGTCCTCGAGTTTCCCAGGCTTCACTCCACCGTCACACTCTTAGCCAGGTTCCTGGGCTTATCAACATCGCAGTTGCGGTGCACCGCCGCGTAGTATGACAGCAGCTGCAGTGGGATGGCCGCCAGCACCGGCGCCAGGAGTGGGTGACCGGCCGGGATCACCAGCATGTCGTCGGCGTAGGGGGCCAGTTCCTGTGCGTCCGAGCAGACGGCGATGATCCTGCCTCCCCTGGCCCGCACTTCGGTGATGTTGCTGATCATCTTCTCGAGCACGTGCGGCTGAGTCGCCAGGGCGACCACCGGGATGTTATCGACGATCAAAGCCAGCGTACCGTGCTTGAGTTCTCCCGCAGCATAAGCCTCAGCGTGGATATAGGATATCTCCTTGAGCTTGAGCTGGCCCTCCAGTGCCACGGCGAAATCCAGGCCGCGACCGATGAAGAACACATCCTCCCACTGGGCTACGCTACGGGCGATGTCCTGGATCTTAGGGGCCAGTTCCAGCGCCTGGCTAGCCAGGTCCGGCAGTCGCCTGATGGCCTGGACCAGCTCCGTGCTCTCTTCGGGCTGGAGCATGCCCCGCAGTGTTCCCAGGTGGACGGCCAGAAGGCTCAGGGCTACCAGCTGGGTAACATAGGCTTTAGTCGAGGCTACGGCCTGCTCCAGGCCTGCCCAGGTATAGAACGCCGAGTCAGCCTCGCGCGCAATGGTGGATCCCATCACGTTGCTGATGGCCACAGTCCGGGCTCCTCTGCGCCTTCCTTCCCGGAGCGCAGCCAGGGTGTCTGCGGTCTCCCCGGACTGGCTCACGGCTATCAGGAGTGAACCCGGTTCCACGATGGGGTCACGGTAGCGGAATTCTGAGGCCAGTTCGGCTTCTACCGGCAGCCGGGCCAGCCTCTCGATGAGGTACTTCCCTACCAAGCAGGCGTGGTAGGCGGTCCCACAGGCCACAAGGTGCAGTCGCTGAAGAGCGCGTGCACCCTCCTCGTCCAGGCCGAACTCCTCCAACGTCACCTCGCCACCAGTGAGACGCCCGCGGAGAGTCTCCCGGATGGCTACAGGTTGCTCGTGGATCTCCTTGAGCATGAAGTGCGGGTACCCGCCCCGCTCTGCCGTCACCGCATCCCAGGGAATGTGGAACACGGTCTTGTGCAGGGGGTTTCCCATCATGTCCTGGATCTGGACACCCCCGCGTTCGACTACGGCCAGTTCTCCGTCGTCAAGGACATAAGAGCACTTGGTATATTCGAGCACGGCAGGAATGTCTGAGGCCACGAAGTTCTCCCCGTCGCCTAGACCGATGATGAGAGGGCTGTCCTTGCGCACAGCCACTACCAGCCCGGGCTGGTCGCTGGCCATCACCACCAGGGCAAACGACCCTCGCAACATTGCCGCAGCCGAGCGAGTGGCGGCCACAAGGTCTCCCCGGTATTGCTCTTCGATGAGGTGGGGGACGACCTCGGTATCGGTTTCAGAAGAGAACACGTGGCCGGCACTGCGCAACCGTTCTTTCAGTGACCGGTAGTTCTCTATGATGCCATTGTGAACCACGACGATCTGGCCCCGGCAGTCACCATGGGGATGGGCGTTGGCATCGGAAGGGCGCCCGTGAGTAGCCCAGCGTGTATGCCCAATACCGGCCACATATTGGCCATTTAGTCCCGCAACTCTTTCTTCGAGGCGGGACAGGCGCCCCACGGCCTTGGCCACTACCAGTCTGCCGCCGTGCTGCAGGGCCACGCCTGAAGAGTCATATCCCCGGTACTCGAGCTTTTTGAGTCCAGAGAGCAACAATGGAAGCACGGGCCTGGGCCCGGTGTATCCAACAATACCGCACATACAGGTACCTCCCTTGCATTGTGGCTCCAAAAGGAAACCGACCGCCGGGCAGCGGTCAGGGAGGCGGCCAAAGACAGCAGGGGGGCAACCCTGCACCACCTGGCCCGCTTTGTCCCGGCAATCGCTTGCCGGCTTTACCGGGCCGCTTTCGGTTGTGGCCAACCGTGGGGCATCCGCCGAATACCTCGATACTCCCCAAACCTCGTCAACTCGCCCAGGCGAGTTCAGGCGCTTCTTTCAGGTCTTGCCGCTTCCTTACCGTGCCAATTCCTGCTCGACTACGCGAGCCAGTTCTTGCGCCATCGTCTGGGCGCAAATTGCATCTGTAGCCTCTACCATCACCCGTACCAGTGGCTCGGTGCCCGAGGCGCGCACCAGTACCCTACCTTGCTGACCCAAAATGCGCTCGGCCCGGTCCACGGCGGCCCGTATGGCTTCGTTCTCACCTACCCCCTTCCTGGCGTGGACTCTGACGTTCAGTAGAACCTGCGGGACTCTCTCAACCACCGCGGCCAGTTCGGAAAGACGCTTGCCGGTCCTCACCATCACACTGGCCAGTTGGACCGCTGTCAAGATCCCATCACCGGTGGTGGCATGTTCCAGGAAGATCAAGTGCCCGGACTGCTCACCGCCCAGCCGGTAGCCGTGCTGGCGCATGGCATCAAGGACATAGCGGTCTCCCACTGGAGTCCGTACCAAGCGGATCCCGGCCTTTCTCAAGGCCAGTTCCAGCCCGAGGTTGCTCATGACCGTGCCCACTACTGTGGCCCCCGAAAGCCTCCCCTGGCCGGCCATGTCCAGACCGCATATGGCCAGGATGGCGTCGCCGTCCACAATGGAGCCAACCTCATCCACGGCGATGAGCCGGTCGCCGTCTCCATCAAATGCCACGCCCAGGTCGGCACCGCTGTCCTTTACGGTGCCGACCAGCTTTTGCGGAGCGGTGGAACCACTCTCCACGTTGATGTTAGTTCCGTCCGGCTCGGAACCCGTGGTAGTCACAACGGCTCCGAGCGCGGCAAAAACCCGGGGAGCGATGCCTGTGGCCGACCCATGGGCGCAGTCCATGGCTACTTTGAGACCCTCCAGGGACTCCTGGCATGTCCCGGCCAGGTAATCCACATACCAGTCGATGACATCCGGGACCTGTCGCCGCCTTCCCACGCCTGTACCACCGGGCGTCGGCAGGGCCCCGTTGCCCTGAAGGACCAAAGCTTCGACGCGGTCTTCGTAGTCATCGCTGAGCTTGTAACCATCGCCAGCAAACACCTTGATACCGTTGTATTCAAAAGGATTATGCGAAGCCGAAATCATGATGCCCCCGGCAGCACCCAGGTGCCGGACTGCAAAGGCCACGGCGGGAGTGGTTACCACATCCACAGAGAGTACGTCGGCCCCGGCCGACATGACACCGGCGGCCACCGCCGCCTCCAGAAGGTGTCCAGAATGCCGGGGATCGCGCCCCACCACTAACCCGGTGTCCCCCCGGGCCAAGAGGGAAGCTGAGGCCTTGCCGATGAGAAAGGCGGTTATGGGATCCAGTTGGGTATTGGCGATGCCGCGCACCCCGTCGGTTCCAAACATCCGCGCCAAGTCCGGCTATCCCTCCACACGATGACTCCATCATATTACGAAAAGGCAAGCCCCGGCGTTACCGTCGCGGGGTCAAGGTAAGCTGCACCTGGTATGGGATGGCGCCGATGATCCTCACACCGTCGGGTATGTCGAACTTAACGATCAGCTGGTGCTGCCCGGCGCCCAATGGGTGACCTTCTTCATCCCGGGCGTCTACGTATGCGGTGATCATCCCGGCGGTCAGCTTGTTGATCAGGTCTTTGCGACCCTCCAGCCTGACGTCGACCTGGGTGGGTTCCAGCTCCCACTGGAAACCCACCGCCAGGTTCTGCAGGCGGATGGGGATTTCGTTGAACCGCTGTCCCACCACGTCCTCACCAATGGTGACAGTGACATCAACCTGGGACTGGGACTGCCAGACCACGCCCGAAGGCACCACCACATCCACGCGGTCAGAGAACGAATCGGCGCGACCGTGTACGTTGACTGGGGTGGTGGAAAGCGACTCGATGTTGGCGATAACAGAGGCAGGCGCCCGGATCGTGATCACCTGGGGCGAGGCAATGACCTCCATCACCCTAAAGCCAAGCTCGGGAACCCCGGTAAGCAACGGCCGCACGGGAACGGTCTTGGAGGGCGGCAATGCCCGTAACGGCACGGTAACCTCGATCTCCGCCGGGTCAACAACGACGTCGCGGACCTCCCGCCCGGCGAAGTCCTCAGGACGCAGCCGGGCCATTCTCACCACCGAGCTAGTGACACCTTCAATGTCTACTACCCCAGTGACCCGGCTCACCGACTGGACAATGGACTGAGGTCCGATCACCTCAACGGTGGCAGCGCTCAACCGCATTCTCTCGGCCACGTAATCAGGGTCTGGGTTGCCCGCCAAGCGTATCTCCACGTTAACCATGCGTTTCTCTATCATATCCACGGTGGCCTCTGCCTGCTGGGGGCTGTAGTCAACCACCCGCACTGCCCGGTTACGGAGCCCGATCTCCACTGGCAGCCGGTTGCGGCCGCCAGTGGCTGGTGACAGGTCCACCGTGGCCGTCAAGTCGGCTTCAGTCATGCTTTCGATAATGCTCTGCCGGCCCTGCACCACCACGGTCACGGACTGGGGCAAGAGGTCCATCAGGACCAGACCGGGCGAAACGGGAGTCTGCACCAGCTGCACAGTGAAACTGCGCTGGACTATGGGGTTTTGCTGGTTCATGCCCAGAAACCACAGGAGTACGGCAAGTACCACCGATAGGATCCGTACGGCCGGGTCTCTTTCTAGCAGCCTATCCATGCTCCTACCCCCGGTTCCACAGGTGAGTGGCCTTGGGCTGCATCAAGGCAGTCAGCATCTCGCTGAGCGTCTTGAGATCCAGGTGCCTTATGATACGCCCGGCATTGGCCAGGGAAATGGTGCCGGTCTCTTCGGAGACCACCACGGCCAGGCTGTCGGAAACCTCCGTAATGCCCAGCGCCGCCCGGTGGCGGCCGCCCAGCTCCGTCCCTACCACCGAATCGGTAAACGGCAGAAAGCAAGCCGCAGCCTGCACCCGGTCGCCGCGGATGATCACGGCCCCATCGTGCAAGGGCGTGTTGGGGACAAAGATGTTAACCAAAAACTCCGAAGTCACCAGCCCATCGATGCCGATGCCGGTCTCGATGAAATCGTTTAGACCGATCTCCCTTTCCAGGACGATGAGAGCCCCGGTCCGGTTCCGGGACATCTGGCCGACTGCCTTGGCCAGCTCCTCGATCATCCGTTCGATGTTGACTTCACCAAGGAAAACCAAGGATCGCCCGGCAAAGAAACGCCCGCGACCGATCTGCTCGAGAAAGCGCCTGAGTTCAGGCTGGAAAACCACGGGAAGCGCCACGGCAAGCATGAGGCGGGCGTTGACCAGGATCCAGTTTATCGTGTAAAGGCGGAGAAACTGGCTGGCGATGGTGGCCAAAAGCAGGATAGCGATGCCCTTGAGCAGCTGGATAGCACGCGTCCCCCGGATCAGCATGAAGAACCGGTAGAGTACGTAGGCGACAATCGCTATATCCACGACCGCGCCGATAACGTCGCGGATCGTCAGAAAACGGAGCTGTCCCAGCATGCTCTACACTCCCGGAAGGCATGGTTTGGCCACGTACCGCTCGATGGCACCTTCTTTTGGGTTTCTACGGAGTGGCCCCGAATACCTCTCGGTAATGTATGGTGCTCATTGAAGGCGCAAACATAGCAGCTCGGCCAATTCCCCAAGCGCGCTCCGACTTGGTCCCGGGGGCACAGTTTCCAGTGCCCGCAGCGCCCGGCCGGTCAGCTCCGCAGCCCGGTCCAAGGCCTCGTGCACCGCCCCGCTTTCCAGCACTAGCTGGCGGATGCGAGTGGCCACGCTCTCATGGGCGTACCCCGGTAGGAGCCCGGCAATCTCCCCCCCGGCCGGTCCCTGGCAGGCCAGGATAAGCGGCAAAGTGGCGATGCCCGCCCGGAGGTCGTGGCCAACAGGTTTGCCGAGGTCGTCGCCGGCCGGAAGAAAATCCAGGACATCGTCGACGATCTGGTAGGCTAGCCCCACATTGCTCCCATAATCCTCCAAAGCCTTGGCTCCGGCGTCACCGGCTCCTCCCAAAACGGCGCCGGCCCGGCAGCATTCGGCTATGAACACTGCCGTCTTGGCAGAGATCCTCTGGTAGTAATGTGCCTCGGAGATGGCAAAACACCCCTGGTCGTCCAGCTGCTGGATTTCTCCCTGGCAGATCCTGTGCACTACCCTGGCCATGCCCCGCACTAGTTCCGGCTGGTCCAGGGACGCCAGCAGTTCGAAGGCCCGTGCAAAAAGGTAGTCACCCAGCAAGATAGCCTTCCTTCTTCCCCAAACCCTGGCCACAGTAGGACTACCGCGCCGGGTGGTGGCCTGATCGATCACGTCGTCGTGGACCAGGGTGGCGGTGTGGACCAGCTCCACTACCGCGGCCATAGGGACCACCCGCTCGCGGCAGTACTGGTAGCACTGGGCCGACAGGATAACCAGGGAGGGCCGGACCTGTTTCCCCCCGGTCAGCCCCGGGTTTTTGAGCACGGCCTCCAGGCCGGCCCCAGCCCCCAAGACGGCCTCTTCCATGGCCAGGTTGACGTGTATCAGCTCGGTGGCGACCGGCCCTAGCCAGTGGTGTCCAGGATGCTTGACTTGCATATGCACTGGTTTCACCAAGTCGTGCAGCACCAAACATGCCGCCTCCATCTTCCTCATCTTGGGGGGCGCCGTTAGTACTCGGCCGGGAGCCTTCTGAGTTCGGCCAGGGAAAAGACCGGGCCGTCCTGGCATACGTACTTGGGACCCACGTTACAGCGGCCGCACTTTCCGACCCCGCATTGCATCTTGAGTTCCAGAGTGGTGATGACCTGGTCGTCGGCAAACCCCAGCCGCTCAAAAGCGGCCAGTACCAGCTTGATCATGATGGGCGGGCCGCAGGTAACGGCGATGGTCCCCCCGGCCGCAGGCCTGATCTCCTCAACAAACGCAGGCACGAAACCGACGGGGCCCTGCCACTGGCCGTCCCCGCGGTCCACGGTCAGGTGAACGCGGGTCCGAGGCTGTGATGGCCATACCTCTAAGAGTTCTTCCTTGAAGCAAAGGTCCTGGGGCGACCTGGCTCCGTACACAATGTCGATGTCTCCAAAGAGCTCCCGCTTATCAAGGCAGTAGTTGATGACTGACCTCAGCGGCGCCAGCCCGATGCCTCCGCCCACAAAGAGCAGCCGCTGGCCATGCCACGCATCCACCGGGAAGCCGTTGCCATAGGGACCCCGGATGCCTATTTTCTGCCCGGGTTCTGCCTCGTGCAAGAGGCCGGTGACCCGCCCGGCGTTTTTGATGGCAAACTGGAGTTGAGGGCCCCGGGTAGGCGGCGACGTGATGGAAATCATGCACTCGCCGGCTCCGAACAACGATACCATGGCACACTGGCCGGGCCGGTGGCGAAACCCCGCCGCCGCCTCGGCGTCGTCTATGGCCACGGTGAAAGTCTTTACATCACCCGCGCCCGTCTCATCCTTGATATCCTGGATAGTAGCCACGTGGGGTACTAGCGCCCGGTACATCACTGCCCACCCCCCAAGTCCATGATGACCCCGGCCATGTCCAGACCGGCCGGGCACTTATCCAGGCAACGCCCGCACCCTACGCAGAGCGGGCTGCCATACTGCTCGGGGTAATACTGGAGCTTGTGCAAAAAGCGCTGCCGGAAACGCTCCTTCCGGGTGGGTCTTGGGTTATGGCCGCCGGCCATCGTCAGGAAGTCTTTGAACATGCACGAGTCCCAGCAACGGACGCGGGCGCCCTGGGACCCACGGTTGATATCATGGACGGCAAAGCAATAGCAGGTGGGGCAGATGTAGGTGCAGATCCCGCAGCCTAGGCATCGGCGGGAGGCTTCTGCCCAGTAGGGGTCGTCGAGCCGCTGGCCCAGCCTGGCGGTTACGGGCCCGGTCTCCACTGCCACGGGCACGACCAGCTGTTCGCAGGCATCCTGTGCCCGGTCCACCTCGTCCTTTGCTGCCCCCGGCAATCCGAGGCTTTCCAGGAGTTCGGCTCCCCGGGCAGTGGTTGCCACCGCCAGCAGGGCCTGGCCCGATGGGTAGAGGATCACATCAGACCCGGCCGTGCCCGCAGGCGACACTCCCACCGACCGGCAAAAACAGCCTGGGCCCGCAGAGTCGCAGGCCAGCGCCATGTTGACCGTGGCCGCCCGCCTCGCCTGGTAGGCGGTGTCCAGGAACTCACCCTCCAGCAATACCCGGTCCAGTAGCTCCAGCGCAGCCAGGTCGCACGGCCTGGCCCCAAAGAGCACCGCCGGCTCCACGGGTCCGGCCGGGGACAGCCGCACCTCGCCGGGTGCTAGCTGGTATCCGTGGATCTTCTCCATGCGTGGGAGGAAATGCTCCCGGGCGGAAACGGCACCGTTGCCACGCAAAGACGGCATGTCGCCGGTATAGCGGGCAAACACGTTCACCCCGTCCCGGTCCATCCTGGTGATGACCTGCCTGTGACGTGCCAGGTCATCGAGGACGGCGGGCAAGCGCCCGGCATCAATCTTGTACGCCGGTGTGGCCATCACATGAACTCCTCCCGGTCTTCGGCCCGGAACTTGCCAAGGGGCTCGATCTCGCCGGGCACAAAGGGATTCTGCACATCAAACAGCTCCTGGATATCCCGGGCCAGCTTGCGGTTGAGCAGGGCAACCGGTATGCCCACCGGGCAGACCTTCTGGCACTGCCCGCAGTCCACGCAGCGGCCGGCCACGTGCAGGGCCCGGGTGTAGTGGAACATGGCCTGCGCCGGTACGGTGATCTCCCGGCCCAGCCACGGTGGGTCCACCAGGTCCAGGGAACACTCCACGCAACTGCAGGCCGGGCAGACCTGGCGGCAGGCAAAACAGCGCAGGCAGCGTTCGAACTGACGGATCCAGAAAGCATAGCGCTCATCGGCAGGCAGGGCCTCCAGCGCCGCCACGGTGGAATAATCGGGGGAGGCCGGGGACATGACGGCCTGGCCGAAGGATATATTGCATTGCTGGGGCCAGGGGCTGGCACAGTCCCGGCACCGCTCTTCCATGAATTGAGAGGGGTCCACGTCATGCCGGTTGCCGCCCGCCGTGACCAGCCACCGCTCGCCACAGGACTCGACCTTCTCCAGGGCTCCCAGGCTGGCCTCGAGCTTGGCCAGGTCGGCCACACCCGCGCAGGGAACCCCCACCACGTGGAGACGCTCCCGTTCCACCCGGAGGTCGCGCACCAGCCGCTGCAGTGACAGTGCCTCGCAGCCCCGGGCCAAGACACCTAGACGGCCGGTGGTACCTGCAGCTTCCTCCAGCACGTACTTGGCCAGGGCACCCGAGGCCGCCGGGCCCAGCACTAGCCCGGAGGCCTGCTCAGGGCGGGTCAAAAAGGCCGGGACCTCACGGCCCCTCCTTCCGGCCCGGTAGCCTATGAACACGTCCACGCCCGGTTCGGAAAGGAACTCACGGACATGATCGCGCAATGCGTCCAGCCAAGCCGTCATAGAGCGCCCTCCCTCAGTTTCACGTTGGGCCCGAGCCTTTCCAGGGCAGCTGACATCTCCTTGATGACCGTGGCAAACTTGTGGCCTTCGGAACCAGAGATCCACCTCACCCACAGGCGGCCGGGCTCGATTCCCAGGTATTCCAAAAAGCGGGTCGCCAGGAGAAACCGGCGGCGGGCGTAGTAGTTGCCAGTGCTGTAGTGGCAGTCGCCGGGGTGACAGCCCGCCACCAGGACCCCGTCGGCCCCCCGCTGGAAGGCGCGGACGATGAACTGCGGGTTCACCCGGCCGGAACAGGGAACCCGGATGATCCGCACCGTGGCCGGGTATTGCAGGCGACTGGTCCCGGCCAGGTCGGCGCCGGCATAGCTGCACCAGTTGCAGCAGAAGGCCACGATAGTGGGTTTCCAGGACTGCTCACCTACGGACATATGGCATCCACCTCCGCC
Source organism: Bacillota bacterium (assembly GCA_040756655.1). Classification (GTDB taxonomy): domain Bacteria; phylum Bacillota; class Sulfobacillia; order UBA8153; family UBA8153; genus JBFLYN01. The sequence continues at coordinate 31,476 of JBFLYN010000003.1, forward strand.
AGGATCTGTTCGTTGGAAAAGCCCAAAAGATTCATGGCCCCGGTCCGGCACGCCACCGTGCAAGCGCCGCAGCCCTGGCAAAGCCCGGCGTTTACCGTGGCCACCTGCCTGGTCAGGATCTTGCCGACTTGCCGCTGGCTAATGGTCTTGGAGTCAATGGCCCGGTAGGGGCAGGTGGGCTTGCACCAAAGACAGCCTGAGCACCAGGCTTCGTTCACCGTGGCCACGGTGGGTTCGGCCAGGAGGTTTTCTTTGGCAAAGAGGTTGTTGACTTTGGCCGCAGCCGCGGTACCCTGCGCCACCGTGTCCGGGATGTCCTTGGGTCCCTGGCAGGCACCAGCCAGGAAGATGCCGGCAGTGTTGGTTTCCACGGGCCTGAGTTTGGGATGGGCCTCGGTGAAGAACCCGTTCTGGTCATAGGAGATGCCCAGTGTCCGCGCGAGGCTTTGGGCATCGTGGCGGGCGGTCATGGCCGTGGCCAGCACCACCAGGTCGGCTTCCACCTGGACCTTGGCTCCCAGGAGCGTGTCCTCGCCCATGACCACCAGCTTGTCTCCACGCTGGTAAACCCGGGCCACTCTCCCGCGCACGTACTGGGCGCCCAGCTCCTGGGCGCGGGCGTAGAATTCCTCGTAGCCTTTGCCGGCGGCCCGCACATCGATGTAGAACACGAAGGTTGACACCCCGGGGATCTTTTCGTGCAGCATGATAGCGTGTTTGGCCGTGTACATGCAGCAGGCCCTGGAGCAGTATGACACTCCCTTGGCTTCATCCCGGGAACCCACGCACTGGACGAACACCACGGTTTCGGGAACGGCGCCGTTGGACGGGCGCTTGACTTTCCCATCGCTGGGACCCGACGCGCTGATGAGGCGTTCCAGGTGCAACCCGGTGATAACGTCCGGGTGCTTACCGTACCCGTATTCACCATAGACGGCGTGGTCGAACTGCTCAAAGCCGGTGGCGGCCACGATGGCCCCGAAGGTTTCCTCGACTACTACGTCTTGTTGCTCGAACTCGACGGCTCCGGCCGTGCAAAAGCGCTGGCAGATGCGACAGCGGCCCGTCTTGAAGTAGATGCACAGGTCGCGGTCGATGACCGGCTTGTTGGGCACGGCCTGCGGGAAGGGGACGTATATGGCCTTGCGCTGTCCCAGCCCGAGGTCGAACTCGTTCCCGGTCTTGGCCGGGCACTTTTCCCAGCACGCACCGCAGCCGGTACAGGCCGACGCATTGATGGAGGTGGCCCGGCGGCGAATCTTCACCTGGAAGTTGCCGACGTACCCACCCACTTCTTCCACCTCTGAGTAGGTCCAGAGTTGGATATTCTCGTGCTGGGCGGCGTCCACCATCTTGGGCGTAAGGATGCATGATGAGCAGTCCAGGGTGGGAAAGGTCTTGTCCAGCTGGGCCATGCGCCCCCCTATGGTAGGTTCCCGCTCCACCAGCACCACCTTGTGTCCACTGTCGGCAATATCCAGGGCAGCCTGGATACCCGCGATCCCCCCACCTATCACCAGGGCCCGCCGGTTGACAGGTATGGAAGACTGGAAGAGCGGCCGTGCCAGCTGGACCTTCGCCACAGCCCGGCGTACCAGCGCCCGGGCCTTAGCGGTGGCCTCCGCCCGGTCCTGGTGTACCCAGGAGCAATGCTCCCGTACGTTGGCCATCTCCAAAAGATACGGGTTGAGGCTGGCTGAGGCCAGGGTGCGCCTGAAGGTGGTCTCGTGCATCCTGGGCGAGCAAGCCGCAACTACCACCCGGTTGAGGCGGTGTTCGGCGATGGCCTTGCGGATCTGCTCCTGGCCGGGCTCTGAACAAGTGTACTTGTTCTGCTCAACGTACACTACATTGGGCAGCTTGGCAGCATACTCGGCCAGGGCGGGAACGTCCACGGTAGCGGCGATGTTCGAACCGCACCAGCAGAGAAACACGCCGACTCTCTTCATGGTGGGCTTCCCTCCTTCCCTATACCAGCCTAAGCCGCCTAAGAAGCGGCAGGGCCTTGACGAAGTGTGAATTCAGTCCCAGCTGCCGGGGCATGTAACCGAAAGAGAGCCCCAGGAGCTGGGTGATATAGTATATGGGCAGGTTGAACGTGGTCCGGGCTACCCGGGCCGCCATCGACTGACGCATATCCAAGTTGCTGTGGCACATGGGGCAGGCCGTTACCAGGCAGTCGGCCCCAGCGGCCTTGGCCTCTGAGAGCACGGCCGCGGCCATCCCCGCCACCACGTCGGTCCGGCTCATGGAGAACGAGGCCCCGCAACACTCCGTCTTGAAAGGCCAGGTCACCACCTGGGCTCCCGCGGCCTTGACCAGGGTGTCCATGGTTTGGGGGTCCTCTGGGTCGTCAAACCCGGTGGCCTTCACCGGGCGCACTAAGAGGCACCCGTAGTAGCAGGCGACCTTCAGACCCTCCAGGGGCCGGGTCACCCGGGCAGCCACCCGGTCCACGCCCACGTCCTTGCCCAGCACGTCCAGAAGGTGCCTGGGCGTGACACCACCTTTGTAATCGGCCCCGGTCAACTGGTTGGCGCGCTCCCGGGCCCTCGGGTGGGTGTTGACCTCGTGGGCGACGATGGCCAGCCTCTGGTAGCAGGAGGCGCAGGCAGTGACCAGTTCCCTGGCTCCCTGGGCCTCGGCCAGGGCCAGGTTGCGCACGGGCAGGGCCAGCGCCAGGTCCAGGTTGGTCATGTGCGCCGATGAAGCCCCGCAGCAGCTCCAGTCTGCCAGTTCCTGAAACTCCAAGCCCAGTGCATCGTTGACCGCCCGGGCGGAGATCCCGTACTCACGCGCGGTGCCGCCCAGCGAGCACCCGGGGTAGTACACATACTTCACGAGCGCTTCACCTCCGCCTCTTTGATCCGGCGGAATATGGCCTGGACTTGGGCCCGGCCCCGGTACTTGTGAGGAATCAGGGCGAGTTTTCCACGGAGCATCATGCTGATGCCCTGGGCTATGTCGGCAAACAGGTTACGGCTGGCCAGCTTGTACCGCATGGCCAGCTCAAACTCGTTGAGTCGCCCGCGCCGCCGGATGGCGTCCACAAAAATATCGTGGAAAAGCGCCACGTTGCGGTCGGAGGGAACTCTCCGTTCCCGCCGGGAGATAATCCTCAGCGCTTCCATGACGCCGGCGATCTCCACTTCGCGGGGACACCGGGTTGTGCAGGCCAAGCAGGAGGCGCATAGCCAGATGGTGTTGGTGGCGAGCGCTCCTTCCCTATCGCCCAGCTGCACCATCCGCATGACCTGCCGGGGCTGAGCTTCCATGGCAAAGGATGCAGGACAACCTCCCGAACACTTACCACACTGGTAACACCGGCGAACGTTGGTCCCGCCCATGGCCTCGACTTCGCCTTGCAGCCGGGTCCGGCCGGGCTCGAGGGCCGATAGCGTAATCGTCCTCACCACCGCATCCCCTCGCTTACCTTTTATGGATAGCAAGAAACCGCCACTCCCCGCGCTCTTGGTAAAGACCGGCGTGTTATGGCGCCGCCAAGTGCCGGGGGTGCCGGCAAATCTTCCCTCCCTACCTCATCACCAGTCCGGGCTGGAGCACCCTCGGTTCCTGCCCTCTGACTTCCGTGACTGCTCGGCTGGGAGTCCCGCAGCGGGATAGATTCGCCAGCGCATGTCAATATCCCTCTTGATACCCGGCGTCTGTCCGTTAGTTCAGAAAATGCCAGGATACAGCGGGGTCTGACGCCGGGGCAACCCTAACACTCAACTACAGAGAGCATCACGGATTGCCCTCATCCAAATTAGCAGAGAGCGGCGGACTTGTCATTCATATCGATCAAGACCTGATGCAGGGACACGGTAGGCAGGGGAATTGCCTCGGCGCAGCTAATTGCTAGGGGTGGAGGCGATCGCGTTGCCTAGTAAGAGAATGTCCCGGCTGGCAGCGCTCTTTGGGGAGTTTTTCGTGGTAGGTCTTTTCACCATCGGCGGTGGGTACGCCATGCTGCCGGTAATCAGGCAACAGCTGGTCAACAAGCGGTGCTGGCTGGCCGAAGACGAGTTCTACAATGGAGTTACCGTGGCCCAGACATGCCCGGGCCCGCTGGCTGTCAACATCGCTGTATACAGCGGCAACCATGTGGCAGGTCCTGCAGGTGGCCTCATAGCTGCGTTCGCCGTGGTCCTCCCGGCCTTCCTGGTGATGCTGGTAGTAGCGATCGCCCTGTCCGGCGGGAGCAGCGATCGTTTGCTCAAAGCGGCGTTGATGGGTACCCGGCCGGCCGTAGCGGCGCTTTTGACCTACGCAGCCGTCATGCTGGCCAGGCGGGCGCTGCCACATGCCCGGGCGCAGCTGGTGGCCCTCACCGCACTGGTAGCTCTCAGTTTCTTGAGACTCCACCCGATCTGGGTCATCGCCGGTGTCCTCGTCTACGGGCATCTAAGAGAGCACGTCCGCAGGAGGGACCGCGACCATGCTGGCACAGCTGTTTCTTAGCTTTTTCAGGATCGGTCTTTTCTGCTTCGGCGGCGGGTACGCCATGATCCCGCTGATCGAGCGCGAGATAATCATTGCCCGGGGCTGGCTCACCGCCGGCGAGTTTCTGGATATCGCGGCCGTGGCCGAGATTACTCCCGGTCCGGTGGCGGTAAACGTTGCGACCTTCGTTGGTTACCGGCTGGCAGGCATCCCCGGGGCCGCTACAGCCACCGCGGCAGTGATCCTCCCGGCTGTCACTCTCATGGTCCTCCTCTGCTGGATCATCCCCAGGATAAGGCCAGGTGTGGCCACCCGGGAGCTGGTCATCCTCCGGCCGGCGATGGTGGCCATGATCGGCGCTGCTGCGCTCTTTGTGGGCCGGGCGGCCCTGGTGGACATGCCCTCAATCCTGATCTATGGGGGAGTTCTGTCCGGACTCTTCAGCCGCCGCCTGCCCCTGGTGCCTGCCCTGGCCTTGGCCGGTGTGCTGGGTATGGTCTTCTTCTCGGGAGGGTGAGTGCCGATGCGCCGCTCTCCTTTTCGTGGGCAAGTATCCCAAAAGGTTCCGGCTCAATCGAACGAGCACCGACCCGGAGACCGGAAGCTCCACGGTATTCGGCCCCGCGCAGAGCAGCTGCTCATCCCCATGGGCACCGGTATCCCACTCCCAGGTCATCAGCTGGGATGTCCTGCCAGTGGTATGGCATAATCAGCTGAGAGAGGGGTGACAGCGATGAGGAGAGAACTAGACTGGCTCAGACAGGCCGAGAAGGACTTGGCCCATGCTGACATCTCCCTTGAGCATAGGGATTTTGAGTGGGCGTGCTTTGCGGCTCACCAGGCCGCTGAGAAGGCAGCACAATCCCTACTGAGGTTTCTCGGCATAGACTCGTGGGGTCACTCCGTTACCTTCATGTTGTCAGAGGCGAGAAAGGAAACGGAGCTTCCTGACAACCTCACGGAGTTGGCCAAAGAGCTTGACAAACACTATATCCCGACAAGATATCCAGACTCGCATCCTGAGGGCGCCCCCATGGACTACTATACCGAGAAAGACGCCAGGAGTGCCATCGGGGCAGCCAGGGAGGTTGTATCGTCTGTCCAAGACCGGCTTTCGGCGATTGGATACCCGAAGACTGATGCTCGCCCTTGACCGTTATGTCCACCGGATCAGCCAAAATAAGGAGCTACTCGCGGTCATCCTCCACGGGTCGCTCGCGACTGGCGAGTATACCGGCAGCAGTGACGCTGACCTCCTTCATGATGGTCGATGAGTCGCCACAGCCATATCTTGATCGGATACCCGGTTATATTGACCCGGAATTCCCTATACCTATGGACCCCAAGGTCTACACTGTCGCTGAAGTCCAAAAGGAATTGGTCAGAACTGGAAGCCTGGTCCGGGAGGCATTGTCCACGGGCCAGTACCTCCATAGACGACCCGGCATTAAGCTGCCGTGGCAAGTTGATTAGCTGGTGACCCCGAACATCTAGAAGTTGGTAGTAGTTAGACCTGGCTGGCCGGACTCGGGTACAGTCTGGGCCGGCGGTTGCTTCGGGATTTGGCAAGTGGGTTGGAATCAGTGATATCGTACAGGACCAATGAACGTCCAAGGAAACGTAGGACCGTGGGCCCCCGGTTGCTGCCCCCAAAGGTCACTCACCGTTCATAAGGAATTCTTAAGGAAAACCCTCCTCCCGGCTCAAGCTATGGCCGTTATCCTGAGCATTGAAGTCGAAAGGAGGGTTTTCATGATCCGCATCCAGGGACTGAGCCACGCGTTCAGCATGGGGAAGCGTGGCAATACCACCAGAGTACCCGTGCTTCATGACATCGACCTCGTCGTCGCCAAGGAAGAGATCGTCGCCGTAACCGGCAAGAGTGGTTCGGGCAAATCAACGCTGCTCAACCTGGTCGGTGGTTTCATCCGCCCCACTTCAGGTGAGATCGAGATCGATGGCTGCCGCGTCACTGCCTTCGGCGAGGGGCAGTGGGCGGACTTCCGCCTGCGGCATGTGGGGTTTGTCTTTCAAAACTACCAGTTGATACCCGGGATGACTGTCTTCGAGAATGTAGAGCTACCGCTGGTGTTGAGAAAGGTGGAGCCCAAACAGAGAAAGACGCTCACCCAGGAGATGCTGGAGCGGGTCGGCTTAGCTAAGTTCTCCACATTCTACACCGGTGAATTGTCAGGTGGTATGCAGCAACGGGTGAGCGTGGCCCGTTCGCTGATCATGCGACCGCCCCTCATCCTGGCCGATGAACCCACGGGCAGCCTGGACCGGGAAAACGAGCGCCTTCTCCTCGATTTCATCCGCCAGTTGAATCAAGAGCTGAAGATCACTTTCCTCATAGTCACCCATGACGAAGAAGTAGCTTCGGTAGCGAATCGCAGGATTCACCTACAGGATGGGCGCATCCATGCAGGGAGGTTGGCCGTATGAGACTGCGAGACGCAAACCGGCTGGCCCTCAGGAACCTGGGGAAGAACAAGTCCCGCACCTATATGACGGTTTTTGCCACGGCCATCGGGTGCGCATTCTTGATCGTGCTGGCCTCCTTTGGTTACGGAGTGCAGAAGGGAGTAGTCGACAGCATCGCCGGCGAACGCCTGCTCAACCAGATCACGGTTCACACCAGGCGGGTATTGGTGGAAGGACAGGAAAGGCACCGCCAACCGGATGTAGGTGATATCGCGGAGATGGAGGCACTGCCCGGTGTCAAAGCGGTGACTCGCGTGACCTTGCTCGGGCAGTCCCCCGCCTTTTCCCTTGAGGCTTATCGAGGGGTAACGAGAGTTCATGTAGTTCACTTCCCTGCTGAGGAGGCGTCGGGACGAGAGCTCTACGCCGGGCGGATGCCCCAAGCCGCCCACGAGGTTATGGTCGGCTACCATTTTGCCAGCGTCCTGAAGGCGGACGAGGAGATCACGGCGTCCTTAGCAGCATCACAACTGCTGGACCGTGAACTGGAGATGGAGCTGAGGCAGTATTTCGGGGATGAGGAAGAGAAAACGTCCTTTACCGTGAAAATAGTGGGCATCAGCCAAGCTCCCAGCCGGGAGTGGGAGCAAGACCCGAAGGTATATATATCCGAGGATCTGCTGCACGAAATCGAGCAGTTCACCCAGACCCGCGATGGGCATCTTCTGGACCCGCGCGCCCCCTCCGAGTTACGGGAACAGCTGGGCCTGAACGGGGAGCCGCGCTCCTACCGTGTGAACGTCTACACCCACCGGGTGCAGGACGTAAAGCGGATAAGCGAATTCCTTAAGGACTCCGGTTACCTGGTCTACTCCGTAGTCAACGAGCTTGACCGGGTGAGCTTCTACTTCCTCATCTTCAAGGTCGGCCTGTTTCTCGTGGGGACCATCGCCGTGATCATCGCTTCCATAGGCATCTACAACACCATGACCATGGCGGTGACTGAACGCTCCCGGGAAATTGGGGTCATGAAGGCGGTGGGTGCCCACCCTGCAGTCATCAGAAGGCTCTTCCTCCTTGAGAGCAGCTATATAGGCATGGCTGGGGCTCTGGTGGGGGTTGTCATAGCCTATGTAGTCAGCTCCGGGGTTAACTTAGGGCTGCCACTCCTGTTCAGAGTGGCCTTCCAGGAGACCGTCCCAGACTGGTTTCGTTTTTCCGATGTTCCCGCTAGCCTCACCATAATCAGCTTCTTGATCTGCGCGGGAATCGCTACCCTCTCCGGCCTGCGGCCCTCAGAAAGGGCCACCCAGGTCGATGTCCTGCAAGCGTTGCGGCGCGACCTGTAGAGTGCTATGCTGTTGTTGTGCTGGCCTGGGATGATTCAGATGGGGGGGTGAGGTTGTGCTCCAGATGCCGCACATCCTGGTGGTGGACGACGACAAGGAGATCGCCGGGTTGGTGGAGATCTACCTGACCAACGAGGGCTGCCGGGTGACCAAAGCAACCGCCGGCTGGGAAGCGCTGGAGATACTCAAGAACCACCCTGTGCAACTGCTTATCCTCGACATCATGATGCCCGGAATGGATGGACTGGAAGTCTGCCGGCGCCTCCGCCGGGAAAAGAACATCCCCATCATCATGCTCAGCGCCAAGTCCGAGGAGATGGACAAGATCCTGGGCCTGGGCACTGGGGCAGACGACTACGTGACCAAGCCATTCCATCCCATGGAACTGGTGGCCCGGGTGAAGTCCCAGTTAAGACGGTACCTGTACCTGAACACCCAGCCACTGGACAGTGCCCCAGGAGAACAGCTGGTACGGGTGAAGGGATTGACCATGAATCAGGCCACTCGCGAAGTAAACGTCTTCAAGCAGCCGGTCTCCCTAACTCCCACCGAGTTCGACATACTGTACCTCCTGGCGTCTCACCCGCGCCGGGTATTCAGCGCCGAAGAGATCTTCGAGAAGGTCTGGAAAGAGAAGTACTACGAGTCCCAGAACACGGTCATGGTACACATCAGGAGAATCCGTGAGAAGCTCAAACATGCCGGTGAAGAGCAATTCATAAAAACTGTATGGGGAGTAGGGTACAAGGTTGAGAACTAGGAGAACTAGGTTCCTTTACGGCATTCGCTGGAAGATGATGCTCTATTTCCTGTGCAGCGCGGGGTTGGCTGTAGTCGGCGTGGCTTTCCTGTCTGCGGGCCTGCTGCTTGTGGCCAGGTTCAACATCCAGCCGTTCAGGGCTGTCTTGAGTCGCTTGTACGATTTTGCGGATTTCTTTGGTCCACTGGGTCCTCTAGGGTGTCTTTTCCTGGCGGGGTTAACGTTCTTCCTTGTGAGTTTCTTCTGCATGAGCAAGAGCGTACTCCGTGGCTTCGAACAGATCAGCCGCTCCCTGGAGGCCATCGCCGGTGGGGACCTGGATCACCGAGTACCTTTCCTCGGGCGCGACGAGCTGGGAGTGCTGGCGGAGAACGTAAACCGGATGACCGACCGCCTGCGGCGCTCCATCACTAAGGAGCGGCAGACTCAGCAAGCCAAGGATGAGCTGGTAATGAGTGTGTCTCACGACCTCCGTACACCGCTCACTTCTATTCTCGGCTACCTTGACCTGATCGAAAACGACCGCTACCGTGACGAAGTAGAGCTTCGTTATTACGCCCAGATAGTATACGCCAAGGCACAGCGCCTGCAGAAGATGATCGAGGACCTGTTTGAGTACACCAGGCTCCACGCCGGGGGCATCAGGCTGAATGTGGCGACACTGTCCCTGGGAGAACTGCTGGAGCAGCTGGCGGTGGAAATCCGCCCGATGCTGGACAAGGCCGGGGTCACTTGCCGGACTTTTCCGCCGGACGAGAGGATATTGGTGCGGGCCGACGGCGATAAAATGGTTAGGGTGTTCGAGAACTTGCTTGCCAACGCCGCCCAATATGGTAAGGAAGGGCAATATGCCGATCTAGCCTGGCGGCGAGAGGGGAGCGAGGCGGTGGTGGAGGTCATCAATTACGGACCGCCCATACCCGCCGATGACCTACCCCGCATCTTCGAGAGGTTCTACCGGGTAGAGAAGTCCCGGGCCGAACACTCCGGAGGGACCGGGCTCGGCCTGGCCATCGCCAAGAACATCGTCGAACTGAGCGGCGGCAGGATCACGGCGTATAGCGGTCCGGACCACACTTCGTTCGAGGTCAGACTGCCCATCCAGGAAAATGATGGGCACGCCAGGTGGGCCGACCCGGCCGCTTAGTCACACGCATTTGCAGTCCATTTGTGTCCATCTTGCCGGGCAGGTTGACTCAGATAGGATATCGAGGAGGAGAAAGACCCGTGAGCAAGGGACATATGCCCGTGGTGGTGACCATGAGCGGCAGGTTGAACATAGCTTTGGACGAGATGACCACGGCCAGGGAAGTGCTGGCAATGGTGGCAAAAGCCTGGGGCATTGACCTGTCGCTTGTCGACAAGCCTTTTGTTGTCGTCCACGACCAGGGGTTGAACAAGTACAGCGCCATCGAGGGTGACAATCTAGTAGGTACGGTAGATGGAGATCGTTTCTTGGCTCGTGCTGTCCTGCCCCTGAAACCCATGAGGATCGAATGACCTTCTATCATCCTGCATTGGTCTGGGTAACGGAGGCAGACCAGACCGGTTAGGGTCTGGCCTACCGTTTTCCCCGCAATCCTAGCGTTCCCTATGCCCGGAACAGGTGCTCCGCGATCTGGACCGCGTTGGTGGCAGCCCCTTTCCGCACGTTGTCGGCGACGATCCACAAGTGGAGGGCCCGGGGATGGGATTCGTCCTCGCGTATACGCCCTACGTAGACTTCGTCGGTACCGGCAGCGGTGATGGGCATAGGGTAGACACATCTCTTGGGATCGTCTTGAAGCACCAGGCCGGGCTGTCCGGCAAGAAGCTCCCTGGCCCGGGCCGCCGTGAGTTTCTCCGAGGTCTCCACCATCACGGAAATGCCGTGGCCCCAGTATACCGGGACCCGCACGGTGGTGGCCGAGATGAGGAGCTCGGGCAAGCCCATGATCTTCCTGGTCTCCAGCATGAGCTTGCGTTCCTCGCCGCTGTACCCCTGGGCATCGAAGTTATCGATGTGGGGCAGCAGATTAAAGGCGATCTGGTGGGGGTATACGCGGGGCTGGACGCGCTCGTCGTCCAGCACCCTGCGGCTCAGGTCCGTGAGCTCGTCAACGGCTTCCCGTCCGGTGCCCGATACCGACTGGTAGGTGGACGCCACCACCCGCTCCAACCCGGCGGCCCGCGCGATGGGGGCCAGAGCCACCACCATCTGGATGGTAGTGCAGTTGGGGTTGGCGATGATGCCCCGGTGTTTCCCCAGGGCGACGGCGTTGACCTCGGGGACCACCAGGGGGACATCCGGGTCCATGCGGTAGGCGTTGGACTTATCGATGGCCACAGCTCCCTCGGACACGACCCGGGGTACAACTTCGCGGCTCACGTCGGTTCCGGCGCAAACAAATACCACATCCAAGCCTTCAAAGCAGCCCGGGGTGACCTCTGTTATGTCCAGCTCCCGGTCACCGAAGTTCAGCCGCCGCCCGGCCGAGCGCGCGCTGGCGAAAAATCGCATGTCCTCCACCGGGAAATGGCGCTCCCGAAGGATGGATGCGGTCATGTCGCCTACCAGGCCGGTGGCCCCTACTATTCCCACGTTAACCCTGCCCATAGTGGTCCCTCCGTTTGCTTCATTCTCTTTAATATACACTATGTGCAGAGGTTATTGGGTGCCCTTTTTGAGATCGGCGGCAATGGCCAAAAGACGACGCAGGCGATGGTTCACCGCCGATTTCCCCAAAGGCGGGGACATGGACTGCCCCAGTTCCTCCAAGCTGGCTTCACGCAGCCGAAGCCGGGTCTCGGCCACCTCGCGCAGGCCCCGCGGCAGCTTGTGCAGGCCCAGATGCTCGTCTATGAGCTCGATGGCGCGCACGTGGCGGCCCGATGCCTCCACCATGCGGGTGAGGTTGGCCGTCTCCATGTTCACCAGCCGGTTGACCTGTTCTTTCAAGTCCCGGTACACCCGGACGTTTTCGAACTGGAAGAGTGCCTCGTGAGCCCCGATGATGCTCAGGAACTTGCCAATGGCCTCGGCGTCCTTGAGGTAGATGACACCATCGTTCTTGCGGCGGGTCAGGCCCGGCTCGATGTCGAACCGCCGCATGATCCCGGCCAGGTCCTGGGCCATCTTCTGAGAACCCGCCACCATCTCCAGGTGGTGGCCCTTGCTGGGATCGTTGATGGATCCCCGCCCCAAGAAGAAACCACGGAGGTATGAGCGGCGGCAACACCGGCGCCTGACCAGTTCACGCTTTACGCCCGGGTAAAGCTTGACCCGGTTCCAGACCAGGAGGTCCTCCAGCAGGTGTTCCAGCTGGGTACGGTCGCCGGCCTGTACCCGGTAGCGCTGGACCCGGCTGGTCCTCCGGCGTCCCACTGAGATGATGGCCCGGATCTTGTAGTCCTGCTTGAGGAACTGGAAGACCCTCCTGGCCAGAGCGGCATTTTCGCTGGAGATCTCCAGAGTGCTCTGTCCGGCCCCGGACACGTGCAGGATGCCCAGGGCCCGCACCAGCGCAGAAAGCTCGGCGCGCCGGCAACACCTGCCTCCCAGCGCCAGCCGGGCCAGTTCCGCTCTTACCTCATCGGCGTAGGACATACTCTCACCCCAAGTCAGGGCAATGGTTCAAACCTGGCTGTGAAGAACCGCAGGGTGGGCGGCTCGTATACCATCTTGAGTCCTTTGATGCTGTGCCTTCGCTCAAACAGGCGGATCACCGAATCGGCCACCACGTCCAGGTGGCGGTCGGTGTACACCCGCCGGGGGATGGTCAGCCGCACCAGTTCCAGCTTGGGGTAGCGGTGGTCACCGGTCTTGGGATCGCGACCAGCAGACACAATGCCCCGTTCCATGGCCCGCACGCCGGAATCCACGTACAGATAGGCAGCCAATGACTGGGCCGGGAATACATCCTGACCCAGGTGGGGGAGAAAGGCCCGGGCATCCAGGAAGACCGCGTGCCCCCCGATGGGCCTCACCGTAGGAACACCGGCGTCTATGAGTTGCTGGCCCAGGTACCGAACCTGGCCCACCCGGTGGGCGATGTAGTCATCGTCGATCATCTCGAAGATGCCCCGGGCCATGGCCTCCATGTCGCGCCCGGCCAGGCCACCGTAGGAGGGCATGCCTTCGAACAACACCACCAGTTCCCTTGCCTTGGTGTACAGCCCTTCGTCGTTCATGGCCAAAAAGCCACCGATGTTCACCAGGCAGTCTTTCTTCCCGCTCATGGTGCAGCCATCGGAGTAGCTCATCATCTCTTTGAGGATGGACGCTATGGAGCGATCATTGTAGCCCGGTTCACGTTCCTGGATAAAGAAGGCGTTCTCCACAGCCCGGGTGGCATCGTACATCACCGGGATGCCCTGGCTCTCGCAGTAGGCTTTGACCTCCTTGAGATTGGCCATGGACACCGGCTGGCCCCCGGCCAGGTTTACGGTGACCGCCGTGGAGACGTAGGGGATGTTGGCCGCACCAACCTTCTCCACCAGCGCCCGGAGCTTGGAAAGGTCGATGTTCCCTTTGAACGGGTGCTCGCTTTGGGAGTCGTGGGCCTCGTCGATGATCACGTCCACGAAGGTACCGCCGTTTCTCTCCTGGTGGGCCCGGGTGGTGGTGAAGTACATGTTGCCGGGGATATAGTGACCCGGCCGGATCGTAATGGTAGAAAGCAGGTTTTCCGCTCCACGGCCCTGGTGGGTGGGGATCACGTACTTGTACCCGTAAACTTCCCTCACGGCGCGCTCAAGGTTGATCCAGGAACGGGATCCGGCATAGGCCTCGTCGCCCCACATGATGCCGGCCCACTGGTAATCGCTCATGGCCGAGGTGCCGCTGTCAGTAAGCAGATCGATGTAGCAGTCCTCCGAACGTAACAGGAAAGTGTTGTAACCCGCTTCCTCGATGAAACGCTCGCGGTCGGAGCGGGTGGTCATCTTGATGGGTTCCACGGCCTTGATTTTGTACGGTTCGGCTACGACACGTCTTAGCAAGGAAAAAGCCCTCCCTTTGTCAGTGCCAGCCTACCGTGCTTCCGTGCTGTTCTTACTGGGCCCCGGCCACCGTCCTGCTGGAGAAACCAGCTACCACCCCCTACCGGGTCAACTTGGATCAAGCGGGCCAGTCCGACAGCGGCCGGAACCGGGCCGTGAAGTGACGCAACACCGGAGGTTCGTAGACAAAACTCATGCCTGATATCAGGCGTTTATTCTCGACCACCGCGGCTACGGCTTCTCCCACCGCCTCCATGTGCCGGTACGTGTACACGCGGCGGGGAACGGCCAACCTGAGCAGTTCCAGGCGGGGATGATCGTGCTCGCCCGTGTGGGGGTCCCGCCCCGCCAGCACCGTCCCTATTTCCACCGTCCGGACGCCGCCCTCTATGTACAGCGCCACGCTCAGGGCCCACCCCGGGAATTCCGGGGGCCGGACGTGGTCCAAAAGCGCCCCGGCGTCTATGTAAACGGCGTGTCCCCCGGGCGGTTCCACAATGGGGGCCCCTGCCCGGCGCACCAGCCCGGCCAAGTATGCCACCTGCCCGATGCGGTCGGCCAGGTATTCTTCGTCAATGACCTCGTAGAGACCCTGGGCCATGGCCTCCATGTCCCGCCCGGCCAGCCCACCGTAGGTGGGGAACCCCTCGAATAACACCGCCCACACGGTGGCTTTCTGGTACAGGACCGGGTCGTTGGTGGCCAGGAAACCGCCTATGTTGACCAGGGCGTCTTTTTTGGCACTCATGGTACAGCCGTCGGCGTAGCTCATCATCTCGCGAACGATCTGGCCGATGGACCGGTCGGCGTATCCCGGTTCCCGTTCCTTGATGAAGTAGGCGTTTTCCGCAAACCGGCAGGCGTCAATGATCAGAGGTACACCGTAACGACGGGCGATATCAGATACGCCACGAATGTTGGCCATGGATACCGGCTGCCCCCCGCCGCTGTTGCAGGTGAGGGTCAACATGATCACGGGTACCTCGCCGCCACGCTCTGCCATGAGCAAATCTAGCCGCCCGAGGTCCATGTTGCCTTTGAAATCCTCCTGGGCACCAGGTTCATAGGCCACCGGGACCGGCAGGTCCAGTGGACGGCAACGTCTGTGCAAGACGTGGGCCTTGGTGGTATCAAAGTGCATGTTGTTGGGCACCAACTTGCCGCCCTCGGGCACCAAGGTACTCAAGAGTACATTCTCGGCGCCCCGTCCCTGGTGGGTCGGGATGACGTACTGGAAGCCCAGGACTTCGCGCACTGCCTGCTCCAGCCGGTAGAAGCTGTCGCTGCCCGCGTAAGACTCATCCCCGCTCATAATCGCCGCCCACTGTCGGTCGCTCATGGCACCAGTGCCGCTGTCGGTGAGAAGGTCGATGTACACATGTTGAGCCCGTAAGAGGAACGGGTTATACCCGGCCTCCCGGATATAGGATGCCCGTTTCTCCCGAGATGCCAGCGTCACCGGTTCCACCATCTTGATGCGATAAGGTTCAGCCCTGACCGTTTTGCTCAAGCTGGAGATCCCCTCCCTACTATTAAGACCGGGCCACCCGGTACCTCCACCCTGCCGCCGCCAACCTCCCAAGTCCGGATTTCACGTCGATTATGGCCAGGATCACAGCGCGAGCCAGTCGCTCTGGGTCGTGGCGGACCAGCCCGGTCCGGGACAGTAGCGGGGCACACAGGGGTCGTACGCCCAGGGCCCGCACCCCGTCGGGATCGGCCAGGACGGGACTTGCGCCCTGTTCGATGTAGCCGGGCAGGCGCCCTGGCGGGACCGCCTCGTCATTCATGATTACCAGGTCCAGGGAACCCTCCCCGGCTAGCTCCAGCACGGCCCGGACGTGATCCGGTGCCCGGTAGCCGCCTGTCTCCCCGGGCTGCGTCATGACGTTGCAGATGTAGACCTTCAGGGCTGCAGAGGCCTGCAGCGCAGCGGCCATGCCGCTCACCAAGAGGTTAGGAATCACGCTGGTATACAGGCTGCCTGGACCCAAGATGATGGCGTCGGCGGCGGCCATGGCCTCCAGGGCCTCGGGCAACGGTGGCGGACAAGGCGGGTCCAGCTCCACGCGGACGATAGGCTTGCCCGCGGAGCTGATGGCCGTCTCGCCCACCACGCTGGAGCCATCGGCGAATACGGCACGCAACCGTACGTTGGACAGGGTTGACGGTAGCACCCGGCCTCGAACAGCCAGGACCTGGCTGAACAGCTGGATGGCCTGCTCGAAATCGCCCGAAAGCTCGGTCATGGCGGCAATAAACAGGTTTCCGAAGTTGTGCCCGGCCAGTTCCCGCCCCTGCTCGAACCGGTGCTGGAACAGCCGCTCCATGACCGGTTCGGTGTCGGCCAGGGCCAGAAGGCAGTTTCTTATGTCGCCTGGCGGCAACATGCCCATGTCCTCCCGTAACCTGCCCGAGGAGCCTCCGTCATCAGAGACGGTCACGATGGCCGTGAGGTTCGACGTGTATTCCTTGAGGCCGCGGAGCAGCGTAGCCAGGCCGGTACCACCGCCGATGACCACGATGCGCGGGCCTTTCTTGGCCTGACGCTGCCGGTGGTATTCCACCAAGTCCCAACGGCTGTCCTTGAGCACCGTACGGCGCACGGCCCGGCTTCCCCACACCACCGACAATGTTACCAGCCCGGCGCCTGCCCCTAGGAGTACCACGGCTGCTGCGACTCCCGGCTCCCTAAATGCCGCTATCAGCCCGCCCAGGGCCAGCCATACCGGGCTTAGCAGCCGGATTACGCCGGCTGCCGTAGCCACCGCACCCAGGGCAAACAAAAGGAACCACCGCTTGATGCCCAGGCCCGGGTACAGCCAGTACAGGCCTTTCAATGTGCGGCTCCCTTCCCCGCTTCGTTGCGCCGGATATCGCGGTGATCCAACACTACCGTATGCCCTCGCCGGCGCAGGCGTTCGCTCAACCTCTCCCCAATGGCTATGGAACGATGTTTGCCGCCGGTACAGCCTATGGCGATGGTCAGCTGGGTCTTGCCCTCGGTGATATAGTGGGGGATGAGAAAGTCGGTCATCCCCAAGAGGCGACGCATGAAGCTCCGGGCGGGAGTGGAGGACAGCACGTACTCCTGGACTTCCGGTCGCTCGCCGGTGAGGGATTTCAGCTCCTGCACATAGAAGGGGTTGGGCAGAAACCTCACGTCGAAGACCAAGTCGGCGTCCATGGGCAGCCCGTACTTGAACCCAAAGGTCACGATGCTGATGACCAGCCGGGGGCTCTTCTCCAGCCCAAAAAGGTCGTGGAGCTCCTGGCGGAAACGCTGGTTGCTCAGGCCCGACGTGTCGATGATGACGTGGGCCTTGCCCCGGAGTTCTTCAAGGCGCTGCCGTTCCATCTTGATGGCGCCCAGCACCGTCCCCTCGCTGATGGGGTGGCGGCGCCTGGTTTCCTTATACCGGTTGACCAGCGTCTCATCATCGGCCTCCAAAAAGAGGATCTGGTAGGGGAACCCGCCCCGTTCCAGTTCGCCGAGGGCGGCTGCCAGTTCGTCAAAGAACTCGCCGCCACGCACATCGGACACCACGGCCACCTGTCGCACTTTGCCAGATGAACGGTTACATAGCTCAGTAACCTTGGTGATGAGGGAAGGAGGCAAGTTATCAATGCAAAAATACCCCATGTCCTCGAAGCAGCGCAGAGCCTGGGTCTTGCCTGCCCCGGAAAGGCCGGTGATAATCACGAACCTGGGCTTGGCTTCCATGCGCTTACCCCCAACCACTAATGGCGCGCGTTGATCACTTGCCCGGGCTCAAGCCCGGCTGCTTGGGCCAGCCTGCGGCCAGCCTCCAGTTTCCCCACGTCCTGGGGACGGTGGGCATCAGACGATATTGCGAACTTGACCCCGTGCCGGGCCGCGATCTCTATGTACTCCCGGGTCATGACCCGGTGGGCGGAGTTGATTTCCATGGCGGTGCCCCGGCGCGCACAGGCCCGGGCCAGTTCCGCTGTGTCGATGCTGACTTTCAACCCCGGGTGGGTGATGATGGTGATCTGGTTTTTGAAGGTGGCCTCCACCAGCGCCTTGGTGTTATCGTTCCGTGCCCGGCGGGCCAGCCTGCGGCTCAGCCTGGCCCCGGCCAGGTTGTTGGCTACCAGCCGGGCCCCATCCCGGATGGATGCCGGCCAGACTTCCAGGTGCAGGCCAGCGAGCACCAGGTCCAGTTCTTCCAGTCGCGCCCGGGGCACGTCCAGCTGTCCCTCAAGACCGATGACGTTGGCCTCCACCCCGCACAGCACGCTGATGCCGGGATAGGAGGCGTTAACTTTAGCCACTTCCCGGCGCATGGACTCCCAGGCACGTTGGCCCCGTAGACCGACCCACCCCAGGCTGGCCGGGCCATGATCGGTAATGGCGACCTGTTCTAAGCCCCGCTCCACGGCGGCCCGTACATTGTCTTCCACCGAACCCCGCCCGTGACTGTACCGGGTGTGAGTATGGTAGTCGGCGAACAGGTCAAGCAAGGCCTTCCCCCCCGGTCTTATTATTACCTCGCGCCGGGCCGGGTTACCTGCTGAAAACCACTTCCCCCTCGACGATGGTAACTAAAACATCTAGATCGGTGGTGAGGAGCACCACATCGGCCACGTGCCCGGCGATCAGCCTGCCCCGGTTGCTCCACCCGGCCGCCCGGGCAGGTCGCCCGGACGCCGCTTCGGCGGCTTGGACCAGGGGAATCCCACTGCCAACCGCGTTGTGCACAGCCCGGCTCATGGTCAACAGGCTGCCGGCGAGCGTACCGCCGGGCAGCGTGGCCCGCCCGCCCTCGGCCCATATCTCGTGGCCGCCCAGCTGGTACCGGCCGGGAGCCATACCCGCGGCGGGTATGGCGTCGGTGGCCAGAAACACACTGCCAGGACGGGCCCGCCAGAGTAGACGGAATGCCGCCTCATGGACGTGGTGGCCGTCGAGGATGACCTCCAAGTACAGACCATCAATGTCCAGCGCCGCCCCGGCTGCCCCCGGCTCACGGTGGTGGAACCCGCGCATGGCGTTGAAAGTGTGGGTGACCATGGAGGCGCCGGCGTCTTGGGCCACTCGTACCTGCGCGTAGGTGGCGTCCGTGTGTCCCAGTGAGACGACCACACCCTGCCGGCGCAGCCACTGGATGAGTGCGGGCGCTGCGGGCAGTTCAGGCGCCAGAGTCACCCGGCCCAGACGCCCCCGGCCGCATTCGGTCAAACGGCAGATCACGCCCGGGTCCATGGCTACGGCAGCACGTGAATGGGCGCCGGCGTAGTGCGGGCTGATGAACGGTCCTTCTAAGTGAATGCCCATAAGACGGGCGCCACCCCGGCCCTGGTAGCGGGCGGCGTTCTCCACGACTCTGGCCAGCTGTTGCTCCGGGGCAGTCATGGTAGTGGCCATGAACCCGGTGGTCCCGCCGCTGGCGGCCCAGGCAGCAATGGTATCCAGAGCCCGGGGCGTTCCATCCATGGTGTCGCACCCGGCAGCGCCGTGCAGGTGCAGGTCGTAAAAGCCGGGCACTATCCACCCATCATGCTCCCAGGCCCTTCCCACTCCAGCCCGGGGCGTGCCGGCATACACAATGCTCCTGCCGGCAATCTCTACTTCGCCCTCAGCCAGTTCGCCTCCGGGCAGGAGCACGCTTCCTCGCAACAGCACTTCATGGCCTGCCTTTCAGTCTCAGCTCCACCCGCACCGGGTAATGGTCCGAAGCCAGGCTCGCGACGGTGCCAGCTGAGAGTACCTCAAAATGCGAGGATACAAACACATAGTCAATACGATGGGCAGCAGCACCCGCCGGAAAGGTGGGCGACGAGACTAGAGTCGTCGCAACGGCATCCTGCAGCACATTTGCGACCATCGCCACCTCCCGGCTACCCGGCAGGCTGTTGAAATCGCCCAGCAACAGGACGGGCCCGGTCTCCTGGCGGACGTCCTGCAATAACCGGTCCAGGTGCTGCAGCCGTTCCTCGTGGTCCAGCCCCAGGTGAGTCACGTAGACTGCCAACTGGTGCCCTCCGGGAGCTTCCACCACCCCGCGCAGGTAGCCCCGGGTCTCGCGTGGACTGGAAAGTCGTTGGTTTTGGTACCCGGTGATGGGAAACGCGCTGAGCAATGCGTTTCCGTAAAACCCGGGCGGCAGCGCAAGGTTACCACCGAAAGTGTGATTCCAGCCCGCCTGTTGGGCCAGGTAGCGCGCCTGGTCCACCAGGCCGCTGCGAAGTACACGGTTATCCACTTCCTGGAGTCCCACGATGTGGGCACCGCTTTGGGCCAGCACGGCCGCTATGCCGTCCAGGTTGGGGTAGCCGTTGACATCGCGACCGGCGTGAATGTTGTACGTCATTACCACAAGTGGTCCCGGCCAATGGTCAGCACCAGTACCACCCTGCCGCTCCAGCCCGGCGCTGGTGCGGGCAGTGACCGTGGTGGCCGCTGCAGTCAGCAGCAGGGCCAACAGCAAAAGGCCGAGGTTGGCTTTTCGACGGCGGCCAAGGACCATGGACAAGCCATCCGCCTCCTGTGAACCCGGGTATCAGTTCACATTTCCACAGCGTATGGCCATTGTCCTTCTTTAGCGCCACTGGCTCCGGTGCTTTCTGGGGTGAACACCGGGTAGTGAAACCGGCAGCATCCCGCCCGGGTCAGTACGTCCCGCCAAGACGCCGGCGGCTGCCTCCAGGGCAAATGGTTGGCTGGAATAGGTACACAAGTAGGTTTCCACACCGGGAAAAGCAAGGAGGTCGTAGGGGCTGTGCACGGCCACCACCGCCGTGGGATGGCGGCGGCTGATGTGCAAAATCCCGGCCGCCAGTTCTGGGTCAGTACGGGTGTTGGTGCTCTGTACCACCACCGGCAGGTGCCGGGGCCAATGAGCCATCTGGTCCAGTCGGACGTGACAGACCTTCAGGTGAACGGACAGCGCCCGACTCATGGGAGAATCCTGGACATCTCCAGCCAGGATCCGTCTACCACCCTCCATGGTGATCACCAGCACTTGGTCTTGCACCGGAAAGCCCGGGCCGGCCCGTACCAGGGTGATGGTGCGGGCGAAGGTGTGACGTGCCCATGCCAAGGAACTGGCGTTGCCCAATTCGGTCAGGCTGGGCCAAGCACCGGGCAGGCGCCCCTTGGCGCGGAGCACGCGCCCAACCGCCTCGTCCACCCGGCTCAACGGCAGGACGCCTGACCGGGCCGCCTCCAGCACTGCGTGGAAGGCAGTTTCCTGCTCCGTGCGGTCGTGGGAAATCAAGGCCAAGTCCGCCCCGGCCAGGATGGCTTGCACAGCTGCCCGGGCCGTACCCAGGTGGTTCTTGATGGCACCCATCTCCAGGCAGTCGGTCACCACCAGCCCATCGAAACCCAGCTTTTCCCTGAGCAGGTCTCGGATGATGGCAGGCGACACCGTGGCCGGTACACCCGGCTGGAGGTGTGGGTAGATGACGTGGGCCGTCATCACCGCTCCTACCCCGGCGGCCACTGCTGCCCGGAAGGGCACCAGATCTACCTCTTCCAGCCTGGGCGCGTCGTGGAGGACGGTGGGCAGGTCCAGGTGAGAGTCCACGTGGGTGTCGCCGTGACCGGGGAAGTGCTTGGCCGTGGCCAGCACCCCGGCGCCTTGGTAACCGGAAACTGCGGCCGCGCCCAGGGTGGCCACATCGCCGGGGTCGCTTCCGAAGGATCTGGTGCCGATGACCGGGTTGAAAGGGTTGTTATTAACATCCAAAACTGGTGCCAGGTTCATGTTGATGCCCACGGCCAAGAGCTCCCGGGCGGTGATCCGGGCTGCTTGTTCAACTAGCTGGAGGTCGCCGGTGGCACCCAAGGCCATGGCGGAAGGGATGGGAGTGGCCCCCTGGCGAAGCCTCAGGACCGTCCCACCTTCCTGATCAGCAGCGATGAGAAGCGGAGGCAGGCCCAGCCGCCGGGCCAGTGCGACCAGGTCCCGGGAAAGGTTCCGGGTCTGGGCTGGGTCAGCGATGTTGCGGTCGAAGTAGATGAGGCCGGCAGGCCGGAGCCGGGCCAGGGATTCCTCCAACCCGGGAGTGACCTCGCGGCCCGGAAACCCGAACATGAACAGCTGGCCCACTTTCTCTTCCAGCATCACGGGTCATACACCGCCCATCTCGCGGCAGGCCCACTCGTACACGGCCCGGTGGAAGTCGCGCCTCACCCGGGGAGTTGCCGGGTTTCCCCGGGCCGGGTGCACGGCGTTGGTCAGCAGGATGACGGCCAGGCCAGGTCGGGGGTCCAGCCAAAGACTGGTGCCGGTAAAGCCCGTATGCCCGTATCCGGCCGGGGGAAAGACGCTGCCCGGTCCCGGCAAGAACCAACCGAGGCCACGGCCCTGCCCACCGGTGCAGTCCCGGGTGGCCATGGCCACCAGCCATGAGTCCAAGAGCGGCGTGCCATGGTCCAGCCAGACCCGGGCATACCTGACCAAGTCCGGGGCGCTGGAAAACAGCCCGGCATGACCGGCCACACCCCCCATGGCCCGGGCGTTTTCGTCGTGCACCACACCAGCCGGGACTCCCAGCTCCGTGGCCACTGCCCGGCTTGTACCCGTTAAGCCGAAACCAGTGCTGTCCATGCCCAACGGGGAGAAGACCGTCCGGGCCGCCTCCTGGTCCAGTCCAGCGCCTAAGACCTGCTCCACAATGAAGCCCAGGAGGATAAAGCCGATGTCACTGTAGACAACTTGGCCCCGGGGTAAGAGAGGCATGCCACCGATGAACTTCAAAAGCCCTGCCCGATCCAGGTTTTCCCGGTAAAATGGGTAGTGAGCGGACAGGCCAGAGGTATGGGTCAAAAGCTCAAGCAAAGTGGCCCGGCCTGGGCCGGTACCCGCCAGCTCGGGCAGGAAGCAACCAGCCTCCTGGTCCAGGCGAACTTCCCCGGCCGCCACCAGTCGGAGCACGCAGGGCAGCGTGGCCACGACCTTGGTCAGGGAGGCCAGGTCGAAGATGGCGTCAGCATCCAGCTTGGGCCCTTCCGGGACCAGGCTGGAGCGCCCGAAAGCACGCGGGCCCACCACCTGGTGCCCGGCAACCACCGCAGCCACCGCCCCGCAGATCTCCTGGGATACGCAGGACTCCTCCAGCACGGCAAAAGCTCTATCCATCGATACCCGTTCCTGCCTTCCTGAGCGCCTCGCGCAGGTTCCGGCTGCATTGTTCCAAGAGCTGGGCGGCAACTGCCGGGTCCAGCCCGGTCTTGAGCAACAGCACTGCCAGCTTCCCATCGTCCCGGGCACGCCGCAGTCCTGCTTCGGCCTCACTCTCGCTTACACCGGCCGCCAGCGCCACCAGGCTGCGCAGTCGCCGTGAAAGCTTGGCGTTGGTGGGCTTGACTTCGAGCATCAGGTTAGAGTACACCCGGCCCAACCTGACCATGGCCGCGGTGGAGAGCATGTTCAGGATCATCTTCTGGGCAGTCCCGGCCTTCAGGCGGGTGGACCCGCTGATGACCTCGGGCCCTACCTCTACCACGACCACCAGGTCGGCCGCGCGTTCTTCCACCGGGCTGCAGGAAACCAGTATGGTGCAGGCTCCGGTTAGCCTGGAAGCGTCCAGCGCCGCCCGGGTAAAGGGCGTGTTGCCGCTGGCGGTGATCCCGACCACCACGTCGCCGGGGCCTACCGCCCGCTCCCGGATGGCCCAAGCCCCGGCCTCCCGGTCGTCCTCCCGGCTTTCCACGGCATGGCTCACGGCCGCCTCGCCGCCGGCCATGATGGCCTGCACCAGGGTGCCGGGGACGCCAAACGTCGGTGGGCACTCGGCTGCATCCAGCACAGCCAGGCGGCCACTGGTACCAGCGCCCACGTAAATCAGCCTGCCACCGGCCGACAGCCGGGCGACGATCAGGTCCACCGCTTGGGCCACTTGAGGCAGGACCCGTGCCACAGCACCGGCAACTCCAGCGTCCTGGGAGTTCATGAGCCGGACCAGGTCCAGGGTGTTCATGAGGTCAAGATCAGCTGCTACCGGGTTGGGTCTTTCAGTGTTCAAAGCCGGTGCCCTCCAGCTGCCAAAACTGCTCGCTGCCAGGCTTCGGCCTGGCAATGCTCTACCCGGTATCCACAGGACGCGGCCGCCATGAAGATCGCGCCTATCACCGGGGCATGGCGGGGACATTCCAGGTCCGGGCGCCCGAGTTTTCTGGCCAGCAAATCGGAAAAACCGGGGAGTTCCCGGAACAGGCCGCCCACTGCGGCCACGGGCGGGTGGTCCAGCCCCAGCCTCGCCGCGACGGCGCGGACGGCCAACGCCAGTTCTCCCGCAGCCTCGTCCAGGATGCCCAGGGCCACCGCGTCTTGGGCCGCCGCCGCCTCACCCACCAACCGGGCCAGCCGGGCGATGCCTGCCGGTTCCAGAGGCCGGTACACCAGGGGGATGAGCAGCTCCACGTCTCCTTGCAGGTGCTGGCGGTAAAGGCGGGTGAGCCGGGTGGACGGTCCCCGGCCATCGTGGGCGCGCAACGCCGCCACTGCTCCCCGCCGTCCCACATCGTAACCGCTCCCTTCGTCTCCCAGCACGGGCCCCCACCCACCGGCCCGAACCGTGCGCCCACCTGCGTCCTGGCCCAGGATGATGGAGCCAGTACCCGCGATGACCACAATACCCGGCTGGTTTGCGAACGCTCCGGCCAGCGCCACCCGGGCGTCATTGACCACCAGCGGGACCACTGGCAGCGCCAAGGGAGCGAGCATGGCATGGGCCACGGCACGGTCATCCGGGCTGTCGTAGCCGGCCAGGCCTGCGCACAGCGCCCGTACCTCCCCGGGGGTGGCCCCGGCCTGTCCCAAGGCCTCCAGGATGGTTGAGCAGAGGGCCTGCCCCGCCCTTTCTGCAGTAACAGCATGGTGGTTGGATGGCCCGCCCACTGCATACCCGGTAGCTGGACCCGCAAAGTCCACGGCCAGGCACGCTGTCTTGCTGCCCCCACCGTCCACTCCTACGAGAATCTCCCTCATGGTACCTCCCTCAGTACAACAAGTACCGGCTCCTGGTCTTCATGAACCGGTCTAGGCCGTGCTGCCATTCGGCGATAATGTGCCGGGTTTGGCGTCCTTGCTGCAGTGCAAAACCTACCACGCCGGAACCAGCCAGGAGATCGAAAAAGCACCGGCCATTGCCATCAGGCGGCAAAAGCGAGAAGGCTGGGAACAGGCTCATGGCCGAGCACAGGAGCTCCAGGCCGGTAGTCACCGGGCAGAACTGCTCGCGGTCGATAACATGCAGGAATATGCCGCTGCACAGCTGGTCCCGGTACTTGGAAAACCTGGGAATGAACTGGGCCGGACGGAACCTCACGCCGGGCAAGTTCCTTGCAGTCAGTTCGCGGCACCAGGCAACACCGTCCATCCAGGGGGCACCCACCAGCTGAAACGGGGTCGTGGTGCCACGGCCTTCGGAGATGTTGGTGCCCTCTAGAAGACAGGTCCCCGGGTAGACCAGTGCAGTATCCAGGGTCGGGCAGTTGGGCGACGGAGGCACCCAGGGAAGACCAGTCTGGTCAAACCACATGCCCCGCGACCAGCCTTCCATGGTCACCACCTCAAGGCGGCAGTTTACCCGTAGCTCGGTGTTGAACAGAAGCGCCAGTTCTCCCGGGGTCAACCCGTGGCGGATGGGGATACCCAGGGGTCCCACCAGGGACTCGAAATCAGGTTCAACTACTCCGCCCTCTACCCGGGTGCCGGTAATGGGGTTGGGCCGGTCCAGGACCATAAAGGTCACACCGGACGCGGCGGCGCCGCGCATGGCCTGGAGCATGGTCTGGGTATAGGTGTAATAGCGGCTGCCAATGTCCTGAATGTCGTAGATGACGGCATCGACGCCTTCAAGCAAAGCCGGCCAGGGCTTTAGCTGCGACCCGTACAGGCTGGTGACCGGCAGCCCGCCGGGACCGTGGCAATGGGAGACGGCATCCCCGGCCTGGGCCTGCCCGTAAAGCCCGTGCTCGGGAACGAGGATGCCCACGGGCCGGAAGGCCGGGCTCAGGCTCAGGAGTTCATAGTTGGGCCTCAGGGCACGGTCCGCGCCAGTGTGATTGGTCAAGATGACCACGCGGCGAGGCCGGGACATGCACGAGCGCAGCAGGCGCTCGAGGCCTATCCGCACTGACAAACTGCCGGTTCCTCCTTGGTTCTGTCTCTCTAGCGCGGTTCCTCCAGTGCCACAGCCAGGACCCTGGCATACGGGTGGGGGTCTGTCAGGAAGGCCAGGCACTCCAGTCTGCAGGAGTATAGGGGGCCACCACCGGGTAATCCCAGCTCTTCCGGGACGCCCGGTTCCACCAGCCTGGGCTCAGGGACGTGCTGGTAGTGATCGTTCTCCACGAACAGCCCCTGCCCTTCCTCCTCCACTTCGTAGTAGGCGCCGCCACGGTGCGCGCGCATGGGTTCGTATACTGAAGAAAAGCCCGAGGCGACCCAGTTGGCCATGACCAAGGGGCCCGGGCCGGGGTTAATGGTGATATGACCGTATCCCGGCGGGACGAGCACCCGGTCGCCCGGTCCTGCGTCAATGATGACTACGTCTGCCAGCTCCCCGGGGCTTTCTCCCACTTTCTGCAGGAGGTAATGGGCATGACCATGTAGGACTTGGTACAGTTCGGGGTAGGTCAGGTTGCCTCCAGGCACCGCCGGGTGGTAGTGACCGGCGGTCTTGAGGTACTCAGTACCCACCAGTTCGCCCCTGAGCACGGTGATGTCGAACCGCAATCCGGCCCGGGCGTGGGCTTGCGCGTCTTCTGCCCGGGATATCCCACGGTACATGTAGTAAAGTTCCTGGGGTCCGGCTGCAGTCTGGTTGTAGAGTACCTCCCGCATGTCATCCAGGCAGCGCACATCGGGCTCTACCATATTGACGCCCGGGCCAAACTTGAGGGAAATCCCGTCTGAACCCAGGGATACTGGTACCCCGCAGGCTCCGCTCAGGTCGATCAATCTAGCTCCTCCCGTCAGCATAATATCTTTGGCTAAGCTATCCCATTGCCGGGTCCAATATTAGTATTAGCGAGGATGGCGGGGCTTGCAGATGATTTCCAGGACTTTCCCTTCGAAAAACACGTTGGAGTGGGCCGGGATCAGGACCATGGCCGTATCCGCCCCGCGACCCGTCCCACCCACCGCCACGATTTCCTGGCCGTGGGGGATGAGCCCGGCATCCAGTGCCATGGTGGCGATCTCCAAGCAGACCTTGGGCCCTTGTCCAAACAGGCGCAGGGTTGCAGCGACGATGCCTCCCGGGTACAGGCCCCCGAACTTGCTGGTGATGGAACGCTCGATGTTGGCAAACAGGTGGGTGGTGGTCAGGACCTTGGCACCGCCCGCTTCAAAGCGCCGGCGTGCATCCTCTGGGAGCTCCTGGTGGCCAGGTTCCCTAAATCCGGTGTGATGCGTGACGACCACAAGGTTGGGCACCTTGCCCAAGAAGAAATCGGCGGTGTACCCGGTATTGGATGCCACAACAACGTGCTTGATTCCCAGCTGGCGGGCGCGCTCTATGGCGGCCGCTGCCGTCTGTTCCGTCATGCCCGGGCCTCGCTCGTTCCAGTACACTACTCATACCTCCCATGGGAACTTTCTGGCATCCGGTACGTCCACAGCCTGAAGGGGGTTGACAGGTCATGATCATCGAAAAGAACGTCAAGATTTTCCTGGCGGTGGCGGCCCTGGTCGTGTTGGTGGGCGCCTACTACCGGCCGCTCCCTCCGGCACAAGCTTCGCCGGGCGAGGAAGAAACCATTCTTACCGTATCCGGCCAGGGTATCGTCACCCTGGTACCCGATACGGCGTACCTTACCTTCGCCACGCTGACCCGCGCCATAACGGCCAATGAGGCCCAGTCTGAGAACGCCCAGCTCATGTCCAGCGTGATCCAGGCCCTGCAGAGGGCCGGCGTTTCGGTGGCGCAAATGCGCACCAGCGGCTTTAGTCTCAGCCCGGTATGGGAGTACCCGGACGACGGCCGCGGGTCCCCCCAGCTCGTGGGCTACCAGGTCAGAAACACTCTCAACGTGCGCACCACTAACCTGCAGCTGGTGGGCATGTACATCGACACCGCCGTCAGAGCCGGAGCCAATGCTGTAGACGGCATCAGGTTTGGCATGAGCGATACGTCCAAGGCCAGCCTGGAAGCCCTGGAAAAGGCCTATGCCCATGCCAAAGAAAAGGCCGACCGCTTGGCCCGGGCCGCTGGTTTGACGGTAGTTGGCATCCAGTCCATCGACGAGGGTGGCTCCTATTACCCGTCCGCGGGTATGGAGTTTGCCCGCATGATGGCTGCCGACGCTACCACTCCCATCTTGCCCGGTGAGAGCGAACTATCTGCACAAGTCACTGTGAAATTCATCCTCAGGTAACGTTTCCCCGGGACCGGGATCCAGCCCGGCCCCTTTGTCCTTCTGTTTTCCATTTCTTCATAGCCTCGCCACTTCCTTCCGACCGTCCCGCCCGGCCAAAACTGCGCCGCGGCTCTCAAGGGGCCTTCTCAGAGGAATCCCGCAGGTTTAGGTGGAACCGTTATGTCAAGGCAAAAGAGAGGGTGATACCATGGATGACCTCAAGCAACGACTCAAAGAAAAACTCCTGCGCCTGGCCGGGGCAGATGGAGTCTCGGGCCGCGAAGGCCCGGTAATCCGGCTGCTAAGAGAGGCTTTTGGCGCCTGCTCTGACCGGGTGCAGGTAGACCGGATGGGCAACGTGTTCGCCTACCTGCAGGGCGGGGATGACGGACCGGTGTTCATGATTTGTGCGCACTCTGACGAAATAGGTGCCCTGGTCAAGAGCGTGGAGCCAGAAGGCTTTATCCGCTTCCAAAAGGTGGGCGGCACCGTTGATGCCCTGCTCCCAGCGCGCAAAGTCAGCGTCAACGGCAAGTTTGGCGTAGTAGGAGTCAGGGCCGGGCATCTTCTTTCCGCTAAGGAACGTGCCGAAGTAAAGCCCGCTTCGGAGCTTTACATCGACGTGGGAGCCTCTTCTGCTGCGGAAGTGGCCGCCATGGGCATCAAGGTGGGAGACCCCATTGCTTTTAGAAGCAGTATTGAGTTTTTCGAGGGCGGCCAGCGGTTTGCAGGCAAAGCCGTGGACAACCGCCTCGGGTGCAGCGTGTTGTGGGAACTATTCCAGCGGCTCCAGGGAACCCCTTTTGCGGGCACCCTGGTAGGGGTGCTGGCAGTGCAGGAGGAAGTGGGGCTTCGGGGAGCGACTGTGGCCGCCTACCGGGTAAACCCGGAGTTTGCCGTGGCCCTGGACACCATGCCGGCTGGCGACACTCCCGACGTTTCCTTCCACCGGGAGCTGGCCGTGGGCATCGGCCGGGGCCCGGTGTTGCAGCTATCCAGCGGGCATGACAACAGCCGTGGCCTGCTCCTGGATCCTATCATGGAGCGGCTGGTGACGGAGTCTGCCGGGGAGATCGGGATCCCGCTCCAGACGGCACTATGTCCGGGCAATACCGACGCCACCGCCATCCACCTGGTTCGCTCCGGGATCCCGTGTGCTCCCATTACCCTGCCCCGGCGTTACTCCCACTCCCCCGTAGAGGTGGCAGACCTAAACGATGCGGCCTGGTGCACGCTGCTCTTGGAAGCGGTGGTCCGCAAGGCGGCCCAAGCACGGTCGTGGAGTTTCGCGTAGGGGAGCTACCAGACCGCGTGGACAACGAGGGCCCGGCCAGTTCACGGGGCGGGCCCTTACCCCAGGTCTATCAGTGTAGCCCCGGTCAGTTGCAGCAGCGCTTCCACCGGCAAGACGATATTGACGCCTCGCTGGCCTGCGCTTATGCAGACGGTGTCGAAGACCTGGACCAGTTCGTCCAGGTAAATGTCAAACCCCCGGTTTAGCAGCGCCAACGGGGAGATGCCACCGACCTGAAGTCCTGTGAGGTCTTCGGCTTCCCGGTGAGTTGCCATGCGCAGCTTCTTTTCCCCCACCGCCCGGGCCAAACGTTTCAGATCCAGCTCCGCGCTTCCAGTTATCACCACCAGCAGGGGCCTGCCCTTCTCACCCAACACCACCAGGGTTTTGAACACCTGCTCCAGGGGTAGGCCGAGCGCCTCGGCCACACCGGCGGCCGATTTGATACCTGGAGAAAACTCCAAGGCCTGGTACTGGATGCCCCGGGAGTCCAGGAGGCGGGTCACATTGTTCCTCACCGCCACGAGCGTCCCATCCCTTCTTGGCACACAGGCTGGTTTCGGTCCTGGCGGCCATAATCCTGCCCGGACGGGAGGAATCGAGTGGGAGGGGGCGATTAGGCCCCGTCCTCTCACATTACCCGGCATGCGGGCCCGCACCGGGCGGTTCCAGCAAGTGTTTGTAAATAACGCATTTTCATAACATCCTAGCCTTCACAGTCCGCACTGAGGCGATGTGCACCAACAATGACGCCAGCCAGCAGAGGAGAAGGTGAGCGCGGATGCAGTCTTCCAGCTGGTGGTAGACTGGACCTAGGTTCCAGGGTGGTCTTCAGGGTGCGGAAGGCATCTTCCACTTCGTACGACTGCTTGTAGCCCAGGGCTACGTCCTCGGCGGATAAGGTACCATCCGAAGTGCGCAACAGGTATTTGCCGTCGAGTTTCTCCTCCGCGGCGACCTGGCTCTGGTCCAGGCAGGACTGACCACACTTGTCCGTCTTGACATAGCGGCCCAGGGTGGGATGGGCGACCAGAGCGCAACAGGCTTTGGTGTGGGTGGCTCCCTCCAGGTCGCCAAGGCGCGTAAGTTCGGAACGCACCCGTTCCAGGATTTCCTCACACTTGGCCCGGTCGCCGGATTTCTCACCAGGATGTACCGGGCCCGCCGTTCCCCATCCCCGACCACGATCTCCTTGACTTCCAGGTTATCGCGCACGGTCTGAAAGCGCCCGGCCCGGGCCACCAGGGCCTCCCGTGCCCCCGCGCAGCTTCTCGCCGGCAATGTAGTGGCCACCCGCACGCTGGAGCTCCCGCAGGTGGTCCTCGGAGCAGAAGCCCCGGTCCACCACCGTGACCACCCGGCCCATTTTCCAGCCCGCCAGGTCGCGTTTGACCCGGGCGATGACGCTCATGTCGGCGGTGTGGCCGGGCCACACCCAGCACCGGATGGGAATCCCGTCCTGGGTCACAGTGCAATAAGAGCGAAAAGAAGATCGCGCTTGCGGTCCGAGGCTATTTAGGCTGCGACGGCTACCTTCGGTATCATGACTTTACCCCCCAACATGACTACGCAACTGGAAGTCGTTGGGGGCAGATGCGCTGAACCTCTGGCGGGGCTGTCGCCGACCTTGCGTTACCGCCCGTCTTCTGCTCTCAGTTACCTTGCTGTTGCCAGTCAGGCATGACCCGAGCGAACTCCTGGTGAAAGGCGGGCCTCTTGGCGTTGAGCGTTTGCAGCCGTGCTGCCAGCTCCTGCCACCGCCGGGGTTGCTTGAGGACCTCTTCCAACAGGTGACGGACCTTGGCTGCTGCCCTGGCCTGCGTGACCCGGCCTCATCCAGCCGACCCATGCCCTTCAGGTAAAAGTTCAGGACGCACTCCGCCACCGTAGGCATCCAGTTTCTGTAGGTCGGGTTCCATCACGACAACCCGGGTACGGGCTACAGCACGACCAGGTAGAACATAAGTGCGTAGCTCTGTTGCCTCAGGTACGCTATCATAGCTTCCAGCTGCTCCGACTGCAACCGGGGCCGCTACTCCCGTAGGTCGGCGTCGTCCAGCTCGCCGGCCGCCTGGTCCTCCAGTAAGTCGCTGACCTGGAACACCGGAGGTTGCCCGTACTGCAAAAGGTGGTCGAGCCACTGAATGCCTGCGCGAATGCGAGTGCGTAGTTTGGTGTCTCGGGCAGGGAATATCTGCTGAATACGCTCAAGCAGCTCTTCTCCTTCAAGAGAGGGCTCCCAGCCGTACGCCCCGGCGTGGGCCTCAACCATCTGCTCCATGACGGTAAGGAGGTTCTCTTGATTCAGCGGCGGCAATGACCCGGAATTGGCAATCTGATCCAGTGCCTTGTCGGCCCGGGCCGCCTCGTCCACGAGGGCCCTTGTCTCCAGCTATTCGGGTGCCTTGGCCACATCGTTACGGCGGTCCAGGATGTCGGTGTAAAAACTGCTGGCAAAAGCAAACACCGTCAAAGTGTTAAGAAGACCATCTCGAGACGATAGAAACCTGCTCATGTTAGCATAGGACTTGGCCCTGGCCCCGATGCCCAGCTTGCCGATGAGTTCGGCTTCATGAAAGAGCAGGACCCAGCCTCTGTATCCCTTGACCCGGACCAGTGCATCAACCATCCGGAAGTAGTCCCAGGTATCCACCACCGGGGCAAACTTCCCGAAGTTAATACTACCGCGGAAGTTCAGCCGGTGGATGGCCTTGAGGTCTTGTGCATTCACAAACTCGCCAGCAAGGTCCTGGTACAGCGGATACTGGCTGTCCGTGCTCTGGCCTTCGATGTAGTTGCGAAGGACCACGCCCAGTTTCGGAGGTAGGTTCTTCTCGGCGAAACGATGATCTCGTCGGCCTCCCGGCTGCCGCTGCGAATATCCGCCACTAGCTGTTCGATGCCCGGCTGGCTGGATCCCGGGACGTACGTCCCGGCTATGACCTTAGGGTAGACCTTGTGCAGCTTATCAAAAGGGGTCTCTTTGCTCAGTATGGCCAGGCTCACCACACACTCTTCGCGCAGAGCCAGGTCCCAGACAGCGTGGAGAAGGTGGGTCTTGCCCTCACCGTAGTTGGCACTTATGATGCTGGCCTGAG
Source organism: Bacillota bacterium (assembly GCA_040756655.1). GTDB lineage: Bacteria > Bacillota > Sulfobacillia > UBA8153 > UBA8153 > JBFLYN01. Next base: position 64,162 of record JBFLYN010000003.1, read on the forward strand.
TCCCGTCGGGCCTGAGGGTTTTGCTTTGGTTGAAGGCCTTTTCCAGGTACTTCTCCCGGCCCATGGGGAACCGGCTGGCCACTCGCCGGGACGGCACTCCCGAACGGAAGGTCTTGATGATAAGCCTCTGCTCTTGACGGTTGGTCATGATCCATGCCTCCTTGCTGCATCGAGCACCAGGCGAGCCGCCCTGCGGACCGGCGAGACCCCTCCAGCCGGGTCCAGACTCATGACCTGTTCTTCAATGCACGGTATCGCACCGGCAGGCTCACCACCAATCAGCCGGACTAGGTTGCTGGCGATCTGCACGAGGCCGGAGTGCCCGTGTTGCAGCCACACTTGGTTCAAGTCGAGCAGGTCGGCGAACTTGTTCACTCTCTCTGAACGCACTTCGTTTTGCAGACGCATCCACAGGGCTTCGTAGGACCGCACTCCATGTTTCTCGTCCTCAAGCAAAGCTCTCCGTCCTGAGAGGACCATCAACAACCCCTTTAGAGCATCAACCTCGTCAATGACCTGGCGTATGCTCTCATAGAGCTCGTCCCTGCGAGCGCGGGTATATCTCACTGGACTCCCCGGCCGGGATTCTGAACGTAGCGAGGTACTCGGGGTCCATGGTCCGGTGCACTCGCCTGTTGACAACAACCTGTTCTTGGACCAGAGAAAAACGGATGTCAAACGGGAACACCTCGTACGACGGGAAACTGCCCTCCAGGCGCAAGTCTGCCTTCTGGCAGGCTGCCTCAAAGGCCTGCCGGTACTCCTGTTCGGAGATATCGGACAACCTAAAAGATGACACGACGCTTTCCCACAAGTTGAATTGCTCCGAGTAGGTGGCCAGGAGCGCCTTGGTGACGGCGGCCTGCTTTCTCACGGCTTGGAAATCCAGGACCGCCGCGGCCCTGAAAGCACCCCTGGCTGACTTGGCCAGCCCCTTCTGCAAACGGTGCAACCGTTCGGCTTCGCTCTTTGTTTCCAGCACACTGGCGTAACTGTCCTGGAGCTGACTCTCTGGCCTTCGTGCTTCTGGCTCCAAAGCTGCCATGGAACTACCTCCCCAAGGTACTTGGTGTCCAAACTATGCTGTCTCCAGGCGGGACCGACCTCACTCACGTGCTGCCTGGCTGCTGCAGGAGCCTCGGTGCTTTCCTTGGGTGGTTGGCCGGCGAGGTCACGGCCACATGCGGCTGCTCATCCAGCCCACCCTGGCGATAGCCGGAGTGCTCCTGGTCTTGCGAGTGGTCGAAAGCCCGGTCGAGAAGAGCCATGCGGCTGGCAGGCTGCCTGCGTCGCTCTCTGAGGTTCGCCCGTTCTTGTATTAGTGGGCCGGCCCGTTGTTCCAGCAGGGCTTCTACGGTGACGGCCGCCAACTCAGGCTCATTCCGCTGGGAGGGGGGGCCTACCCTGACCACGTAGCCGGATTCTCGCTCGTCCTCAGGCAGGCACTTGAGGACGGCCAGGAGAGCGGTATCCACTGCCACGTTAGTGTGAGAGGTCACCAGTACCCGTTCCCCCCTCAGGGATACTCCCACCAGCCTCCCGGCGGTAACGGTCTTGCCGGTGCCAGGCGGTCCCCAGATGAACGACACGGCCCGTCCCAGACTGCTGACAATGGCCTCCTGCTGCTCGGGATTCAGCTCTTCCAGCCCGTTCATGTCTGAGCAGGAAGCCCTGGCTTCAGGTAACGGATAGTGGCCGTGCCCGAATACCGCCATAACCAAGTCTCGGTTAACCTCGGCGCTCCCAGACAACATGCCGCTGAGACGGACTTTGAGGATATCGAGAACGAAGTGAGATACAAGCAAGGTGGCCGCCGGGACCGATGTTCCCAAGTCCGTACTCACCGCAAGGCAGATGTCATAGCCCTGCACACCGAGGACTTCCGAGTAGTGCCGTTCATCGCCAACCTGAAGGAGCCCGCGAGTGTCGGAAGGGGTGTCCAGTTCCTGGTCCAGCAGGAAAGAGTACTGGTAGTATCCGGTCGAGGATGCGTACTGGCGCCCGGCGCGGAGGCTCACGGTTTCACTTGGCGTACGCTTCTTTGCAGCGTCACATTCCTCATCGAGAGCAACCATGAGTTCCATTGAACTGTGGGAAGTCTTAGGTAACCGACATCTTGAACCCAGTTGATGCTCCGTACCACTGTCGCCATGCCAGCGGGTCCGCCCAGCACCAAGGATGGGCGGGTGTGACTGTTTAACGCCAGTCGCCACGCTCACGGACTGCTGGACCAGATGGCCCGCCCCGGCTCGCGACCGTTCTTCGCTCACCAGGTCACGGAGGCGTCCCACGTGCTCGACATAGGTCGCCAATCTGCCTTCGAAGCGCTGGATCAGTCCGTTGAGCATGCTCAGTGCCCCGGCCAGCCTGCAGCTTTGCCCGCGCTTCTTCATCCGGTTGGCGAAGCGATCCACGTTGCTCTCAAACCCCGCAGACCCTGCACCTCCTGGCCCAACTCCTGTAACCGCACCCGGTAGTCGCGAAAGGCATCTGATATCCGGCCGATGTCCCGGCACAACTCCAACAGTTCCGTCGCACGCCTAGGGTCCCGAATAAGTTGCTCGGCGCCGGGTTGTACGGAGCCACCCTCCCCACGGGACTTTCACCCGCTAGCGCTCGCCCATGCCGGGCGCACAAGGAGAGAGCCGTCCTCGCAGACGGCTCTCTCCTTGACGTTCTATCTCATGTACTGGGTCTGCGCGCTGGCAATATCACTGGCAGAGGCAGCCTTGGGTTGATACCAGCCCTTTTGGTTCATGAGATCAAAGAGCTCCTTTTGGTGCTTTATGCAATCGTCCAGCTCGGTCCGGAGCTCGTGACGCAGGTTCTCGCTGGTAGATTCCAAGATCCCGGTGGTGAGAAGCCCGGCCAGGAGTTTATGCTGGTTGAGCGCCACTTCGATATAGTCGCGATCGGTCATGCTGTTGGCTGTGGTCACACAAGCACCTCCCTTACTGAACCTGGCCCTTGCCCAAGTGCCGGGCAATAGCCTGGTACGAACGCTGGTGGTCGGTGGAAATTCTCTGCAGGAGGTTTTTGGCGCCAGCGTCGGTGCACTGGCCGGCGGCGAAACTCGTGAACTTCTGGATGTTTTTCTCCAAGGAGAGCTGGTCCTGGATTAGGAGTAGTTCCTTCTGGGTCAAGTTGGTCAAATCATAGCCCCCTTCCTTGAACTTCATCACCTATATTCTTCCCCCGGGGGTGAGTATTCGACTCGGGCACTTGCAGCTGCCCGCCAGCTTTTCTGCGCGGAATTGCGGCGCATACCACGGGTTGGGCTCCGCTTGAAAGGCTAGATAGGTGACCGGAGTCGCGGCAAAGAAAGAAGGTATGTCTCGGGCATCACGCGAGGGTCGCCTGTGAGGATGCTACGCCGGCACCCGCGCTGAGGATGTGGGGTACCTGCGCCTGTGGCGTGCCGTCGTTCCACGTCTACGGGCACCAGCCCTCTGGGCGTAGGGCCCACGGTGCAAAAGGAAGGGAGAGCTACCCCGAGCCCTCCTTTGTAGCCACTCATGAAAGCTGTTACTTGATAAACCGCTCCACTTCCCTGACGACCTTCACCACGACGACAACGACGATCTTCTCCCGGAGGACCAGCCCTTCCCTCTCCAGGAATTCGAATGCGCAATCATCCAAGACCCCGGCTTCCAACACCTCGGCTCGATCACCTTTGCGAGCGCCCGGAACCTTGATCAGGCAGCTAAACGGGAAGCTGGCACGGCAGAACCTCACATCGCCACACCGGACATCCTCGGCCCTGATCTTGGAGCCACCGATCTTGGGTATGACCTTCTTGGCCTTGTAGTTGACATTTTTGTGGAGGATGGCGTTGACGATGACGTGGTCTGTGCATACTAGCGCCTCTTCGACTTCCACCCTCATATGGATATCCTTGATCTCAATGGCCGGCGGAAACAGCGTTATGCGGGGAGTCAAAAGTTCTTCGCATCTGCCGACTCCGATGATTTGCTTCACCTGGACCGGGATACCCGGTGGTGGTGGCGGCGGCGGGATGGGCGGGAAGTACTGGCCCTCGGTTTCCCTTTTGGCTTCCATGAAAACACCTCCCTTCTCTGCTGCCACCATTCTATGACTGCGACATAATGAATGTTACGGTCGTAGGGTGACGTGGAAGATAGGGGTGAAGCACAAAGACCCGGGCAGCACCCGGGTCCGCCAACCGGCTTACTTCCGCAGGACGGAGCTGATGAGCGAGGAGATAAGACTCAAAACGGCGGCGGCTATGACAGCCCAGAGGAAGCCTCCCACCAGTTCGAAGCCGTTGACGACGTTAGACACGATCACTAACATAAAGCCGTTTATGACAAAGGTAAATAGGCCTAAGCTCAAGATGTTTATGGGAAGGGCCAAAAAGAGCAGCACCGGACGTATGATGGCATTGACGATCCCGAGTAAGGCGGCAGCAACCAGGGCAGCGGTGAATCCCTCAAGGATGATGTGTTCCCTGAGCAGGTTGGCAGTGAACAGCAGTGCCAGGGCATTGATGAGCCACCGCGCCAGCAAGTGAGTCAACTGGCTCTCCTCCTCTCTTTGCAGGATATGCACTTTCACGGTGCGGGATTCGACTGCTGGCCCGGCGAATCCTCCCGTCGCGGGCAAAGAAACAACCGCCGCTCTGGGGCCGGCGGTGTTATCCCTGGCTACTCCAGCGTGATCTCGACCCTTTCGTCGTCGTCGGTTACATCAACGATCTTCCCGTATCCGCCCTGCCGGACCAGGTCCAGGACACTGGCCTTATGCTCGGAGCCTACGTCGGGGATGAACCTCAGGGCCCAGGTAACCAGGCCGGCGGGGAGGTTGACATTGACCTTGGGCTTGCCGCTGCGAGTGTCAGTAACCCTAATCCGCAGCCAGCGGGCCTGGCCCTTGCCGCTCGTGGTCTCCCCCTTGGCCGGGTGTTCAACGGCCTGCAAAAGGCGGACTCCCTCTTCCGCAGTGATCTTCCCTTCCTGGACCATCCTGAGGATTTGCAGGCGCTCTTCGTGGCTCACTTCATCTCACCTCCCGTGGGCCCACCCGCGGTGTTAGTCCACGTTGGGACCAATGCGAATGGACCCATTGCTTGTCTTGGCGCGCACGTGGACCCGCTGGGGACGCTCTTCGAACCCCCGGGTCCTTGCATGGATGTGCTGACGAGAGTGACCTCTTTCGTCAGCGCGGAATTCAAGATCACCCAGTTCCGTTACGATCTTGGAGTGAGTGGTGGAAGCCTCTACATCGTAGCCGGTGTCAGGGGACGGGACCAGCCCCAGCCGTATGGAACCGTTGGAAGTGTGCAGGTCGTAGTTGCCGCTGGCGTGGCCACCCGGGACGGCGACGATGCGCCCGTTGGAGGTGCGCGCCACCAGGTTCGGAGTTACGCCGCTAAACTCGATCCGGCCGTTGGCGGTTTTCAGCTCAATGCTGTTTCCGGACACGTTGGTGGCCACGATCCTCCCGTTGGCCGTCTTGACCCGCAATGAGCTGGCGTTAAGTCCTTCAACGTTGACCCGGCCGTTGAGAGTAGTCAGTCCGGCCGCATACACACGGTCGGACGGGAGATGACCGTAGACTGCCACGCCGCAGTTGGAGAGTATTCCGCCACCGTGCGAAGAGGCCTCAATCCGGATCTTGTTGCCGTCCTGGACGAAGTTTGCCATCTTATCTGCAATGGCCGCGGCTTTTTCCTCTTCTTTGGTCCTAATGCTTTTGACGAGCCTGAATTCGAACTCGGGCCGATCCCAGGTCTCTAGGTCGATGCGCCCATTGAACGTGGAGATGTCCAGCTGCACGTCGCCCTCTGGGGCGAAGGTACCACTGACGGTATCCTCGAACTTGAACTGCTGTCCAAACATATCCCCCAGGTTCAGGTTGGCCAAAAGCGTATTCAGCCACCCTTGCTCCTTGCCAGCTTCCTCAGCCACGCGGGTGGCGAACTTCTCTACCTTCTCTACTATGGTTTCGGCGATGTTGCCGGCCATGTCACCCATCTTGCCGCCCAGTTCACCCATGGTACTGCCCAGCTCGCCCATCTTGTGGCCGAGTTCGCCTATGGACGCAAAGGATGCTTCCATCCCCGGACCCCGGGGAGCAGGCCCGGCCTTTTCCCTGGCACCATCCAGCGCCTTAAGCAATTCGGCGGCCTCGGCGGCAGTGATCTTCCCATCGGCCACCATCTGCAGGATCAGGAGTCTCTCTTCTTCCACTGGTCTTACCCCCTGGTCTTGATATGGGAACCCCCTTGCGGGACTTGGAGCCAAACTACCCCAGCTGTTTGAGGCGCTTGAGAACTTCCTCTGCCGACAGCTCGCCACGGCTTAGCGAATCCAGAAGCTCCTTGCGGCGCTTACCATGGTCGCCTTCTTCTGCTTCGGGCTCTACCCGGTACCCCAGTGCCCGGATGACAGTTTCCAGCCTGCCCCGGACCGTGGGGTACGAGATCCCGAGCTCGCGCTCGACTTCCTTGATGTTGCCTCGATTCTTGATAAAGATCTCCGTAAACTCCCTTTGTTCCTTGGTCAGGTGGCAAAACTTGCAAATGTCGAAGCGGCCCTCTACAGCCGTTTCACACTGGGGGCAGTACAACCGCTGGACCTGTAGCTTATCGTCGCAAACCGGGCACCTGCCGATGATCTCGCGAGGCACTTTTCCACCTCCCCTACAATAGTCTATCAGTCTTGTTGATCCAAACCTTCAAGAATTTGTGCTTTCTAACCAAAGTATACGGGTCCCCTTCAATAATGTCAAGGGGACCCTGAGATTATTTAAGCGTGCGCTTTAACCTTTGGTTTCCCGGCTCCAGCCCGACAGGTAGTCCTTCAGGTCCTGAGCAGCTTTACGGTTCATCCCCGGCACCCGAGCCAGCTCGTCTACGGTTTTTTCTCTAATGGCCGTCAGTGACCCGAATTGGCGGAGCAAGGCTGCCCGGCGCCGGGGACCGATGCCGGATACCTCGTCCAAGAGCGACCGCAGGCTATCCTGGTTTCTTACCCGGCGATGATAGCCCAAGGCGAAGCGGTGGGCCTCGTCCCGTAGGCGCTGCAGGAGGTGAAGGGCGGCCCCGTCCCGGGGCAGTCGCAGGGTTTCGGCCCGACCGGGGACGTATACCTCCTCTTCTTCCTTGGCCAGTCCGATGACAGGTAGCCGGACTCCCAGCTCTTCCAGGACCTCCAGGGTCACGTTTAACTGGCCGCGCCCGCCGTCCACTACCAATAGGTCCGGGAACTCGGAAAACCCGGAAGTCTCTCCCGTACCCCGTTGGCGCAGCCCCCGGGCATAGCGACGTTGGACCGCTTCGCGCAACATGGCGTAGTCGTCTGATCCGGGCACGCTCCTGATACGGAACTTCCGGTACAGGTCCTTTCTGGCTTGCCCGTCCTGGAACACCACCATGGAAGCCACGGCCTGCTTGCCCTGGAGATTGGACACGTCGAAGCACTCCAGTCGCGAAGGAGGGCCGGGCAGTTCCAGGATCTGGGCCAGCTCTAGGGAAGCGGATTCGGCCTGTTCGCGTTGACGCTCGCTGGCGGGCTTGAGTTCTTCCAGGGCCAGGCGGGCGTTCTCCTCGGCCAGCCGGACTAGCTTCACCCTGTCGCCCCGGCGCGGGTGGATGAGCCGGACCGGGTTGCGCTTGAGCTTTTTGAGCCATTCCCGCACCGCCCCGGCGTCTTTGAGTTCATGAGTTACAATCACTTCATCGGGAATGGCCGCTGCTCGCTGGTAGTACTGCTCTACCAGGGCGGTCATGACCTCCCGGTCACCTTTTCCTTCAACCCCGGTCAACTGGAAGGACTCGCGCCCTACCAGCTTCCCGTGGCGCACCCAGAAGACCAGGGCACTAGCGTCATTGCCCGAGCGAGCAAAGGCCAGCACGTCGCTGTCGCGGCCGCCCGGCGCCACTACTGGCTGGCTGCCCGTGACCTCCCGCACCGCCTGCAGCTGGTCGCGCAGGGCGGCTGCGCGTTCGAACTCCAGGCGTTCAGCGGCTTCTTCCATTTTCTCCTGCAGGCGCCGGATCAGGTCCTCGTGCCGTCCTTCCAAGAACATCACCAAGTCGCCGGTGATGGCCCGGTACGCCTCATGCTCCACTTGCCCGGTGCAGGGCCCAGGGCAGCGCCGGATGTGGAAGTTCAGGCATGGGCGCTTGGCCTGGGCAAAGGCCTGGTTGCCGCATGTGCGCTGCGGGAACAACCGCCGGGTCAAGTTCATGGTCGCATGGACAGAACCTGCCCGGGTAAACGGCCCAAAATAGCGCGAGCCCTCGTTGCCCTGCCTTCTGGCGATCAGGAGCCGCGGGTAGTTCTCCTCCAGGGTAACACGCAAGTACGGGTAATGCTTGTCGTCCCGCAGCCGGATGTTGAATGGCGGGCGGTGACGTTTGATGAGGTTCAGTTCGAGGATGAGGGCCTCCACGGGGTCTTTGGTGACAATGTACTCCAGCTGGCGGGCCCTTGCCACCATCAGGTGCACGCGAGGGCCCACGCGAGATCCAAAATACGAGCGCATGCGCTGCCTCAGGGATGCTGCCTTGCCCACGTACAGCACCCGGCCGTCTTCGTCTTTGAAAAAGTATACGCCAGGCTGGGCTGGAAAAGCCCTGGCCCTGGCTTCCAGAGTATCAGCACCCACAGGTCTCAGCTCCCGGCCAGGCCAGAACGGCGTTGGTGGCGGTAACCGGCATCCAGCACCTGCCTGAGGAAGCGGCCTGTGTGCGACGACGGGTGGGCGGCGAGCTGTTCGGGCGTTCCCGTAGCCACCACTTGCCCACCGGCTTCGCCGCCTTCCGGCCCAAGGTCTATGACCCAATCGCTGCACTTGATGACGTCCAGGTTATGCTCGATAACCACCACCGTGTCCCCGCTTTCCACCAGCCGCTGCAGCACTTCCAGCAGCCGGTGGATATCTGCGATGTGCAGGCCGGTGGTGGGCTCATCCAGGATGTACATGGTCTTTCCGTTGGAGCGGCGACTCAATTCCGTGGCCAGCTTCACCCGCTGGGCTTCGCCTCCTGACAGGGTGGTGGCAGGCTGCCCCAGGCGCATGTAACCCAAACCCACCTGGCTTAGGGTCTCCAGTTTCCTCCGGATGCGTGGGATGGGCTCGAAAAAGCGGAGAGCTTCGTCGATGGTCATGTTGAGGACTTCGGCGATGTTTTTCCCCTTGTACTTCACTTCCAGGGTCTCACGGTTGTAGCGCTGGCCCCGGCACACCTCGCAGGGCACATAGACGTCAGGCAAAAAGTGCATTTCGATTTTGATGATCCCATCGCCCCGGCACGCCTCACAGCGCCCACCGCGGACGTTGAAAGAAAAGCGCCCGGGGCGGTACCCCCGCACCCGCGCCTCGGGAGTCAGGGCGAAAGTTTCCCGGATGTAGGTGAAAAGACCAGTATACGTAGCCGGGTTGGACCGTGGGGTGCGGCCGATGGGCGACTGGTCGATCTCGATGACCTTGTCCAGGCTGGACACGCCTTCCAGCCCGTCGCATTCCGCCGGGCGGCGGCGGGCCCGGTGGAGTTCATGGGCCAGCCCACGGTAGAGTATATCGTTGACCAAGGTGCTCTTGCCCGAACCCGAAACCCCGGTGACGCACACGAAAAGCCCCAGGGGGATACTCACGTCGATGCTCTTGAGATTGTGGGCCCGTGCCCCCCGGATAGTTACGCCCCTGCCGTTGCCCGGCCGACGCTCTGGGGGAACGGGAATCTGGCGCCTGCCCGACAGGTACTGGCCGGTGATGGATTCGGGCATGGAGATGATATCTTGTATGCTTCCGGCGGCCACTACCCGGCCCCCGTGCTCGCCTGCACCTGGCCCAATGTCGATAATGTGATCGGCCGTCCACATGGTCTCCTCGTCATGCTCCACCACGATGAGGGTGTTGCCCAGTTCGCGCAGGCGCTTGAGCGTGGCCAGAAGCCTCTGGTTATCGCGCTGGTGCAGGCCGATACTGGGCTCGTCCAGGATGTACAGGACGCCCACCAGCCCGGATCCGATCTGGGTGGCCAGGCGGATGCGCTGGGCCTCCCCTCCGGCCAGGGTACCGGCAGGACGGTCCAGGGTCAGGTAGTCAAGCCCCACATTGACCAGGAAGTTGAGACGTTCCCGGATCTCTTTCAGAACCTGGGCGGCGATGGCCCTTTCCCTTTCGGTCAGGTCCAGTCCGGCGAAAAACTGGAGCGCCCGTACGACGGTGAGCGCCGACACTTCGGCGATGGACATGCCCCCCACTTTGACAGCCAGGGACTCACGCTTGAGCCGCGTCCCCTGGCAGGCCGGGCACGGGCGGCTGGACATGTATTCTTCCACTTCCGCACGCACCGCTTCACTGGTGGACTCCTGGTACCTTCGTTCCAAGGAAGGGATGATCCCTTCGTAACGGCCCTCGTAGGTGCGCACTCGCCCGTAGACGTTCTCGTAGGGAAACCGGAGCTGGTAGTTACCGGTGCCGTGGAGGATGGTGTCCACGATTTGGTCGGGAAGCTCATCCACGGGAACATCCATGGAAAACCCCATCCGGGCAGCGAGGGCTTCCAGCAACTGCTGGTAGAAACCGGTGGTCCCCCTGGACCAGGGCGCTATGGCCCCGTCCGCTAATGACTTGCGGGGGTCGGGAATCACCAGGTCCGGGTCTATCTCCATGGTGCTCCCCAGTCCCGTGCACGATGGGCAAGCCCCAAAGGGGCTGTTGAAGGAGAACATGCGGGGCGCTGGTTCTTCCATGCTGATACCGCACTCGGGACAGGCAAAGTTCTGGCTAAACAGCACTTCTCGCTCCCCGGGTACCTCGGCGATGACCATCCCACCCGACAGGTTCACGGCCGCTTCCAGCGACTCGGCCAGCCTGCCGGCGATGTCCGGCCCGATGACCAGCCTGTCCACTACCGCTTCGATGTTGTGCTTTCGGTTTTTCTCCAAGACCGGCTGTTCTTCGAGCATGTGAACTTGGCCGTCCACGCGTACCCTGAGGTACCCGGCCCGGCGCAGGTCCTCGAAGACGCGCTCGTGCTCTCCCTTGCGCCCCCGGATCACGGGAGCGAGTACTTGGACCCGGGTCCTGGGAGGCCAGGCCATAAGCTGGTCCACCATCTGCTCCACCGTCTGCCGGGTGATGGCCCGCCCGCACTGCGGACAATGGGCCCGCCCCACCCGGGCAAACAACAGGCGGAGATAGTCGTAAATCTCTGTGACTGTGCCCACAGTGGAGCGCGGGTTACGGCTGCCGCTTTTCTGGTCTATGGAAATGGCCGGGGAGAGCCCCTCGATGTAGTCCACGTCGGGCTTTTCCATCTGGCCCAAAAACTGCCGAGCGTAAGCCGATAGGGACTCCACGTACCTGCGCTGGCCCTCGGCATAGATGGTATCAAAAGCCAGGGAGCTTTTGCCTGAACCGCTAATGCCGGTGACCACCACAAAGCGGTCTCTAGGGATTTCCACGTCTATGTTCTTCAAGTTATGCTGGCGGGCGCCGCGTACCACGATGGCCTTGGACACTAAGAAGACATCCTCCCTTGCAGCTCAAGGATCATATCGCGCAGGGTGGCCGCGTGTTCGAATTCCAGTCGCTTGGACGCTTCCTTCATCTCTCGTCTCAGTTTGTCCAAAAGAGGCCCTATCTGCCTCCTGTCCAGCTGGGACAGGTCTACTCCCCGCAGGTACTCGGCTGGCTGCTGGACCACCCGGGTGGCTTCGATGACGCTGCGCACAGCCTTCTTCACTGTCTCAGGTGTGATGTTATGCAACCGGTTGTACTCAGCCTGTTTCTCGCGGCGGCGCTCGGTCTCGGCTATGGCGCTCCGCATGGAACCGGTGATGGTATCCCCATACATGAGCACCCGGCCTTCCACATTGCGGGCGGCGCGTCCGATGGTCTGGATGAGAGATGTATCCGACCGCAGAAACCCTTCTTTGTCCGCGTCAAGGATGGCCACGAGCATCACTTCGGGCAGGTCCAGGCCTTCCCTGAGCAGGTTTATGCCTACCAGGACATCGAAGGCGCCCAGCCGGAGGTCACGGAGGATTTCCATGCGTTCCAGCGTATCGATGTCGGAGTGCAGGTACCGGACGCGCACCCCGGTCTCGCGCAGGTAGTCGGTGAGGTCCTCCGCCATCTTCTTGGTGAGGGTAGTAACCAAGACGCGCCCGGAGCGGGCCACCGTGGCCCGGATTTCCCGGAGCAAATCGTCCACCTGTCCCCGGGTGGGCCTCAACTCTACCCGGGGGTCCACCAGCCCGGTGGGCCGCACGATCTGCTCCACCACCCGGGCACCACGGCCCAGTTCATAGGGACCGGGAGTGGCCGACACGTATACCGCCTGGCGAGTGCGGGACTCGAACTCCTCGAACGTAAGAGGGCGGTTATCGAAGGCCGACGGCAACCGGAACCCGTGCTCCACCAGGGTTTCTTTGCGTGCCCGGTCCCCATGGTACATGCCCCGCACTTGCGGGATGGTCACGTGTGATTCGTCGATGACCACCAGCATGTCCTCGGGAAAGAAGTCCATGAGGGTGTAGGGGGGGTCTCCCGGCGCCCGGCCGGTAAGATGCCGGGAGTAGTTTTCAATGCCCGGGCAGTATCCCAGCTGCCTGAGCATCTCCAGGTCGTACCTGGTCCTTTGCTCCAAGCGGTGGGCCTCAAACATCTTCCCGCGGCCCCTAAGCTCGGCCAGTCGCTCTTCCAGCTCCGTTTCTATGGAGGCAATGGCCCGCAGCATCTTGGCATCAGTGGTGACGTAATGGCGCGCCGGGTAGATGGCCACGTGGTTGCGCTCGCCGAAGACCTCCCCGGTGAGGGGGTCGAATTCCACCAGTCGCTCGATCTCGTCCCCGAACATCTCTACCCGGACGGCCTTTTCGTTGCTCCCGGCCGGGAAGATCTCCACCACATCACCCCGGGCCCGGAACTTGCCCCGGGTGAAGTTGGCCTCGTTGCGCTCGTACTGGATGTCCACCAGCTTGCGCAAAAGCTGGTTACGCTCGCGTTGCATGCCCGGGCGCAAGGAAAGCATGAGATCCCGGTAATCCTCCGGCGAACCTAGCCCGTAGATACAGGATACGGAAGCCACGATAATGACATCCCGGCGCTCAAAGATGGCGGAAGTGGCCGAGTGCCTGAGCTTGTCGATCTCGTCATTAATAAGGACGTCCTTTTCGATGTAGGTATCGGTCTGGGGCACATAGGCTTCGGGCTGATAGTAGTCATAGTAGCTTACAAAGTACTCTACAGAATTGTGAGGGAAGAATTCCTTGAACTCGGAGCAAAGCTGCGCTGCCAGTGTCTTGTTGTGGGCGATCACCAACACCGGTCGTTGCACGGCTTCGATGACCTTGGCCACGGTGAAGGTTTTCCCGGAGCCGGTCACTCCCAGCAAGACCACGTCCCTCTCACCGGACTGGAGAGCACCGGTCAAAGCGGCGATGGCCCCGGGCTGGTCGCCCCGGGGCTGGTATTCACATACGACCCTGAACTCGGGCATGCTGCACCTCGAAAGTTATTCTATCACAAACTACTAGAACATACATTCGCCATCGCTTCCTTGATTCCTGCTAGGGTAGGCGCGGCCGGGGCGGATCCACATCCCAGTTCACCACGCGGCTGGCAGGCACAACAGCTATGCCCGCTGCTTCCAAGCGAGGGATTTCTTCCGCCAGGACCTGGGCCATGACCGGATGAACGTGGCCGATGACCAGGGCCCGGCCGTGGCGTTCTGCCAGGGCGGCCCCTTCCCAGAGCCGCTGTGTGATGGCGTCTGCTTCCCTTATGTTATCCAGGAAAACTTGGTTGACCGCGGCAGGAATCCCCAGCTCAGCGGCGACTTCGGCCATCACCGATTGGGGCCAGGTGCGGCTGTCTACGAAGATCAGACCGTGTTCGGCCACGACTTCCAGAACTGCCCGGGCCACCCGGCGGTCGGCCGTGGCACGTGAACCCATGTGGTTGTTTACGCCGGTGGCCTCAGGTACTTCCAAAAGATAGGACCTAACCAGGGCTTGAATGGCCTCTCCGGTCATGTTGACGGTGACGAACTGGGGTGTCGCGGGCAGCGGGCCCCGGGGTTCCATGGGCAGGTGCAGGAACACCTCGTGCCCGTTCTCATGGGCTTGGCGGGCTTCACTTTTGGTGAACGGGCCCCCGGGCAGCACGGCCATGGTTATGCGGTAAGGCAAAGCGAACATCTCGGCAGTGCCGGGCACTCCCCAGCCAAAGTCGTCGATGACAATGGCCAAGAGCGGTCGGGTTTCGGGGGGCTCCAGGCGGATTTCTCTGGGCGGCATCACTGGCCCGGGGCCGGGTACCGGTGGCCCAGTACCGGAAACGGGCGGGGGTGTCACTGCCCCGGGGATGTGCAGGTAAACAGCGAGCCAGCTGTGGGCCAGCAACGCCAACGCTACGGCGGTTGCCAGGGCCAGGCCGGGCACCAACCGGGGCCGGACGGCGGACGGCAGGACCGGGGTCAAGGATATCACCTGCCCGCCTTACGGCGCAACCACGCCGCCAGGCGGCCGCTCCGGCGGAGGTCCACGTTAGCATCGTCCCCCGGCTCGGGGGCTGTTACCATATTCAGGTTCTCCACCGGTCCCGGGAACACCAGGCTGCCGGTTCTACCCCGGCGCTGGATGACGAGCTCAAGCCCCCAGGGGAAGTCTGCCATGACCTGCCTCAGCTCGTCCCGGGAGTTCACCTCCACACCGTTAACACTGTGGATCACATCGCCGGGCAAAAGCCCGGCCCGGGCAGCCGGCCCGCCCGGCAGTACGTCCAGCACCCTGATGCCCCGGGCAGGATGGGTAAAGAAAGGGCGGCTTCCCAGCTCACCCCGGCTGGAAAGGGAGATCACCAGCTCGTGGCCCAGAGGCCCAAACAGCGCAGCCACCCACCGGAAGATGTACAACCTAGGAGCCAGCACCGACAAAAGAAGCAGGCTTATGCTGTAGACCGCCAGGTAGCCGGCGGTGCGCCTGCTCTTCTCCAGTGGGCTGGAGCCCACTGCCAGGTCGCTGTAGCCTAACGCCGCCACGACCGGTCCGAGAGTGTAGATAAAGGTATGGGTAGCAGGCAGTGTTGTCACATCGGCTCCGATGAGCGGCCACCAATTTGGCATGTGGATAAGCCCAGCAAGCTGGGATATGTCCGGCACGGATACCACAAAAAGCACCACCAGCGGCACCGGCCAGAATCTCTGCATGCTGTAGGCCCCGACTACCTCGCTCCGGTCGTTCTTGATGAACAGGGGAGTGATGCAGCCAGCCCCGCTAAACCATATGAGCAGGCTTTCGGTGATGTGCAAAACCGCCACGAGAGCCATGATGGCGGGCACGCTCACCACCGGCCAACCCAGCAGGAGACTGGACACAGATACCAGCCCACCAGCGTAGGAAAAGCACATCAGTCTTGGGTTTACAAAGTACAGGAACAAAGCTAGCGGCAGGAGGTAGAAGACCCCGCTGTTGGTGAGGGTCACTCCCACGGTAACCAGCAGGAGGCTGGCAAAGATCCCGCCGCCTAGCCCGTAGACAATGGCCATCACGACCTGGCGTCCTACCGGGTTCTTGACAGCGCCATACAACCGTTGTTCATTGCTGGCCACTCTCCGGTACTGCATGGACACCAACCAGACCACCAGCCAAAAGGCAAAGGCCAAACCGGGGGTGACCATGATCTGCGGTATGGTCCTGATTACAACCAAGGATAGCTCCACGAACGGGCGCAAGGTCGCTATGACGACCCCTCCCATCTAGTGCATTAGCGTCCCAGACTCTCTCTGAGCACGGTCACGGCCTTTTCCAGCTGGGGGTCATTGGCTTTCTCCAGCTCGGCGATGGCCAGGTTAACCGCATCCACCGTGGCCTGATCGATCTCTCCGGTGACCGGCAGTGAGTGGTTCTTCTGGAAAGCCTGGATCACTTCCACCGCTGCCGTTGACATGACGCCGTCGGCGTCCACACGGTAACCCAGGCGGGACAGCCGCTTTTGAACCTCCAACACCACCACGTCGATGGCCCCTGCTCCCAGCGTCTTTTGGTAGGTCACGGGTACCGTATGGGAAACCCGGGCCTCAACGATGATATCCGGAGTGATTCCCACCCCTTGGATGGAACGTCCACTGGGGGTGTAATAGTAGTCGGTGGTGAGTCGGACCCCGGAATCGTCGGCCAGCAGGATGATGTTCTGCACTGAACCCTTGCCAAAGGTCTGGGTGCCTATGATGATGCCCGCCCCCCGGTCCTGAATGGCTCCGGCCACGATTTCCGATGCGCTGGCCGTGCCCTCATTGACCAGCACGGCCAGAGGCAGGCCCAGGGCCCGGGTATTGGACTGGTAAGTCTGGCTGCGATCGCGCCCGGTCACCGACACCACGGGCCCGGCCGGAACGAAAATCCCGGCCACAGCGATGGATTCGGTCAGGTAGCCGCCGCCGTTGTTCCTAAGGTCCAGGACCAGAGCCTTGGCTCCTTTCCCCATCAGTTCCTCGATGTAGCTGGCAACCTCCCTGGAGGCCTGTTCGTTGAATGTGAAGATCTGCAGGTAACCGATGTCCGGCTCTAACATGCGGGCGTCGGCGGCGGGCACTTGGATGCTGGCTCTTACCAGTTCCACTTCGAAGGGGATGTTGGACGGCGGCCGCACCAATGTAAGCGTGACCCGGGTGCCCTCTTTGCCCCGGATCATAGCAGCCACTTCATCGCTGGGGCGGTCGTAAACGTCAACACCATCGACCCGGAGTATGCGGTCACCTGGCCTTATGCCGGCCCGCTCGGCCGGCGTGCCCTTGATGGGCGCGATGACCGTCACGTACTTGTCTTTTACGCCAATGGTCATACCCACACCGCTGTACGAGCCCGAAGTGCGCAGGGTGAATTCCCGGTATTCGGTGGGGGTCATGTAGGAGGAGTAGGGGTCATCCAGGGCCTTGAGGACCCCGGCAGCGGCGCCCTCTATCAGGCGCTGGCGGTCGACCTTGCCTTCTTCCACAAAGCGCTTTTCGACTAAGTCAAGAATCTGGGAGAGCTTGGCAAACTCGTTATCATCGACATACTGCCGACTGGGAACGGCCAGGGCGTAGGTGGCTAGGCTGGTGAGGATCACCAGCAAGATGGCACCGGCCACGGCTTTGCTCTTGGAAATCACGGGCAACCCCCCATGTTGCTAAAGAATATGAGCCCGCGGGTGCGGGCACTACTATCTGGTTTTGGGTGATTACTCCCCGCAGACTCTAGTTTATCATATCGGAAGTTTCAAAACCACCCGGCCGGGTTTACGTATTCGCCGTTAACCCGCACTTCGAAGTGCAGGTGCGGCCCGGTACTAAGGCCGGTGCTCCCTACGCGGGCTATGACCTGTCCTTGCTTAACCTCATCGCCCACTCTTACCAGTAGCACTGAGGCGTGGGCGTACAGCGTGGCGATGTTCCCGCCGTGATCAATGATGACGGTCAGCCCATACCCCCCCTGTGCCCCGGAAACGATAACCACGCCGGCAGCGGCAGCCTTGATGGGAGTACCTTGGGGGACGGCAAAGTCAATACCGGCGTGCATGCGATTTTGGCCGAGGATGGGGTGGTAACGTGGGCCGAAGGACGACGAAATCCACCCGCCGTCCACCGGACGGATCATGGGGATCCTGCCCGAGGCAGCGGCCTCGCGCTGCAGACGGGCCTGCAGCTCCCGGATCTCCCCGCTTAGCCTCTGTGACTGCTGATCCAGCTCGTCCAAGGCCCTGGCATACTGGTCCTTTTGGCTTTCCAGCTGTTGAAGGTAGGCCTGACGCTCGCGGCTGCGAGACGCCACCTGTGCTCGCTTTCTCTCCTCATCCTGCCGGAGAGCCAGTAGCTTCTGGCGCTGGTTTTCCAGCTCTTCCAGCCGCTGCTGGCGCGCGGTCCACTCGGCCTCCATGGCGGCAAGGAGCTGGACGTCCTGGTTGATAATGCGCCTAAGCATGTCAAACCTACTCAAAAAGTCGGAGATGCTGGTGGACTGAAGAAGCACCTCCAGGTAAGACACGGTCCCGGCCTTATAGATGGCCCGCACCCGCTGGGCAAGCAGGTCGTTTTGCTGGTCTAGCCGCTCTTCGGTGTCCCTAAGCTCGCGCTCAACGGTGTTGATCCGGTCAGTTGTAATGGATATCTGCAGGGCAATGTAAGCCAGCTCCCTTTCTGTAAGGGCCAGCTGCCGCTCAAGGCGGTCCAGTTCAGCCAACACGCCGGATTCTTGTTTTTCCGCGACGCTAAGGGCCTTCTTCTGCTGTTCGATGTCCTGCATGATCCGCTCGAGTTCTTTCTGCTTGGCCCGAAGCTCCGCTGACGAGGCGCCCGCCAGGCGCACTCCCAGGCTGACCAGGAGCGTCAAACTGAGCATCAGAGCCATCACGCGCTTTACAAACAGCACTGCTCAACCTCCCTGAGCGCCCAAGAACCTACGGACCGCTATGACACTTCCCACCGCGCCAATGGCCGTACCCGTCCCTAACAGCAACTGCACCACGGCCTCGAGTTCTGCCCCGGGCGGCAAAAGAGGCAAAAACGGGATGCTGGTGGACAAGGCCGACACTACCCTCAGGTATACCTGTTTGACCATGACCGCGGCCAGCCCGGCCCCGGCCAGACCCAGGATGATGCCCTCCACTGCAAACGGACCCTTGATGAAGGCGTCGGTGGCACCCACCAGCCGCATAATGGCGATCTGGCGGCGGCGGGCAAACACCGTAAGCCTGATGGTGTTGGCGACCAGAAGACAGGTGGCCGCGACCAGGACCATCACCAGCATGTAGCCGCCCAGCCTGATCAGCCTGGTGATTTCAAGAAGCTGCTCGACGGTGTCCTTGGCGTAGGCCACTTCCTCCACGCCCGGGAGTCCAGAAGCATATGCTGCCACCTGCCCGGCCCCTTCGGGCCATACCAGGTTAACCTCGATGGACGCCGGAAGCGGGTTCATGTGGGCGATGCCGTCTAACAGGCCCTGCTGGTCTCCAAACTGCCGCCTGAGGCGTTCAAGGGCTTCTTCCTTGCTTACATACCGGACTTCCCGTACCTCATCAAGCCGGGAGAGCAGGTCCATGATCTCCCGGGCGCCGCCTTCATCGACTTTCGTTTCCAGGTAGAGGGTGAGCTCGACTTGGCCCTCCAGAGTGCCGGTCACGGCGTCTATGTTCAGGGACAAAAGCACCATGGATCCGAGCATAAACAGGCAAAGGGCCACCGTGCTAACGGATATCAAGCTCATCGGGGCGTTGCGCCTTATGCTGATAAAGGCTTCTCTGACCGCATGAACCAGGAATCGTATCACCGGTACGACCCTCTCTCCTGGTCCCTTATCACCTGCCCGCCGCCTAGTTCGATCACGCGCTTTTTCATGGTGTTCACCAGCGCCTGGGCATGAGTGGCCATGACCACCGTGGCCCCCAGCCGGTTAATCTCCTCCAGCAGGCCGACGATCTCCTGGGCCGTACCCGGGTCCAAGTTCCCAGTAGGCTCATCGGCCAAGATGATGGACGGGTCGCGAACCATGGCCCGGGCCAGTGCCACTCGCTGTTGCTCTCCGCCAGACAGCTGGTCGGGCCAGGACTTGATCTTGTCGGTGAGTCCCACCAACCCGAGCACGTACCTGACCCGGTGCCGGATTTCCCCCCAGGGCATCCCGGTCACCTGCAGCGCAAAGGCTATATTCTCGTACACGGTCTTTTCGGGCAGCAGCTTGAAGTCCTGAAAAACCATGCCCATCCGACGTCGCAGAAAGGGAACCTCCCGGGGACTCATGCGGGTTATGTCCTTTCCGTCCACCAGCACCCGGCCCCGGCTGGGCATCTCTTCACGGTAGATGAGCTTGATGAGCGTCGACTTGCCGGCCCCGCTGGGGCCCACCAGGAACACAAACTCGCCCTTCTTGATATGGAGATTGACGTCGCGTAGGGCGTGGATATCGCGAGGAAAAGTCTTCCATATGCCGACCATCCGGATCACCAAAGACACCTCACAGTGCCCAGGCATTTCGACATAATCGGAGGAATTCCCTTCTACCCAGGGAAAATTGTAAAGGCGGCGCACAATTTGCGCCGCCTCCCGGGCAGGATCTACATTTGCCTAACCAGCTAGCCGTCCCTGGCCATAACGGCAGACCGGGCGGCTTGGGCCAGGTGCGTTGCCGTAAGACAATATTCCTCCAAAAGTTCACCGGGTGTACCGGACTGCCCAAACCGATCTCGGATGCCCACCCTCTGGACCGGGACCGGGTATGCCTCGCTGAGCAGTTCGGCCACTGCGCCCCCCAACCCGCCGATGACCGAGTGCTCCTCGGCGGTTACCACCGCCCCGCAGCGGGCCGCAGACTGCACAAGGGTCTCGGCGTCCAGGGGTTTTATGGTATGGACGTTTAGCACCTCGGCCTCGATCCCTTCTTTCGCCAAAAGCGCGGCAGCCTCCAGGCATGCCGCCACCATGATGCCGGTGCCCGCCAGGCACACGTGCTGGCCCGCCCGCAGGGTGGATATGCGCCCGGGCTCAAACTGGTAGCCGGGTGGGGTCACCATGGGTACCGGATGACGGCCCAACCGCAGGTAAACCGGGGTTTCTATCTGTGCGGCGGCCCGTACCGCGGCTTCGGTCTCCCGGGCATCACAGGGGCATATCACCGTCATGCCGGGGATGACTCGCATGAGCGCGATGTCCTCTATGGACTGGTGCGATGCCCCGTCGGCCCCCACCGTGAGGCCGGCGTGGGTAGCAGCTATCTTCACACCAAACCCGGCGTAGGCCACGGACTGGCGGATCTGCTCGTACGTCCGTCCAGCTGCAAAGATGGCAAACGTGCTGGCGAAGGGCACTTTCCCGCAAGCGGCCAGGCCGGCGGCGGCTCCCATCATGTTGGCTTCGGCAATGCCGAAGTTGAAAAAGCGGTCTGGGAACTTGCGAGCAAACTTCGCGGTCATGGTGGAACCGGACAGGTCTGCATCCAGCACCACCACGCGGCCGTCCTCGCTTCCCAGCGCTGCCAGGGCATCCCCGTAGGCGACGCGAGTGGCTATGTCAGCCACGGGCCTGCACCTCCTCAAGCTGGGCCAGGGCTTCTTCCAACTGGGCCGGGGTGGGGGCCTTGCCGTGCCACTCGACCCGGTTCTCCATGAAGGGCACTCCCCGGCCTTTTACCGTCCTGGCCAGGATGGCCACGGGCGAGTCGCCGGCACCTGCCCGGCCTATGGCCGCGCTGATCTGGGCCGGGTCGTGGCCATCGACCGTGGCCACCTGCCACCCAAACGCCCGCCATTTGTCGGCCAGCGGTTCGGGCGACATTACTTCGGTGATGGGTCCGTCTATCTGCAGTCCGTTATAGTCCACGATGGCCACCAGGCGCCGGAGGCGGTAGTGGGCGGCGCTCATGGCTGCCTCCCAGTTCTGACCTTCCTGCAGTTCTCCGTCGCCCAAGAGGGCAAATACCCGGTAGTCAAGGCCATCCAGACCTCCCGCCAGCGCCATACCCACAGCGATGGAGAGACCCTGCCCCAATGAACCGGTGGATGCCTCCACGCCCGGTGTCTTCTTCCGGTCCGGGTGGCCCTGCAATATCGAACCCAGCTGCCTGAGCCTGGATAGCTCGCTCACCGGGAAGAAGCCCCGCTCGGCTAGGGCCGCGTACAGCACGGGGGCAGCGTGACCCTTGCTCAGGATGAACCTGTCCCGTTCGGGCCAGCTGGGTCGCTGGGGATCTAGTCTCATGACGTGGAAGTAAAGGGTCGACAGGATCTCGGCGGCTGAGAGCGACCCGCCCGGATGGCCCGAGCCCGCCAGGGATGTCATCTCCAGCACGTGTCTTCTGAGCCTTCTGGCTACGTCCAGTAACCTGGCCCTTGTCTGGTCGTCCAAACTGATACCTCCCATTACCCCTTTTGGCCAAAAAAGCGCGAGCGCAGGACTGCCAGCACAAAGGCGGGCAGGGCCAGCTGGCGCCGCCAGCGCTTGGGCTCGCGCATGAGCCGGTAGAGCCATTCCAGACCCCCGCGCTGCATCCAGGCGGGAGCCCGGGGAGTGGCACCCGAGAGCACGTCAAAAGCACCACCCACCCCCATGGCCAGGAGGTCCTGCCACAGGCCCTGGTAAGAAGCTATGAACTTCTCCTGCCGGGGCTGTCCCAGGGCCACCAGTAGCAGGCGGGGGTTGGCCCGGGCGATCTCGGTGGCGATGGCGCGCTCCCGGGCCGGATCGAAATATCCATGACAGGCACCGGCAAGATCCAGCTCGGGATAGGTTTCCCGCAACCGCGTCACCAAAGCCTCCAGGACCGCGGGCTTGGCACCCAGGAGGAACACCGGCCAGCGGCGGCGGGCGGCTTGGGAGATGAGACTAGCGGTAAGGTCCACACCAGTGACCCGGGCGGGAAGCCCGGGAGGGTGCAGCAGTCGGGAGGCCCAGACCACGCCCGCGCCGTCGGACACCACCAGCGCCGCCCGGTCCAGGATGGAACCAAGGTCCGAGTCCCGCCGCGCCATCATGACCAGCTCGGCGCCGGCGGTTACCACCTGGTGCACCCCCCCGCCCTCTATGAGGTCTATGGCGGTGCGTGTGGCCTCTTTGTGTGCGACGCTGTCAAACCCAACCCCAAGAACCTGCACTCGGCCCATGTGGCGCACCCTTCTGGTCATGGACTGACACGGACTGTGTTCCACAGCAACCTGCGATCTCCTGCCCTTCAGCAGCGTTTACACCCTACCAGGGGTGATGTATACTTACCATGATAGACTAGTTGGGTGGCATCAACAAGGGGAGCACCATGTCTAGCCGGTCCATTCTCCTGACCGCCGGGGCGGTAAACTCGGGTGCAGTCCTAAGCCACGTGGTATCGCTGGCCCGGGAAATGGAGCGGCGCGGCCACCGGGTCGTAGTTGCCTCCCCGGGCGGGCCGGGCGCCCGGCGGCTTACACACGTGCCGCTATGCTTGAGGACTCCGTGGGATCTAGCCCGCGCCGTCTACCGGGTCCGCCAGCTCCTGGAACGCACGTGCCCGGACATTGTGCATGCCCACGGACAGTTGTCGGCCTGGGTATGCCAGCGCGCCCGGAGCGGGTACCCTGTGGCGATGGCCGTGACCTACCACGAGGAGGAGAGCCCGGGTTTCCACTGGAAGCATCTGGCCCGGCCCGGAGACCTGACCATCGCCACCACGGAAAAGGTCCGTCATCACCTCATCCGGGAGTTTGGGTTCACCGGGGTACAGCTGATCCCGGCCGGGATTGATACCAACCTGTACGCTCCCGGCGACCAGGCAACGGCCAAGAGGCAACTGGAACTGGACGAAGCTATGGTCGTCAGCGCCATGGGACGGTGGAGAGGGCCAGAAGGCAGCCTGGTCCACTGTCTCATAGATGCATGCGACTTCTTATTGGACAAATGGCCCGGCCTCCAGTTGCTGGTGGCAGGCGACGGCAGCGGCCGGGCAGATATACGGGTCCGGGCCGCCCGGGCCAAGTCCAGGGTCATCCTATCCGGTAACGTCACCGGGGCAGCCACGGTCTTTCATGCCGCTGATGTAGTGGTGGCAACCGGGAGGACGGCCCTGGAGGCCTTGTCGTGCTCCCGGCCCGTGCTGGTAGCAGGCCGGGATGGAATAGTGGGCCCTCTGACCCCGGCCAGTTTCTCCCGCCTGGAGCAGGCGGGCTTTTCTGCCCGCGGCATGGGCATGCCGCTTGATGCCGGCCGTATCCGGGACCTGCTCGACTTTATGCTCGCTCGCCCGGGGCTGGGCCGCCAGCTGGGGCTCCACGGGCGGAGGCTCCTGGAAGAAAAGCTTTCGGTATCAGCGGTGACAGGCCAGCTCCTTGAACACTACGCCCTGACCCTGAGTAAGCGTGGGGCGGGGTGACCAAGCTTAAGGCGGCATCTAATTCCAGCAGGGAGGCCATATGCCCGAAGTCCTGATAGCTGGTTACTACGGTTTTGGCAATACCGGTGACGAAGCCATCCTCGCTTCGACAGTTACGGCGCTGCGCCGACTTGCGCCGGAACTGCGGCTGACGGTGCTTTCGGCGGATCCGGCCACTACCCAAAAGAATCACCGGGTTCGGGCCTTGCCTCGCCTGGACCTGGCCCGGGTGGCCATCGCCATGTCCAGGTCCGACCTGTTCTTATTCGGTGGTGGGAGTCTTCTACAGGACACCACCAGCCTCCGTTCGCTCTTGTATTACCTGGCCCTGCTCAACATGGCACTGGCAGCCAAAAAGCCCGTCATGGTCTACGCCAATGGGTTCGGCCCGGTAAGCAGCCGGATGGGGCGCCGCGCATGCCGCTGGACCCTGGACCGGGTTGATCTCATCACCCTGCGGGACGAAGACTCCCGCCGGGAGTTGGAGTCCTTGGGCATAGCCCGCCCGCCAGTCCGGGTGACTGCCGACCCAGCGTTCCTGCTGGAAGCCGCCAGCCCGGAGACCGTCGACAACATCCTGGTCCGGGAAGGCATCTGCAGACCGCAAGTCGGACGGCTGGTTGTGGCCGTCCGGTACTGGAACGGGTTGGACCCCGGGGCCTTGGCCGGGGCCTTGGACCGCCTGGTACAGAACACTGGATTACAGGTGTTGTTTGTACCCATGCATGGAGAGGACGACCGCAGGTGCTCCCGGGAAACAGCGGCGCTCATGAGCCAGCCGGCACTGGTTCTGAAAGGAAGCTATGCCCCCTCTGAGTTGCTGGGACTTATCGGCACCGCCCACGTCCTCTTGGGTATGCGCTTCCACGCCCTGGTTTTTGCTGTTTCCCAGGCGGTCCCGGCCGCCGGGATTGTCTACGACCCCAAGGTCAGCGCCCTCCTCAGCACCCTGGGCCTTCCGGTGGCCGGCCACGCGGGAGAACTCGACCCGGTTCAGCTGGCCACCACCGTGGAGCAGCTGTACCGGTGCCGGGAAGCGTGCCGCGGCCAGCTGGTGACCCTGGCCGGAGACCTACGCCGGGATGCCGCCGTTGGTGTCAGGCAGGCGCTGGACCTGCTTGGGGCCACCAAAGAGAAAGGGGCGCCCTGAGGCGCCCGGTGTCCCCACGTGCTACCGCTCTACTCGGTGCCCACCCCGTGCCAAAACGATGATGTCCGTGACCGCCAGTAGCCCGCGGCCGTCTCCCCGGGGCACGATGAGCAGGTGGTTGGCGGGAACTCTTTCACCCATCCTCAAGTCCACGCCTGCGGTGACGTTGGCCAGCCCGCCCAGCTGGCTGTCGATGGCCGTGGCCTGCCCGGAACGCAGGATCAACTCGGTGCCGGCCTCAGCGATGAGCCGCAATCCGGCAGGAACTTCCACCACCACCAGGGCGGTTTTGCCGTCCACGAACTGGGTGACCCAGCTTACGGTGACCAGGGGGTCGCCAGGCGAACCAGGCTCCGGTGGCTGGGCCCCTGCGCCCCGCCCCAACCAGAACCCACCGCCGGCCAGCGCAAGCACCAGCCCGCACACTATCAACACTGTCCTGATCCTCTTCAAGATGCACCTCCATCACGGTTCTTGGCGGCTTCCTGCTGCAGGTAGGCATAGATGAACCCATCGATGGCACCATCCAGTACCGCCTGCACGTTCCCGACTTCCATGTCGGTACGGTGGTCTTTGACCAGGCTGTAGGGCTGCAGCACATAGGAGCGGATCTGGCTGCCCCAGGCGATCTCCTGGTGCTCGCCGCGCAGGCTGTTGATCTCGTTTTGCCTTTCCAGCTCTCGACGCTCGGCCAGCCTGGCCCTGAGGATGCGCATGGCGCTCTCGCGGTTGGAATGCTGAGACCGCTCGTTTTGGCAGGCTACCACAATGCCGGTAGGCAGGTGGGTAATGCGTACCGCCGAGTCGGTCTTGTTGACATGCTGCCCCCCGGCACCCCCGGACCTGTAGGTGTCGATACGCAGGTCGTCAGGATCGATGGCCACGTCCTCATCCTCTTCTATCTCAGGTAATACTTCGACCGAGGCAAAGGAGGTATGACGTCTTCCCGAAGCGTCAAACGGGGAAATCCTCACCAGGCGGTGAACCCCTTTCTCTGGCCGGAGAAACCCGTAGCCGTAGGGCCCCTTCACCTGGAAAGTGATGCTTTTTAGCCCCGCCTCTTCCCCGGGGAGGCTGTCGATGATCTCCCAAGAGTAGCCCCGGCGCTCAGCCCACCGCGTGTATAGCCGAAAGAGCATCTCCACCCAGTCCTGGGCTTCGGTCCCCCCGGCCCCGGCGTGCAGTGATACTATAGCATTGTTAACGGCATACTTGTGGGCCATGAGTACCCTTAGTTCCAGGTCTTTGACCTTTTGCTCTAGCAACTCCATGGAACGGCGGGCTTCTCCCACAAAGGAGGCATCCGTCTCCTCCTCGCCCAGCTCGATCATGGCGCCGATGTCCCCGGCCTCCGCCCGCAACTGGTCGTATTCGTCAAGCTTGCCCTTGATGCGGGCGACCTGCCGTAGGATGCTCTGGGCCCGGCCCTGGTCGGACCAGAAATCCGGGGCTTCCAGCCGGGCATTTAGCTTCGCCAGCTCTGACTCAAGACCCGGGACGTCAAAGAGACCTCCCTAGCTGATCGAGTCTGGACCCGGTCTCCTGGAGGCGGCGCTTGATGTCGTCGTACACTGACCGTCGCTCCTTTCAGCTTCCACAGCATCTCTTGTACTTCTTCCCGCTCCCGCACGGGCAGGGGTCATTGCGCCCCACTTTGCGTTGACGCTGGGCGGGAGCGCGGGTGGACTGGGCCGGTCGCGCCACGGGCTGGGCCCGCCGGGGAGGCTCCTTTTCCGGCGCCAGGCTGGCGCGGAACAGGTACCTGACCACGTCTTCCTTGATGCGCTCGTGCATGCTTTGAAACAGGCTGTAGGCTTCTGATTGGTATTCCAGCAAGGGGTCACGCTGGCCATAGGCTCTGAGCCCGATCCCCTCGCGCAACTCGTCCATACCGGTCAGGTGGTTTACCCAGTGCTGGTCCACTACGTGCAAAAGGACCACCCGTTCCAACTCCCGCATGCGCTCGCTTCCGATCGCCGCTTCGCGCTCCCCATAGGCCCGGAGCGCAGCATCAGCGAGGCGTTTAAGCAGCTCCGGTCGCTCGTACTGGGCAAGTTCCTGGGGGCTCACGGTGCCGGCAGGCAAAAAGAGGGTCTCGGCGTAACCGATAAGGCCGGGCAGGTTCCAGTCTTCCGGGTGGACGCCCTCCTGGGCATAGGTGGAAACCACCCCTTCGACCACGGCGTGGATGATCTCCCGTATGTGACTGCCCAGGTCCTCGCCCTGGAGCATGCGGCGACGGTACCCGTAGACGACTTCCCTTTGGCGGTTCATGACGTTGTCGTATTCCAAGACGTGCTTGCGGATTTCGAAGTTCCGGGCTTCCACGCGCCGCTGGGCGTTCTCGATGGCCTTGGATACCAGGCCGTGCTCGATGGGCTCGTTTTCGTCAAAGCCGATGCGATCCATGATGCCGGCAATGCTGTCGGACCCGAACAACCTCATGAGGTCGTCCTCCAGCGAAAGGTAGAACCGGGATGACCCCGGGTCGCCCTGGCGGCCGGAGCGCCCGCGCAGCTGGTTGTCAATACGCCTGCTCTCATGTCGCTCGGTGCCAATGATGTGCAGCCCGCCCACGGCCAAGACCTGTTCTCGTTCGGCCTGCATCTTTTCTTTGGCCCCGGCATAGAGGCTGGCATATTCTTGCCTGGCTTGCAGGACTTCTTCGTCCTCAGACGAGAACTTATCTGCTGCCACGGCCACCACCTCGGGCGGGTACCCGCATTTCCGGAGCTCCTCCCGGGCTGCGTAGCCCGGGTTGCCTCCGAGGACAATGTCGGTGCCGCGGCCGGCCATGTTGGTGGAAATGGTCACCGAACCCAGGCGGCCTGCCTGGGCCACGATCTCTGCCTCTTTCTCGTGAAACTTGGCGTTTAGCACCTGGTGCTTGATGCCCCGGCGTTTGAGCATCTCGGAGAGTTCCTCGGATTTCTCAATGGATATGGTCCCCACCAGCACGGGCTGACCGGTTTCGTGCCGTTGGCAGATCTCCTCCACCACCGCCCGGAACTTGGCCCGTTCGTTACGGTACACCACATCGGGATGGTCCACCCGGATCATCTCCAGGTGGGTAGGCACTGCTACTACATCTAACTTGTAGATTTTGTAAAATTCGTCTGCCTCGGTTACGGCAGTACCCGTCATCCCGGCCAGTTTCTGGTACATGCGGAAGTAGTTTTGGAAAGTGATCGTCGCCAGGGTCCGGCTCTCTCGTTGGACCTCCACGCCTTCTTTGGCCTCCAGAGCCTGGTGCAACCCGTCCGCATACCGGCGCCCGTGCATGAGCCGCCCGGTGAACTGGTCAACGATGATAATCTGGCCGTCTTTGACCACATAGTCCCGGTCGCGCCGGAAAAGCGCCTTTGCCTTAAGAGCGTTGATAAGGTGGTGGGACAGCTCCAGGTGTTCGGCCAGGTTATCCACGCCCATGGCTCGCTCGGCCTTGCTCTCGGCACTCTCCGTGGGCACGGCGGTACGGGCCTTTTCGTCGACGGTATAGTCCACGTCCTCCCGGAACGAGCGGACCAGGGCAGCAAACTTGCGATAAAGCCCGGTGGACTCGTCGGCGCTCCCGGAGATGATCAGCGGGGTGCGGGCTTCATCGATGAGAATGGAGTCTACCTCGTCGATGATGGCGTAGTTGAGCTCCCGTTGGACCATGTGGGATGCCTCAAACACCATGTTGTCCCGGAGGTAGTCGAAGCCGAACTCGTTGTTGGTGCCGTAGACGATGTCGGCCCGGTAGGACGCCTGGCGTTGGGGTAAAGGGATATCGTGGATGATCAGTCCCACCTTGAGCCCGAGGAAACGGTAGATCTGGCCCATCCACTCACTGTCGCGCCGGGCAAGGTAGTCGTTGACGGTAACCACGTGCACGCCCTTGCCGGTAAGTGCGTTGAGATAGGCAGGCATGGTAGCGGCCAAGGTCTTGCCTTCACCGGTCTTCATCTCGGCGATCTTCCCCTGGTGCAGGACCAGTCCGCCGATTACCTGCGTGTCAAAAGGCCGCTCTCCCAGGGTTCTGCGGGCGGTCTCCCTA
The DNA here is from genome assembly GCA_040756655.1 of Bacillota bacterium. Classification (GTDB taxonomy): domain Bacteria; phylum Bacillota; class Sulfobacillia; order UBA8153; family UBA8153; genus JBFLYN01. The sequence continues at coordinate 93,197 of JBFLYN010000003.1, forward strand.
ACGGCGGCAAAGGCTTCACAGGCCAGGCCGTCCAGAGTCTGCCCGGCATCTAGCCGCTCCCGGAATTGCCCGGTGAGAGAGGCTAGCTGGTCGTCCCGGAGAGCCTGCATGCCCGGCTCCAGTTCGTTTATCCGGCTGAGCAGTGGCCGGTATCTCTTTAGCTCCCGCTCGTTGACGTTAAACAGAGAGGCAAGGCCTCTGATCATCGGCTTCTCCTCCCCAAAAGCGCTTAAAGGAACCTCAAGGTTCCCCTGAGCAGGCACAAAGGCCGCACATAGATGATAACATCTCCAGAGGTCTGTGGCAATTCTTCACGATCGGCCAGTTTACTGGCGGCGTGTCATGGAGGAGTATATTGCCAAAAATAAGCCGAGAGCGATGAATCCATCTCCTATGCTGAATACGTTGGATAGAACTGGGCGGAAGGTCACCACGTCCGCCAGCCACCACAACCTGGCCCCCGGGCCCATGAGCTGGTGGGTATAAGAATGCGCAATCCTCTCCGCCTCGCCAAGCAGCCCCACCCGCTCCAATGCTTCCACAGAAATTGGCATCCGGGCTCCATTGGCAAAGATTACCAAGGCGTTCATCAAGGTCCCCGCGCCGGTCAAAGGAAGTCCCGGCAGGCACCGGTTGGCATAGACGGCGTAAAGCACACACCCATAGGAAACCAGGTAAACCCCGCTGGCCAGTACGGGCGGCAACAGGACTCGCCCACCTGCCGCGGATAGGAGCATCCGGAGGACTACTCCTGTCACCAGGGTGGGAGCGGCCTTAAAGGTGAGTTCGCCGAGCCGGGTGATGCTTCCCTTCCTTGCGAGTGCTACTAGCACCGAAAGAATAATGACTCCGAAAAACAATCTTTCCCCACCTTTCCCTCTCTTCTACTGCCTGACCCAGAAGGGAAAGCAGGTGTGGATCAAACTGGTGGGCCGCGTTTGATCTCAGCTCTCTTAGAGCGTCCCGGGGCAAAAGCCGGGGTCGGTACGGGCGCTGGGATGTGAGGGCACAGTATCCGTCCACCAGTCCCACCACGCGCGCAGCCAGCGGAATCTCGTTACCCGCCAGGCCATCGGGGTAGCCACTCCCATCGCACAGCTCGTGGTGGTGCCGGATAATCGGGATGCAGGTTTTCAGGTAAGGCACCCGCCGGGCGATGCCTTCGCCTGACCCGGTATGACGGCGTACGGCCGCGATCTCTTCTTCGGTCAGAGGACCGGGACGGTTGAAAGCCGTCTCGGGGACAGCCACCATGCCGATATCCCTTAGCAGACCTCCCAGGTAAAGCGTGGTGATACCGGCGTCGTCCAGGCCCAGCTTGCACCCGATGGCCGCCGACAGATCCGCCACATCCAGGGCCGCGGCATCAAAGGAACCTTTCTTGTTCTCAATGGCGTGGATCAGCCCGTAAAGAGCATCCCGGTAAGCTATCTGGCGCCGGGCCACCAGCCAGGCAGAGTACAGTGCCAGCAAGGAAAAGAGCACGAATACCACCATGGCCTCTACGGGAAGTCCTCCTGCCGGGTAAAACGCCCTGAGCACCACCCCGCTCAGCGCCCCGGAAGCATGGTATCCCGAGACATACAGCAGTTGCCTCCGCCAGGCCGTAAGAGGTCGTAGCCGGAACCGCTCCATCTCGACCAGAGCGTGGACCAGGCCACGGACCAAGGTGTACCCGATTACCGATAGGAACATGGCCTCAAGGGGCTCGACTACCGGCAACAAGGAGTCCAGCATCAGGCCGTAAGCGAGGGTGGCCAGGGTGCCCGCAGCTACCTGCTCGGCGGCCACGGGCAACGGGATGTGCGCGTGATCGTGGCCAGGATCCAGCAGCGCACTGGCCAGCCTGCCGAGGGCCGCCACGTACAGGGCAGGCCAAGTCCCCACCACCAGTACTGCCAAAGTGTCAACGAGGGCGGTTACCACCCCGCGCAAGCGCGGGGAGGACGGGATCTGGCTCATAAGAATGCCCGTAAAGAAAAGAAAGACTAAGGCCCAAAACCGGGTAGGGTCTAACCGGGGGAGAGCCACCGCCAAAAGCAGCACCGTCAGCCCGGACAGTGCAGTTAGAGCCTTTCGCAAGGCCGGTGAGTACTGCCTGAACATAACTACCCTCCCCTCGTTTCCTGTCCAGAGTCCAGGCTGGCAAGGACCCTGAGAAACGCTTGGACCACCACCGGGTCGAATTGGGTACCCGAGCACGCGACCAGCTCGTCCTGGGCAGCCTTGGGCGTATAGGCGCGCTTGTACGGTCGTTCTGAAATCATGGCATCGTAGGAATCGGCTACGGTAATGATGCGGGCTCCCAGCGGGATTTGGGTGCCTCTTAGCCCGTCCGGGAAGCCGGCCCCGTCATACCTCTCGTGGTGGTGCCTAACCCAGCTGCTGCCCTTGCCCAGGAGCTTGATACCGCCAATGATGTCGGCTCCCAGGGCCGGGTGCTGCTTCATCTCATTGTACTCCTCGGCGGTAAAGAGGCCGGGCTTTTTGAGTAGCTCGTCTCTGATGCTTATCTTGCCGATGTCATGGAGGATGCCCACATACTCCAAAATTTCCAGGTCCTCGTCAGAGACTCCCAGCTGCCTGCCGATTTTCACTGCATGCTTGGCTACTCGTTCCGAGTGACCGTGGGTGCAGGAATCCTTGGCGTCCAGGGCCGTACTCAGGGCCAGCATGGTCTGGAGGTAGGAAGCACGCATGTCGATATAGCGCTGGAAGGCCTGCCTGGCCATGAGCAGCGGGATGAAAAACAGAGCTACACTGGTGGGCCCGCCGGCCTGGTAAACGGCAGCTATGAGGATACTCATGGGCATAAAAGCAAAAAGGTTCGGGACCGACCACCGCATGTTCAGCCGCCAAATGCCCCAGGGTGATCCTCCATCCCTGACCACAAACGCTGCGATGGCAAAAGCACCATTGAGCAGGGTATAAGTGAGCGCCCCGGCCACGAAGGGGACAGCGGATGTCACCAGGTTAAAGGAGCCAACCTCCCCTCCGAGCCACAGGTAGACATAGGCCCCGGCCACCGCCGAGAGCGCCAGCATGGTCCGGTTGAAGAGCACGATGCGCAAAGGCACGGTGCCGCTTAGGTCCCTCAGGCGCAGGGTGCCCACGGCGGCGATCCACCCGGCCACGGCCGGGCCGTGCAGGATGAACAGGGAGTGGATGATGGGCGCACTTACCGACACCGTTCCTCTTGCCTTGGGAAGAGGGATGGGGGCAGCCTCGCTGAGAAAAACCAGCACTGCGAAGAAGGCCATGTCCGGCCATGCTTTCTGAAAATCCGGATGATTACGGAAGAGCACCAGGGCGCCCAGTAAGATCACGGCGTCGAAGTATCGGTAGAGCAAGACGGTTCTGCGCATGAGTGGGTTCTCTCCCTGTGCCTGCAAGACATAATGGACCGGCGATGTAGAGTGATTAGGCCTTAACCGACCTGCCAGCTGGCGCCCCCGGCGAGTACCAACGCCAGAAGGGCCAAGAGAGCCTTTACGACACGGGCCAAGTGTGGAAACCTCCTACATGAAGCCCGCCCTGCACCGCTCCTGCAAAGGCAGATGCTCTCCGCTAGGATTCCCGCAAGTCATCGCCGGTCCAATCCCAGTCTCGATTATGTTTTGATGTCTCTTTCTACCAGGGCAAAACGCCTGTTGATGGCGTCAAGGGTAGCCCGGGCCACCGCCTCCCATTCCTCTCCCCGGACCAGGCATGAGCCGGTAAGCATCTCTTCCCCATCGAGGCAAGCCATGCCCACGGCCACCATCACCGTGGGCTCAAGCGCCAGGTTGACCACCAGTACATCCTCTAAGGTCAGGATCATGTCTTCTCTTTGAAAGCAGCTGGCAACAGCGTTGAGCGTGGCCTGGGCCACTAGGCGGAGGCGATGCGCGGAAGTGGTCGGTCCGCTGGAAGAACCCGAGAACCTGTGCCCCGCATAATCAATGCTCACATCGACCTCTGCCCAGTTGCCAGAGGAACGGTAATGGAGTGAACCCATCCGGATCCGGGCGGGGCTTGCGGCCAGTTCGTCTCCATCCTTGATCTGGGCTATGCTTACTAGCCTGGGATCCAGTTCCACATTGTGCCTGGTAAGAAGGACGGAAACTGCGTCCCTGACCACATGCTTGGGGTTCCTCCCAAGCCTGGCCAAAATGTGTACCTCGGCGACCTGGTCATCTTTGACCGTTACCCGCACTGAGAGAACCCCTCGAATCCTACTAAGGGTGTTCTCCCAGTCCTTGGGCGTCCCTTTTCTCTGGCCAACATCCATGACGGCCATCATCCCATGCGTTGAGTTTTGGGTTTTTTCTCAGGGCAAAGAGTTCGACCTCGAAATACATAATCCTTCCAGCTAGACCCGGAAACCCGAAGTTTCGCCACGCCCGGCCACGATGCTCTCTGCCAGGAGCCATAGGCCGCCCGAGATCAGGCTGTGTCCTCCCAGGACAATGGGAACGGAGGCTTCCCGGACCGCCCGGGTAAACGCTCTGACCTCCGGATCGGTGACTAGTTCCCACCTGCCCAGGTCAGAATTGAAGCGGTCGTGATCGCTTAGTCGTTTTTTGAGATGATGAAATATTACCCGGGTGTCCATGAACGCCACATGGCACATGGTCTCCAGCATCTCCACCAACCGCCCGGGCCCCACGGTTTCCAGCAGGTACCCAAGGGCCGAGACTACCTCACCCCTTTCGTCGCGCCCCAGAGCCTTCATCCCTCGTTCCTCTGAGAACACGCGCACCCGGTGGGTAAAGTTCATGTTTATGTACATTACCACAGGCGGGCCAACCCGCCCGGTCAACAGGATCTCGCTGGACGGTTGCTCAAGAACACTTATGGCTGCTTTGAGCCGGCTAAAATCCCAGTCCAGGCCGGCCACTGCCCTCTTTGTCCTCGGCCCCATGCCGGGCTGCAATGCCAGGATCATCACGTCCGTGGGCGTGTCCAGGTCGAAGTTGACTCGCCCGCAATTGGGAATCAGAAGGCGCCTAAGCCCAGCTTGTCGCAGCGTCAGCCCGAGGAAGTTGTCCATGCGCGGCAGTTCCACCTCTGACAGAACCGAGGCGGGGGTGAACGCCAGCAGGTCTGCGGACTGGACATTGTTGAGGATGACTACATTTTTCTGCTCCCTAAGGGTGCCGGCTATCCACGCTAGTTCGGGACCGGTTATGAGAGGCGCGGCCACCCCTCCCATGCATATGACGTTGTCCAGGCGACGACTTTCCACTATCTCTCTGAGTCGCAAGCCAAAGTGGAAGTCAGGATCCCGGCCCCGGTAGTCCACGGTGAGTCCCATGTCCGCCGCCCGGGCCGCCAGGTCGGGGTAATTGGTGCACAGCACAATTTCATCAATGCCGGGCACAGCCTGCATCTTCTCGCAAGTATCCAGCGTGACCTCCTTGCGGATATAGGTCATGACCTGGTCAATGGCAGATGCACCGTTGCCGCCCTCAAAAACGACGGCGACAACTCTTTCTGGAATCACGCAGGCTTCCTCCCCGCAGGTCCGACTGTCAGTTCTAGCATAGCCTGACTGGAAAGTCCTGTCCATGGGTCTATCTAAAAAAGGGAGAGACCTTGAGGTCTCTCCCGGTCTTTGACGCTTAGAACCCGGGTTCGATGAGGCCATAATTCCCGTCATGTCGCCTGTAGACAACGCTTACCTTACCGTTCTCCGCGTTGGCAAAGACGAAGAAGCTGTGACCCACTAGGTTCATCTGCAGGATGGCCTCTTCGGGGTTCATGGGCTTCATGTCAAACTTCTTTACCCGGACGATGCGGATCTCATCATCGTCCAAAGGCAGGTCCTTTTCGTTGTTGAGGAGAGGACGGTCTCTCAACCTGCGGGCAATCTTGGTCTTGTACTTCTCTATCTGCTTTTCCAGCGTCTCCATTACCAGATCTATGGAAGAGTAGATGTCTCCACTGGCCTTTTCGCCTCGAAGTAGCATTCCGTTGAGTGGAACTGTCACCTCGACTATGTAGCGGTCGTTCTCAACCCCCAGTGTAACTTGAGCGGCAAGAGGCATGTCAAAGTACTTCTCGATTTTACCGATTTTCTTTTCGGCATAGTCACGGAGAGCGGGAGTGACGTCTAAGTTCTTGCCCCGTACGGTTATCTGCACTCCATCCAGCTCCTTTCCCGTATCTTGGTTGATATTATTCCCCCCGGGGCACGCAAATCCTGCTGTGGCAAAAGGCACAAAAAGGCAAGAACCCGGCCGTGGCCGGGTTTCCTGCTTACCCACTGCTGCGCCTCTTAACTGACCTTTACAACATTGGAGGCTTGGGGTCCTCGTGGTCCTTCTACGATCTCGAATTCCACCAGTTCACCTTCGTTAAGAGTTTTGAAGCCCTCGTTCATGATGGCCGTATAGTGAACGAAGACGTCCCCACCGTCCTCACGTTCAATGAAGCCATATCCTTTTTCAGCGTTAAACCACTTGACTTTGCCCTGCATTGGAAAACCTCCTGGCTACACTGTTGCGGTTAATATTCTATCCTGCGCGGGCGACCCTATTCAGTCGACAGGCAGCTGTCGAACACTTCCTGCCTCTTTGGAAACATTTAGGATAGAAAGGCCCCGCCGGACCCTCTCCCCCTGTGGATATTGTGGACAAGTCTGTTGATAAGCAGCGTTCGGCCGCTTTCCTCGTGGGGAAAACCCTGTGGAATGTCGAGAAGACCCACCAGATCTTGGCCCTGCCTGGCGCCAGGAGTCGAATCCCCGGCCGGCAGGGCCTGGTTGCAGTCGAAAAGAGGCTATTCTGGGCAGCCCCTGGTGAAACGGGGAGGGCTATGAGGCAAAACCCTTTACTGGCTGCGATGCTGTCTGTTGCCGTACTACCGCCTGATATCGACATACCTTGCGTCGCTCTGGCGGCTGGCTCCTCCGTAAGCGTGCAGGCGCTGGCGTTCTCTGCCCAGCCGGGCCAGTTCTTCTTGGGTCCGCTCTCGCATAGCCTGCAAAGCCTGCCGGGAGCAGTCGTCGGCGGCGGCGATCCGGTCGAGGAGGTCGCGCGCTTGCCCTGGGTCGGTGGGTGGTAGGACCTGGCTGGCGGCAACCAGGCTCTCTCGCCGGACCATGACCGCCAGAGCCGTTTCTATGTCTCCGTCCTTCAGCGCCTCTTCCTGCTGTCGAGCCAGCCCGAGGATATCCTGGAGGAGGGCTTTATGCACAGGGATCACCGCCATGCGCTCGTGGCCGCCGGGCGTGCCGGCGATGGCTGGCGCGCCGATTCGAGCCAGGCCGAACGCAATGTCTCCAAAATGCCACTGACGACCTCGAGGGATTCGGAATCCTTCCTGATGTTAGCCTGCACCAGGTTGTGATACAGGTAGTCGTAAAGGCTGTCGAGCTGGGCCGCCAGTTCGCCCGCGGAGCCATCCACGGCGTCCTGCAGCGCCAGCACGATCCTCTGGGCCTGTAAAAGGCCGCTGTTGGCCTGGTGGAGGTCTCGCCGCTGCAGGGCCGCGGCAGCCTGCTTCACCGCCTTGAGCGCCCCATCATACATCATCACAACCAGCTGGGCCGGCGAAGCCGTCTCAACCTGCAGCTGGCGATAGGTCTGATACGGATTGGTTTGCACAAAACTTCCCCCCACAACCGCTCTACTTCTTCGACGGAGCCAACCATTTGAGTTGCTGGTCCAGCCACATCTGCTGGGTCTGCATGAGCCCCAGGGCGCGTTCCATGGCGGCATACTGCTTACGCAGGGTGTCTTCGCGCTTCTCCAGGCGCTTCTCGAATTGCTCAACCTGCTTTTTCAGGCGTTCGATCTCACCCTGGATGCCCCGCTGCCGCTGGCTCACCGTCCCGCTGGCCGCCTGGGTGAATTCTTTGATGGCATCAGCCAGCCGGCTGGCTAGCCCATCGTTTTTGGCAAACGCCTGGACCTCCACGATGCGGGAATGGTCGTTGGCACCGTTGGCAGCGTCTACCAGGACCCGGATCCGGTCGGTGCTCACTGCCTCAAACCTGTGCGTGTGGACCCCCGCGGTGTTGCCGATGACGGTATCAAGAAGGTGCCACTGATCCCCGTGGAAATACTCCAACCGCCAGTCGCGGATGCCGTAGTTTTCTGCCGGGTATGTAGCGGAATGGAGCGTGAAAATGCTTACCGTGTCTATGAACCGGTCCTGGCCGAAGTGGATCTCAAGGATGTCCGGGAATTCACCAGGCGTCCCGTCGCTCCAGCCCCCGCCGGCCGTCCCCCATAGCTCCGGTGAAGTGTTCCCGTTGATGACGTTCTGGGCCGCAAACTCCGGACCTGCCCGCTGGCTGCTGGCGCTGGCATTGGCGCCGGCGCTTTGTTCGGCCACGTTCACCGGGTGCGCGCCGAACAGAGCCGCGACTGCGTCTATGTCCTCGGCCAGCTTGGCCCGCAGCACGCTCTCGTCCAGCCGCAACAGCCCTTCCATGCCGCTGCCGAAGGCACCTGTGCTGAGGCCGATTTCTGCCGCCCGGGTGATCCCGGTAGCCCCGGGCACCGGGTTGAACACCAGCCCGGGCAGCCGGGTGACCAGCATGCGCAGGGCCGGATCTCCCCGCAGGTTGCCGCCTGCGCCCGACTGCTGCTTGATTAAGGTCATGGTGGAGTTGAATTGCTCGACAAAGCTATTTACCATCCCCACGAGCAAATCTACATTCCTATCCACCGAAACGGTGGTGATCCCGGGGGCCATAAGGCTGAAGGTCAATCCCGCCACCACGTCGGACACCTGGTTGGTAGGCCGCAGGATGGTGAGGTCGTTGATCCTGAACTCTGCGTCCCTGGCTGCCGACAGGGTGTTGGCCACCAGCTCCCCGCTACCCGCGTCGGTCTTCAGGAGACCCATGTCCACCAGCACGGCGTTGTCGTCCGCCATGGCGATGTGGGATGAGGCCCCGGTGGTGGTGGCGGTGAGGGTAAGACGGTAGTCGCCTTCCTGCACGCGCAGGACAGCCGCCCGGACTCCCGCTTCAAGGCTGTTGATCCGGCGGCTGATGCTCAACAGCGTGTCCCCGGCCTGAATAGCCAGTTCCTTGCCGTTGATGGTGACGGTGCCCTGCAGCCCCAGGGGCGTGCTGTCGCGTTCCAGGGAACGGGAGGCCACTGAGTGCGCCTGGGCCAGGTGGATCACTTCCAGGCGGTAGCTGCCCTCGGAGGACCCGGCCGCAGCGGTGACCCGGGCCACCTTTACATCGTCCACGGTCACGCTCCTGCTCTGGTAGGACGTGGCGTTCTTCAGGGCCTCGGCACGTGCCAGGAGGTTGTTAAGGCGGTTGCTCACATCGCGCCAAGAATCAGACCGGGTGCGTAGCACTCTTTGCCGGTCCTCCAGAGCGAGCACGGGCCGTCTTTCGATGGCCATGAGCCTGGTCACCAGGGTTTCGATGTCCATACCGGAAACCAGCCCCGACACCTGCAGGTTACGCAATGACACCGCCTCCTAGGCCAATTGATCAAGCAACAAACCCACGATCTCCCGCAGACGGGCCAGGCTCCCCAGCACCTGCTCGGGGGGGACCTGCCGTATCACCTCGTTGGTCTCCAGGTCGATGACCCGGACCACGATCCTGCCGGCTCCCTCGTGGAGTTCGAAACTCAGCCGCCTGGGCTCCTCGCTCACCATCTGGTTGACCCGGGCGAGCGCCTGAGTCAGGCGTTCGCGCAGACCAGCGGCTTCAGCCAGCTGCTCCCTCTGGGACGGGCTGGACTGCCTTGTGCCGTCCACTTCCGCATGCACCCGGGGGTCGCTCTGGACGGCACTGGTGGCTCTGATCCCCATTCCGGCCACCTCCTGTTCACTGGACAGGAGGGGCCAGGCCCATGACGGCCGGCCCCCCCTTTATCAAGATGTCAGGCCTCCCGTCTAGCCGAGCAGCTGCAAGACCGCCTGGGGCTTCATGTTGGCCTGGGCCAGCATGGCGGTGCCCGACTGCAGGAGGATCTGGTGTCTGGTGAAGCTGGCCATCTCCATGGCCATGTCGGCGTCGCGGATCCGGGACTCGGCTGCGCTCATGTTCTCAGCCGCCGAGGTCAGGTTGGCGATGGTATACTCCAGCCGGTTCTGGTAGGCGCCCAGTTTGGCGCGCTCGGTGGAGACAGCGGCGATAGCTGTATCCAGGTCTCCCAGGGCGGCGGTGGCACCTGCCTTGGTAGCTACGGAGACTCCCGCAACGCCCAGGCCGGAGGCGTGAGATCTCATGTCGGCGATGCTGATGCTCATGGTATGTGAGCTATTAGCCCCGATCTGGATGGCTGCCGCAGCTGAGGCCGTGGTCTCGATGGCCTTGCCGCCTATAGCCAGGTTTCCTACGCCGGTGTTGAGGTTGACGGCTGCTCCAAAGCTCACGGTGATGCCCAGCTTGTCAAAGCGCAGGGTGGTGCCGGCAGCGATGTTGTTACCCGCGATGGATACGGTCTGTGCGACACCGCCACCTTCCAGGGTGAGCGAGTTGGTGTTGTCAGTGTAGGCGAACGTGTAGGTCGTGCTGGCCTTGGCCCCAGAAACATCGAAGCTGACACCCGCATCTCTGAACGCCGAGTAGCCAACATGCTCGGTGTTGACCTTCACCCCGATGGTACCCTTGAGCAGATCCTGGGTGTTGAACTGGGTGCGATCGGCGATGCCGTCGATCTCCCCGATCAGCTGGGACACCTCGGTCTGGAGCTGGGTCCGGTCGGAGTCAGTCAGGGTGTCGCTGGATGCCTGCACCGCCAGTTCGCGCATGCGCTGCAGGATCCCGTGGGTCTCGTTGAGGGCTCCCTCTGCCGTCTGCAGGAGGGAGATGCCGTCCTGGGCGTTGCGCATGGCCATGTTCAGGCCGCGGACCTGTCCGCGCATCTTCTCGGAGATGGCTAGGCCGGCCGCGTCGTCGGCGGCCTTGGTGATCCTCAGGCCCGAGGACAGCCTGGCCAGGGACTTGCCCAGGCTCACGTCGGTTGCGCTCAGGTTCTTCCAGGCGTTGAGCGCACTGATGTTGGAGTTGATCCTCATTCTTCTCTCATCCTCCTTGATGGATTTGCCCCGTGCTAGACCAGCCAGCCGGGCGCCTCGTCGGCCGGCCCCGGGGCGGCGGCGCATCCGTTTCGCCGCTTTCTAGTCAGGTATATCGATAAAGGTCGGCCGGGAGTTTAGCTGCCCGCTGGACCAAACCGAAGAAAAGTCCTCGTTGCAGAATCTCGAGCCAGATTTTACGGGAGAACCCCAACGGCTTCCCTGGGGGAGCCAAATCGGCCCAACGGCATGCAACCGGATATGGAGAAAGGCTTCGGCTGCACTCGGTTCCACTCGCCCGGGAGGACGTCCTGGCGCCCTGGTCGAGCCATGGCCCCGTGAGGCCCGGTATTGCCCTGCATAAAGGTAGAGGCCGGGGAGCAACCTCCCTTGCCGGGCCGGTTTCAGGCCGGCGCAAGGATCATGTCCCGGGGGCGCTGCACCGCACGGAACACGGCACTGGCGGGCAGCGGGGTATGGGCAGACGTGCTCAAGGGTCCAATGCCTGGACGTAAAAGCGTTATAAGCAAATAACCGCCCGGATCCCGGGCGGTGGCATCTCTCTTCTAACTATCCTGTTGTTCCTCTTCCGGCAGAGCGCTGGACATGGCGGCCCGCCGCATTTCTGCGGCCACTTCGTCGAAGACTTCCTTCCGTAAGACTTTGACGTCAGCCGGAGCCCGGATGCCTAGTTTCACCACTGCCGAAGCCCCACGACCCCGCACTTCGATGACCTTGATTTCGATGCCGTCAGCAATGATGACCGACTCATCCACTCTCCTGCTCAGCACGAGCATGGGAACGACCTCCCTGTCGTTCTCGGGGGCCGTTAGCCGGTCTTGCGGACTGGGGCCCCGTTGAACAAGTCAAAAATCGGCTGGCGGATCACATGATCCGGACCGGTGCTGATGACCTGCCGGGCCTCCATGGTTTCCGGGTTGACAATGATGGGCGCCTGCAAGTTGGCGGTCATCTTCCGCACATCCGGGGGTACGACCACAATGGCCAGCAAAACCGCTCCCGCCGCGCTTCTCAGTTTCACGCTGTCCAGTTCCCATCTGGTCACTACCGGCTCATACCCCGGGACCGCGCGCCTGGGGTCCACCACGACAAAGGCAAGTTCCGGCCGGTCGAGAGACTGCAGCCAGCGGAAAAACTTGGATCCGCCCTTCTCTATGAGTACGAAGCGGTGACAGTCCTCGAAACCCAAGAGCCCCTCGGGAAACGTCAGGACGTGCCCTGGGAGGACCTCCAAGGTGCCAAAGCGGGTGGTCTCTACCATCATGGGCCTTCCCCCTTTATCATAACCTACCTGAGGTAGTCCAGCAAGGACAGGGACAGGAACCGGGCCCCGGCCCCCAGCGCGGCCTGGTAGGCCGCTTCCTGGGCGCGAAGGTGCACGAGGACTTCTGCCATGTCCACGTCGACCATGTTCGTTCGTACGGCAGCCACCCCGGTCTTCACTTCGTGGAGACGGGTCTCGAGAAACTCTGCCCGCTGCATCCTGCCGCCTACATCCGCCAGCCGGGCCAGGGTCGAGTCCAGGGCGGCCTGGACATGACCGAGAGATTCCTGTATCCCCACGGTGTCATTGGTTCTTAGTCGCTCTGCCAGTCCAGCCAGGGCCGCCAAAGACGCTCCAAAAGCCCGGTCACCACTGATGTTCACCTGGAGCATCACCGCGCCGGGACCCACATCCCTGAGGATGGCGCCCTGGTCTCCCTGGTAGGATTCGGGCGAGGGGAAGGGCTTGATGTCGGTGCGATGGCCGGAGAAGAGGTAGTTGTCACCGTGGCGGGTGTTGGCCAGGTCCATCACGGCCAGCAGCAGCTGGTCCACTTCCACGGCCAGCGCCTGGCGGTCACTGGCTGTCAAAGAGCCGGTGGCGCCCTGCACGGCCAGTTCCGAAGCCCGGTGCAACGCGTTGATAGTGCCAAAGAGAGCGTGCTCAGCTGCGTCCAGCCAGCCCCGGGCGTCAGTCAGGTTTTTGAGGTACTGGTCGATCTCCACCAAGGCAGTCCCCAGGCGCATGGCGCTGACGGTGCCGGACGGATCCTGGGACGGTCGCTGGATGCGCCGGCCAGATGCCAGCTGGTCTTGCAGCGTCATGACGCGCACGGCCTTACTCTCTATGTTGTGAAGTAGGTTTCTGGCCAGGATGTTACTGGTAACCCTCAATGGTCCCCCTCCTACCTGCCAACCAAGCCCAGCCGGTTGATTATCACATCGAGCAGCTCATCGGCGGCTGTGGCCAGGCGGGCCGCGGCTGCGTAGGCATGCTGGAACCGGACGAGGTTGGTCACTTCTTCGTCCAGCGAAACCCCCCGGACCGAGTCCCGGCGGTTTTCGATCTCCTTGACCAGCAACCGGCCCACCATCGCAGACCGGTTCACTTCGGCCCCGGTCACCCCGACCCCGGCGACCACGTTCCGCCAGTACTCATCCCAGCCGGTGAACCCTCCTACCGGGAGGTTCTCCTTCAGACCGGCCAGTCGCCGGGCGTTCTCGCTGTCACCGGTGACCGGGGTCGAGGCTGCTGCAATAGCCCTGAGTCCCGTTTCCCCATCCATCACCACGTCGCTGAGCCGCAAGGTAGCAGCGCCACCCGCCATTACGAAGAAGGCCGTGCCCGTGGACCCATCAAGCCCATAGCCGGCGGCGTGGACCCGGTTGAAGCCATCCACAATGCCGGCCGCCAGGGTGTCCAGGGCCCGGAGTGTGCGCCCGGCCAGATCCTGGTCTGCCCTAAGGAGACCGCCCATGGCCCCACCCAGCTGTAGGAATGCTTCCATACCTTCCCTGGCCACCCTCAGGTCTCCTCCGGTATCGCGCGCCAGGGAGATGGGATGGGAAGCATGCGAGTCCACCAGTGCTATCCCGCTCAAAGACACGCGGACGTCCCCCTGCGGCCCCACCGTGGCCCGGGCCCCGGTGAGCTCGGCCAACCGGTCAACCAGCAGGTCGCGCTTGTCCTCGAGGTCGTTGGTGCTGTGCCCGCGAGCCCGGGAGGAAGTGATCTGGTAGTTGAATTCCGCGATCTCCTTGGCTAGCCCATTGACCTCGGCCACCCGGGCCCGTAGCGTTTCTTCAATATCTTGTCGTAGGGCTCGCAGGTCCAGTGCGGCGCGGCTGATGATGGTGGCCGCGGTGCCGGCGCTTTCCCGCACCAGGGCACGCGTCGCCATGCTCTCAGGATGCTGGGCCAGGTCGTTGAGAGCAACCCAGAACCGCTCCAAGGACGACATCACCCCGGCCTCGGATGGCTCTCCAAGGAAAATCTCCACCTGCTGGAGTGCGTCTTGCATGCTCAAGTTGAAGGCCAGCTGCGAGCTGTGGGCTCGCAGCTGGGCGTCGAGGAACGCGTCGAAATGGCGGCGGATATCTGCCAGCTTGACTCCAGTCCCCACCAGCAGTCCGACGCCGGCCTTGGTAGGCTCCGACGCTGTCAAGATGACCTCCTGTCTTGAGTACCCGGGCGTGCTGGCGTTGGCCATGTTGTGACCCACGGTATCCAGTGCCCGCTGGTTCACAGACAGGGCCCGCCTGGCAGTCTCCAACAATATCATGGAGCTTACCACTCTGAAAGCACCGCCCTTACGCTTTGCGATCGAAATGCGGACGCAGGTATTGGCCGGTTCCAGACGGGTCCAGCAGAGAGAGCTGGTAGTTGACCATGGTGAGGGCCTGCTTTAAAAGCTCGAGGTTGACCTGGGCCTGGCGGCCCAGCTCGGAGGTGACCCGCCGCAGGTCCACTTCTAGGGAATTGAGCTCGACCCGGGCATCCGCTGGCGCACGGGTGGCCAGTTCCTTGAGGGTAAGACCAGACACGTCCTCGCCTGTGGTCAGGGCAAGGCGACCGTGCAAGTCCTGCCGGGCAGACTCGAGGCGACCCGCCCGGACCAGCAAGGTCTCTTCAGTCAGCAGCAAAAGCTCCAGGTCACGGATGCGCCCCTCGACGACCAGTTCGGCTTTTTTCTTGGCCATCTCGAGAAGAGTTTCCTGTACCTCGAGCTGGTCGCAAAGCAAGCCTATGACCTCCGCCCATGGGCTGGCCACGAGCACCCCTCCTCCGGTCACTCGATGCGGTCCACCAGCATGCGGCCGATCATCTTTTCAGCGATGTCACCGGCAGACACCTGGTATTCACCCCTGGCCATAGCCCTGGTGATTTCGCGCACCCGGTCCGTCCGGACTTCGGGAATACTCTGGAGCAGCCTGCGGGCTTCGGCCAGCTGGGACGCTTCGGCTGACAGCACCACCCGGTCTTGTCCCGGCTTGGGTAACGGGCCTGGCTGAGCCTGGGGACTGCCTCGCAGCTGGTCGGCATATGCCTGGACGGCCTTCCCGATCTGGCTGCGCGAGATGATCATCTTTGCGCTTCCTCCCTCTGGATCCAGCCAAACGTCTATCGTATTGATCATCGACATGCGCTGGTCAAAACCTTACGGCCATGGCCGCCGTTCTTGGGCATTGGCGTCACTTTAAGTCCTTGTTGCTACCGGTTTCTTGGCTTTAGGCCTTTATCCGTTTCCATGATATACACTCTCTCGCCTGAGGCGGGCCGGGCCGGCTTGAGCCGGTCCCGGCAGGCATCGCAGATCCGCCCGGCTGCCAGCGGTGTGTGACAGACCTCGCAGGTCATCTGCACCGATATGGACCTAAGACGACCCTCCCGCAAAAACTCGAGGATCTGGCCGCCAGACACGCCGGTGGCTGCGTGGATTTCCTCTATGCTGGCAGCGGGTTGCTCCTCTAGGTAATGCCGCACCGCTTCGAAGTCGGTCTGAGCTTGCTGGCGGCATGCCGGGCACAGGTTACCATGAAGAGCAGAGAACACTCGATAGCACTTTTGGCAGTTTCTAAGCACCGTAGGCACCTCCGGCAGCAGGTAGGGGGGACCGCCCCAAGGTCAGGCGCAGGCCGGTCCCCCTAGCGCCAGCTTATGGTCTGCTAGCGTCTTGTGGCTGTACATGGACTGGTCGGCCGCGTGGATGAGCATGCTTTCCGTGTCCCCGTCCTCGGGAAAACATGCCGTCCCGGCTCCTACACCCAGGGACACGAAAACACCGGTCTCCCCGGCAGCAAACTCGGTATTGGCCAAGGCAGCTAGCAGCCGGGATGCCACCAGTTCGGCGTCGCCGCGCCCGGCGCGCGGGAGAATGATGACGAACTCGTCTCCCGCGTACCTGGCGGCCACATCGGACTCGCGGACCTGCTTGCGTAGGAAATCGGAAAACTGTCGCAGCACACTGTCCCCGGCCAGGTGACCGTAGAGGTTGTTGTAGCGACCAAAATCGTTGATATCCAGGTAGATGAGGGCCAGCTGTCCCCCCGACTGGCGGGTCTTGCGCATCTCTTCTCCCAGCTTCATGTAGAAGTAGCGGTAGTTGTAGAGGCCCGTGAGCGGGTCGGTGATGGCCAGGAGTTCGGTCTGGCGGTAGAGGACGGCGTTCTCAATGGCCACGGCGGCCTGGTTGGCTAGCGTGCTGAAGATCCTCAGGCGTTCTTTGCTGAATGCGCCCGAGGCCGGGCTGCCAGCCAGCATGAGTCCCACCAGGCGGTCCTCCACCGGTAGCGGGACTGCCATCAAAGACCCCATGCCGCCCGGCCCCGGCGCCCAGGCATGGGCAGGCTCCGGCATGATGGCAGGCTGACGTCTTTGCACCAGCTGCCCAAGCGGTCCGACTCCCACCTCCACTACCTCGGGCATGGCAGCATCGGCCGCGGGCGGGTCCACCAACGAACGGGTCAACCGGTTTCCGCATTCGTCCCAGAGGTAGAGGGCGTAGATTTCGTTTCCCACTAGTTCTCTAAGCGAGGCCGAAGTCAGCTCAAATACCCGCGTAAGGTCCAACGTGGAGTTCATCTGCCTGGTAACTTCGTGCAGAACCGTCAGCTCTCGGTTGGCAGCTGCCAAGGACAGTTGCAGGCGGAGGATGTATGCCACTGTCAGGACCGAGGCAAAAATGGCAAGTGCCCCGGGCATACCCCGGGTCGAATAAAAGAGGGTCAGCAGAAGCCCCAAGGGGACGCTCAGCAAGTAGTTGTAGCCGTCCCACTTCATGTTTTCCAGGAGGTTACTGAGCCGAAAGCCGTCCCGCAAGGATATATAGCAGTTTACCAGGGCATGATTCATCGCGAAGAAGGCCCCCACGTAGACCATGACGTAGCCCAGGTGGGAGGTTACCAGGTCGGCAGCTTGCCATAGACCAGAATGACCTGTGACGCGCACAAAGGCCCACCCGGCCCACAGGGCAGACAGGGCGTACTGGCCAGCGTTGAAAAGGACGATGCCGGCCGGGCGGCGCAGGGCGATGCCGGCAAGGCTGACCCCAACAACAGTAACCCAGGCCGCCATTAAGGGACCGTAAAGCAAAAGGCAGGGCAGGGTCACGGCAAACCCCACCGTGATGCGCAGGCCAGTAGGCAAGGGTATGAAGATGAACTCAGCTATGGAGCCCATGAGAAAGAAAAAGAGGGCAGGCTCCCGGGCCACGGACATGCGGCCCGGCGAAGAGGCAAGGAGCAGCACTACCCCGGCTGCTCCCACCGTCAGCTTGTACCTTTCAAACACGGCGGTTTTACCCACAGGACACCGCTCCCTGCCCGTGATGTGATCCATCGGCTCCTATGAAGACAGCTCTACCCACGATAATCGAGCTGAGGCTACAGTAATGTTAGTGTGAAATCGGGGCGGGCCGTCTGGGTTTTCTGGATACTTCCCACCGGGGTGTCTAACTGCACCGGGCGGCCAGCGGGTACTCAGAAAGCCGGATGTCGCTGTTTAACAGGCGCTCTAATGTGGAAAGCAGCAGCCGGGGCTCGGCCTTTCCGACAGCCTCACAGAGCAATACGACCTTGCTCCTGCAAAGTACCAGGCCTACCTGCACAGCAGATTCGCCGCCCGTATCAGCCACCCGTACCACTCTAAGGGCCCGGTTTTTCCTGGCCAGCCGTTCCAGTATCAAGGCGGTGTCGTCCCTGGAGCGGTCATCCACGGCGATGATCTCAAAGTCCATGTTTCGCTCGCCAAGTCCCGACAGCAGCGATGTCATGTCGCGGACCATGCCTTCGATTACCTGCTCCCGGTCCCTCGTCACCAGGAGCAGGCTGATGAAACACGATGGTAGTTCCTGGGCCACCAGGGTTCTGGCCCTCCCGTAAAGGGACACCACTAGGGTGACCGCACCGTAGAGGGCCAGGAGACCAACCAGTGCCTGCAGCCAGAGTTCCAAGGCCCTTCCTCCTCGCCGGCATTGTTACCCCAGTATATGCCGCAAGGAATCGCCCGGTTATCGGGCCCGTTCAGGGGGCCACCGGTAGCCCGGCCGCCTTCCGTATGTCTTCAACCCGGTCCACCCGTTCCCAGGGCAGGTCCAAGTCCTCCCGGCCGAAGTGACCATAGACGGCCACCTGGCGGTACAACGGCCTCCTGAGCTGGAAGTGCTTGATAATGCTGGTGGGCCGGAAATCGAATAACTTGACGATCAGGTCCTGGATGTCCTCTTCGGGTATGATCCCTGTGCCGGAGGTCTCCACCAGCACTGACACGGGCCGGGCCACGCCGATGACGTAGGCCACCTGGATCTCACACCGCGAAGCAAGACCGGCGGCGACTATGTTCTTGGCCACGTAGCGGGCGAAGTATGCTCCGCTGCGGTCCACCTTGGTGGGGTCCTTTCCTGAGAAGGAACCGCCACCGTGCCGGGCGTAGCCGCCATAGGTATCTACGATGATCTTGCGCCCGCTCAAACCGGCGTCCCCCTGGGGTCCGCCGATGACAAACCGCCCCGTGGGGTTGACGAAGTAACGGGTGGCATCATCCAAAAGCTCAGGTGGGATCACCGGTGCCACCACTTGTTCTATGATGGCTTCCCGGATGCGGGCCAGTGAAACATCGGGATGGTGCTGCGCCGACACTACTACCGCATCCACCCTCACCGGACGTTGGTCCTGGTATTCGATGGTGACCTGGGTCTTGCCATCGGGTCTGAGATAGGGAAGCGTGCGATTTCGCCTGACCTCGGCCAGTCTGCGTGCCAACTTGTGGGCCAAGTAGATGGACATGGGCATGTAAACAGGGGTTTCATCACAGGCAAACCCGAACATCATCCCCTGGTCCCCGGCGCCCGTCATTTCCTCTTGGCTGTCTGGCATGTCACCAGTCTTGGCTTCCAGCGCCCGGTCCACGCCCAGGGCGATGTCCGGTGACTGCTCCTCGATGGCCGTCAGCACTGCACAGGTGTCGGCATCAAACCCGTACTTGGCCCTGGTGTACCCGATCCGCCGCAGTACGCTCCGCACCGTACGCGGCATGTCAACATAGCAGTCGGTGCTGATCTCTCCGGTGACCAGTACCAGGCCGGTCTTGACCGTGGCCTCACATGCCACTCTTGCGTCGGGATCTTTGGCCAGGATCTCATCAAGCAAGGCATCGCAGATCTGGTCGGCCACCTTGTCAGGATGCCCTTCAGTTACCGACTCCGATGTGAACAGCCGCTTCATATGGCACTCTCCTCTCGCATGACCCGGCGCAAATTCGCCGATAGGCCCGCCGTGAGTCCGGCGATGAACTCTGCATCTTCCGCCGTCTGCCCTCCGAGCCCGCACGCCGGGGTTACCATGGACCGTTCTAGCACGTACAGGGGAGGACAGCTGTGCCGTGCTAGTTTGCCCACTGCGGCCAGCATGCGGGTGGTTAAGGAGTCGACACTCTCCTGCCGTGCCCGGAGTCCGTCGCTGGGAACCATCCCCCAGGACAAATACCCGCCGCGCTTGAGGAATCCCGCCACCTCGCGGGCGTAGAGGAGCAGGGCGTCACCGTATTCGAAGGCATCAAAGGAAAGCACGTCCATGGATGTTGCCAGTAGTATTGACCAGTCGGTATTGCCACAACAGTGGACTCCCTTGAGCCCCCGGATGCCCTCCATCACCCAGTTGATGTACCGTATGACGTCATCCCGGCCGAAGGTAAAGAAGGCTGACCCGTACGTAGCCAGGTAAGGTTCATCCACGAACACCAGGGTGCCACCTCCGTACCCCGGCCAGGCCCGGGTCCCGGCCCGCACAAGAGCTTGCTCCTGCCCCCTGGCCAGCTGCCTAAGCTGGGTGCACACTAGTTCCATGGAGGCCTGATCATAGAGCACGGGTTTATCCTGATAGTCCATTATTGATAGCCCCATGGAAACCGGCCCGGTTACTTGCCCCTTGAGGACTGCGGGCGGCCGGGGACCGGGGTGTTCTAAGAACCGGTGGTAGCCCGCGGCTCTCTCCCACTCCAGCTGCCACCCGTCCTCTTCGCTGGCAAATGCTCCCTCGTAGAAGCGCGCCAGTTCACCGGGAGAAACTCTCGGTAGATCCATGCGCAGTTTCCCCCCGGACGTTCCCACTCCGGGTAACCCCTGGCAGAACTGGTGGTACATGTTCTCCAAGGGGGAACGCGCCGGTAGCTGGGGCCAAAACGGTGCTTCGGGAAAGCACGACCAGACCAGCTCCAGGCCGGTATCGGGCTCAGTATAGGGGAGGCTCCCCAGGCCGGTGGCCAGGCAACAGGGAAGGAACATCCCGAACATCTCCTCAGGAGAACAAATTACCCTTCCAACCTGGAAGGGCCGAGTATACTCTCATCCTTCAGAATTGGAATTGTGGGCGTACCACAAGCCACTCTGCCGGGCTTGGCACCGCTCTCCCCCACTGGGGTGCGGTTGCCGGGGATTCATGGGGCCGGTCCCTCATCCCGCTCTTGATAAAAGGGTCGTTCCCTGTGAAGTTTTGCCGGATTCATTCTACCAATTTCGTTAGGAGGTGTCAACCAGGGCGAACATGAGCTCGGCCTCCACCGCCAGTTCACCACCAACCCACGCCCGTGCCGTACCCTTGCCAATATGCGCACGCCGCCGGGTTATCTCCACTTCCAGCCGTAGCTTATCCCCGGGTATCACCTGGCGCCGGAACCGCACACCGTCCAGTCCCGCAAACAGGGCCAGCTTCCCCCGGTCTTGTGGTGAGGCCAAAAGCGCCACCGCTCCCGCCTGGGCCAGGGCCTCCACTACCAGCACCCCGGGCATGATGGGCTGGCCAGGAAAGTGCCCGGACAGGTACCACTCATCCTCGCGTACCAGCTTCTCCCCTACCGCCTTCACTCCCGGCTCCAGCTCGACAATGGTGTCCACCAGCAAGAAGGGTTCCCGGTGGGGGATGATGGCCTCAATGCCCGCTCTTGTGAGCAACGTCTTGACCTCCTGGTATCCGTATACTGGCAAGATTCTGTGCCGGGGCGGCTTTTCCTTCATCAAGGGATTTCATCGCAGCCGGGCCCGGGCCTTCACTTCCACCGTCTCACCTATGACGATCACCTTGGTGGATACAGTAAAGAGCTTCCCGTTGGCCTCTATGGTGCGGCCATCAATAAGTGAGTGTATTACCTCTCCATCCAGGGAACGCACCGGGGTGCCGGGGATGGCCTTCAGCCAGAGGTTATGTTCCAGCTGCAGGCGATCGGCTTCATCGACGCCCTGGACCCGGACCACGCTTCGCTGTACCACCGGGCGGGTCTGCTGGCTCAGGCTCTGGTCCAGGGTCTTGATGCTGGCTTCCTGCTGGGCCATGTGCGTCATGAGGTCTTGACGCTCCCGCAGGAGTGTTGCCACTCTCCAGCCAGCTACGGGCACCACCAGGGCGCTCCCCATGATGAGGCCCAAAAGCTGCGCGGCCACCAGCCGGGAGGGGCGCATCAACGCCTCCCGGCTACCGGCGAAGGAGGAGGTAGCCCAGGTGAGCACCAAGGAAGGCGGTCATGATGTAGGCACACTGGCGGGCCACGGTCCGAAGCTGGCCGTGAAGGAAGCCTGTTTCTAGGTAACGGATGGATTCGAAGGTGACGCCCAGCGCAGCCACCATGGCCCAGATCTTGAGCCGGCTGGCCGTTGCGCCCAGGGCGCCCATGAGGGCGCCACCGGTGACCACTCCCAGGGCCACGCAGAAGGTGTGCACGATTTCGGGCAAGCTGAGGGGCACGGAGAACCGGGCAGTCGGTGTAGTCGCCGACCGGGCCCACTGCCGCGCCATATCCTCTCCGGCGACCGGTCATGAAGCCAGCTTATGCCCGCCCGCTAATCTTCAGACCTGTTGGATGCCGGTGCCAGCGTGGACAGGAGAAGGTTTCCGATACCGAACGTTCCAGAGAGCTGGGAGGCCAGGCTCTGGCGCCCCATGGATGCCAGGATGCCCCCGGCACCGCCGCCCAAGGCCCGGTCAAGAGGCTTCAGGATCTCTGCAACGAACAAGGCCTCAAACTCCCGGGCCGCCTCTTGCATCCTGTAATCGGGCTTCCCCCGTCCGGTCGCGGGTAGGACCAGGTTAACCTGCATTCCGCTACCTCCTGAGGTTGTTGGCTATCCCCAGCATTTCGTCGGCAGACTGCACCACTTTGCTGTTGAGTTCGTAGGCACGCTGGGCACTGATGAGTCCTACGATCTCATCTATAAGCTGGACATTTGACCGTTCCAAGAACCCCTGGGCCAAGCGCCCGGCTCCCCCGGTCATGGGGGAGTGGACGGCAGGCTGGCCGCTGGACGTGGTGGCCCGGTAGACGTTCTCACCGCGGGCCTCCAGCCCGGCCGGGTTAGGAAACAGCGCCAGCTGTAGTTGCCCGATGTTTGAGATAGAGCCGTTTTCCAGCCGGGCGGTAACCCGTCCGTCGGGACCGACGTTGATGGCCACGGCCCCGGAAGGTACCGTGAGGGGTCCCCCGGCTCCCAGCAGGTAACGCCCGTCCGCCGTCACCAAACGACCGGAATGGTCCAGGCCGAAGGCGCCCGAACGAGTATACTCTACTAAGCCAGTGGCTCCATAACTCACCCGGAAGAACCCCTTGCCCTCCACGGCCAGGTCAAGTTCGTTGCCGGTGGACTCCAGATTGCCCGCGGTCATGGCCCGGCGGACGGCGGCGGGAACCACGCCGTGCCCCACTTGGATCAAGTCATCCGGGTCATCGACAGGCCTGAGAAAGGCGTAGAACACGTCTTGGAAGTCCACGCGCGAAGTCTTAAAGCCCGGAGTGTTTACGTTGGCGATGTTGTTGGAGATGGTATCTACTGCCAGCTGCTGTGCTCCCATGCCACTGGCTGCGCTCCACAATGCCCTGATCATATGCAGCTACCCCCTTGGGACCGCGTCAGTCGTTCTGCGGCCCGGGGCCCCCGGCACCGGCCGGTCCAGCCCCCAATTTCCGCTCTAACCTAAAGAACCAGTAGCAATTCCCCGCTGCAGCGCCTCGTCCTGGGCACGCAGGGCCTGCTGGTTGGCTTCGTAGGCCCGCATTACGGTGATCATGGCTACCATTTCCCGGACTGGGTCCACGTTGGAAAGTTCCAGGCAACGTGGTTCCAACCGGGCGCCGGGAGCTAGAACGGCCGGGCCCGATCTCTCAGTGGCCGCCAGCAGGTTTTGCCCCTCCTTCACCAGCCCGGAGGAGTCGTCAAATCTCACCAGCATGAGCCTGCCCGCCAGGGCCCCGTCCACCATTACGGCCCCGTCGGGCTCGATCTCCACATCCGCCGAGGTCACCTGGATGGGGCCTGTGGTGCCCAGCACCGGGTGTCCCGAAGCGGTGACGAGCATGCCGCTGCTTCCGAGTTTCAGTCCCCCGTGCCGGGTATACCGCTCTCCGGCCGGGGTGTCCACTGCCAGGTACACATCTCCGAGCAAGGCGACGTCCAGGGCGTTGCCCGTGCGCTGCAGCGGCCCGCTGGCCGGTACCGGGAAGGTTGCGTCCAGGTAGGCACCAGTGGCGATGGCCCCGATGGGCACGGTCATGGCGGACGAATCGCGGAGGGAAATGAGAAGATCAGGAAAGGAACGGTATAGAGCAGCGTCCCGCCGGAAACCTGGGGTGTTCACATTGGCAAGGTTGTTGGCGATGATGTCGAGCCGACTGGCTTCTCCGATCATACCCGAGGCCGCGGTGTAGATACCCCGGATCATGCTGCACCCCCCTTTAGAAGTATTTGCTCACCGGGTTCTATCGTGGCAACTGAGGCTGGAGTTTAGCTGTATTTTTGTGGGGTGGTGGGGTGAATGAAAAAGAGCCCTGGACGGGCCCCGTGCTATGGCCAGTTAACCCTAGCGGTTTTTTAGCGCCATAAAATGATGCGCGTAGGTGTCAAATTGCTCGAGGGCCCGGCCGGTACCCACGGCCACGCAGCTAATGGGGTCGTCGGCCACGTGAATGGGGACACCGGTCTCGCTCCGTAAAAGGTCGTCCAGACCGTCCAGCAGGGACCCACCACCGGTCAGGACGATCCCGTATTCCATGATGTCGCCAGCAAGTTCGGGGGGGGTTCTCTCGAGCACAGATTTGACCCGGTCCACAATGGCTCCCATTGGTTCGGCCATGGCCACCCGCGTGTCCTGGGAAGACAGGAGGACCGTGCGCGGCAGTCCGGTAACCAGGTCCCGGCCACGGACTTCGGCAGTGAGGTTCCGGCCCTCCGGGGATACCGTGGCAATGCTTATTTTGGTGTCCTCGGCGGTCCTTTCCCCGATCATCAGCCCGTGCTCGCGCCTCACATACTTGACCAGTGAATCATCGAAGTAGTCGCCGCCGACCCGGATGGAATCGGAAAGCACCACGCCCCGGAGCGACAGGACGGCAATATCAGTGGTCCCTCCTCCAATATCCACGATCATGTGACCGCGGGGCTTGGAGATGTCCAGCCCGGCACCAAGGGCCGCGGCCAGGGGTTCCTCGATGAGGTAGGTGGCGCGTGCACCCGCCTGGGTCGCCGCCTCCATCACGGCTCGCTTTTCCACTGATGTGACACCAGATGGCACGCACACCATGACCCGGGGGCGGAAGAAACTGCGCTTCCCACACACCTCGGCGATGAAGTGCTTGAGCATGGCCTCGGTGATCTCGTAGTCCGCGATAACTCCTTGCCTGAGCGGGCGGATGGCCACCACGTTGCCGGGGGTCCGCCCAAGCATGCGACGGGCCTGCTCGCCTATGGCGAGTATCCTGCGGGTGTTTTGCTCGATGGCTACTACCGAAGGCTCGCGAAGGACAATGCCGCGCCCACGGATGAAGATGATTACGCTGGCAGTGCCCAGGTCCACTCCCATGTCCTGTGCCAGTCCGATCAAGTATCCGCCTCCCTCGAGAGCTTGTCCCCCTGAGCCGCTGATAAGGAGCAGCGTCTGGGGAATTCTTCTACCGTTAGATGCGGTTATCCTCCAACGACACTGCCGGGGTCCTGGTATTTTTTCCGGGTGGCTTCTCCGCCTCTTAGATGCCTTTCGGCCTTGTTATAGTCAAGGACCGCCTTGACGGCCTGGGCCAGCTGCGGCCTGATCCTGGGCAGGCGTTCCGTGACATCCTTGTGCACTGTGCTCTTTGATACTCCAAAAGCCCTGGCCGTATCACGAACGGTGGCCTTGGTCTTACAGATGTACTCGCCGATATTGACCGATCGCTTCCAGATTACGTCGTTCACCTCTGCAGCCTCCCCCCGGCGTTAACGAATCGCTAATCTATATGAGACGCCGGGAGGATAAATTACCTTAGTGATTAGGCCTTACTTCAGGAACCGGAGTGGATCCGCAGCCTCGCCGTCCAGGTAGACTTCGAAGTGTAACCGTGGGCCTCCGTCTCCAACCTCACCGGCACCGGGCTGGCCCAGCTGGGCTATGACCGCCCCGCCGTCAACCACGTCCCCGGGGCTAACTCCAACCCCACCCAAGTTCCCGTAGACGGTCCGCAGGTTCCTTCCGTGCTCCAGCACTACCACGGTGGCGTGCCAGTCCGAACGTTCAACCGCTACCACACGGCCCGGCAGGGCAGACCGTACCGGCTGTCCCAGTGATCCGCCGATATCGATGCCGGGATGGAAACGCCAGTCGGCGAAGGTAGGTGAGTAGGTCCAGCCAAAGCCCCGCACCACGGTTCCCAGGAGGGGCCAGACCATGCCGGCGGGATCCACAGGCCCGGCCGCAGGCTCCACCTCAGGCTCCGGCGCAGGCTCATACCCGGGCTCCCCGGTGGGTTCGGGCGTAAGCTGCAGGTGAGGCGTGGCCGGGGCTTCAGGCTGGACCGGGGTGGTGACCGGAGCCTCCGGCTCCTCGGGATGGCCTGGGTCTTGGCCTGCTCGTAAGCCGTTGACGAAACCATACACTGAAAGGCCGATGAGCGCCACGATCACCAGCAAGCCCCAGTGGCGACTGGCGAGCTGACGCAGTTGTTCGTACCGGGTTTTCAGCTGCATAACATTGCACCTCCTGCAGCACATTCTTGCCATTACTGGCTGAATTATGCAGCAGAAGGTGCCCGCTACTCATCAAACAGGGGTCTTACCGTCACTCCGGGATAGTAGAAACTGATGATCTCCAAAAACCCTCGCCCGGACTTGGCCAGGCCATCCGCGCCATACTGGCATAAGCCGACCCCGTGCCCGTGCCCACTCACCTGAAACCGCAGGTTGGTGCCTACGACCTCCCACGTGAACCGGGTGGACGGCAGGCCCAGCAAGCTCCGGAACTCCGTCCCCTTGAGAAGGCCGGCAGGCGTGCTCACCGACATCACTCGTCCCGTTGTCGAAGTGGTTACTACGGAAAAAAGGCTGGACGGAGATGCGGCAGGTACCGCGCCCAGCCGGGCGGCCACTTCGCTCAGGGGTATTTCTACGGTCCGGCGGTAATGGGGTGAATGCCTGCACCAGTCGCACGTGACGCTCACCAGGTACGGCAGGTGTTGTTGCCAGACATTGCCCGACGCCTCGGTGGCTCCTCCACAAGTAGAGTGATATACCGGGTCAATGGGAGCACCCTGGTAAACTACGATGAGGCCGGCCGTGTCCTCTACCGCCTGCTCGATGCGGCGCCACCAGCGCCCAGCGTTGAACGCTCCCCAGATTTGCCTCATTTCGGCCTCGGATTTCCACGCCTGCGACCGGGTGTGGTCTGTGCAAATGTCGGCACCCGGGTAATGGGTGCACCCGGGTCCCCCGAACACGCGCATGCGCAGCACGGCATAGGTGCGGGCGATCACCGCCTGCGCCTTGAGGGCCTCCATTTGGAAGGATGCCGGCATCTCGGCGGCAACCACTCCCTTGACGTACTCTTCCAGGTCCATACGCTGGATACGGTTTTCCGCCACTATGAATACGTCAATGGGGATGGCTGGTCCCAGCCGGACCTGTTCACGTCGGGGCGCCGCCAGGTTAAGGCCACGTACCAGCACTGCAGGAAGAATGATCAGCACCAAGAACAGCCCCAGCGTGGTCAGGGCGAGGGTCTTCTTCAAGCGGCACCCTCCTTTACGGTCGACCGATCACCCAATCTTATTAGGCCGGTCCTGTGTCGATGACCGCATCGGGGGCAGCGCCGGAAAGAGGCACATAATATCCCGGGCAGGAAGAAGGCAGGCGAGAGGAGAATTGCCGGCACATGAGCGAGAGTTTGGTGATCCCGCCCCGCTTGCAGCGGCGGCTGATCCGGTGGGCCCGGCAACAGGCTCCCAGGGAGATCTGCGGGGCGTTAGTCGGACGGGATGGACGCGTAGACCGGGTTCTGCCCGCTCGAAATGCAGATCCGGATCCACGGCGCTTTTGCATGGACCCCGGCGACCTCGTTACCATATTCCAGTACATAGAACAGAGCGACCAGGACCTTCTGGGGTTCTACCACTCCCACCCCTCCGGTCCCGGCACCCCCTCCACTACCGACCTGGCAGAAGCCTTCTACCCGGCCCAGCTCATGGTTATCGTCTACCCGGGCGATGGCAAGAGGCCCATACGGGCTTTTCGCGTGGGTGAGCAGGTAGAGGAGGTCCATGTTGACCAAGACAGCAGAACAGATCCCCCTTGACGGGCTGACCGGCCAATGCCTGGTGTATACCTTGGCGACTGCGTCAACAGTTTGAAGGTATTGGGGGTAGGGCTAAATGCGGCCAGGTTGATATCCGCCTGAAGGCTGTTTCTGCTCTCAACTCCAGTCCGGCCGTAACTATTCAGCCCTTCCCGGCAAGGTCCAACCGCATACTGCTTCGCCTCCCCTCCCCCGAATTCGTCCTTCCCGCGGTGCGACTATACAGGCCTCCCTGTTGCTGGGATAGGGTGAGCAACGGGCAAAGTTGTTTGACGACGGTACGCAGGGAGGTATCCCTTGACGTCATGCCCGGAGCAACTCCCGGCACTCACCTCTGGGAGAGGGGAGACGGTGTCCGGTTCGGGGGTCTTCGAGCGGTTGGAGGAACGGCTGGCCACGGAAGCGGGCCTCGAGCGCCGCCAGGACAGAGCGGCCCCGCTTGCGCACGGTCGAGATGTAGCCGCAGATGCGGCAGAAGGCCGGCGCACCGGCGAAGCTGCGGAGGGCGCTTGACCATCCGCAGGTCGCGCTCCGCCAGGTTGTTGCCGAAGGGTACCCGGCAGTCGTACACGCAGGCGACACCGCGGGGCGGTGTTGCTCCGGCCGGTCGAGCAGGTTTTGGGCCGGCGTTTGCCCGGGTCTGTCGCGCTGACCGGCGGGACGCAGAGCAGCCGGGAGAGGGCGAGCGGTCCCGGGGCCAGCAGGAGCGGCGGGGGCCGCTCCCGCTACCTGCGGGAAAACCAGGAGCGGATCGGCAAGAGCGCCCCGCCCAGAGCGACAAAGCCCAGCAGGACTGCGGCGACCGGGCCGCCTCCCGGCGCCAGGCTGAGCCTTGCGGCTGCAGCCGTTCCTGCCGCGGCCTGGGCGCACGCCGGGGCCAAGGCCCCGGGCCGCCCCGCCCGCAACTGGACCAGCCCCCGCGGGGCCACGGCGGAAACCAGGACGACGCTGAAGGCGACCAGGAAGAAGCGGTCGGCTTGGGCTGGCCCTGCCCCGCAGCGGCTCACCGGCACCCACCGCAGGGACAGCAGTAGCAATCCATAGAAGAAGAGACCGGCGGCCTTGGAGGCTATACTGGGAGGGGCGGCCGTTCGCAATCTCCTCCTCCTGGTCGTGTTCGTCCCCCTCCAGAATTGGGCGGGCACGCGGAAGGCGCCCTTCTCTTGGCTTCGCACCGCTGGAGACCCCTCTCCAAACCGCCAGGCCAACACGCCGCCTGCGCCAGGCTCGACCGACTGCTCTCGGAGCGGCACCCGTCGATCAGCGTCGGTGCTCCGCCTTCAGGACAGTGTCAGCAACCGAGAAGCAGGCTCATCCGGCAGGCCGCCATGTCAACCAGGCGGAACTCGATCTCGGTCACGAACCCGTGCTCAAGGTACCACCGGTAGGCGGGTGAAGTGGGGTTGGTGGTAAGGGATATGCCTCGGTAGCCAACCGTTATGGCTTCGGCGCGCAAAAAGGACAGCATCTTCCCCCCTAAGCCCTGTGCCTGAACGTCCGGACGGGTGGCAATGAGATGCAGTTCCAAAAACCCGGGCCGGGCGGCGAAAGCAGCCCGGATCCTCGCAAGCTCGACCGGGTCTTTGCTTTTCATGTCGCGCGCTATGCGATGGATACCGCGCCACCCGAAAACGCGGAGGATGCCATAGAGGAACCTGATACAACCCACCAGGGAGGACAGGGACAACTTGGGCC
The DNA here is from genome assembly GCA_040756655.1 of Bacillota bacterium. Classification (GTDB taxonomy): domain Bacteria; phylum Bacillota; class Sulfobacillia; order UBA8153; family UBA8153; genus JBFLYN01. Next base: position 122,735 of record JBFLYN010000003.1, read on the forward strand.
TGGAGTCAGTTATCAGGGCGGCACAGACCAGGCGGCCGCCCGAGCCAATGCCGTACCAGCGAGCGTCATGGGCTGCTCCAAAAAACCCGTGCACGAGCCGGGTCGCTGCCACCGTGGCCTCGCGGGTAAGACAGACCGCATCCGGGGGTGGCGGTTCGGGAATCGCGGCCGCGAAGGCCTCCTCGAACAGCGTAGCCGCCTCCGCCCGCTGCCTGGGAGACAGCGGTTGCACGCCTGAGGTCAGCGCGATCACCTCCTCTCTCGCCGACTGCGGTTGACATATCGTCCGGCCTTTGTCTGAGGTTGCCTATGGGAATCCGAGCTGCGGTTCGTCTAGCTGTCGTGCTTGCTGCCATAGTTGCCCGCTATGGAGACATGGAGCAAGTAGACGATGTGTGGGTCAAGCATTGTGACAAAGACCGGAGTGCTATCCTCACGGTACTTGTGCGTATGCTCAGGTATGACCATGAGATTGGTGGCCGTGGAAATCTGAGACTGGGCGGTTATTGTCGCATTCTACGCAAATTCGCCCTGCCGCTTGTTGATTCTGTGGGAATGACTTTAGTTGCACCTGGGCCATTCCACCCCGGTCCGCCGGCTGGAGATGAGGCTTGCCGCCTGGCCTAAGCCCAGCACCATCCAAAAGGTCAGGATCAGCTTGGGCCGGTACAGGATGTTGTCGGTAAGCCCCATAACGAGGATGCCGAGCAGGGCCGCGGTCACGGCAGCGGAAACGGCCACTGGTAGCCGGTCTTGCCCGTGCTTGATGAGGTCCAAAGTCCGCCGGAATACCCGGAGGGCAATCCACCCGTAGAGCAAAAGTCCCAGGATCCCGCTTTCGATCACCAGCTGCAGGTACTGGTTGTGAGAGTGGTACGGACGCTTATGTCTGTCCAGCATGTAGGCAGGATAGACCTGCATGTAGGCGCGGTGGCCAAGGCCCACGCCAATGGGCCAGTAATCGCGGATCATCAGTAGGGCTTCATTCCACACCGTCAGGCGGTACTGTACTGAAGTGTCACCGCCCCCGGCGCTGGCTAGTCTTCTTTCCACCACATCCACCTTGGGTAACACCATTACGGCGAACACGGTCACCAGCACCAGCACCACGCAAAGTCTCCGGTCGATCAGGAGACCAAACCCCGCAATGGCCACGAATAAGCCCGCCCAGCCGCCGCGCGAAAAGGTAAGCAACATGCACAGGCCCGCCGTAACGAGTATGGAGCCAAACATGGCCTTCTTGAAGTAGCTTCTACATGCCATGGCCAACGCCAGGGCCAGCGGTGCCGTGAACAAAAGGTACATGGCCAGCAAGTTGGGGTTCCCGAAAGTCGAGTACGCCCGGGCCTGTAGGTACGGGTTCTGGCTCAAATCCACCCAGCCGCTCTCGGGCGGGGGCGCCTTGGTTACGTAGTGGTAGATCCCGGCCAGCGACACCAGGGTGGTGGCGGCCAGGATGGCAAGGACTACCCGGTACAGGGCGGTCCTATCTTTGACCACGTTGACCATGGCCACGAAAAGCCCTATGGCCAAGAAGTGGGTGACCAGTTCCGGCAGGCTGGAGGCCGGGTTCACCGAGATAACCGTGGATACCAAAAGCAGTATGACCAGGAGGGCTATGGGAAGGTCCAGGTCAGTGACTGCCGGCCGGGCGTCTTTCTGGTAGAAGAGCGTAAGCCCCCAGGCACCCACGGACAAAAGGGCAATGGCCAGGGCCAGTTCGTTGGTGACCAGGGGGATGGCCAGCACGGCCCCGAACATGGCCAGCTGGGGCCGGATGGCTGCGGCAACGCCCAGGAGCAAGGCTGCAACCCCGGCCCCAGCCAGCAAGTATCGACCGGGAAATAGTGCCAAGAAGACCCCGAGCACTGCCGCTGCCAGGACCAGGATGAGCGCAATCTTGCGGTTCATGGCCTTCCGGCCTCCGGGTCCGGCGCAGACAGCCACCTTACGAAGGCGGCAAAGTGACTGGCAGACAGAATCTCTTCCAACCCCAGGTCGATCCTGGCTACTGCCAATCCTCCAGCCAGCATGGCCAGCCTCAGCACAAGGCCGCGCGGTCCGAGTCCGTTCTGGGCCGCTCTCACCAGGCCATTGCAGGCGGCAAAGACCATCACGGTCAAGCCCAAACACTGCAGCGGCCAGAGCGTCATGGCCCGTACCAGTTCCTTGGTGGTGGACACCAGCCAGCTGGTCTCCATGGCCCGGGCAATCCACCCCCGCTGGCGGGCAACCAGGGCCACGCTGGTGTCGCGGGTAGCGTTGAGCAGGCGCCAGCTGCGGCTTTGCTCCTGCACCTTCCAGGCCCGGTGCCCATCCCAGAGGCCGCTGAGAAAGTAGCTGGAGGCACATACTTCGCGTACTAACCGCCCTGCCCTCCGAGCATTAGCTGCAAAGAAGCTCTCGTTCTGCCAGTCCCAGTTCATGTACAGCGCTCCATCATCGAAGGACTATGCCCATGACCGTAGTCATCACCGAAAACAGCTGGGCCTTGATCCTAACCTGCGAGCCAATGCGGGTCTCTTTCCGGGCGATGACGATGGCATCCTGGGTAACCAGCGCCCTGGCATCTATCTCCAGGGTGATATCAAACCGATCCGGCGGGTTGGCCAGCACCAACCTGCCGTCGGCAGTGGTGACGACCCTCTGAGCCGGCCGCACTTCCTTTTTCACGATGGTCCCAAACACCATGCTGTTGTCATGATCCCGGACCACATCGCCTACCTTGATGGCATCCACCGTAGGCTGGCGCACATCCTCGACCAGCACAGTCAACCGGGCAGGTCTTTCTTCCGCACCCGGCTGGGCGCCGGCGCCCATGTACACCAGCCTGTAGGTCACACCTGCCACCAGCGCAGCCAGGACCAGGAGAATGGCCAGATCGAGCACGTTAATGAAACCAAAGAGCCGGCCCCTTTTGTCGATCATAGGTCTACCTCCTGCGGGTCTTCCCCTCCAGTATCTGTTCATATATCTCTAGGTGCCTTTGGGCCATGGCCGGCGGGGAGAAATAGGGTTCGGCCGCTTGGCGTAGGCGATCCCCCAACTGCCTGGCCTGCCCAGGATCGCCCAGCAGCTCCAAGACGGCGGCGGCCAGGGCAGCCGGATCCCCGGGGGGCACCAAGAGTCCGGTGTCCCCAGGAGTGACGAGCTCGGCGATGCTGCCCACATCAGTGGACACGGTGGGTACTCCCAGGGCGGCTGCTTCCAGTATGACGTACGGGAAAGTCTCGCTCAGGGATGGGAGCACGTGGATATCCAGGGCATTGAGAAAGTCGTACGGGTTGGTGATGTAGCCCAAGAAGAAAACGTGGTCTTTTAGGCCCAGGCTGGTGACGAGAGACTGGAGGTCGTCCAGGGCCGGGCCATCTCCCCCCAGGAGAAAACGCACTTTTGGAAAACGCTCCCGCACCATGCTGGCTGCCCGGACCAAGACCGCCTGGCCCTTAACCTGGTGAAGGCGCCCGAGTGCCCCGATTAAAGGGTCTCCCGAGAGGCGCTCGAGTCCATGCTGCTCCAAGAACCTCTCTTTGCCCTGGTGCTCTACCGACCTGGCCAGGTAATTGCGCACGCTGTGAATGCGGTCGTCGGCAATGCCCCGCTGGTTCAGGATCTTCCTCAGGGGCTCGGAAACTACGATGTAGTGGTCAAAAAATCGCAAGGCTACGGAATTCAAGGACGTGTAGACTAAGCGCTTGTACAGGCTGTCGGTGAAATCGCGCCGGTAATCACTGTGCACGGTGGTTACAAAGGGAACCTTCAGCCGGGGCTTGGCCAAAACCGTGAGGAAATTGGCTCTGGCTCCGTGAGAATGGACAATATCGGTGGATTCTTCTCGCACCAATCGTACCAGCGACCGGATCACCGACAGGTCCTGGCGCCCGTGTTGGACGGCCACCTCGATGTCCAGGCCCATGTCCCGGGCCTCCCGGGAGAACGGGCCTTCCATGAAGCACATGATCCGGGCCGGAACCCGTTTTTGCAGCTCGGACACCAGTGTCAACACGTGGGTCTTCCCGCCGCCCGTATCACCGCCGCTAATCACATGAAGTACTCGCACCGCATCCTCCCGCGTCTAGGTTCCTCCCGGCCTGTACCACTGCGGGCGGGGCACCACCCTTGCTTCCTTGTGTGTACTGGCTGGGTGCTTTTTTCGTCTTTGCTAACTTCGCGTACACCTACCCGGTAACCTTCATCCAGGCTCCAGCCAATTGCTTCTACCGTTGCCAGTCTTCAGCGTCGCCGGCCGCAAGTATCACCCTCTCGGTGCGTTCCAGGGATCCCGCTATGAGGGTCTCCATGTCCAGGGCCTGTTCGGCCGCTGCCACTTGCTCTTGCCTGGGGGCGGTGACCGGGTGACGCGGGACAAACAGGGTGCAGCAGTCCTCGTAGGGGCGGATGGAGATGTGATAGGTGCCGATGGCCTGGGCCCGGTCCACGATCTCGACCTTGTCAAAGGAGATCAGGGGTCTTAGCACCGGCCGCCCGGCGACAGCGTTGGTTACCACGATGCTCTCCAGGGTCTGGCTGGCCACCTGGCCCAGGCTTTCACCGGTAACCAGCGCCAGCGCCCCTTCGCGTTCAGCTATGCGATCGGCCAGGCGCATCATCATCCGCCGCATGAGGATTACCGTCAGGTGGTGCGGGCAGGACTCTACTATAGCTTTTTGAATGTCGGTGAAGTGATTTATGTAAAGATTGATGGAACCCGCGTAACCTGCCAGCACCCGGCCCAGGTCGACTACCTTCTCCCTGGAACGCTCGCCGGTATAGGGGAAGCTGTGAAAGTGCACTGCCGCCAGTTCCAACCCCCGTTTGAGGGCCATCCACCCGGCCACTGGGCTGTCAATGCCTCCAGATAAAAGCAGTACCGCTCGACCCGTCATCCCCACGGGCAGGCCACCTGGCCCCGGGACTGATTCGGAGAACAGGAACACGCCTTCCTGGCGCACCTCCACGTTGATGACCAGATCCGGGCGATGGACATCCACCGACCACCCGGGCGCGTGCTCCAGGACATGGGCGCCCACTGCGCGGTTGATGGCCGGAGAATCGTAGGGAAACTCCTTGTAGGAACGGCGGGCTTGGACTTTGAAGGTGCCCGGTGCATGCCCGCTCGTCATAGCCACGGCCCGAGCCTTGATGGCATCCATGTCCCGGGGCAACACCCAGACTGGACTGAGCGACACCAGCCCAAACACCCGGGCCAGCCTCTGCGTGGCAGGTACGGTGTCTACGTCTGAGATGAAGACCCGCCCGTAGGTCTTTTGGATAGTAGCCGGGCCCAGCCCGTGCAGCGCCCGGCGCACATTGTCCACCAGGAGGTCTTCAAACCGGTAGCGGTTGCGGCCCTTGAGGGCGATCTCACCATACCGGGCCATGATCATGTCTGCCAGCTTACTTCCTCCCCCCGCGCCGGATCTTGACTTCGTCTACTGCCAAAGTGGTGGCATCCACGGCTAGCTCGATTTCGCCCGCAGTGGTGGCAGCGCCAAGGCTGAAGCGTACCGCCCCGGTGAGGGCTGGACCCTTCATGCCCATGGCTTTTAGAACATGGCTGGGACCGTCGCGCCGGGAGTGGCACGCCGAGCCGGTGGAGACATAGACTCCCCGGGACGCCAGCGCGTGGACCAGGACCTCGCCCCGGGGCACGTCTTCGAAGTAGGCATTCAGGATGTGTGGGGCCCCCCCACCGGGAGCGGGCCCGTTGACGTTGAACCCGGCTATGGCCTCCAGGCCCTTGGCCAGCTGGAGCTTGAGCCTGCGGGTATCCTGGCCTCGCTCCCAGGAGAGCCGGGCTGCCTGCGCCATGCCGGCGATACCCGCCACATTTTCGGTTCCCGCGCGGAGCTTGCCTTCCTGCTCGCCCCCTAGCAGCAAGGGCAAAAGGCGAGTACCTTCCCTCACGTAGAGCGCTCCCGTGCCCTTGGGGCCGTGGAGCTTGTGGGCGGAGAAACTCATGGTCTCCACCAGTCCGGGTGGAGGCAGGGGGAGTTTGGCCAGCGCCTGCACGGCGTCGACATGGATGGCGGCGTGTGGAGAGAGAGACCGCACCATCGCCGAGATGGCCTCCAGGTCATGTACCGAACCTATCTCGTTGTTCACGGCCATCACACACACCAAGATGGTGCCGGGCGTCAAGGCATCCTCCAGCCGGGCCATCTCCAGTTCACCCCGGTGGTCCACGGGCAGGAGGATGACCTCAAAACCCTGCTCTTCCAGGAGTTGAAGGGGGACCAGAACAGAAGGGTGTTCGATGGCAGTGCTGACAATGCGGTTGCCTCGGGCCTGCCGGGCCCGGCTGAGCCCGAAGATGGCCCAGTTGTTGGCCTCAGTGCCGCCGGAGGTAAAGAAGATCTCGCCCGGGCTACAGCCCACTACCCCGGCCAGCTCCCGGCGAGCATCCCGCACCAGGCGCTCCGCAGCCAACCCCCGCGCGTGCAGGGACGACGGGTTTCCATATTCCTCGCTGTGGATGCGGCACATGGTCTCCACGACCTCGGGCCACACCCGGGTGGTGGCGCTGTTGTCGAGGTATGCCTCGGGCACACATCATTCCTCCCAAGCTAGTATTGTACCACAAGGGAGGCTTAGGCGTACTGCCGCTGGATGGAAGCACCCAATCCCGCCATTTTCCGGACCAGGTTCTCGTAGCCGCGGTCCAAATGCCGGGCGTCCAAAACCCGGGTCTCGCCATCGGCCACCAGGCCGGCTAGCACCAGCCCGGCCCCAGCCCTCAAGTCGGTGGCCCTTACCGGGGCCCCGCTCAGCTGGGGCACCCCGCGGATGACGGCGCAGTGGCCTTCGATCTTGATGTTGGCACCCATGCGCTTGAGTTCGTCGGCATGTTGGAAGCGGTTCTCGAAGACCGTTTCCGTGATGACGCTGGTCCCATCCGCCACGGTCATGGCGGCCACTAACTGTGGCTGCATGTCCGTGGGAAAGCCCGGGTGAGGCATGGTCTTGACGTCAACGGCCCGCAGCCGGCCGGCGGCCGACACCCACGCGGCGTTGTTGTCGCTTCGCTCCACAGTCACCCCGGCCTCCCTGAGCTTGGCAGTGACGGCCTGGAGGTGTTCTAACTTCACGTTCTCCAGCTGGATTTCGCCGCGGGTCATGGCCGCGGCCACCATGAAGGTGCCGGCCTCGATGCGGTCGGGGATGACCGCATAGTGCACTGCACGTAGTCGGGCCGGGCCACACACGCGGAGGACCTTGGTGCCAGCCCCGGTGATGTCGGCACCCATGGCCGTGAGGAAATTGGCCAGGTCTACGATTTCCGGTTCGCTGGCGGCGTTTTCGATGACCGTTTCTCCCTGGGCCAGGCAGGCGGCGGTCATGAGGTTTTCGGTGGCTCCCACGCTGGGGTAGTCGAGGTACAGGGACGAAGCGGCAAGGCCCCGCCCGGGCACTGCCACCTCGATGGAGCCGCGGTGTTGTTTGACCTGGGCCCCCAGCGCACACAGGCCCTTGAGGTGCAAGTCGATGGGACGGGAGCCAATGGCACACCCTCCCGGCATGGAGATACGCATGCGCCCCAGCCGGGCCACGACTGGCCCCATGACCAGGAATGAAGCCCGCATCTTGCGGACGTGGCCGTACTCAGCTTCGGTGCCCAGGTCGTTGACGCCCACCACTACCCGGCCCCCGCCCTGGAAATCCACCCTGGCCCCCAGGCCGGCCAGGACTTCCCCCATGGTGAACACATCGTCCAAGGCCGGGACCCCGTCGAGGGCGGTTTCTCCTTCCACCAGGAGGGAAGCTGCCAGGATGGGAAGCACCGCGTTTTTAGCCCCGGAGATGCGCACCGTGCCGCGGAGCGGACGCCCGCCCTGGATGACGATGGTGTTCATAAGCTCTCCTCCCAGCTTTATTATCGGCGCCTGGCCGCAGTTTATCCTCGTAAAAATGCACAACCCCCGGGGGTTACCTGGGGGTTGCCTCTTGGGTCACTTGGCCCTTACTATATCCTTGATCTTCATGAGCCGGGTGGCGTTGGAGCGTTCCATCTCCCCCAAGCGCATGGCGATGGATTTGACGGCTGTCTCCAGTTCCGGGATGAGCACATACTCCAGGGCGTTCACCCGCCGGCGAGTCTTTTCGATCTCATCGGACAGAAGCTCCACCGTGCGCTCGAGCTGGGAGAGCCGCACCATGTACGGCAGGGCGGCGGCAAAGGCTCCCAGGGCGTTATCTAGTTCCGACGAGGTAGTGGCCAGGCCGTAAGAGTACACATCACCGGCGTCTCCCTCTTCCCGCGTACGGAACTCTGGTACGGTGACGTTCATCATGTGTCTCCAGCTAGTGTCCACCTGTAAGCGCTGCTTGGGGCTCATGAGCGCCTCTTCCATGGCTTCCCGGGACATGACTGCCCGGGCCACCAGGAAGCTCCGGTAGGCAACCGCCAGGAGCTCTTCGACCTTTTCGCGGACTTCCTTGTTCTCCCGCACCACCGCCATGAAGGCCTTCATGAGCTCGTCCCGCTTGTCCTTGAGTAGCTTGTGCCCGCGCTTGGCCATGCGTACCCGGTTTCTAAGCTTCAAAAGCTCCATCCTGGTGGCATTGACCTTGATCTCCATGGCCAGACCCCGTTTCGTCAGTCTGCCGCCGGCTTGGCCCGGGGCAGGTACTTCTCGACGTGAGCATCGCTCACGCGCTTGAGCTCAGTGCGCGGGACGATGGTCAGGAGCCTCCAACCGATGTCCAGCGTTTCTTCGATGGAGCGATCCTCATCCTCACCCTGTTTGACGAATTCCCGCTCGAACTCGTCGGCGAATTTCAAAAACAGCTTGTCGGCTGGAGTGAGGGCGGCCTCGCCCAGCACTACGGCAAGTTCCCGGGCTTCCTTGCCCCGGTCGTAGGCGTCGGAAAGCTGGTTGAGGACGCCCGCATGGTCCTCCCTGGTCTTCCCCGGGCCTATACCCTTGTCCTTGAGACGCGACAGGGAACCCGAGATGTTGATGGGCGGGTAAATACCCTTTTTGTGCAATTCGCGTCCGAGCATGACCTGCCCCTCGGTGATGTAGCCGGTAAGATCCGGGATGGGGTGGGTCTTGTCGTCCTCGGGCATGGTCAGGATGGGGATCTGGGTAATGGAACCAGGCTTCCCCTGGATCCGGCCGGCCCGCTCGTAGATGAGCGCCAAGTCGGTGTACATGTAGCCCGGGTAGCCCCGGCGCCCCGGCACTTCCTTGCGGGCGGCGGAGATCTCGCGCAGGGCTTCACAGTAGTTGGTCATGTCGGTGAGGATGACCAGGACGTGGATGCCCTTAACGAACGCCAGGTACTCGGCGGTGGTCAGCGCCATGCGCGGGGTGGCGATGCGCTCGATTACCGGGTCGTTGGCCAGGTTCATGAACAGCACGGCCCGTTCGATGGCACCGGTTCGCCTGAAGTCGCTGATAAAGTAGTCGGCTTCTTCGAAGGTGATGCCCATGGCCGCAAAGACCACGGCAAAGGGGTCGCTGGTGCCGCGCACCCTGGCCTGGCGGGCGATTTGCGCTGCCATCTGGGCGTGGGGCAGACCCGCGCCGGAGAAGATGGGCAGCTTCTGCCCGCGCACCAGCGGGTTCATGCAGTCAATGGCCGAGATGCCGGTCTGGATGAACTCCGACGGGTAGGCCCGGGCAAACGGGTTGATGGGGTTTCCGTTGATGTCCAGTCGCTGTTCTGAGATGACTCGCGGGCCCCCATCGATGGGACGTCCAAAACCGTCAAAGATCCTTCCCAGCATGTCCTGGGAGACGCCCAGTTCAATGACGCGACCCAGAAACCGCACCTTGCTGCGGCTTACATCCATGCCCGATGTGCCTTCGAAAATCTGCACCAGCGCCCGCCCGGTGTGGGCTTCCAGAACCTTACCCCGGCGCACTTCGCCGCTGGGAAGCTCCACTTCCACCAGTTCGTCATAGTGGACGGCACCTATGTTGTCCACCATCATGAGCGGGCCGGCAACTTCGGTGATGGTCCGGTATTCTTTGAGCATTGTGGTCACCTCCTAGGCCGAAAGCTCGGCCGGGATGCGGGCGATGAGGTCGTCCAGCTCGGACAGGCGGTCTTCAGCCATGAGCCGGGCCCGCACGATGCGCTCCCGCACGGGCAGGTTCAGGATCTTGTCCAGGGCAACCCCGCGTTCCATGGCCGCCAGGGCGGCGTGGTGGAAGGCAAGCACCAACTTCAGGATCCGGTATTGCTTGGGCATGGAGCAGTAGGTGTCCACTTCGTGGAACGCGCTCTGGTACAGGAAGTCTTCTCGCAGGGACTTGGCAGTCTCCAGCATCATCCGCTGGCGGGGCGACAGGGCGTCCAGTCCCACCAGGCGCACGATCTCCTGGAGCTCGGCCTCAGTCTGCAGAAGCGACATGGCTTCCTGCCGCAAGGCCGGAAAGTCGGCACCCACATGCTCGCGCAAGTAGGTGTCCAACCGTTCGCTGTACAGGGAGTATGAACTCAGCCAGTTGATGGCCGGGAAATGCTTACGAGCGGCCAGGCGGTCGTCCAGTCCCCAGAACACCTTCACAATGCGCAAGGTCGCCTGGGTTACCGGTTCCGACAAGTCGCCGCCCGGCGGGGAGACTGCGCCCACCACGCTGAGGGCTCCTTCACGCTGGTCGGACCCGCTGCATACGACCCGACCCGCCCTTTCGTAGAACTCGGCAGTACGGGAACCGAGGTAGGCGGGGTAGCCTTCCTCTCCTGGCATCTCTTCCAGGCGGCCAGAGATCTCGCGGAGCGCTTCGGCCCACCTGGACGTGGAGTCGGCCATGAGTGCCACCTGGTATCCCATGTCGCGGTAGTACTCGGCCAGGGTAAGCCCGGTGTACACTGAGGCTTCCCGGGCCGCCACCGGCATATTGGAGGTGTTGGCCACCAGCACCGTGCGCTCCATGAGTGGCTCGCCCGACCGGGGATCCTTGAGTTCTGGGAATTCCAAGAGCACATCGGTCATTTCATTGCCGCGCTCGCCGCAACCAATGAACACGATGATGTCCGCGTCGGCCCACTTGGAAAGCTGGTGCTGGACCACGGTCTTGCCGGAACCGAACGGGCCCGGGATGCACGCCGTTCCCCCCTTGGCAATGGGGAAGAAGGTGTCGATGACCCGCTGCCCGGTGATGAGCGGTGTCTCCGGAGCCAGCCGGCGGGCCACCGGCCGGCCGCGCCTTACCGGCCAACGCTGGAGCATACAGATGTCGCGCTTTTCGCCGTCCACCTCGAGCACGGCAACGGTCTCTTCGATGGTATAGGAACCTGGGGCGATGGCCAGCACCTTGGCCTCGCGGATGCCGGGTGGAACCATGATCTTATGCTCTACCAGCACTGTTTCCTGGACGGTGCCCAGCACATCACCGGCCGTCACCGCCTGGCCCACGGCGAGGGCAGGCACAAATTCCCACCTCTTCTTGCGATCCAGGCCCGGCACTTCGATGCCTCGGGTAATGTACTCCCCGGAGATGTCCATGATGAGGTTGAGAGGGCGCTGGATACCATCAAAGATCGACCGCATAAGGCCCGGCCCCAGTTCCACGCTGAGCGGTTGCCCGGTGGTATACACGGGCTCACCCGGTCCCAACCCGGAAGTTTCTTCGTATACCTGGATCGAGGCCCGGTCCCCGCGCAGCTCGATGACTTCGCCGATGAGTCTGCCATGCCCCACTCTGACCACGTCATACATGCGGGCCTCGGACATTTTCTCGGCGACCACGAGGGGGCCGGAAACCTTGATGACCCTTCCTTCGCTCATCTATCTTCCCTCTTCCTTGAACAGGATGTCTACGCCAATGGCCTTCTCCACCTGCTTTTTGAGGCGGGCCCGTCCCACCCCGGTGGTCCCGCGGTGATCTGGGACTATCGTAACTACCGGGCGGGCAAGGGAGGCAAAAGCCGGCATTTCATCTGCAAGGTCTAAAGCCAAGGGCTCAGTCAAGAAAACGATCTCGCACTGATCCTCCACGCATTTTCTCAAGGCTTGCAGCGCCTCGCCGGACCCGGAAACGGGCATGGCCAGAACTCCCAGGGCCTTGAACGCCAGTACTGCATCGCGGGCACCTATGAAGGCAACTTTAGACATAGCTATCACGCAGCCTCTCGCGGATGGCCGGAGCGGGCACGCCGTTGAGCTTCCCGCTCAGCACAATGCGCAGGTTCCGTATATCGTTATCCTTGGCCCACAAGAGGGCCAGGACGGGTTCGCGTCCCATGGCTACGTACCGGGCCTCCTTGAGCACCGCGGTGACGTAGTTGTCGCCCAGGCGTTCGACGGTACCGGGGTCACCGTTGGCGGCGTAGAGCATGGCCGCGTAGGGCTCACCCGCGACCTGGGCGATGCGGTCGACACTGGCGCCCAGAAGATCCAGCCAGCGGGGGGCCGGGATGGAGCCGCCCGGCAGCACCGCCAGGCGCAAGAACGCACGGTTTTTGCCCAGACGGCCCGAGCGCAAGAGCACCTTGAGGTTGGCTAGGTCCACCAGGCACTGGCTCACCCGGTGGATGGTGGGTCCCAGTTTCCGCGCCTCCACCTCCAGGGCTTCAAACAGGAAGCGATCAAGGACCACGTCGATGGCCTGTGGGTCGGCGCTGGATTCCCAGGCCGACCGTGCGGCGGCCATGGCCGTGCGGTATGGCCGGGGCAGCCGGCCGCGCCAGGGCGACGGCACCTCGGGGTCGTCTTCAGCGCCCGGGGGATCCATCAACAGCACCTGGCGACGCAGCTCTTCCACCGGGTAGTTACCCACGAGGCTGTATGCTCCGGTGTCCGCCGGTTCGCCCAACCATAGCTCCTTCATGAGCACCTTGAGATTGTGGTAGTCGTGACGCATGTAAAACCAGTTGGGCACTGACCGGTCCGGTAAGAATGAGGCCACGTAGGCGAAAAATCTCGCTAGTTCCTGCCCTAAGGCGGTCTCGAACTCCGATACCGGGGTGTTTTCCGCAATACCGACCAGCTCTCGCGCCAGTTTCCAGGCCTCCTGGATACTTGGAGCCTCCAACAGTCGCTCCAGGTCGGCCGGGCGCAAAAGCCCGGTCTCCAGCGAGCGCACCCTGGCTACCGCATGGGCGTAATCCACTTCCTCGTAACCAGTCACACGCATCAGCTCCTGTCGCCGAGCAAGATGGCGGCGACCTCCGTCTCCAGGTCGTCACGGATGGTCTTCAATGCAGCCTCAAACGAGGCATTAAGTTCTACCTCTTCGCCCGCCAGGATGCAGCCCCCGCTGATGGCGGCGGTGCGCGCCGAAAGCGTCACCGAGCCCGGGCGCCCTTGGGCCCGGAGGGATGCGTTGACCCTTTCGAGGAAACCGTGCGTGATGCGGGCACGATCCCGGGCATTGAGCACCAATTCCTCGTGGCCCGTCAACGCGCTGTTCACCACGATGCTCTCCAGGAGCTGGAGATACTCAGCATCGGGCAAGCCCGCCAACTGGCGAAGGGCGAGGTCAAAGGCCTGGTCCACCGCGCCGCGCCTGGCCTCGAGCACCTGGCGCCTGGCTTCCAGCTGGGCCAGGGTCAGGACGCGCTTTTCCATGGCTTGGGCCCGCCCTTTATACCCGGCCAGCGTGGATTCGAACTCGGCGCGTCCGGACTCTTCCCTTTCCCGCTCAATGGCGGCTACGCGTTCCTCGGCTTCGGCGAGGATGGCAGCAGCCTGTTCAGCAGCGTCTTTTTTGATCTCGGCGATTATGGCCTCTAAAGGCATGTTCCAGCACTCCCGGGACTAAAGATTGATCCCGAACATCAAAAGCAGGATGGTGGCCAAAAGACCCAAGACGGCGTAGGTCTCGACCATGACCGGCATGACCAGGGCCTTACCGGACTCCTCCGGCCGCTTGGCTACTACTCCGATGGCTGCCACCGAAACACGGCCCTGGAATATACCGGAAACCAGGCAGGCCAGGGCCACGGGCATGCAGGCGAAGAACACCTGCCAGCCCTGGTCGACGCTTAACACCGGGAACTGACCGCCGAAAAGGCCCAGCCTGAACATGACCAAGAAACCGGCGAGCAGGCCGTAGATGCCCTGGGTGCCCGGCAACGCCTGCAGGAGCAAGAGCTTACCGAACTTCTCCGGGTCCTCTGCCACCACGCCGGACGCTGCTTCACCGGCGATGCCCACTCCGATGCTGGAACCGACGCCGGCCAGCACTACGGCAAAGGCGGCACCCATCAGGGCAATGGCCATGCCGGACATGGCAACGTTCATGAGGGTCAGGCCGATGCTGACCATGGCAATGCTTACGGTTGCGGCAACAATACCCAGACTCACGGCAAACATAATGGCTTTGTTCCTCCTCTGTTCTGTGTCTGTCCTTTACTTGGATTGGACCTCAGTCTACGATGTGCACAAATTCCGTTTCCTCGCGGAACGGTCTGAAAGCATTCCCGCCCCCTTCGAAGAACTTGGTAAAGAACTCCACAAACTGCAGGCGGCCCGCATGGATGAAGCTGCCCAGGACGTTAATGAGCAGGTTGAAAACGTGCCCGCCCACCACTACTCCGGCAAACACCAACACCCCGACCACCGGGATCTCACTTCCCAGCTTGGCGATCTGGTTTACCACCGAGGCGATGACGCCGGTAGCCAGGCCCAGCGCCAGGAGCCGGGCATAGGAAAGTGTGTCACTGAAATATCCGATGAGGCCGTACAGTCCAAACACCCCGGCAAAGGGCTTGAGAAACCAGTTGGGCTGCTTACGTGCACTCCCAACCATGACCCACAAGGCCCCGGCCAACGCTGCATTCTTCCCCACGGGGCCTAGCGGCCCGGACACGGTGGCCGCCATGAACACCAGTGCGGGAAGGAAAAACACCCAAGGAGCATGGTCGAACAGCCCTTCCATTACTGCACCGCGGGCAAAGGCGCCGGTCATCTTGATGCAGGTGCCGAACCATATTTGGAACAGGCCCAAAGCCAAAGAAAGCATGAGCATGACCAGCGGCTGCTGGAGCGGGTCTAGGACGGTGAGCCCGGCGCGGAACTGGCTCAGGGCCGGTACCGGTAGAAACTCGAACAAGTCACCGAACCAGCCGCCAGTGAGGGCACCAAAGATCACCGTGGATATGCCCCCGTATACCAAAAGCCGGATCAGCTTGGTCCCGGACTTGGGGATGTCCAGCTTGCAGAGCGCCAGCAGCGCCAGCAGGGTAAGGACGATGCCGTAGCCCGCGTCAGTCAGGGCTAACCCGAAGAACACAAAGAAAAACGGGGCCAGAAACGGCGTAGGGTCGATCTCGTCATACTTGGGAAACCCGTAGATGTTGGTGACCACCTCGAAAGGTTGGAGCAATCCCGGGTTTTCCAGCTTCACCGGCACCTTATCACCAGGTCCCGGGTCTTCATCTATGAGTTCGATGGCCGGCGATATGGCATTGAGAGCCTGCCGGATATCTTCCACCTGGCGGGCCGGGCACCAACCTCGCAACAGGACGGTGGCGGCGGTGGCGCCCATGTCTGTAGCCCCACTACCGGCCTGCTTTTGGGTGCTCAGGTAGTCGATGAACAGGCGGAGCCGGGTGACCTCGCCGGCCAGGTCCTGTGCCTGGGCGGCGATGGCGGCATCTGCTTGGTCCAGCTCCTCGAGCAATGCATCCAGGCTGGCCACCAGCTCTTTGGCCCTTCCGGTGAACTCCCGCAATGAAACGGCCGTAAGACCCATGTCCCGTACTGCCGCCTCTGCAGCTGGGTGACCCTGCAGGGCAATGACGATCACGTAGGCCTGGCGCCCGTCGTCTCCTACCAGGTCTAGGTGCACGGGTACGTCTTGCACCAGTTCCGTCGCCCGGGGCAACTCCCGCAAGGGAACAGTGCCAGCCATAACCCGGCAGCGGCGGGTGTCTGCCAGCTCTTCCAGCCTTCCCTCCAGGCCCTGCCAGGCCTCGAGGGTCTGCCGCTGGGCGCGGGCCCGGGCCCGCTTTTGCTTGACCTCCTCCAGCCGGTTTTCCGCCTGGCTACACACGTTGTAGAGGTGGTCCAGCGGCACTTGGCCGGCGGCGGATTCCAGTTCGGCCCGGGCAACGCCAAAACGCGAGCCGATGAAGTTGGCCAAAAATCCCTTGCTCTCGCGCCAGTATCGCCCAATGTGCCGAAGACAGAAGCGTGCCTTCTCCAGCTGTTCATCTACGCCCCCGTCCTCCACCGGTACCGGGGCCAGGCCGGTGCCTGGACCACCAGCTTCCGACCGCACGCTGACCAGTTGTACGGCACCCTTTTTGTGCAGGACGCCCAGGACCGGCCGGCTGAGGGGTGCCAGCGCCAGTACACTGATCTTCTTCATCCTAGCTACGGCCAAAGGAGTTCACAATCCTCTCTACAATGACCCGTACAGCCTCATCCATTTGATCGGCTGCCCGGGCTCGTATCTCCCGGCACGATTCGTCTGCCTGCTGGCGCAGGGCTGCCGCCTGGTCTTCGGCCTTCATCCGGGTGGCCTCAAGTAGCTCTTGGCCTTTCACTGCCGCCCCGGCGCGCGCCCGCTCCCGGGCAGCCTGGGCCGCTTCCTGGGCGGCTGCGATCATGGCCGCGGCTTCTGCCCGGCTTTGGTCGATGACATGAGCCGCTTCAGCCTCTGAGCGCCGGATCTGCTCCAGCGATTCCAGGGTCACTTGCTTCACCACCTTCAACTTCTGGCTTCCAAGGGCGGGGTGGAACGGAAATCCGCCCGAAATGATACAGGATGCCATGGACGGTCCGGGCGGCGGCCCTACCGTCACCGTACGGGTTGGAGGCTCGGGCCATGGCGGCGTACGCATGGGAGTCGTGCAAAAGTCGCCTCGTCTGACCGACGATGCGCTCCCGGCTGCTACCCACCAGCACCACGGTCCCGGCTGCCACGGCCTCGGGCCGTTCCGTCTTCTCCCGGGCCAAGAGCACCGGCACGCCCAGCGAGGGGGCCTCCTCCTGCAGGCCTCCGGAGTCGGTAATAATCAGGCAGGCCCGTTGCATCAGGTTGGCCCAGTCGGGATACGGAAGTGGATCCATGAGCAGTACCCGGTCCATGTCCAGAAGATGCTCCCGCAACACTGCACCGGCTTCGGGGTTTAGGTGCGCCGAGATCAGGAGCTGCACACCGGTTTCCTCCCGGGCCAGGTCTTGCAGGGCCTGGGCTATCTCCCGCATGGGTTGCCCGAAGTTCTCCCGGCGGTGCACATCCACCAGGATAAGGCGTTTTTCTGGGTCCAGTCCCTCCAACCCTGGACTTACGAACTTGTAGCCCGGTCTTACCGTCCAAAACAGGGAATCAATGGCGGTATTGCCCGTTACAAACACTGAACTGCTCTTGATGCCCTCGGCAACCAGGTTGTCGCGAGCCCAGGCAGTTGCGCAAAAATGCAGGTCGCAAGCGGCATCGGTGAGCCGCCGCATCATCTCTTCGGGAAACGGAGCCAACTTGTCATGGGTCCTCAACCCTGCTTCCACGTGCCCCACCGGCACCTGGTGGAAATAGGCACTCAAGGTGCCCATGAGCGTAGTTAAGGTATCACCATGCACCAAGACCAGGCTGGGCTTTTCGCGGGCTATGACCGGGGACAGGCGATCCAAGGCTCGCACTGCCGTTTCTGTGAGCGTCTGGCGCGGGAGCATGATCTCAAGGTCATAGTCGGGAACGATCCGGAAGTGTTCCAGCACAAGGTCGAGCATTTCCCGGTGCTGGGCGGTCACCACTACCCGGCTTTCGATCTGGTCGGGGTGAGCCTCTAGCTCCCGGATCACCGGAGCCATCTTGGTTGCTTCAGGTCGGGTGCCGAACACCGTCAGCACCTTGAGGCGGGACAATCACTACACCTCAATCTGGGCCCCATCAGCGCAAAGCCCGGAGAGCTGCACCTCCTAGGGAGGTATGGGCCGTACCGGGCAGAGCTTGGCCTCAGTACATGTTAAACAGAATCACATGTTCAATGTTGTACGTCTTTTTCCTGCCTCAAGTCTAAAATTCCGATTTTTTTGCCCACTGCCCAGCCGCACCCGATGATCCCCACCAGCATCATACCACTCTGGCGCAGGTTGAGAGCAGTCATGAGTATGGCCGCAAAGCCCAGCATGGCGCTGACCCCGTACATGAGCACCACTGCCTGGCGCTGGCTAAGTCCCAGGTGCAAGAGCCGGTGGTGCAGGTGACTACGGTCTGCCTCGTATATGGGCTTACCGTTGGAAGCCCGGCGCACCACGGCAAAGAACGCGTCAAAGATGGGCAGTCCCAACGCCAGTACCGGGATGAGCAAGGCAATGGCCGCAGCGCTCTTCAGGGTGCCCTGGATGGAGAGAGCGGCCAGGATATAGCCGAGGAACATGGAACCGGCGTCTCCCATGAAAATGCGGGCCGGGTTGAAGTTGTAAGGCAAAAAGCCCAAGGCGCTTCCGGCTAAAGCGGCCGTGGCCACTACCATGTGGGGCTGGCCCTGGTGCCAGGCTACGTAGAGGAGCGTAAACGCCGCTATTGAAGCCACTCCTGCCGCCAGGCCGTCCAAGCCATCCGACAGGTTGACCACGTTGATCACGCCCACTACCCACAGCACGGTAAACGGGATGCTCAACCATCCTAGCGCAAAGACGTCGGCCAATGGGTTGGTGAGATAGTTGATGCGCACACCACCCATTACCAGGACCAGGGCGGCGGCGACCTGCCCCAAGAGCTTTACCTTGGGCCTGAGTTCCTTAACGTCGTCCACCACGCCCAGGCCCGTCACCAGGAGGCCGCCGGTGATCATGGGGACGGTAGCCAGTTCGGCCGGCCGGATGATGAGGATGGCTGCCATGAACCCGGCAGCTATGGCCAGTCCACCCAGGTGAGGTATGGGTTTGGAGTGAACACTCCGTTGGACCGGCACCACCATGGCGCCTGTGCGCATGGCCAAGCGGCGACAAAGGGGAGTTACAAAGCAAGCTATGATCAGGGCAATGAAGAACGCGTAGTAAGCCTGGCTCACCGGGTGGCCACTCCTCTCCCAAAGAGGACAACTCCATTGTACCGAGCCGTCATTTTTCTGTCAACCTGGCGGAAGAACTGG
>JBFLYN010000004.1:0-112087 GCA_040756655.1 Bacillota bacterium
GTGCAACCCCAACTTCCTGGGGTGCCCGCCTTTGACATGCTCACCCGGCCTACTCCTTTACAAGAGCGGGCCCTGGCATTACTCGGTCTCAAGCTCGACAGCAGGGCTGTACCCAGTACCAAATAGACCCCGTCCGCCAAGAGGCCAGTTAGGCACCCATATCTAGCTCTGAATCAAGCGGAACTTCGGACTAATAAGCGGGTTCCCGAACGTGCCCTGCGGCTGCTGGGGTTCAGTCCAGACATCTACTTGCGCTGGAAGTTCCACCGCTAGCACTCGCCCATGCCGGGCGCACAAGGCAACGGAGGGCCGGAAGCCAGCCCTCCAGCGGCAAGCTGGCTCAGTTGCCCACCTTGAGCTCTACTTCCCGGGCGTAGCGCAAAATCCGGTCAAGGGTCTTGGTCCGCAGCCGCTCTATGCCGTCAAAGTCCATGTTGGGAACGTAGTAGCTTTCCAGGAGGTCGTGGACACTTTTGGCCCGACCGATAAACTCGATGGCGCGGCTGAACAGCTGCTCGAACAAGGCGGCGTTGCCGGCCACCACGTCCTTGTACTTGCTGGCGATGACGGGCACCAGGCACTGGTTCATGTCGATGAGGGTGTCGCCCGGCCCAGGGGTGTAGGTGTGGGGCTCAATGGACTTGGTCAGCGCCACGCTGAGCCCGGGTATGAGCACATGCTCGATCTTGCTGGGGTTGAGGGGGCAATGGAAAAGCTCCACGTCATACCCACGTTCCCTGGCCGCCCGGGCTACCTTGTCCAGGAGCACCGATTTGCCAGTTCCCGGTGCCCCCTCGATCACGTACTTCTTGCGGCAGGGCCCGACAATGGTGTAGAGGTAGTTGGTCATGCCGTCCGGGGTGATGGCGCTGGCGAAAAGGTGCCGGTCCGCCCCCACTCGCAAGGATACCCGGCTGGTGCCAAACAGCTCCCGTATCAGGTCGTCGGCGATGCGGTTGGCCCGCCCAAACTCCATGGCCTCCAGGTTGGCTGCTTCCCAGTCGTCGTATACCGCCTGGGCAGCCCTCAAGAAACGGTACGCCCGCTTGAACAGCCTGCTGATGTCTCGGGTGGCCTCCATGATCTCCTTTTTGAAATGCCGCACTCCGTCTTCGTTCCAGTAGTCTCCCAGGTGAATGATTTCGTCCACCGCACCCGGGTGCTTGGGATCGACGATGTGGGGGGCCGTGCCGTCAACCAGCGCCACCCCGATCTGGGGGAAGGTGATCCCGTCCAGGGAGGAGTTGTCGGATGCACAGTGGTGGTACTCAATGTCGTATCCCCGGTCCACCATGGCCTCGGCGATCCTTTTCATGAATGTCGACTTGCCTACACCCGGCCCTCCTTTGATGATGAGGATCCTGGTGGCATCCGCCGGCAGGATGTAGTCGTAGAATGAGTAGAAGCCCACGGAAGTGTTGTTGCCGGGAAAAACCCTCTTTATCGCCCCTATCCTATCCACTCCAGCTCTCCTCTCTAAAATCTCGCCCCCGGCCTCTGGTTGGTCCGGGGCGTGCATCTACCTACATGGTATTCTTCTCGGTCCCGTAGGGTGAAGGGGGTGGACAGGGAGTTGGAGTTAACCGGGCAATTACCCCGGACCCGGGCTTTAGCCCGCCCGGGGCGGCAATGGTGTAACGATACGGAGTAGCCTTCGAACGGGTCCCGGCGAACACCATGAAGACCAGAGCATGGAGTTCTAGCCGTGGGATCTCTTGTCAGCTATGGGCGGCCGGCGGCCGGCCCGCAGATCAACACCGCGGGTCCGCCCAGACCCAGTCTCAGGCCTCACCTGTGCGCATCTTTGGTCCTGCCCGCGAAGCCCGCGGTTTCCCCTGCGCCCGCCAGGGAGCGACTAAGCACTTCCCCGTGCTGGACCGGCACTCTCTTGGCCGTCACCAGCTGGCTGGTGACGGCGAGGTAGGTCACGATAGAGTTCCAGTTCCGCCGTTCCACGCCCGGATAGCGTGTACACTCCAGGCTGAACACGCTCAAACCACCCGTAGTAATTCTTAGACAGGATGGACAAGGTCTTGGGCCCGGTACCCATCGCCCGTAGCTGGCGGGGCGACTGGGGGCCTCTATCCTGCAGGTGACGTGCTATTTGCACTGCTTGTTCGCGGTAGGCCGTGACGATCTTGGTACGCGTGCTACCGGCCTGGTTGAGATCGGCCAGCCGACCGCGGATTTCCTCCAGCACGGCCCGGCGCTGGCCTGACCTCCGCTGGGGCTGGAAAGGCAATGGGTGGAATGCCACTTCCACCCGGGGCCGGGGCGGTCCGAGCGAGACGAGCATAAGCCCCAGGTGCAGTCGCCTGAGGAGATGGCAAAAGTCACTCCAGCGGCGGTTTTGGGTACCACGCCGGGGATAGGGCAGGACCACGTATACCGAATCAGCCAGTTTCTGCCGCTTTACGGCCTGGATGAGAAGATCAACGCTGAAGGCACGCTTGAGCTCCAGGACCACCAGCTGGTCTCCTTTGACGGCGGTGATGTCCACGTCCCGGACCTCGCTTCTCACGGTGTAGCCGCAGGACACCAGGTAGTCGTGGACGGGCGGGTAAAGATCGGTCTCTTTGATATTCAACGGGCGCAAGAAGCCTCCCCTCCGGATCATCCGCCTTATCTACCCAGGGACAATTCGGTGCATCCTGCCAACATCCTGCCCCGGTTCGTTCCTTGGGGGGCGCAGCTATCCTGCAGCCGGGCTGAGCGAGTAGACGAAGTGCTGGTGGTCCTGCTATACTGGGAAGGGCATAGAACTAGATGATAAGAAGGCGAGCGAACATGACTGGGAGTGCAGGCTTTAGAGACATTCCCACCGGCAAGACCGATGCTAACCGGGCGTCGCTTCAAGACCTGACCACCGGGAGCATACCCCGCCACCTGGTGGTGTTTGCCGTCCCCATGCTGCTGGGAAACTTGCTGCAGGCCCTATATAACACCGTCGACGCCGTGTGGGTTGGACGCTTTTTGGGCCCGGAGGCCCTGGCCGCGGTATCCGTAAGTTTTCCGGTGGTTTTCATACTAGTGACCCTGGTCATGGGGATTGTCATGGCCACCACGGTCATGGTAGCCCAGTATGCCGGCGCCAACCAGGTGCACATGGTCAAGAGGACCATCAACAACTCGTTGCTCCTTCTGGTCACCGGTGGGCTTGCCGTATCGGCACTGGGCATCGCCCTGCACCGGAACATCCTCTTGCTCATCAAGACCCCGCCCGAGATCCTGGCCGATGCCTCTGGTTACCTCACCATCTTCCTGGCCGGGATCCCGCTCATGATGGGTTACAACGTCTTTGGTGCCATCCTGCGCGGGTTGGGGGATTCCCGCACACCCCTTTTGTTCTTGGCTTACTCCACGGTGACCAACATCATCCTCGACCCGCTGTTCATTTTCGGCATCGGGCCTTTCCCGCGCATGGGAGTGCAAGGTGCGGCGGTGGCCACCGTCATCTCCCAGGGTGTAGCCACGGTGCTGGCTATCCGGCATCTCAACCGCAAAAACCACCTGCTGACTTTCAACCCGGCGGATTTTCGCTTCGACCGCGAAATGACCCACTCGGTGATCCGGATCGGGCTACCTGCGGGGCTGCAGCAGCTAGTGGTCTCAGCCGGTGCCCTGGTTCTTGTCTCCATTGTCAACCAGTTTGGGCATACCCTGACGGCGGCCTTTGGTTCGGGCATGAGGCTGGACCAGTTCACCATCATGCCCGCCATGTCGCTAGGGCTGGCCATCTCAGCCATGGTCGGACAGAACCTGGGCGCCGGGCGTCACCTGCGGGTAAAACAGACTGTCTACTGGGGAGTCATGCTATCCGGCGCCATGGCCCTCACCGTTTCCATACTGGTGTTCGGGCTGGCTCCTTGGCTGATGCTGGTTTTTACCCGCGACCCGGCGGTTCAAAACGCAGGCGTGTCGTTTCTCCGTACAGTCTCCCTAAGCTACGTGCCCGTGGCCCTGCTGTTTGCTTTCAACGGGGTCATGCGGGGGGCTGGCGACACCCTGCCCGCCATGCTGATTTCCGTGGCCAGTCTTTGGCTGATCCGGCTCCCCCTGGCCGCCTACCTCTCCGCGACAGCCCTGGGGGCTTTTGGTATCTGGATAGCCATCGTCGCCAGTTCCGTGGTGGGCTCGATCCTTAGCGCCGGCTACTATTGCTCCGGGCGCTGGAAGCAGAAAGTGCTGGTCAATACGGAAGACCCGGCCCAGGATCCCCGGCCTGTGCCCGCTGTACCTGTCGTGGAAATCACGCGCGGCGATGGCCCGTGATGCCCCGGGCTGGCCCTCTCCTCTACCAGTCCAGAAGCCTCTTTTCCCCTTGTAGTTGGTAGATCCCGGTCACACCCTGGGTGACCTTGAGCGCCCCCCGGTGCGTCCCGTCCTGGTTCGGACGGCCAAGTACCTGATGTAGATGCACCGCCCGTTGCGGGAGAACCGGAAGTCGGCGTGGTCCTTCTGGCCCTGCTTGAACTCCTCCACTATCTTGTTGACCGCATGCACGCTATCGGGCGGGTGGCAGTTTTGCACCGCCCTGCCGATAATGACCAAACTGCGCGGAAGATGCGGTGTGCACCCGCCGAGTAGTAGCGTACCCGGTCGTTCTCGTCCACAAAGGTAATATCCAAGGGCAAGTGCTTCAGCACCAGGTTGATCTGGCCGGGCAGGAGCTCTCCTGTATCGAGCCGGATACCCGGCGACCTGGCCTTGGCCTCCGCTGCCTCAGCCTTGCCTGTACCTTCCACTGGTGGCCGGGCATAACCAAGGTGTAGCCGATCTCGTCTTCACCGGTCCGGACCTCCATCCAGTCCTGTTTTGCTCCAAGTCTCCATGCTCATGGGGGACAGACGTTCTCCTCTTTGTAGAAAATGTCTGCCATAGCATCCAGCAAATGTCCCGGCCCGGGCCCGCAAGGCGCCGGGGTCGTCACCCTCCGCCAGCGCCCGGTCTTCCTTGAGCATGTCCTCTGATCGTGGACGCCCCACATCACCTTGGGAGGGTCCTGCACGCCTCGCCGTTCCAGCAGCGGGAACAGCTGGTTTTCCTTGCGGAGATATTGCTTGTCGATGGCGGACAGTTGCTCCAGCTGACCCTTCATGGGCTCGCGCCCACTCTCAAGGCCCCGGCCATCTACCAGGGTCGCCAGGGTGCTTCTCGGTTTTTCCATGAGCTGGCCAACGGCCCGGTTTTCCATCCGGAAAGTATGCACCGGGCGACCGGGGATGGACTCTGGCGGCCCCTGCTGGTTCAAGGATTCCTTGAACACCGCTACGTGGACGTCGCACCATCTCCTCACCTCGGCTTCCGGCATACCCTCCCGTCACGGTGCCATCTCCCTTTAGATGCGGGTACGGGTTCTCTGGGTAGTCTCCGTCGCTTAGGCCCGTCCATGCCAGTGTGCACCCGCCTAAGGCAGGCAGCAGCAAAGCGCCCGGCCACGGTTTCTGCAGGGCAACTCCCCTGCCTCCGGGCTGTGCCCGGTCGGGCAAACCAAACGCGAGAGGAGGTCGCCAGGGGAAAAGACAGCCTGGTAAAGATCCTCAAATGGTTCCACATCCTCGAGCTATTGCAGGTGGGGAGCTACCTGGCCCAGGGCCGTGCCGCCCGTAACACCTACCTGGCCCGGGTCCTGGAGCACATGGCCGGCATCAAACAGCGTCACGCCGATGTCATCGAACGGCACCTGGTAGCCTTGGGGCACAGGCCCGGCGGGCTGGGGTCCAGGCTGGCCCCCGGGGCCGGCGTCCTGCTTGGGCAGTTCTTGTCGCGCCTGGGCCTGGCCCGGATGCCGAGAGCCAACCTCGCCATGGAGGAGAAGGCAAAGCAAGACTACCGCACCCTCATCGAGCACCTGGGGGATGTTTGTCCTCACACCCGCCACCTGCTCTGGGCCAACTTGGTGGATGAAGACCTGCACATCGCCTATTTCGCCCGGGAACGGGCTGGCCAGAAGTGGCCGGGATCTGGAGAAAACAAAAGGCCCGGCACGGGCCGGGCGGGTGGGCGGGGGATTTCACGACCTGCGCGTGGCCAGGATCTTGTCATCGTACTCGGCAACGCGGGAATACTGGTCTTCCCAGAAGGCCGGGTCCCTCATGGCGTCCAGGTATTCCCGGGTATATCCAAATGGGAGCCAGTCCTTTTCCTTTTGGAAAAACAGCCGTTCCTTGGCGTCCTGGCGGCGGAAGTCATACACATGGTCGTCTTTGGCCTGGAGGAAGATGTCCCGGGTCCACCGCTCCAAGACATGGGGTTTGGTCTCAAGGCTTCTCCGCTCCAGGTCTTCCAGCACCGAGTGGTAACGGTCAAAACCATCGGTGGCTACTGTCACCACGTTATCGCCAGGACCCAACCTCAGGTACCTGGCCATCTTGATGGCCCCCAGGAGGTTGCAGACACCAGAAACCCCGAACAAATCGGCCAAAGCCAGGGCCTCTTCCCGGGCCACTCCCAGTCTCTCCAACACCCCGGCACCGTCCCGGAGGACTTTTAGGCCCCGCACGGCATCATCGTCTGGGACCAGGGCCACAAAGTCGGTGTTAAGGATGTTGTGGATGAGGGTGCACATCTTGTCGCCGATGCCTTCGATACGGTGCTGGCCCAGGCCCCCGGTGGCCAGGGTCGGGCACTCGTATGGTTCCAGCGCTACCACCTTGGCCTCGGGGAAGGCGACCTTAATCTCATCGCCTGCAGCCAAGGTCCCGGCCGACCCGGGCGCCGACGCAAAGCAAGCTATCCTGCCGTTGCCCACACCCCGCACCGCCTCTATGGCCGAGCGACCGGTCACGTACCGGTGGAAGCGATAGTTGGGGAAAAGCTCAAATTGGGCCAGGGCATGGTTGGCGGGGTCCTTTTTCAGCTCGTAGGTGCGCTGCAGGGTGAGGATAACGTCGGATTCGGTCCCAGGGGTCAGGTCCAGTTCTCCACCGTATCTCTGGATGCGCTCGTAGCGTTCCTTGCTCATGCTGTCGGGCATGATGATGATGGCCCGGTAGCCCATCAGACGGCAGATGTAGGCCACGCCGATGCCGAAGTTGCCTGTGGAAGGTCCAAGGATGGTATGCTGGCCCGGGATGATGTCGCCATCGACGCAGCCTTCCATCAGAGTGGTGTAGGCCGGACCCACCTTGTGAGAACCGGAGGGGAAATGCATGCCCAAAAGCACCACGATGTTGGCGTCCACCCCGGTGAGCGCCTTGGGCAGGACGACCTTCCTGACCCGGCCCTCCCGATCCTTCCAGGTTATGTTAAAGAGATTGATGGGGTCCAGCTCATCCTCGCCCAAGGCCCGCAGGGCCCGGGCCCGTACCTGGGGATCTATCCGATCAGGATGGAGCATCTCCTCGTAGGTGGGTCCGAAAGGCACGCGCAAACCACTCACTCTCCTATCTTGGGACGGCGGTCCGGATGACCGATGCAGGCCTCGTCCGGTTTGGTCCAACCCGTCACCGCCGCCAAGGTCCTGAGAAGGCGGGTGGGGAGCCCACGCCCGCGTACCGGGTGATGACCTCACAGGACAACGCCTTCCCCCACGCAAACTTGCCCAGGTCGGCTCCTGGCTGGGATCGACCCCGGCCCGGGTCGCAAAGCAGCCCCGGGCGCGGACAAGCCTGTCAACCTCAATACTACTACATGGTGCCATCACTGGCAATACGTCCGGGCTGCTCCAGGCTCCAGAACTGCCCGGGCGTCCATCCCGGATAGTGACAGCCCGCCCGGGGTTGATGTAGACTAAGGGGGAGTAGGAAAGACCGTGATTAGACCTGCCCGTCACCGGTTCGAGGTGATTGTCCCACGGAACCCCCAAGGTTTCAATGGCAACTTTCATCTGTCTCTGACCACATTTAGTGCAAGGGGGACACAGGGTGCAATACCGCCAGTTCGGAAACTGCGGGTTCGACGTGTCGGTGCTGGGCTTTGGCTGCATGCGCCTGCCGGTGCTGGACGGAGATCAGGCCAAAATCCACCTGGAACAGGCCACCCGGCTGCTGCGTTACGGCATTGACCACGGCATCAACTACATCGATACGGCCTACGGCTATCATGGCGGGAAAAGCGAGGAGCTCGTGGGCCGGGCGTTGCAAGACGGGTACCGGGAGAGGGTGCGTTTGGCCACCAAGCTTCCCACCTACCTGTGCGAAAACAGCAGTGACTTCGACAAGTACCTGGACGAGCAGCTGGAGCGGCTGGACACCGACTGCATAGACCTTTACCTTCTGCACGCTCTGAACAAGAAGGTCTGGAAGCATCTACAGGAGTTGAACGTCTGCTCGTGGCTCGACCGTATCTCTGCCCAAGGTCGCATTGGCCATGCGGGATTTTCCTTTCACGACGACGCGGATACCTTCGAGTCCATCATCGACGCCTACCCCTGGGCCTTTTGCCAGATCCAGCTCAACTACATGGACAGCGACCACCAGGCCGGGGTCCGGGGCCTCAGGTACGCTGCCGCCAGGGGCATCCCGGTGGTGATAATGGAACCCATCAAAGGAGGCAAGCTGGGCGGTTCGCCGCCCGGGGAGATCCAGGCCGTCTGGAACCGGGCCGTGATCAAGCGGACTCCCGCGGAGTGGGCCTTGAGGTGGGTCTGCAACTTCCCGGAGGCCACCTGCGTGCTCAGCGGCATGAGCACCATGGAGCAGCTGGAGGAGAATCTGGTCACCGTGGAGGACGCCTTCCCCCACAGCCTCACCGGCGACGAACTGGGACTCATTGGCCAGGCCCGTGATCTCTACCAGCAGAGGCTGAAGATCGCCTGCACCGACTGCTCCTACTGCATGCCCTGCCCCCAGGGAGTAGCCATTCCTCAGGTGTTCTCGCTATATAATGATGCTTTCATATACCAGACCACTGCAGAATCAGCTCGCTGGTACCAGCGCATGCTCACTGTCAACCGTGGGGCAGCCTCATGTGTCGAATGTGGTGAGTGCGAGGCCAAGTGCCCCCAGCAGCTTCCCATCGCGGGGCTTTTGAAAACGGCCCACCAGGAGCTTTCCCGCGTATAGCCATCCCCGGGGGGTGCCGCAAAGATATCCGCGCCAGCGGCCGCCGTTGTAGGGAGCTGTAACCAGGTTCACACCGGCGTTGGCCTGGCACGATGAGGGCACGCCGGCAGGATGCCCGGCCGGGCGCCGTCCGTGCTCCAGCGCCCGGCCACCTGCATACTAGTCACCGTATACCGGCTTTCCGCCGATGATGGTCATCTGGACCTGCAAATCCTTGAGGGCCGGGGCGGGCACCAGGTAGGGGTCGGCATCCAACACAACCACGTCGGCGAGTTTGCCCGGCGCCAGGGTACCCTTGATGTCCTCTTCGAAGGCCGCAAACGCACTGCCGGTGGTAAAGGCCCGCAGGGTCTCATGTACCGTCAACTTCTGCTCGGGCAGCCAGCCCCCGGCCGGGTGCCCGTCCAGGTCCTGGCGATTTACTGCCGCATACAGACCCAGGAGCGGTTCAATGGGCTCCACCGGGCAGTCTGAACCGGCTGCCAGCGCCACACCACTGTCGAGGAACGTCTTCCAGGCATACGAGAACTTGACCCGCTCCGGCCCTACCCGTCGGTCGGTCCACCGTAGGTCGGTGGTAACGAACTTGGGCTGGACATCGGCGACTACCCCGAGCCGGGCGAATCTTGAGAACAGCTCCGGGCGCATGATCTGGCAGTGGATGATCCGGTGCCGACCCACCCTGGGCACAACCTTTTGGGCTTGCTCGATGGCGTCGAGACACATCTGTATACCCAGGTCGCCGATGGCGTGGATGGCCACCTGCATGCCGGCGGCATGGGCCAGCAGTACCAGTTCCTGTAACATCGCTGTCTCCATGATCCTCACACCCCGGTTACCGGGAGCGTCGCTGTAGTCACAAGACAAAAGGGCAGTGCTGGCTCCCAGGGACCCATCTATGAACAGCTTCACAGACCCCAACTTGAACCGCTCGTCACCGCTGCCCGTTCGCTTCGGGGTGGCCAGGATCTCCTCGAGGTCGGCCACGGGAACGTCCCAGTATACCCTCAGGGCCAGGTCACGCCCGTACAACACCCGGGAGTACATGTCCCAGCCGGCAGAGAAACCACCCTCGAAGCCATCGTTGGTATGGATCCCGGTAACCCCGGCGGCCACCGCCGATCGTATGCCTCGTTCCAGTGCCTCCGCTACCTCGTCCGGGCCGGGACTGGGCACCGCCGCTGCCACCAGCCGGCTGGCGGTCTCCCGGAAGACCCCGGTAGGCTGCCCACTGGCGTCCCGGTCGATGACACCACCCTCGGGGTCGGGTGTATCCCCGGTGACCCCAGCCAGTTCCAACGCCCGGCTGGATGCCACGCAAGCGTGCCCGCAGGCGCGTCTGAGGAGCACCGGGCGGCCGGGCGCTGCCGCGTCCAGGTCATGACGCGACGGGTACCGGCCCTCGGCAAACACCTCCTGATCCCAGCCACGCCCGAGGACCCAGGCGCCATCTGGCAGTGCTGCGGCTTGCTCACGTACCAGTTCCTGGAGCCGGGCGATGGATCGCACCGGGGCAAGGTCCAGCTGGATAAGGGTCTGGCCGTAGCTTAGAAGGTGTACGTGGCTGTCGATGAAGCCGGGAACAGCCGTGCTCCCGGCCAGGTCTATGGTCCTGGTGCCGGGCCCGGCGTACCCTAGGATCTCCTGGTCCGGGCCGGCCGCCAGGACCCGGCCGGCCCGGACGGCCAGCGCCCGCACCGGACCTTGTCCGGGCACCAGGGTGTGGATGGTCCCGTTTCGGAGGATCAGGTCGGCATGCATGCTCGCATCCCCTTTCTATTCATGGTAGTGCAGCGCTCTTTCCACTGCGGCCCGGGCCAGCACCAGGGTGGGATCAACCACCGGGCATGCCAGGTCGCCGGGGGCCAGGATGAGCGGGAGCTCGGTACATCCTAGGATCATGACTTCGGCGCCTTCACCCAGGAGTTGGTGCATCGCGGCGGCACATAACTGGCGGGCGTTTTGGTGCCACCCTGCCTTCACCTGGTATATGGCATCCATGACTGCTGCCTGCGCGGCGCTTGCCGGCGTAAGGACTCTTACGCCCACCGCCTCTAGGGCCTGGGTGTACAGCCCAGTTTGCACCGTGCCCGTGCTGGCCAAGAGCCCGGCTGTCCGGACCCAAGGCCAGGTCCTGGCGATGTGGGACGCGGTTTCCTCCATGATGTGCAAGACCGGGATGGGGATGGACTCTTGTAAGGCCCGGTGAAAGTAGTGAGCGGTGTTGCAGGGGATGACCAGGAAAGACGCTCCGGCGCGCACCAGGTTGAGGGCAGTCGCCTGCAGGAGTGGGAATGGGTCGGGTCCCAGGCCGAGGATGTACTGGGTGCGGTCCGGGATGGCCGGGTTGCAGTCTACCAGCACCCGCAGGTGGTCTTGGTCCTTTTGGGACGGAGTGGCGCGTATGATCTTGCAAAAGAGGTCGGCGGTGGCCTCCGGGCCCATACCTCCCAGCACGCCGATGATGCCTCTGGGCACGGTTCTCTCCCCCTTTTCCCGCAACCTTTCTCTATGCGTCCGGCCTAGATGCCCTCACTACCTGGGCGCAGCGCCGGCAGAGCGACGGGTGCCCGGGGTCATGGGCTACGGTGGGACTGAAGACCCAGCAGCGCTCGCACTTGACTCCTTCCGCCTTCTCCACCAGCACCGCCAGACCCGTGTCCGGGTCTTGGAAGGCAAAAGCCGGGGCCGGGGTTAAGGGTGGGGCCAGGCGCACCGCGGATACGATGAAGAGGGCCGCCAGCTGGGACAGCGAACTCTCCAAGAGCCCGGCCCGGTCCGGGCCCGCGTACAGCGTGACTTGGGCCTCCAGAGAGGACCCGATGTTGCGGGCAGCGCGCTCCATTTCCAGGGCCTTGGAGACCGCCCGCCGGACCTCCAGGAGCCGGCCCCAGCGTTCTTCCAGGTCCGGGTCCAGGTACTCCTGGCGTACCGGGGGCCACTGGGCCAAAAGGACGCTGGCTGGCTCTCCGGCCGGGCGCGGCAGAAAGCGCCATACCTCCTCGGCAGTGTGCGGCAGCACCGGCGCAATGACCCGCACCAGCGCCGCTGCTACCTGGTAGAGCACGGTCTGGGCTGCCCTGCGCTGGAGGTCGTCCTTGCCCATGGTATACAGGGTGTCTTTGAGCACATCCAGGTACAGAGAGCTCATGTCCACGGCACAGAAGTTGTGAATAGCATGGTACAAGAGATGGTAGTCGTAGGCCTGGTAGTAGGCTGTGACCTGCCTGACCAGGTGCTGCAGGGTGGCCAGGGCCCACCGGTCCAGCTCGGACAGTTGCTGGTAGGCCACCGGGTCCTTGGCCGGGTCAAAGTCGTACAGGTTGCCCAGGATGAAACGCAGGGTGTTCCGGATCTTCCGGTACACCTCGGCCAGCTGCTTGAGGATATCCGGCGAGACCCGGATGTCTTGCTTGTAGTCTGCCGAAGCCACCCATAGCCTCAGGATGTCGGCGCCGTACTGCTTGATGACCGCCTGGGGAAAAACCACGTTGCCCAGGGACTTGGACATCTTCCGGCCCTCACCGTCCACCACAAAGCCGTGGGTCAGCACTGCCCGGTAGGGGGCGCTGCCCCGGGTGGCCACTGCCGTGAGCAAAGACGACTGGAACCAGCCCCGGTGCTGGTCGGAGCCTTCGAGGTACAGGTCGGCCGGCCAGCCCAGCTCCGGGTGGGCTTCCATGGCTGCCACGTGGGAGGATCCTGAGTCGAACCACACGTCCATGATGTCGGTTTCCTTGACGAACCCGGATGCCCCGCACTGGCCGCAGGTAGTGCCGGCCGGGAGGATGTCGTGGGCTTCTCGGGCAAACCAAGCGTCCGATCCCTCCCGGCGGAACAGGTCGGCCACGGCCTGGATGGTTTCTTGACTGATGAGAATGTGCCGGCATTGGCGGCAGTAAAAGGCGGGGATGGGCACGCCCCATACACGCTGGCGGGAGATGCACCAGTCCCCCCGGCCGGCCACCATGTTGGAGATGCGTTCTCTCCCCCAGCCGGGAATCCAGGTAACCGCATCGATGGCCTCCAGGGCCTCCTGGCGGAAGCCATCCACCGAGGCGAACCATTGCTCAGTGGCGCGATAGAGCACTGGCTTTTTGCAGCGCCAGCAGTGCGCGTACTGGTGCTGGACATGGTCGCTGGCCAAAAGCGCTCCCGCCTCGGCCAGGGCGTCCACGATCCTGGGATTGGCCCGATCGTAACGCAGCCCAGCAAAGGGACCCGCCTCATCGGTGAAGACTCCCCGGCCGTCCAAGGGGTTTAGCACCGGGAGACCGTAGCGAGCACCTACTTCAAAGTCCTCGTGCCCATGCCCCGGGGCCGTGTGTACGCAGCCGGTGCCTTCCTCCAGGGTAACGTGGTCCCCCAGGATGAGCAAGGAGTCACGCAGGTAGAGGGGATGGCGGCAGACCACTCCCTCCAACTCCGCTCCCCGGAAACGATCCAGGGTCTCCCCGCCTTCCAGGCCCATCATGGACAGGGCGCGCCCGGCCAGGTCAGCGGCTAAAAGCAGGCTCCCGGCCTTAGTGGCCACCAGCCGGTACTCGGCGTCCGGGTGAAGGGCTATGGCCAGGTTGGCCGGAATGGTCCAGGGTGTGGTGGTCCAGATGACGACCCGGGCATCCCGGGGCAACCGTCCTTTGCCGTCTTCGACCTTGAACCCCACGTATATGGAATCAGAGGTCTTTTCGCTGTACTCAACTTCGGCTTCGGCCAGCGCCGTCTCGCACTCGGCACACCAGTACACGGGCTTGAGGCCTTTGTAGATGTAACCCCGTTCCACCAGTTCGCCGAAGAGCTGGACCTGCCTGGCCTCATACTCTGGTTCCAGGGTGAGGTACGGGTGGTCCCAGTCGCCCAACACCCCCAACCGCTTGAACTCCGTGCGCTGCACGTCCATCCAGTGCAGGGCGAACTCGCGGCATCTTTGCCTCAGCTCCAGAGGGCTGACCCGGTCCCGGTCGATGCCCAGGGCCCGGATAGCCTGGAGTTCTATGGGCAGGCCGTGGGTGTCCCACCCGGGAACATAGGGGGCATATTGCCCCTGCATAGAGCGGAACTTGATGACTATGTCCTTGAGCACCTTGTTGAGGGCTGTGCCAATGTGGATGTCCCCATTAGCGTAGGGTGGGCCATCGTGCAGGATGAACTTGGGCCTGCCCCGGCCCCGCCGGGCCAGTTCCTCATACACACCGGTTTCTTCCCAGAAGGACTGCGTTTCGGGCTCCCGGTCCGGCAGGTTGGCCCGCATGGGAAAGTCCGTCTGTGGCAGGTTCAGAGTGCTGCGGTAATCCAAGCCAAGTCCACCCTCTCTGAAGTGCTGTGTCTAAAGGTTGCTCCAAGTTATGTAAATCTATGCCAGCTGCCCGGAAAAGTGGTGCGCCCCCGTGGAAACGGGGGCAGACCAGCCATTATACCGGGGCCTACCCGGGGCACCCGGTCAGGGCAAACCTCAGGGATTCACCTTGGTGGCCTCACGGTGGTCGGGGTTCTCCAAAAGCTCAAGATACGCCTGGAGCATCGCCCGGTTGCGGGCTCGAAACTGGATCATCTGCTTTCTTAGGTCCTCGAGTTCCCGCTCCTGTGCCCTCACTTGCTCCCTGGCCTGCTCCAGCATGTCCTTGCCGCGGGCTTCGGCCTCCCTGACTATGAGTTCTGCCTCCTTGTGCGCGGCGCTCTTGACTTCCTCTGCCGTGGCCTGGGCCACCACCAGCGTATTCTGGAGAGTCTCCTCCAGGGCCCGGTAGTGGCTAAGGCGCGATTCCATCTCGCTGACCCGGTTACGCAGATCATCGCCCTCCCGCAGAAGCTGCTCGAAATCCCTGACTATCTGGTCTAGGAACTCATCCACTTCCGCCTCTGCGTACCCGCGGAGACCCTTCTTGAACTCCTTGTTGTGGATGTCCAGGGGAGTAAGCACTAACCAACCCACCTCCGTTCAGGTTAGCCCCAGGCTTGTCTGGCTAACCAGCTACTATTATATGCCACAATTCCAGTGGGCTCAATAGGACCCGTATGACCACAGGTGCCCTCAGGGAACAAAGGGAGCCAGGAATGACCAGAGTATCTGCAAAAGCAAGATGGCAATGAGAGGTGAGAGGTCTATGCCGCCGCCCATGGGCAGGTAGCGCCGGATGGGCTCAAGGATGGGCTCGGTTATCCGGTGAAGAAAGCGCGACACGTCGTAGTAAGTGCGGTTATAAGTACGCGGACGGAACCACGACATGAGCGCCCGGATGATGATGGCCCAGATCCAGAGTTTCACCAGCAGGTCAAGGGTGTTCCTCAGCACGCTGACCACTCCTATCTCCGGTTTTTTGGACTATGGTGGTCACTTCCATAGTAGCGCTGGTTACCAAAACGTTACGTCCTTATGGTTGCTTTGAGTGATGCAGGGGCGTGGCTCTTCAGAACGAGTCATGCCCTCAGGAAGTAGACCGACTTCCCCACCTAAGGTTCTATGCTCTTTGTGACCTTGAAGAGTCTCGGGCCGTAGTCTTCTCCACTGTGTGTTGGCTCCGGAGGCTCCGATCCCGCCAAGGCGGGCGGGTGCACCACTGGGTAATGGCTGCAAGTTGGTGGAGCGCTGATGAAGGCCCTGACCCTTTCGCGGTTGCGCACGCCCACCGTAATCGCCGGAGCGAAGTAACGTCCTAACCCGTGGGCACTCCAGGGTTAGGCGGATTCGCTGGCTGTTCGCAGAAGGCTTTTTGCTGTCAATGACCATGGGCCTTGCAGAATGCTCGTCTAGAATCTTCTGTGCCCGAAAATCGCCGTGCCGATGCGGACCAGGTTGGCACCTTCCTCGATGGCTACTTCGAAATCTGCCGACATGCCCATGGAAAGATAGCGCATGGATACACCGGGCAGCCGGGCGGCCTCCAGTTCCCGAGCCAGTTCGCGCAGGGTGGCAAAGCCGAGCCGGGCAGCTGCCGGGCCCCCTTCCAGGGGACCTATGGTCATCAGGCCCTCCACCAGGATGCCCGGCGTGGTCCCGGCTGTAACCACAAACTCGGCGGCACGGTCCGGGTCGACCCCGGACTTGGCAGACTCCCGGCTGGTGTTTACCTGTACCAGCACCCGGGCAACCTTTCCGAGACGCTGGGCATGCCTGGACAAGGCCTCCAGCAGCGAAGGCCGGTCCAGCGAATGGATCAGGTCGAACATCTCCAGGGCGGGTCGGGCCTTGTTGCTCTGCAAATGGCCGATCATGTGCCACCTGACCCCGGTCACCCGGCAGACCTTGCCCCGGGCCTCTTGCACGCGGTTTTCGCCCAGGTCGGTCACCCCGCATTCCACTGCTTCCAGGATGCGCGGCACCGGCACTTCCTTGGTAACTGCCACGACGGTGATGTCGTGCAGGGAACGTCCCGCCCGGCCGGCCGCCCGGGCCATGCGCTCACCCAAAACGTCCAGGTTCTGACGTATGTTCGTCGCCGTCATCAGTGCTACCTCATCTCTAGCGAATGCGCTGGCCTTCCTTGACCCAGCGCGGCGTCGTCACCACCTCGTCTCCGGCGGCTAGACCGCTGACCAGGACCCACCGGCCGTCGGTTACCAGCACGCCGACAGGTCTAAACCTGGCCAGGGTCTTATGAGCCACGTAGACTCCCGGCTGCTCCCCCTGCTGCACCAGGGCCGACTTGGGGACCCGGATCCCCTCATAGGTGGCCTTAACCAGTACGGCTTCCACCTGGCGGTGACTGCCCAGTTCATCCAGACCCTCCCGCAAAGTAACCTGCACCATCACGTAGCCATCCGGGTTCCCAGGCCTAATCTCGGTTACCTGCCCGGTGCGAGTGCGGTCATCCAGCGCGGGAACCCGCACCCCGACGCGCATCCCCCGCATCAAACCAGAGGCCCGGCTCTCTGCCACGGCCAGCACCATTACCACTTCGGACAAGTCCACCAGTTTGAACAGCCGCTCCCCGGCTCCCACCTCCTGGCCGTCGGTGAGGGAAGAGACCGAGGGCGCCAGCGTGAACACGGCCCGGGCCGAAAGCTTCCCCAGCTGGTCCCACTTCAGCGCGTCTTCGAGTCCGTCCAAGGCGTAGCTGATGACACCGGGCCAGGGCGCTTCCAGCGACACCACGGCCAAAGCCCGCTGGCTCTGGACGCGGGCCACCTCGTCCATGAGCGAACGGTGTTCTTCCACCAGTCGCTCCTGCGCGGCCCTGAGTCCGGCCTGGGCCGACAGCACTTCACTCAGCTCCCGTTCCAGTGCTGCTTGGCCCTGGGTACTGGACTGGCGGGCCCGGGCAATGAGCAGTTCCAACCTGGTGGCCCCTTCCTTGAGCGCGTCCTCCAGGGCCACCGCCGTCTGAGCAGAATTGGCCTCAAACTGACGTAACCGGGCCATGGCCTGCTCGATCTGGGCCTCGATGGCCGCCCGGGTGCGGGGGTTGGAGATCTCTGCTACCAGTGATCCGGTGCGCACGCGCTCACCCTCCCGTGCCACCAGGGTGATCTTCCCGGTCACCGGCGCCACGAAGACCAGTTCGCGCCTGGCCAGGTAGGCCTGGGCGGACACCACGTGCTCCACCCGGTGGACATCCACCTGCACCGTCCGGGTAAGGAGCTGGAGCACCAGGGACTTGGCGGTGGCCGACCCGGCCACCAGTAGCACCCCGAACAAGGCCACTACGAACAGCCAGGGCCATAGGGGCTGCCGCCGGGGCTTGTACAGCCGTCCCCGGCGCGGGACCGGCGGGCGACGCGGCTTGCGCCCGGCCTTTCGGGACTTGTCTAGCATGGCCACTCTCCCCGGCCAGGGCTTGCCTGGCCTATTCTCCCCCACCGCGTGCTTTCCCTGCTCCGGCCCGGATCCCCAAAAGCGCCATCATGCGCCCGGTCTGCCCGCGGTCACGCCGGTGGGAGAAGAAGCCAGGATCGCAGCTGGTACACATGCCGGCGACGTGCACCCGGGTTATCCCCACCGCCTCCAGCTGGCGGCAGTTGGCCGCCGCCAGGTCCAGGGACCAACCGCCCCCGGGCCCGGGGCTGGCCACCTCCTGCCAGTATTCGTGGTCCTGCATGGCCAGGGCCACGTCCGGACCCACGTGGTAGCAGCAACGGCCAATGGCCGGTCCCACCAGCGCCACACAACCGTTGCCCCGGGAACCGAACTGCCCGTGCATGGCCTGGAACGTTGCCTGGGCAATGCGCCCGGCCGTTCCTCTCCACCCGGCATGGGCCAGGCCAACGGCGGTATGTTCGGAGTCAATGATATACACGGGCACGCAATCGGCAAAGCACCCGGCCAGCACCAGCCCGGGAGTGGACGTCACCAGGGCATCAACGGCTGGCAGGGCCGTCCCGCCCGCGTAAGCCCCAGCCCCGGCGTGTTCGGCCCCCACCAGCCGCACGCGGTTTCCGTGCACCTGCTCGGCCAGCACAAGGTCATCCAGGGCAATGCCCAGAGCACCCGCTACCAAGGTCCGGTTGGCCAAGACCGCCCCAGCGGAGTCGCCCACGTGAAAGGACAGGTTAAGACCGCCCTCGAACCCAGGGCTTACCCCGCCCCAGCGACTGGTGAAGGCGGCCATGAATGGGCCTGCGTCTTCTAGTGGCTTCCAGCGCATCATGCCCGGCTGCAGTCTCTCTCACCTCTCCTCCTTCATTTTACCACAAAACAAAAATGCCGCGGTCTCCGCGGCGCCGCCGGGTGCTGCTACCTGGGGCGGATGTGTGGCTCCGCATAACCGGCCACCTCCACCAGGATCACATCGGCCCCGATCTTCTTGATCTTGTCCCAGGGGATGACCAGGTCGTTCTCCCGGCCGAAAAAGCCCAAAAAACGCTGGGCACCTGGGATGATGATGGCCACGATGCGTCCGGATTCCAGGTCCATTTCCACGTCTACCACGTTGCCCAGGCGCCGGCCGTCGGTGATGTTGACCACATCCCGGTTTTCTAGGTCCGAGATCCTCACCAACCGCCCCACCCCCCTTCACCCTATGTATATGGGCGAAAGGCGCCTGGGTTCCCTACCTGTCAAGGTAGTATTTCACCATGAGCTCCAGGGCTTCCTCGCGGTCCACCTGCCGGGCCAAAGGCCGGGCGCTGGCAGTGATGTACACCGGGTCGCCGGTAAGCAGAAAACCCGCCAACTGGCTGGCCGGATCGTAACCCTTCTCTTTGAGAGCCGAGTAGATGCTCATGATCAAGTCGCGCAAGTGGTTTTGGCCACGGCTGCCGGAGTAGACAGCTGTGCACTCCAGGTCCCGGGGCAACTGGCTGACCCCCCTTCTAATCTCCGTGCCTTTTCCGACGCTGCGGCCCGGGGAAGGGTTCCTCCGCAGTACGCACCTGGTGATGCCACTCACAGTCGTGGCGATCCAGGTGTAACAGGAAATCCTCTCACCAAACCACTGTGGCCACCAAGCCAGGAGCTGGTGGTAACGGCGCGGGTCACTGGCAGCCCAGGCCGGCCGGGTGTCCGCATCTTCCGGGGCGGCTTGGACCGTGCTGGTTGTCTGTTGACTCGACTCCTCCTGCTGTGCAGAAAGCCCTACGCTCAGCACCGTAGCCGAACCATCCTGCAGGAGGAATACGACTATATGGAAGACACCTGCTGATGCACGGCGGACATCGGCGGGGTGACCGGCCGCAGTTACGTAGTCTATGGCCCGCTCGCGCTCGGGGCCACCACGGTCATGTTTGAGGGAACCCCTAACTACCCGGCCCCCGATCGGTTCTGGGAGGTGGTGGAGAGATTCCGGGTCAGCATGTTCTACAACGCACCCACCGCCATCCGGGCCATGAGGCGCGAAGGAAGGGCATGGGCGGAAAGGCGGGATTTGGGCAGTTTGCGCCTCTTGGGAACCGTAGGCGAACCCATTAACCCGAAGGCCTGGATCTGGTATCCCACGGTCATCGGCAAAAACAGGTGTCCTATTGTAGACACCTGGTGGCAGACGGAAACCGGCGGCATTCCTCATGACTCCTTTGGTCGGTACCATCCCCACCAAGCCGGGCTCGGTAACCCTTCGTTTCTTCGGTGTAGAGCCCATGATCATCAGAAAGGACGGCACCCAATGCCAGCCCAACGAGGAGGGTATCTGGTCATCAAGAAGCCGTGGCCCGGCATCATGCCCACCGTCTACGGCGACCACGAACGGTTTTGGCAGATGTATTTCTCC
Organism: Bacillota bacterium; assembly: GCA_040756655.1. Taxonomy (GTDB): domain Bacteria; phylum Bacillota; class Sulfobacillia; order UBA8153; family UBA8153; genus JBFLYN01. The sequence goes on from JBFLYN010000004.1 coordinate 20,147, forward strand.
CAGTACCAGGGATTGTACTTCACCGGCGACGGTGCCCGCAAAGATGAGGACGGGTACTTTGGGCTCATGGGCCGGGTGGATGACGTGATCAACACGTCCGGTCACCGCCTAGGCACTGCCGAGATGGAAAGCACCCTGGTATCCCACGCCGCGGTGACCGAAGCCGCCGTGGTCGGGTTTCCCCACAACATCAAGGGCGAGGGCATCGCCGCCTATGTCATACTGCGCGACAGGTACGCGCCGGGCCCGCAACTCCACATGGAACTGGTGTCTTACGTGCGCCGGGTCATCGGCCCCATCGCCACCCCGGACAACTCCAGATTACGCCCGGCAAAACCCGCAGTGTGAAAATCATGCGGCGCATCGTAAGAAAGCATCGCCCGGGGTGACGTGGGTGCCATCGGGGACAGTGCCACGCTGGCTGACCCGGCCATAGTGGAAAGCCTGGTGGCCGGAGCGAAGGATTCCTAATCGTGAAGGCACCAGGGCAAGACGAGGGCTATCCCCGGGGGACCAGTCGCCGGTTTTGGGACTGCCCGGAGGAATTGCCTTTCCCGCCTGAACATGGGGCCGTGCTTTTTTAGACTAAGGCTGGGGATCAGGGCGGCCGTACCTGGCGGGCGCCACCAGCTGCCACTGCCGAACGGCCAAAAGACCATGCTTTCTTAGGAATTCCAAGATGACGAACCTGACCTTCACGGGCACCTCGGAAAGCTCTTCTTCGGGTATGAGCAGTGCGTTGCCGCCGTTGTCCAGGGCCGGTCCTTCTACCCGGGTGGCCACGTCCACAAAACAAAGCGGCGGGAACAGGACGCACCACCAGTTTTCGCCTTTCCCTTCCCCGATCACTACCCGTAGGGCGTAATACTCCCCGGCAGGCAAGGCTATCTCTCGGTAGTTACGATGGGGGAAACGGAAGCGGCCCACCACCGTGCACACTGGGTATGCATGCTCCTGGATCCCCGGCACCGAGAGGGCCAGTTCCTCGACCCAGCCGGTGTGCTCCTCCAGCACCTGACGTGCGGCCGGCGCCGCCAGCCCCTCCAGCCGGGGCCTCAACCCGGCTAGGATGGCATCCCGTACCTGAAGTTTGAGTGCCTGGTCCTGCTGGGAATCGCTGTTGGCCACCACGTGGAGGCGGATCAGGTTCTCAGGATTCCAGGCACGCTCGTAGCGGTATACCGAGGTCAAGACCAGGTTGACCCAGGCCAAGGCCACGGCCAGGACCATCACCACCACCAGCTTGCCGTTCATAGCTTTCAACGTTTTTCCACCCTCAAGACATGTATTTTCTCATATGCAAAAGCGCAGCCTTTTCCAGCCGGGACACCTGGGCTTGGGATATACCGATCTCGTCGGCCACTTCCATCTGGGTCTTTCCTTGGAAGAACCTGAGGTTTAGGATGAGCTTCTCGCGTTCATTGAGTTTTTGCATGGCCTCCCGGATGGAGATCCCCTCCAGCCACCCGGTGTCCAGTTGCCGCTCGTCCCCGACTTGGTCCATGACGAAGATAGGATCGCCTCCATCATGGTAGATGGGTTCAAAGAGGGATATGGGCTCCTGGATGGCATCCAGGGCATACACTACCTCTTCCCGCGGCATCTTCAGCTCGGTGGCTATTTCGCCGATGGTCGGCTCCCGCGAGTGCCGGTTTACCAACCCGTCTCTGACCTGGAGGGCTTTGTACGCCACATCCCGTAACGACCGGCTGACCCGGATGGGGTTGTTGTCCCTGAGGTAACGACGGATTTCCCCGATGATCATGGGGACGGCGTACGTGGAAAACTTCACGTTTTGCTCCAGGTCAAAGTTGTCGATGGCCTTCATCAGGCCTATGCACCCTACCTGGAACAGGTCGTCCACGCACTCGCCGCGGTTGTTGAAGCGCTGGATGACGCTGAGCACCAAGCGCAGGTTCCCGACTACTAGTTTTTCCCGGGCGGAACGGTCGCCGTCCTTGAGCTGGGCAAACAGCTCCCGCATGCGGGTGTTGGACAAGACGGGCAGCTTGGAGGTATTAACGCCACAGATCTCAACCTTGTTGACGATCACGACCTCTTCCCCCACCCCAGCGCCGATTTGTTGTCTCTTTCCCAGCTGATTGTTGCCCTGGACCTTGTGGTTTATACGAGGCCGAAAGCCATATTATGGCAACAAAAACCGAACCGGGCCATGCCGGCCCGGTCCGCAGGATCTGTTCTCTCCTCTACTCCAGCCGCCTGATCTCCCGGTGCAACCGTTTCATGATCTTCTTCTCCAGGCGAGAAATGTATGATTGGGAAATCCCCAGAAGGTCCGCTACTTCCTTTTGAGTGCGTTCAGCCCCATCACGCAGGCCGAAACGTAATTCCACGATGGTCCGTTCCCGACCACTGCACCTTCCCAGGGCCCGGCGCAGCAGCGACCGGTCCACCTCCTCTTCCAGGCCCCGGTAGATCAGGTCATCATCTGTGCCCATCACGTCGGAAAGCAAAAGCTCGTTGCCGTCCCAGTCTATGTTGAGCGGCTCATCAAAGGATACCTCGAACCGCGCCCGGCTGGTCCTGCGCAGGTGCATGAGAATCTCGTTTTCTATGCATTTGGAGGCATAGGTTGCCAGCTTGATGCGCTTGGTAGGGTCAAAGGTGCTCACGGCCTTGATCAGGCCGATGGTGCCGATGGACACCAAGTCCTCAATGCCGATGCCGGTGTTTTCGAACTTGCGGGCAATATACACCACCAACCTCAGGTTGCGCTCGATCAAGACCTTCTTGACGCCCTGGTCGCCGTTTTCCAGGCGCCCCAGCAGCGATACCTCCTCATCGGAGCTCAGCGGGGGCGGGAGTGCCTCGCTGCCCCCGACGTAGAGGACGGGCCGGGCCATGAGAAGCCCCAACGCATGCCCGGCGCGGATCAGGTAGAACCGCACCATCAACCTGGTCCTGGGCCACAGGCCCCGCATGGGATCACCTCTCCCATCGTGGTCTTGGGAAACAGTCAGCCGGTGTCCAGCATCTGGGGAGGAACCAGGGCACGGTAGAGGCCATCGGGACAGAGTGCGCGTTCGTACAAAGCCACCACTACGTTCCGGCAGTTGACAGGGGCGGCTGGGGACTGGATGAGCACCCGATCGGGCCGAAAACCCACCAAAAGGCCCCCGTCATTGCCGATGCCGCGGTAGGGGATGAGCCGGAGCCGGGTACCCAATTGGCCGGGAAACTCGTGGCCGACCATTTCCAGAAGGTCCTCTGCGCTGGCAGACCTGACTTGCTGGGGGAGAAGCTCGCGAACGGCGTCGTGCTCCACCACCATCACCGGCAACCCGGTGAGCGGGTCGGTGAGCCGGTTGCCGGTATCCAGAAGCGCCATTACGTCCACGCTGGCGTCTCCCATCTCCACCCTTGCGGAAAAACACTGGGCCCTCTGCCATTGGTAACCCTGGGACAGCCCCCAGACTACCCGGGCGGGCAGGGCCATGGCCAGCACCGCGACGCCCAGGGTCCACCAGCTCACCGGCCGGGAAAGACCCAAGGCCCCGGATCCCAAAAAATGCAGGGCAAATGCTGCTCCAGCCGTCACCCAAGTCAGGCAGAAGAAACAGGCCGCCGACCTGCACCAGTTGCGGAAGCCCACGCCGGGAAACGCTATCGCCAGCATGAACAGGGAAAACACCACTTTCCCGGCACTACTGTACATGGCGGAGAGGCCGGGCACCAAAAGCCCCACCGAGTACAGGGCACCCAGCAGCGATGCCAGGGCACCGCGGGCGGGCTTCCACAGGTGGCGCATCAACCGGGCCGTGACCCAGAGCAGGAGGAAGTTCATGGCTGCGTTGATCAGAAACAGCACGTCGGCATATACGTACCGTACCACCGGATTCCCCTCCGCACAGCCGGTCGCGAACCCCTTCCATATTCCCACGGTATGCTCGTACCTAGGGGAATATGACCGGACGTCCGCAGACCTATTTGGGAAAATTATACATCCAGGTGGCGGTCGAAACGTGGGGAGATGCGTTGTGGCAAAAGGAGAGATCATGGGTGTCCAGCAAGGCGCGAGGGGCAGAACATCATACGGATGGGCGGTGTAAAGCCCAGTACCCAGGCTCACTACCGCCCACTAGATTCTCTTCTATTTCTCTTGGTTGCGACGTCGGCGCAAGAATGTGGGGATTTCCAGCTCCTCCCCCTGGAAGCTTTTGATCTCCAGGTCCACTGCCTTGGGCAACACGGCCGCGGGCTTCTTGGGGGGCCGGGACTCGAACCCGGTGGCGATGACGGTTACCCGCACCTCGTCGCCGAGGTTATCATCGATGACGGCACCGAAGATGATGTTGGCCTCACTGTCGGCGGCCTGGGCGATGATCTCTGCGGCTTCGTTGACCTCGAACAGCCCCAGGTCCGGCCCGCCAGTGATGTTCAGGAGGACGCCCCGGGCCCCTTCGATGGACGTCTCCAGGAGCGGGCTGGAGATGGCCTGCCGGGCAGCTGCCACCGCGCGGTTCTCCCCACTGGCCACGCCGATGCCCATGAGCGCCGTGCCCGTTTCCATCATGATGGTGCGGACGTCGGCAAAGTCCAGGTTGATGAGGCCGGGCACGGTGATCAGGTCCGAGATCCCCTGTACCCCCTGGCGGAGTACATCATCGGCGATGCGGAAGGCCTGCACGATAGATGTCCTCTTCTCGACCACCTTGAGAAGGCGATCGTTGGGTATGGTGATGAGGGTGTCCAGTTTGTCCCGTAACAAGGCAATCCCCTGCTCCGCCACGTGCATGCGCCTGCGCCCCTCAAAGGAAAACGGGCGCGTGACCACTCCCACGGTCAGGGCCCCCACCTCGTGGGCGATCTCCGCTACGATAGGAGCGGCACCGGTGCCGGTTCCCCCTCCCATCCCGGCGGTGATGAACACCATGTTGGCCCCATCCAGCGCCTGCCGGATTAGCTCCCGGCTTTCCTCGGCGGCCTTTTGGCCCACCTCTGGGTTGGCCCCGGCTCCGAGGCCCTGGGTAATATTGCGCCCTATCTGCAGCTTGTTCAGGGCGTCAGACATGATAAGCGCCTGGGCGTCAGTGTTGATAGCCACGAAATCCACACCCCGCAGCCCGGCGTTGATCATGCGGTTGACGGCGTTGCTGCCGCCACCGCCGACGCCAACCACTTTGAGGTTGGCAAACCGTTCTTCGCCCAGATCGAAGTCAACCACAGAAGGTCCCCTCCATTTCTACAGGAACTCCCGGAACCAGTTGGCCAGTGCCGCTATCCACGACTGGGCCCTACCGCCGCCTCTCAACCGCGAGGCACCCGTCTCGCGGTCCTTCAGTGCCCGGATCACCAATCCCACGCTGGTAGCCAGGGCAGGATCGCGGACGATGTCATCCAGACCACCGCCGAGCACCGGGCACCCGGTGCGCACCGGCATGTCCAGGCGGGCACCGGCCAGCTCCAGCATCCCGGTGAGACGCGACCCCCCCCCGGTCAGCACGGCTCCCGCCGGCAGCACGTGAGGGTAGCTGAAGAACTTGAGCTGTTGGGCTACCAGGTCCAGGACCTCGTGAGCCCTCGCTTCAATGATAGTGGCCAGCATGCGCTGGGAAACCTGCCGCTGCCCGCTCCCGGCTACGCTGGGTATGTCGAAGAAGGCCTCATCGTCGGTGTCGCCCACCTGGGCCCGGCCGTGCAGGACCTTGATGGACTCGGCCTGCTGCACAGGCGTCCGTAGGCCCACGGCAATATCGTTGGTAATATGGGCGCTACCCACTGGCACCACCGAGGCCTGCCACAATGACCCCTGGTCGTAGATGGCCACCTGGGTGGTCCCCGCGCCCATGTCCACCAGCATCACGCCGAGTTCCCGCTCGGCGGGCTGTAGCACCGACTCTCCCGCCGCCAGGGCCGAAAGCACCAGCCCGTCCACTTCCAGGCCGGCCTTGTATACGCAGCGCAGGATGTTCTGCAAGGATGTGATGGCCCCGGTTACGATGAGGGCCTCTACCTCCAGCCTAACCCCCACCATCCCCACCGGGTCTTTCACTCCGTCGTAGCCGTCGACGATGAACTGGCGAGGGAGCACATGGACGATTTCCCGGTCCGGTGGTACATTCAAAACCCGGGCGGCCTCCATAACCCGCGCCTGGTCCTCCGGGGTGATTTCCCGGTCCTGCCGGGAAACGGCCACCACTCCACGGTTGTTGGTGGTGGCCATGTGGGGCCCCCCCACGCTGGTATACACCGACTTGATGCTGACGCCCGCCATGCGTTCGGCTTTCTGGCACGCCTCCAAGATGGCCCTGACGGTGGCCTCGATGTCCACCACCACTCCCCGGCGCATGCCGGCTGACGGACAAGTGCCGACGCCGATGATATCGATGCGGCCGTCCTGGGTAGGCAGGCCGATGACTACTGCCACTTTGCTGGTACCTACATCCAGGCCAACCACGTGCTCACGCCGGGTCACGGCGCCACCTCCCCGCCACTGAGAAAAATTCCGCGCGCGGGTCCTTTTACCTCTTTTTCCAGAAGCGAACTAGCAGAGCGTGCCTGGCAGCTCCTACGTTTTGGAAGATGCGCACTCCCAACGCCACCACGGCCGCCAGGTAGAGCTCGACTCCAATCTTGTCGCCCACATAGGTCAGGCCTGCAGCCAGGAGCATGTTGGAGAAAAAGCCTGTGCTGAACACCACTCCTTCAAACCTGCCCTCCAGTTCGGCCCGCATGCCTCCAAACACCGAGTCAAGGCCGGCCAGTATGGCGATGGACAGGTAGCGAGCGTGTAAGGCGGGGATCCTCAGGGGTAGGTTCCACCCCACGATGACCCCCAGGGCCAGTCCTACCAAAGCCAGCAGGATCATGGGCGGCCTCCCTCTTCTGCCGGGCGGGCGTGCATCCAGTTCAGGGCCCGGTCGTAGGCCGGGAGCAACAGGTCGGTCTCGCGCTTGACCTTGACCTCGATCCCCCACAGGCTGAGCTGGTCCACCACGCCCCCGCGCATTTTCAAAGAGCTCTCCAGGGTCTGGGGATCGCCGATGGCAGTTATCACAATGGGGGGAGCCACCCGGGTGCCGTTTATGGATATGGTGGGCCCGGCGCACCGGATCTCGCTGACGCTGGTCAGGCGCTGGCCGTTGATGGCAATGGCCTCGGCCCCGGCCGCTCGCAGCTCGTTGACCACTTTAAGCAAGTCATCGTCGTGGATGAGATAGACGTTAGGATCTTCTTGCCGGCTCCTGGGCCGGGTGGAGTCATCCATGATAACCGTGACCCCGGGTCCGCGCACCGCAGACACGCCGGCCAGCAGGCGGAGGCGCTCCAGCTCGCGGTTGAGAGCATCCAGGGCCGCGCTCTCGCTGGCGGTCACCTGGGCAAGGTGCAGGCGCATGCTGCTCAGCTCGTGGCGCAGGAGGTCCCGTTCGGCCTCCGCGGCCTTGAGCAAGGCCGCCAGTTCCTCAGCCCGCCGGTAGGAAATGGCCCCGGACAGGCGCTGCTGGTTGCGGAACTGAGTGGTCAACATTAGTCCGAGGATGGCAAAAACCAGGACGAGCATAACCTGTCCACTTCTGGAGCGCATGGTTCTCCTCCTTCCTATCTCTTGCGGATCACCGGCCGGTCAAAGCGAAGATCGATGTAGAGCACCTCAGCCAGGTCTCCCTTTAGGTCAACGAGCACGCCAGCCAGCAGGTCTAGGACGTGTCCCAGTCCTGCCCCGGGGCTTCCCAGGAATACGCGGATCCCGCCGGCCAGGAAAAGGTCAATCTCGCCCTGGTTCACCCCTACCTCCTGGGGCTGGGGATCTAGGCCTCTCTCGGCCAGGGCCGAAACCACCTGCAAGGCGCGGACCAGTTCCGCGGCCGGGGGGCGCTGGCGGGTGGCCCATCCTCCCTCGGGAACGCCGGTGACAACCATCAGTTCGCCGCCGGGCGATGATTCCTGCGCCAGGAGAAAGCCGCGGGTGTCGACCACCCAGAAACCGTCCCTTGTGGCCAACAGGGCCGCAGGTTCGCGCTCCTCTACGGTGATGACCACCCGGCCCGGGTACACCGGCCGGACTCGCACCGTCTCCAGCCAGGGGTTTTCCAGGATGGCCCGGGCAATGCCGTCGTCCAGGGCCGCGAGCAGGTGGCTTCCCACCAGGAGTCCGGAACGGGCCACGATCTCTTCGGCGGTCACCCGGTGGTTGCCTACCACCTCTACGACGGCTACGTAAAACCCGGGGGAATGCAGAAAAACAAAGCCACCGGTGCCCATGGCCAGGAGTACCAGCAGCAGGATTACTAACGTCCGGGTCCCTGGCACCCTACCACCCCGCAATAACTACAAGCTGATGATAACACACCTGGGGAAGGTGGAAAAGGTGCCCGGTCACAATATCCTCCAAGCGTAAGAGGGGAATCCGGCCCAGCGGCTACTCGCGGCGTATGTTAGCTCCCAGCTGGGCCAGCTTGATCTCCAACCTCTCGTAGCCCCGGTCGATGTGTGTGACACCGTTGACCACCGTGGTCCCTTCTGCGGCCAGACCGGCCAGGACCAGCGCCGCCCCGTTTCTAAGGTCAGTGGCTTCCACGGTGGCGCCCGACAGGCTCTCCACTCCCTTTACCACCGCCGCCCGGCCTTCGGTCTTGATCTGGGCCCCCATGCGCCTGAGTTCCTCCACGTGCTTGAAACGGTTTTCAAAGATGGTTTCCGTTACTACGCTCGTCCCCCGGGCCAGGCACATGACGGCCATGAGCTGTGGTTGCATGTCGGTGGGAAATCCCGGGTAGGGCAGGGTTTTAAAATCCACGGCCAGCGGGCGCTCCCGCGCCGTCACGGTGATGGTCCCGGACTCCTCGCGAACGGTGACGCCTGCTTCGCGCAGCTTGGCGGTAACCGCGTCCAGGTGCTCCGGTATACAGTTCTCAATGCGGATCTCCCCCCCGGCCACGGCTGCTGCGGCCATGAAGGTACCCGTCTCAATCCGGTCCGGGCTTACAGCATACTCGGCACCGTGAAGGCGCTCCACGCCCTCCACCCGGATCGAATCCAGGCCCGCGCCCTTGATACGGGCGCCCATGTTGTTGAGGAAGTTCTGGAGGTCCACGATCTCCGGTTCCTTGGCGGCGTTGCGGATGGTGGTGACCCCGCTGGCCAGCACCGCCGCCATCATCACGTTCTCGGTGGCGCCCACGCTCGGAAAATCCAGGTGCACTTCACGCCCGGTCAGGCGGTGGCACTCTGCATGTATATACCCGTACCGCTCGCTGATGGAGGCGCCCAGCACTTCTAGGCCCCTCAGGTGCAGGTCGATGGGCCGCGGGCCGATGGCGCAGCCGCCCGGGTAAGAAACCCTCACCCGGCCCAGTCGACCGAGTATAGGACCCATGAGGAAGATCGACGACCGCATCTCCCGCATGAGCTGCTCCGGGACTTCTGATACCGATAGCACGGATGGGTCCACCTCGAGGACCCGGCGGCCGTTGTGCTCCAACCAACGAACCCGGGCTCCCAGGCGGCGCAGGATCTCGGACATGACCACTACATCCCGAAGGTCGGGTGCGTCGTGAATCAGGCAGGGCTTGCTGGTAAGGACCGTGGCCGCCAGCATGGGCAAGACCGCATTCTTTGCGCCACTGATCCGCACCTGCCCCTCCAGCTTCTCCCGTCCCTGTATAATGTATCTCAAATTCTTGCACCTCCGGCCGATTGCCAGTGCCCGGCGGCCGGCCACCCGCCTGCCGTACATACTACGTGACCCTAATACGCTGGGTTACTGGGCCAAGCACTCCAGCAACTTGGCTCCCAGCGCCCACACGTCGCCGGCGCCCACGGTCATGATGACATCTCCAGGCCGGGTACCACGGCAAGCCTCCACCACCAGCTGGTCACGGTTGTGTAGCCAGGTCACCGCCTTACCGTTGGCTGCCAGGGCTTGGGCGATCAACCCGGAATCAACGCCGGGTTCTGGCGTCTCCCCCGGGCCGGCGTAGATGTCGGCCAAGAGGACGCGGTCGGCTGCCCGGAATGCCTGCCCGAACTCGCTGGCCAAATAACGGGTGCGGGAATAGCGGTGAGGTTGGAACACGCAGATGAGCCGTCCCGCGGTGGCCCTGGCCACAGTTTCCAGGGTGGCGCGGATTTCCGTGGGATGGTGCGCAAAATCATCCAAGACCCTGACCCCCCGGACTTCGCCCACCATCTCCAGTCGCCTGGCCACGCCGCTGAACTCCTCCAGGGCGGCCGCTGCCCGCTGAAATGGAATACCGACGGTGTCCGCCACGGCCAGCGCAGCCAAGGCGTTTTCCACGTTGTGCTCGCCAATAACCTTGAGCTGCACCGGGCCCAGCTCGCGACCCTCCCGAAAAGCAGAAAAACGCAATGTCCAGCCCTGCTGGCGCAAGTCGGCTGCCTGCCACTGGGCCGGGTGCCTGATGCCGTACCACAGCACTGGCCAGTCACGGCCTACCGCCAGCCGCCGGAGATTCCCATCGTCGGCGCACAACACGCAGCGGCCTTCCTTGTTGACACCATCCAGGTAGGAGGCAAAGGCCTGTTGAATGCTTTCCAGAGAACCGTAGTAGTCCAGGTGGTCATCGTCGATGTTGGTTACCACCGCAATGTATGGGCGCAATTTCAGAAACGACCCGTCGCTCTCGTCGGTCTCGGCCACTAGGTAGTCGCCGCTCCCCAGCTTGGCATTGCCTCCCATATCAGTGATCTCGCCGCCTACCAGCACCGTCGGATCATACCCGCAGCGCTCCAAGAGCATGGCGATCATCGACGTGGTGGTAGTCTTGCCGTGGGCACCGGCCACGCCGATGCCCTTCTTGCCGGCCATAAGACGAGCAAGCATGTCGCCCCGGTGCAGTATCCGTATGCCACGCCTGGTGGCTTCTTCGAGTTCCTCGTTGCCCGGCGCAATGGCCGACGAAACCACCACCAAGTCAGCGCCGTTGATGTTGTCAGCGCGGTGACCTATGTACACCCGGGCTCCCAGCTGTTCTAGGCGCTGGGTCCACTCGGACTGCTTGATGTCCGAACCGGAAACCCGGTAACCCTGGGCCAGCAGGACTTTGGCAATGCCGCTCATCCCTGCGCCCCCGATAGCTATGAAATGGATGTGCTTCAAAGGCTTACGCCTCCATCAGGAGGATAGACGCTGGTTCACCCCCACCCGCGTGGGGACTGAGCCCACGATGGCCCTGGTGCAGAGTCATCCCTATAGTATGCCCCGGGCGAAACCGGGGTGCGACCCGCGTCCGGGCTTGTCCGGGCCCGGGAGTCAAACTAAGCCCGGCCGTCCCGGACGGGTCTTCTGCTAACCCCGCCTGGCCTGGTCCAGCACCAGACCGGCGATGTGCCCGGCCGCCCCGGGCCGTCCTAGGCCCTGGCAGCGGCGGCTCATGGCCTGTAGGCGAGCCGGGTCACTGAGCAATTCCACGGCCGCCTGGATGACCCGGGCCGGTACATCCTCACTTTCGGTGACCATGATGCCCGCTCCTGCTTTGGCCAGCACTCTTGCGTTGTGCTCTTGCTCGTTGTGAGCCACATGGGGCGAGGGCACCAATATGGCCGGAAGGCCACGGGCCGCCAGTTCGGACACGGTCATGGCGCCGGCCCGGCTCACCGCCAGGTGGGCCGCGGCCATGGCCAGGTACATATCGTGCAGGTAGGGTCGGAGTATAATATTACCAGTACTCGCCGGTTCTATTCCCGCATCCTTGAGCCCGGCCATTGCCTGGTCGTAATAGCGGGTGCCGGTGGCAAAAACCACCTGGGTGCCCGGTGGCAGCCTGCCGCTGGTGATCAGGGCCACGGTGGCCCTGACGATGCTAGCAGCCCCCTGGCTCCCCCCGGTGGAGAGCAGGATGGGTAGATCAGGCCGCAGGTTCAAAGACCGGGCCGCCTCCAGGCGGCCGGGCTCCAAGAGCTCCCGGCGCACCGGGTTGCCCGTGACCACCACCCGGGCCCGGCGGGGAAAGTGGGCGACAGTATCCTCAAAGGGCACGCACACGGCCCGCGCCCAGCGTGACAACCACCGGTTGGTAGCGCCCGGCACGGCATTTTGCTCTTGCAGCACTACGGGCACCCGGGCCAGGACCGCCGCCAGGATCACCGGCCCGGATACGTATCCTCCTGTGCCCACGGCTACCGATGGCCTGAACTCCCGGACCAGGCCGCGGGCGCGGGCCAAGGCCCGGCCCGCCCTCATCATCCCGTCCAGGACCTGCCGGGGCGCCTTCCTCGCCAGCCCGGTCACGTCCAAGGACACGAACTCTATGCCTGACCGGGGGACCAGTTCCGCCTCCATGCCCCGGCGGCTGCCCACGTACAACACCTCTACGCCGGGGACCCGCTCGCGCACGGCCGAGATGATAGCCAGGGCCGGGTAGATATGTCCCCCCGTCCCCCCGCCCGTCACCAGGAGCCTCAATGACCTTCACCATCCTCGGGCTCTGTTTCCCGTCAGGGAGCGCTGGATTCTGTGGTATACCGCGAAACGTTCAGGAGTATCCCCACTCCGGCCAGGGTGAAAACCAGCGAAGAGCCCCCGTAGCTCAAAAAGGGCAATGGGATGCCGGTAATGGGAATGGAGGCAGTGACCACACCCAGGTTGATCAGGGCCTGCAGGGTGATCATGGAAGTGAGACCAGCGGCCAAAAGGCACCCGAACCGGTCCTGGGCGGTGACCGCCACCCGGTATCCCCGCCAGGCCAAGACGCAGAAAAGCACCATCACTGTGGCCGCCCCCAAAAAGCCCAGCTCTTCGCCGATGATGGCAAAGATGAAGTCCGTGTGGGGCTCGGGCAGGTACAGGTATTTCTGCCGGCCATAGCCCAGTCCCATACCCACCAGGCGGCCCGAGCCCAGGGCATACAGCGCCTGGATAATATGGTATCCCGAATCGCCGGGATCTGACCAGGGATCCAGGAAGGCCATGAATCGCCGGCGCCGGTATTCCTCGCCGAAAATAGCCCACGCCAGCACCGGCAGAGCGCCAATGGCCAGCGCGCCCAGCTGGCCCAGGTGCGCCCCGGCCATAAAAAGCATAAGCCCCACGGTGCCGGCCACCGCCAACCCGGTCCCCAGGTCAGGTTGCCTGAGGATAAGGACGAACACCAGTCCCAGCAAGGCCAGGTAGGGCAAAAGCCCGGTAAAGAATCTCCGGATCTTCTCACCCGTAGCCGCCAGCGAGGACGCCAAGAAGACCACGATGACCGGCTTGACCAGTTCTGACGGCTGGAAGGGACCGATCCACCGCCGGGCACCGTGGGAGATCCTGCCCACGCCCGGTACCAGCACCAGCACCAAGAAGATCATGGCCACCACAAACGCGGGCTTGGCCAACCGCTGGAGCAAAAGGTAATCGGTGTTCATGAAGAACAAAAGTGCGCTCAAGCCCAGGACGGCCCAGAGGAGCTGGCGCTTGAGGAAGTAATACCTGTCGCCGAACTGGGTAAGTGACCGCACGGCACTGGCGCTGAATACCATGACGATGCCGATGCCCAAGAGCGCCACCACGGCAAAGAAAATCATGTAGTCCGGGGCGCGCTTGGTCCGCACGGCCCGGGCGCGCCGGACGTACCGGTTGGTGCGGTGCTCGGACACCTACACGCCTCCCATCATCATGCTTATCAGCCCCAGGCCAGCCATGAAGGCGGCGGCCACCCAGAACCTGTGGACCACCTGGAGTTCGCTCCAGCCCACCAGTTCGAAGTGGTGGTGCAAGGGGCTCATTCGAAAAATACGCCTGCCCGTGGTCTGGAAGAACAACACCTGGATGACCACGGAGATGGTTTCCACGGCAAACAGGCCGCCCACCAGCAATAACACCAGTTCGGTTTTGGTGAGGACAGCCAAGACGCCCAGGCCTCCGCCCAACGCCAGTGAACCGGTGTCGCCCATGAACACCCGGGCTGGATGGTAGTTGAAGCGGAGAAAACCGGCGCAGGCTCCGGCCACGGCGGCGCTGAAGATGGCCAATTCGACGGCATCGGCAGCGTAAGCAATGAGGGTGTAGGTGCCAAACACTATGACCGAAGTGCCCGCGGCCAACCCGTCCAGGCCGTCGGTAAGGTTGACGGCATTGGAAGTCCCCAGCATAACCAGGAAGAGAAAGGGAAGGTACAGGAACCCAGCGTCCACCCGTCCCAGCCCGAAGGGAATGTGCAGGACCGTGGACAGTCCCAATCTCCCCAGGGCCACCCCTCCCACCAGTGCAGCCACGATGAACTGGCCCAAGAGCTTCTCGCGGGCCCGCAATCCCAGCGGCCGCTTCAGCACCACCTTGCGAAAGTCGTCCACGAAACCGAGCAGGCCGTACCCCAGCGCGCCCAGGAGGACCAAACCCAGGCGGACCAGGGAATCCCCCCCGGGAGCATATCGCTCGGGCCCGCCCAGCGTAAAGGCAACGGACACCACCGTAAAGGCAAGGATGAACAAGATCCCGCCCATGGTGGGCGTACCTTGCTTGACGGCGTGGGCCCGGGGACCGTTGTCACGCACCCGCTGCCCGAACTTGAGGCGGCGCAAGAGCGGGACGGCAACCGGCCCCAGGGCCAGCACCAGCCCGGCGGCGGCCGCTGGCGCCAGCAAAAGCTGCAGCATGACTGAGTCCTCCTAGCCCGGCGCGTGCTCTTCCAAGTAGTGAACGATCTCCTCCATGCCCAGGCCCCGCGAACCCTTGACCAGCACCGTGTCGCGCGTCCTCAGCTCCTCCACCAGGGCGCGGATGGCCCCGGCATTGTCGGGACACTCCCTTACCGCGTGAGGTGACAACCCGTAAGTCACGGCTTCAGCAGCGATGGACGCGCCCAGGGACCCTACGGTGATAAGGAGGCCCACCTCCGACGCTGCCACGGCCCGGCCTACTTCCCGGTGGGCATCGCTCGTGTAATCCCCCAGTTCCAGCATGCCTCCGAGTACGGCCACGGTCCGGGCCCGGCCCAGCTCTTTGAGCAGGGAAAGCGCCGCCAGCATGGACTGGGGGTTGGCGTTGTACGCATCGTTGATGATGAGAAGTCCGGGTCGTCGCACCAGCTGTACCCGCATCCCGCTGAGTGCAGCCTGACCCAGCCCCTGGGCGATGGCGCCCACCTCCAACCCGGTGGCAACTCCCACCGCCGCGGCCGCCAGGGCATTGGCCACCATGTGCTGGCCGGCCACCGGCAGCATGACCGGGGCCGACCCGCCCGGGGTTACCAGGGTAAAACGAGTGCCATCCTCGCCCAGGCTCTGCACGTGCTGCCCGGTCACTTCCACGCCCGGGCACAGGCCGTAGCGGATGAGCAGGCCCGGGGCCCGCGCCGCCACCCGGCGTACCCACGGGCAGTCCCAGTTGAGCACGGCCACGCCGTCCCGGGGCAGTCCCTCCAAAAGCTCGGCCTTAGCCAGGGCGATGTTCTCGATGCTCCCCAGTACCTCCAGGTGGGTGGTGCCGATGTTGGTCAAAACCCCAATACGGGGACGCGCTATTTCGACCAGCCGCGCGATCTGGCCGGGGCCGCGCATGGCCATTTCCAGCACCGCAGCCTGGTGAGTCTCATCCAGGTGAAACAGGCTCAAGGGCAGCCCCACGTCGGAGTTGAGGTTGCCCTCGCTCTTGAGCGTCCGGTACTTCCTCTGCAGCACCGAATGGATCAGGTCCTTGGTAGAAGTCTTGCCCACACTGCCCGTGACTCCCACCACCAGTGGATCGTACTTGCTGCGATGGTAGGCCCCGAGCTGGCCCAGTGACCACAGGGTGTCGTCCACCTCCACCATCACCCGGCCGGGCGGCGGTGCAGGCAGACGCCGGTCCTTCCTGGCCAGGACGACCACTGCCCCATGCTGGTATGCCAGGTCCACAAAGGTGTGCCCGTCTACCCGGGCTCCCGGGAGGGCCACAAACAGGTCACCGGGGCGCACCCGGCGGCTGTCAGCGGTGACACCGGTAACGGTCGCCGACACTCCCGGGGGATGGACCGTCCCTTGTGTAGCCCGGGCGATCTCCCCGGCTGTGAACAAAGACCGCATCAGTGAGGCACCTCCCGTAACAGGTTTCTGGCCACTTCCCGGTCGTCAAAGTGGATGGTGCGGTCCTTGAACACCTGGTAGGTCTCGTGTCCTTTGCCCGCGATGACCACTCCGTCGCCCGGCCGGGCTTTGGCCAGGGCAAGAGCGATGGCCCGGGCCCGGTCGGGTTCAAGAAGGTAGGGTGTTTTTCCTTCCTGCAGTCCGGCCTCTATCTCGGCGATAATGGCTCCGGGTTCCTCGCTGCGGGGGTTGTCGGAGGTCACCACTACCAGGTCGGCCAGTCTCGAGGCAATGCCGCCCATGAGCGGCCGCTTGGTACGGTCCCGGTCTCCCCCGCACCCAAACACGGCGATGACCCGCCCGGGCACTACCCGGCGGGCTGCACTGAGCACGTTTTCCAGGGCATCAGGGGTATGGGCATAGTCCACGATGACGGTGTAAGGTTGGCCTTCGCTGACCAGTTCGAAACGGCCGGGCACGCCCGGGACCGTCTCCAATCCCTCGGCGACCACGTCCAGGCTGATGCCTTCGTTGAGAGCCGCCGCCGCCACGGCCAGGGCATTGTACACATTAAACATGGCCGCCAACGGCTGGTGGATCCGGCGCGTACCCCAGGGCGACTCCAGGGTAAAGACGTTGCCGCCGGGCCTGGTATCCACTTCAGTGGCCCGTAGGGTGGCGGGTCGACGTAGGCCGTAAGTGATAACCGGCACCCGGCACAGGCGGGCCATGTACTCGCTGGCCGGATCGTCGGCGTTGAGCACTGCACACCGGGGACCACCCTTGACCAACGGCAGGGCGGGACGCCCCAGTTCCGCGAAAAGACGTCCCTTGGCGTCCCGGTAAGCCTCCATGGTGCCGTGCAATTCCAGGTGGTCCTGGGTCAAGTTGGTGAACACCCCGGCGTCGAACTCGCAGCCCGTCACTCGCTCCAGGTCCAAGGCTATGGAGGAGACTTCCATGACGGCAGCCCCGCAGCCTGCCTGGACCATGCGGGCAAAAAGCTCCTGCAGGTCGGGCGCCTCGGGCGTGGTGAGCACCACGGGCTCCGGCGTATCATCCACCAGTACCTGCACCGTGCCCACCAGCCCGGTCTTGATGCCGGCAGTCTTGAGCACGTGCCGCAGCATGAAGGTGGTGGTGGTCTTGCCGTTGGTCCCGGTGACCCCAAAAAGGCGCAGCGCCCCGGTGGGATGCCCGTACAGGGCCACGGCCGCCAGGGCCATGGCGCGCCGCGTCTCGATGGCCAGGAGGTACGGGATCCCCCTGGGCACAGCTGCAGCGCAAGACACCAGGAGCGCAGCACACCCCTGGCGGACCGCATCCTCTGTAAACTCGTGGCCGTCCCGGCGAAACCCGCGAATGGCCACAAACAGGTCTCCGGGCCTGACCCGGCGGGAATCGTAGGTGATCCCGGTTACCTCCACGTCTGGGCCGGTGTGAACCAAACCGGTCCGGGCGCCCAGCTGTGACAGGAGCAACTTCCATCCACCACCCCTGTGGGAGTTTCACCACCAATTATGCCTCATAGGCCCAGATCTACTCAAGTTCCCGTCCAGTATGGTAAGACGCTGGCACGGCCGGGCCGGGTTCCACTCACTGGGGCGGTGCGAAGGTGACGTGAACCGTGCCGCCCGGCCTGAGCAGTGTGCCTGGAGCAGGCACCTGCTCCCGGGCCACCCCGCTGCCCTCGGCCTGGAGCTTGAGCCCCAGGCGGCTGACAATCTCCCCGGCCTCCTTGATGGTCTTGCCGGCCAGCCGTGGCACAGTTACTTCGCCGCTGGGTGCTTTACCTCCTTGGTCGACATAACACACAACCGTGGTGCCGCGGGGCACCTGTACACCGGCCACGGGGAACTGGCTTACCACCACCGTGCCCTCGCCCATGCCCAGGGCCGCCAGGCCCGCCCGTTCCATCACCGCCAGGGCCTCCTCCAGCACCAGGTGGGTCACGTCGGGCACCGTCGCCATCTGCACCGGCGTACGGGCGGCCGGGGGCGGCAGTGAGGGCGGGACTTCGAGGTAGCGCAGGATGTCGCGGATCATGGCACCGAACACCGGGGCCGCCACCTGGCCACCGTAGTAGGCGCCCACGGGATCGTCCACCATCACCAACCCCACTACCTGGGGGTTATCGGCCGGCGCGAATCCCACGAAGGAAGCGATGTAGCGCCCGTGGACCACGGCGCCCCCGATGACCTTCTGGGCCGTGCCCGTCTTGCCCGCGATGCGGTAGCCCTCGATGAAGGCGTTGCGTCCCGTACCGCCATCCACCACCATCTCCAGGCCCCGCCTGAGTTCGGCCGCGGTGGTCTCGGATATGACCCGGCGGACCGGGGTAGGGTGGATTACCTCCACCTCGCTCCCGTCGTGACTCCGGATCTCCTTGACCAGGTGGGGTGTCATCAACATGCCGCCGTTGGCAATGGCGGCGGTGGCGTTGAGAAGTTGTAAAGGCGTGATGATGAGCGTCTGGCCAAAGGACATGACTGCCAAGTCCACGGGCTTGATGCGGTCGCGGGGTACCGTCAAGCCAGTGGCCTCGCCCGGGAGATCAATGCCGGTCTTACCGGTAAGCCCGAAGGCCACCAGGTAATCGTGAAAATGCTGGGCCCCCATGCGCAGTCCCAAGGTGGCAAAGCCCACGTTGCAGGAATGCTTGATGATCTCCAGGAAGTTTAGGCTCCCGTGAGTGCGGTGGCAGCTAATGGTCCAGCCCGATACGGTGATGCTTCCGCCGCAGTGGAAGCGCTCGTTGATATGAGTAAGCCCAAGTTCCAGGGCACCAGCGGCGGTTATGGGCTTGAAGGTGGAACCTGGCGGGAAGGCATCTGCTACCACGGTGTTGCGCCGGTTCTCGGCCGGGTAATCCTGGTAGTGATTGGGGTCATAGTCCGGCCGGTTGGCCAGGGCAAGGATCTCGCCGGTGCGCGGGTCCATGAAGATGGCCATGACCGCCCGGGCCTGGGTGCTGGCAAAGAGCTTTTCCAGTTCCCGCTCAACGATGTACTGGATGGTCTCGTCGATGGTGAGGATCAAGGACTTGCCGTCCACCGGGGGAATGTACCTGTAGAGTGCCTGGGGCAGTTCCCGGCTGCGGGCGTCCAGTTCCTGGGTGATCCGGCCCTGGGTCCCCCTGAGCACGCGATCATAGAACAGCTCGATGCCTTCTAGCCCCTGGCTATCGATGCCGGCAATGCCGATAACGTGGGAGGCAAGGTTACCCTTGGGGTAGAACCGCTTGCTTTCCTGGGTAAAGCCCACGCCGGGCAAGTTGAGCTCCTTGAGCTGGCGAGCCTGGTCGTCTTCGATCTTGCGTTTGACCCACTCAAACGAGGAAACCCTGGTGATGCGCCGCAGCACGTCGTCGACGTTGAGCTGGAGTATGCCCGCGAGTACTCGCGCCGTCTGTTCCGGGTTGACGATCTGGGCCGGGTACACAAAGACCGATTCCACGTTGAGGCTTACGGCCAGTTCGCGCCCGCGCCGGTCGTAGATGACTCCACGACGGGCTTCCACGGGCACATCGCGCATGCGTAGTTCTAGGGCCTGGGCCTGCAGCTCGGCGCCCCAGATAAACTGGATGTAGGCCAGGCGACCCACCAGTCCCACGAACATTAATGTGAAGCTGAGCAGGAGCACGAGTATGCGCTTGCGGGTGGTAATGCCCGGGGTAGTACGCATGGGAACCCCCTCACTGCAGGCACGGTCAAGCTAGCCAGTTCCTCACGGCCCGGAACCGGCCTGCACGGGCCTTCCCACCACCGCCCGGGCGATGAACCCCCTTACTCCCGAAGCCAGGCGCTGGACTGCCCCTTCCACCTGGGGACGCCATGGGTCCAGGTTGCCCGGGTCGTTGGCAGCCGGTTCACCTAGCTGTACCAGGCGCAGCTGTTCGGGCTCGCGCATGCCCAGGCGCTCGCGGGCAATCTGCTCAATGCGGTCTAGCGACTCGAGCCGTGCCAACTCCAGCTGCAGGCGGGATACGTCCCGTTGCAGGGCGTCGAGTTCTGCCCGGAGGGAAACGATCTCGTAGCCGAGCTTGGCGGTAGTGGCCGGAAGCGACACCAGCGCCAGCCCCAGGAAAACACACCCGGCCAGGATGACAATGCCGGCATACTCCGGGTGCCGGCTCCAGATGCTCCCCTGGCGGTTCCTGGAGGCGAACCGGCGCCTACGTGCATACGCTTTCCCGCCGTATGCTGGTATTCTTGCTACCACCATGGTATTCGCCCCCTTCTATGCCTAGAACCCGGTGCTCTTTTCGGCTGCCCGCAACCGCACGCTCCGGGCCCGCGGGTTGGCCGCTACCTCCTCGTGGCGCGCCTGCCGGGCCCGGGGTGTTAGTATGGTCAGGTCCCTCCTGGCCCCGCACGCGCACACGGGCAACCCCGGTGGGCAGGAGCAAGCGCCTGCCCGCTTGCGAAACACCGTCTTGACGGCGCGGTCCTCCAGAGAGTGAAAGGCCAAGACACAGATGCGCCCGCCCGGCACCAGGGCGTCGATGGCCCCTTCCAGGGCCCGGTCCAGGCCCTCCAGTTCGCGATTCACGGCAATGCGCAATGCCTGGAAAGTGCGGCGCGCCGGGTGAAGGCCCTCGCGACGGGCGGCGGCGGGTATGGCCGCCTTGATTACCTCGACCAGGTCCTGCGTGGTCTCTAGCGGGGCGACCTCCCGCCGGGCCACCAGGAAGCGGGCAATGCGCCGGGCCCACCGTTCCTCGCCCAGGGTACCGATGATGCTGGCCAGCTCTTGCTCGCTGGCGCTATTTACTAGTCCGGCGGCGGTCAGTGGCTGCGAAGGATCCATGCGCATGTCCAAGGGCGCCTGGTGCTGGTAAGAGAAACCACGCTCCGGGGTGTCCAGCTGGTGAGACGAGACTCCCAGGTCAAGCAGCACTCCGGCCAGCCCACAGATGCCTAGCTGCTCCAGGACTTCGCCCAGCCGGCGATAGTCCGACTGCACCAGCGTAACCCGGGACCCAAAACGCGCCAGCCGCCGCCGGCTGGCGGCGATGGCATCGCCGTCCCGGTCCAGACCCACCAGGTGAAGGCCGGGCCCGTGCTCCAACAGGGCTTCCGCGTGTCCACCGCCGCCCACGGTGGCGTCCACGAAGGTCCCGCCCCGGGCCGGTTCCAGGTACT
Organism: Bacillota bacterium; assembly: GCA_040756655.1. Lineage (GTDB taxonomy): Bacteria > Bacillota > Sulfobacillia > UBA8153 > UBA8153 > JBFLYN01. The sequence goes on from JBFLYN010000004.1 coordinate 41,257, forward strand.
CGAGAACCTCAGCTACCATGACCGGCACGTGGTAGTCGTTCACTTGGGTTCTCCGGCCTGTCCCTGCCAGACTCCATCCAGGGTCTCGGCCAAGGACTCGAAGTTCTCGCCGGCCCGATCGCGATAGGCTTCCCACTTGGCCTGGTCCCAGATCTCCAGGCGATCGAGGACGCCGATGACTACGGTCTCCCGGTCCAACCCGGCGTACTCCCTGAGGTTCTGGGGGATAAGCACCCGTCCCTGGCGGTCCAGCTGGCAGTCCACGGCTCCGGATAAGAAAAACCGCACAAACGCACGGTTGGTGGCACTGGTAAACGCCAAGCCCTGGAGTTGCTTTTGGACCAGGCGCCACTGGTCAAGGGTGTACACAAACAGGCAGTTTTCCAGTCCCCGGGTGACCACAAGACCGGGGGCCAGGAGTTCCCGGAAGCGGGAAGGCAGGATGAGCCGGCCCTTATCGTCGATGGTATGTTGGTACTCTCCCATGAACACAGCCGGCTACCTCCCCCCACTTTCCCCCACTTTGCACCACCCGCACCTATTTCTTCGCCTCGCATTAGGAATTTCCTCCTGAGATTAAAAAAAAACCACTCCGGAAAAACGAAAAACCTTCCCCTGCGCCGGGAAGGGACCGGACTTACCTGTAGGCTATTGGTCTACAGCCGGCTGGCACCCATGCTCGCGGACTCCAGGAACGACCGGATGAAAAAAGCCTTCTTCCCACACTTGGGACAGAAGACTTTTTCGCGGTACGGTTCTCTCACCTGGTTACCCTCTGCCCGGTCCAGGGACTGCGTGCCCTGGGTCCCGCATCCCGAGCAGAGGTACTCGACAATGGTCTCAGTCTGCCTCATCTGCCGGGCCTCCTTGCCATGGTGAAGCTAACCTTTCCCCCTTGGAGCATATTATTCTCCTCCACCCGCAGGTTTTCCTGTCCCACTCGGCCACCGGAGCAGGAAAGGTTTTCCCCACCAGCTAAGCCCGGTGGCGCCACCAGATCCAGAGCCCGGCCAAGACCAGGACCACAGGCCACCACTGGCCCAGTGCTCCCACGCGCAACAGGCGCAATAGCCCCCAGGCCAGGAACACCAGCCCGACCACAAGCGAAAACCCCTGAGCATAACCTGCCTTCCTGTCCACGACATGCACCGCCAGCAGCACCAGGCCGGCCAGCAACAGGAACAGCGACGGGGCACCCCGGGGCCAGTAGGCCTGGGCCAGGAGGCCGGAAGTGCCCATGGCCATGAGCAGCGCCCCGCCCACTAGGACCAACCCTCCCCGGCGGCGCGGGTAGATCCATAATAGGAGCATACCCAAGACCACCAGCGTCCAGTGGCGGTCCCAGACCCCCACGTTGTGCAGCAAGAGAGCCAGGCCCGCCAGCGCCAGCAAAAGCCCGACCTGGTTTCCAGTCATCCTGTCTCACTCCCCGTGCGACATTCTAGCCCGCAGGCGCTCTCCTCCCCGCCAGTCCCGGTCGGCTTCTCCCGGGATGGCTGCCCGGCCGGGTAACCTCCGCTACCGGCGCCGGGCTCCCAGGTGATCCAGGTAGCCCCGGCTGTCACCCGGACGGGTGCATCCGGCTGCATGGTATCCCCGGGGGCCGGACCGGACCGCCCGCTATCCTGGGGTACAACCGACCACCGGCATCCGCATGGCCCTACACGGTCATCTCGGTCAGGTTTTCCGTGGGGTATCAAGCCAGGGAGGTCGCGGTTTGCCCCGTGGGTGGTCCGTCAGCCGACGGGCAAACGAAGGGTCCCGCCATAGCCCGCTTACACGTATACACCTGCTTCGGTAACGACCGCGGCTACCCGGCGGTCATGGCAGTCGAGGGGGAGTTCATCAACTAGCTGGAGTTCAAAAGCCACGCCCAGGCTTACTGCGCCCGGCCCCAGCAGGCCCAAGAAGCGGTCATAGTAGCCGCCCCCGTAGCCCAGCCGCCCACCGTCGCGGGTGAACGCCACCCCGGGGACACACACCAGATCCACTTCACCTGGGGGTACCTGGGGGCAACGCCCGGGCACCGGCTCCATGATGCCGTAGGCGCCTGGGGCCAAGTCCTCGGGACCCAGGACTGCGAAAATCGATAAGGATCTGGTCTTGGGGTCGCTCCGGGGCAGCACCACCCGCCTGCCAGAGGCCAGGGCCGCCTGGATGAGCTCGGTGGTGTCCACTTCGTGGCGAAAATGGGCGTAGGCCATGATGGTCCCGGCAGGCGCATATGCAGGCAACGCCATGATGCGCCCGGCTATGGTCCGGCTCCATGCCCGGTGAGAACCGGGCGGGATGGTGGCCCGCAGCGCCAGCATTCGCCTTCTAAGGACTTCCTTGTCAGTCATCCACTACCTCGGAAAAGTAGATGACGGTAACGGGAGTGTTGGCGCTGACCGGTTGACCGTATATGGAGCCGAGAAACTCGGCGGCGTCGGCCGCAGACTGCATGTCCGGGTTCTCTGCGGCCAGGTCCTCGACGGTGAGCTCGGCTACAGTCTTGTAGACCACCCGGTCCAGCACTGCCGTGAAGATCTTTTTGCGGGGGCAGAAGCGGTCCCCGTAGGTGATCCAGACCAGGTCACCCTCTTGGTATTTTTCCCTTTTGTCGCCCAGCCGTATGGTGCAGCATTTGTTCCTGACTACCAGGTTGGCCTGGTACACCGAGGAATAGAAGTTCAGCGCCTTCATGGTCCCCCTCCTTCCGGGTTCTCTCCACCACCTCAGAGTGGGTCCTCCACCAGTTCCAGTAAGACCCCGTGGGTGCTGCGAGGGTGCACAAACGCCACCCGGGTCCCGTGGGCTCCAGCTCGCGGCTCCTGGTCGATGAGTCTCAACCCAGCCTCGCGGGCCCGGGCCAAGGCCAGCTCGATGTCCCGGACGGCCACGGCAACGTGGTGAACGCCTTCACCGCGGGAAGCGAGGAATTTGCCGATGGGACCATCGGGATCGGTGCTCTCCAAAAGTTCCAGCCGGCTTTCTCCCACCGGCAGCATCACCAGCTTCACCTTCTGGGCTGGGACCTCCTCGACGGGAGACGGTATAAGGCCAAAGCCTTCAAGGTAGGTGCGGATGGAAGCCTCCAGCGACGACACGGCCACGCCCAGGTGGTGGATCTTCTCTACCATGACCGCTGCACCTCGCTTTGGATGAACTTAACAATCTCCTCCGTGTGTGTCCCGGGCGTAAAGACCCGCCGGACACCCGCTGCTTCCAGTTTGGGGATATCCTCGTGGGGAATGACTCCTCCTGCCACCACCAGCACCCGGTCGAGGCCACGCTCTCCCAGGGCCTTGACTACCTCCGGGAACAGGTGTCCATGGGCCCCGGAGAGGCTGGACAGCCCCACCACATCCACGTCTTCTTGCAGGGCGGCCTCGGCGATCTGCTCAGGGCTTTGCCTCAAGCCGGTATAGATGACCTCCATGCCGGCATCACGCAGCGCCCGGGCGACGACCAAGGCTCCCCGGTCGTGGCCGTCCAGGCCCGGTTTGGCCATGAGTACGCGGGTCTTTCGCGTCATATGCGTCCCCCCTAGAGAGCAGTCTGGCGGTACTCGCCAAATACCGACCGCAGCACATCACAGATTTCGCCCAGGGTGGCCCGGGCTTTGACCGCATCCAGAAACAGCGGCATGAGGTTGGCCTCGCCCGCGGCTTCCTCCTGCAATGCGCCCAGGCACTCTCTCACCCGGGCGTTGTCCCGCTCCCGGCGCAGGCGCTGCAGGCGAGTCTTCTGCCGCTCTCCGACCTTGGGGTCCACGCGTAGGAGGTTGGTGGGAGGATCCTCCTTGACGGTGAAAGCGTTGACGCCCACCACCTTACGGTCGCCCGTCTCCACGCTGCGCTGGTACCGGTAGGCGCTCTCCTGGATTTCCCTTTGTATGTACCCTCGCTCGATGGCAGCCGGGGCCCCGCCCATATCCTCGATGCGGTCGATGTACTCCCGGGCCGCCCGTTCAATGGCACCTGTCAAGTGCTCCACAAAATATGACCCGCCCAGGGGATCGATGGTACTGGTCACGCCGCTTTCGTACGCAATGAGCTGCTGGGTGCGCAGGGCGATGCGCACCGCTTCCTCGCTGGGCAGGGCCAGTGCCTCGTCGCGGGAGTTAGTGTGCAGAGACTGGGTCCCGCCCAAGACCGCGGCCAGCGCCTGCAGGGCAACCCGCACCACGTTGTTGTCGGGCTGTTGTGCAGTGAGGGTGGAACCGGCAGTCTGGGTATGAAACCGCAGCATCCAGGACTTGGGGTTCTTGGCGCCGAACTTCTCCTTCATCAGGGAGGCCCACAGCCTGCGCGCGGCCCGGAACTTGGCCACTTCTTCAAAAAAGTCCAGGTGGGAGTTGAAAAAGAAGGACAGCCGGGGACCGAATTCGTCTACATCCAACCCCTTTTTCATGGCCGCCCGTACATAGGCCACGCCGTTGGCAAGGGTGAAGGCTACTTCCTGGACGGCGGTGGAGCCGGCTTCCCGGATGTGGTAGCCGGATATGGAAATGGTGTTCCACTGGGGAAGCTGGCGCGAGCAGTATTCGAACACGTCGGTGACCAGTCTCATGGAAGGCCCGGGCGGGAAGATGTACGTACCCCGGGCCGCATACTCTTTGAGGATGTCGTTCTGTACGGTGCCGTTCAGCTTCTCCAGGGGCACGCCCTGCTTTTCGGCCACCGCCACGTACATGGCCAGGAGGATGGCGGCCGGGGCATTAATGGTCATGGAGGTGCTCACCTGGTCCAGGGGGATGGCGTCGAACAGCACTTCCATGTCGTCCAGGGAGTCGATGGCCACGCCGACCCGGCCAACTTCACCGGCAGCCATTGGGTGATCGGAATCGTAGCCGATCTGGGTGGGCAAGTCAAAGGCCACGCTGAGCCCGGTCTGGCCCTGCTGGAGGAGGAAGCGGTAGCGACGATTGGACTCCTCTGCCGAGGCAAACCCGGCGTACTGCCGCATGGTCCACGGGCGGCCCCGGTACATGGTAGGCTGGACCCCACGGGTGAACGGGTACTCACCTGGGAATCCCAAATGGTCCAGGTAATCCACAGCCTCCAAGTGCTCGGGCCCGTACAACCGCTCCACGGGCAGGCCGGAAATGGTCTGGAATTCTGGCCTGCTTTCTGGAAACCGACGGAGCAATGGCTCCACCACTCCCTTTTCCCAGCGCTCGCGGGCCCTGCTCAGCCGCTCCCGCTGGTCACGATCTTCCATGCGACGGCCTCCTTTCCGGACGTGTCCTCATCATTGTTCTCGCTGTCACCAGTTTTTCCTTCCGGCCAATCCAGGGATATAAGGCAAGCGGGCGCCCGGGGGGCGCCCGCTTGCCCAGGTTTAATCTAGCCCAGCCAGCCGCGGACCCGCATGGCCTGGGCCACCCGGTCAATGGCCACCAGGTAGGCGGCGTCGCGCATCTTCACGTTGTGCTTTTGGGCCATGGCGTAGACGGCCTCGAAGGCGTCGACCATCAGGCGCTCCAGCCTCCGGTCCACTTCCTCGGCGGTCCAGTAGAAGTTCATGAGGTTTTGGACCCACTCGAAGTAGGAGACGGTGACGCCGCCGGCGCTGGCCAGGATATCCGGCAGCACCAGGACACCGTTTTTGTAAAGGATCTCATCGGCCTCGGGAGTGGTGGGCCCGTTGGCGGCCTCGCCGATGATCTTGGCCCGTACCTGGGCTGCGTTCTTGGAGGTGATCACGTTCTCCAGGGCCGCGGGCACCAGAACGTCGCATTCCATGGCCAGTACTTCCTCGTTGGTCAGGAAGGTGCTACCCGGGAAGCCCTTGACCGTGCCGGTCTTCTTCTTGAATTCCATGAGGGCGTCCACGCACATGCCCTCGGGGTTGTAGGCGCCGCCCTGGGAGTCGCTGACGGCGATGATCTTGGTGCCCAGTTCCGCCAAGAACATGGCGGCGAACGAACCGGCGTTACCAAAGCCCTGGATGACCGCAGTAGCGCCATTCAGGTCCATGCCCAGCTTCTTGGCGGCCTCGCGCACCGTGAACACGCAACCGCGGGCAGTGGCGGTGTTGCGGCCTTTGGAACCACCGATGATCAGGGGCTTGCCCGTCATGAGCCCGAAGGAGTTGTGCTGGCGGATGAAAGAGAACTCATCGACCATCCAGGCCATGATCTGGGGGTTGGTGTATACGTCCGGGGCCGGGATGTCTTTTTCGGGTCCTACGATCTGGGCGATCTGCCGGATGAAGCCCCGGGACAACCGCTCCAGCTCGCCTTGAGACATCTCCTTGGGGTTGCACTTGATGGCACCCTTGCCGCCCCCGTAGGGTAGCCCGATCACTGCGCACTTGAAAGTCATCCACATAGAAAGTGCCTTGACCTCGTCGGCGTAGACGTCCGGGTGGAAGCGCAGGCCGCCCTTGGCCGGGCCGATGACATCGGTGTGCTGGGAACGGAAGCCATCAAACACCTTGACGCTGCCATCATCCATCTTGACCGGGATGGCTACCTGCATGAACCGCTGGGGCTGTTTTAGCACCTCGTAGACCCCGGGTTCCACGCCCAGGAGCTGGCAGCCGTCCCAGATCTGCTTTTGCACGATTTCGAACACGTTGAGTGTCTTCTCGGCCACGGTTTGTGTACCTCCTCAATAAGTATCGGTTTACCAAAGATCGCCTTCCCCAGCCCCTGACCGCCCGCGTACCCCTCCTCCCAATCTATCGAAACCTACCTTTGCTCTTCCTGTGCCAGTTCTGTGCCCCGGGCCAAAGCCCGGCGGTTGAGATCGGCCGTACCCCTGGGCACCCTGGCCAGTACGGCGGTTTCCAGCGCCGCCGGGGATACCACCTGGGTGAGGCCGTTGATGACTCCCAGCGCTACGATGTTGGCTACGATTTCCCGTCCCAGCTCTTCCCGGGCCACCCGGGCGATGGGGACACTGACCACCCGGCCGTCTACACCGGGCACTTCTTTCACCAGGGTACTATCGACTATGAGCAGTCCCCCCGGGGCCAGGTCCCGGGCGTAGCGGCGGCAGGCCTCCTGAGTGAGGCAGAGCAGCACATCGGGCCTGGTGACCTTGGGGTAGTCGATGGGCTCGCCCGAGATGACCACTTCGGCCCGGGAGGCACCGCCGCGGGACTCCGGTCCATAGGACTGGGTCTGCACCACATGGCGCCCGGCGTGCACCCCCACGGCTTCGGCCAGGATGATCCCGGCCAGGATCATCCCCTGCCCGCCGGAGCCGGCCAGGCGGTACTCGGTGCGCTTCATACGGTCTCACCCCTCTTTTGCAGTCGCTCCACCAGCTCCCGGTAGGATGCGGTGTACTCCGGGCCGCGGCCCTGGTGCAGTCGCCCGGTGACCAGCTTGCCTTCCAGCTCGGCTGGGGTCTTGCCCGCTGCCTGCTGTACACTGATGGTGTTGTCTTTTTGCCACTTGAGCATGGCCACGGCTTCGCCCAGGCGGTTACGCCGGCCGTAGTAGGTGGGGCACTGGGAGATGGCCTCAATGAAGGAAAACCCCGGGTTGGCCAGGCCTTCGGCTATGAGGTGCTCCAGCTGGGTGGCATGGTACGCCGTGCCCCGGGCCACGTAGGTGGCCCCGGCCGCCTCTACCAGGCGGCAAAGATCAAAGGGGCGGTCGAGGTTGCCGTAGGGCGCGGTGGTGGCCAGGTGTCCCAGAGGAGTCATGGGCGAGTACTGGCCGCTGGTCATGCCGTAAGTGGAGTTGTTGAAGCAGACCACGGTGATGTCGATGTTCCGCCTGGCCGAGTGGATCAGGTGGTTTCCGCCGATGGCCGCGGCATCGCCGTCACCGGTTATGACTATGACCGTAAGGTCGGGCCGGGCCAGCTTCACTCCCGTGGCAAAGGCCAGCGCCCGCCCGTGGGTGGTGTGCAGGGTATCTACGTTCAAGTAGGTGGTGGCCCGGGATGAACAACCAATGCCAGAAACCGCCACCACCTTGGCGGGGTCGATGTCTGACCGCTCCAGCGCCCTCACCAGGGCTCCCATGATTATGCCGTGGCCGCAACCCGCGCACCAGATGTGCGGTAGTTGCTCCCGGCGCAGGTAGTCCTTTACTGCCATGCGGCCGCCTCCTTTATGGCCTCAAGGATCTCCCCGGGCGTGAGCAATTCCCCGCCGGCCCGGTTCACCCGGCCCACCCGGGCGCGGTGGCAGACGTGTCGCTCCACTTCGTATACCAGCTGGCCCAGGTTCATCTCGGCCACCACGAAACTGCGCGCCTTCTCCGCCCGGACCAGTAGGTGGGCGGGAAAGGGCCAGATAGTGAGCGGGCGGAACAGGCCGGCCTTGATCCCTGCCTCCCGGGCGGCCTTGACGGCCCGGGCGGCCGAGCGAGCCGTGGAGCCGTAGGCCACCACCACCACGCCGGCATCCTCCGTGTCCTGGGTCTCGGCCCAAGATATGCTGTGGTGCCGAACCTCCACCTTCTGCATGAGCCGGCGCAGGAGTCTTTCGCTCTCGGCGCTGTCGTTGGTGGGGAAACCCGCAGAGTTGTGAAACAGCCCGGTGACATGGAAGGCATATCCCTCTCCGTAGCTGGCCATGGGAGGCACCAGGTCGTCGCCGGCGGCGTAAGGCAGGTACTCCCTCTCTCCCGGTGGTGCCAGTGGGCGCGGCCGGTCCTTTAGTTCCAGCGTTACCGGGTCGGGTAATTCCACAGGCTCCCGCATATGCCCTAGCACTTCATCTAGCAGCAAGATCACCGGCACGCGCAAGGATTCGGATATGTTGAATGCCTCCACCGTCAGGTCAAAGGTCTCCCTCACCGACGACGGGCACAAGGCTACTACGGGATGGTCGCCGTGGGTGCCCCAGCGGGCCTGCATTACATCGCCCTGGGCCACCGACGTGGGCCGCCCGGTGCTCGGTCCTACCCGCTGCACGTTCACCATCACGCACGGGATCTCTGCCAGCGAGGCGTAACCCAGGTTTTCCTGCTTGAGAGAAAACCCCGGGCCGGAAGTGGCGGTCATGGACTTGAGCCCGCACAGAGACGCCCCGATGACCGCGCCCATGCTGGCGATTTCATCCTCCATTTGGATGAACACCCCGCCTGTAGGCGGCAGGCGCTCGGCCATGACTTCAGCGATTTCCGTGGAGGGCGTGATGGGATAACCGGCGAAAAAGCGCACTCCCGCCGCCAGCGCGCCCTCGACGCAGGCTTCGTTGCCCTGCATGAGCCTGCGCTTGTCAGCCATCTTCATCCTCCTTTTCCTCGGACACGGTGATCGCGAAATCAGGACATCGGAGTTCACAAAGGCGGCAACCCGAGCAATCTTCGGGTCGGGCGACCAAGGCCTTCCCGCTTTCGTCGGCCTCAAGGACCTGCCGGGGACAGAAAGCTATGCAAATACTGCACGCTTTGCACCAGGCCGGGTCCACCAGCACTTTCCAAGTCTTCCTAGCCGGAGACAACCGGATCACTCCTTTGTTGGCGTTTCCTTCTGGTATCCAGCACCGCCGCCTTCAGCGTGTTGATGGAACCGGCGTCGGGCCGATATACAAACTCAATGACTGTGGCACCTGCTCCTTTGATTTGCTCGACTTCCCGGCGCCGCCCGGGAGAAGCAACGATGACCTCCCGGCCCGCCACGAACCTGGCCAGTTCGGCCCGATCCCGGCTGGTGATCACGTCCACGTCCAGTTGGATGCCAGCATTCTCCATGGACCGTTGCACGCGCTCGCCAAAGGCCCGGGAAAGGCACACCAGGCCCACCCGAGTGCCCTGGGGCAGCCGGGCCATGCGGACCACGGTTTCCAACAGAGGGTCCAGGGCGATGCCCAGGGCAGGCTTGCTCCCCGGGGGCAAGAGGGCGTTGACTTCGTCCAGGTGAAAGAAAGTGGTGACCACCAGGTCCGCCTGTTCCAGTGCCTGCCGGGCCAAGCCCGGGTCCCGGACCAGTTCCTCCAGGAGCAGGGGGACGATGGTCACGCCGGCACCCAGCTGCAGCTCCCGCGCGAAGTAGTCCAGCTGCTCCCGGTTACATTCAACAAACACCACGTTCACAGTGCCCAGTTGCCGGTCCTTTTCCATGACCACTTCCTGGGCCAGGGTCAAAAACTCCTGCAGAGACAGGCCGGCGGCCAGCGCTTCCTGGAGGGCCCGATCCAGGAGATTCACCAGCCGGGACCGGGCGCTGGCGGGCTGGGACATCTCCAGTAAAGGTGAAACAAAGGTCCCGCGTCCCTGCCGGGAAGAGAGCCAGCCTTCCTGTTCAAGCCAACGGTACGCCAGCGAAACTGTGTTGCGGGAAACCCCCAGCTCCAGCGCCAGTTCACGTTCGGGCGGGAGGCGTTCCCCCGGCACGAGGCGCCCGGTACGCAGCTGCTGTTCGATTTCGTTGATGACCTGGAGGTAGAGTGGGATTCCCTTTTTACGGTCCAAGACCAGGCCGCCCAGTCCCGCCATGTGAGACTCCCACTCCTTTCTGGCACCATATTGGTACATTGGACCGTGCCTATGGAACCAACAGGTGATTCTACGATGAACCACGAAATCCTGCTACATCCCTACGCTTTCCGGAGAAAAATTAGTGCGCCGGCCTATCACCGCGCGCACTATTGGCACCTTACTTTAGTCCAATACGGTCAGTCCCGGTTGCCCCGTAACACGGTAGCGATGCCGCTCTTTTGCAGTTCCACCTCCACCTTTTCTGCAATGCGCACAAGCACAGTGTCGTCCTTGATCTTGGTGACCACGCCATGGATACCACCGGCGGTGACTACCCGGTCTCCCGCCTGCAAGGCACTGAGCATTTCGTGCCGCCGCTTCTGTTGCTGCTGCTGTGGGCGGATAAGGAGAAAGTAGAAAATGCCGACCATGGCCGCAAGCCATATGATTGTGCTGGTCCATTGAGGATCCACCTGTCGCACCTCCCGGATTGGATGTTTCCACGCAAACCCTGGCCCTGTCCCAACTTCGACGTTTATACCGGAATACCTCTGCCACTGGTGCTGCGCTCTGGGTAGACTTCCCGGAAGTGCCCGGCCAGAGCATCCAGGGTGCCGCCGGCGATGGCCAGCTGTATTTTTTCCATCAAGCGGAAGAAGAACCGCAGGTTGTGCACGGTAGCCAGGGTCAGTCCCAAAAGCTCGTTGGCCTTGAACAGGTGGCGCAGGTAGGAGCGGCCAAAAGTCGTGCAGGTGTAGCAGTCGCACCCTTCTTCCAGCGGACCCTGGTCGCGGGCGTGCTCGGCCCGGCGCACCTGCAAAGAACCGTTGAAGGTCAGAAGTGTCCCATGGCGGGCGTTGCGGGTGGGGAGCACACAGTCGAACATGTCCACCCCATAGCGTACCGCCTCTACTACGTCTTCTGGGGACCCGACGCCCATCAGGTAGCGTGGCCGGTCATAAGGCAGGCAGGGAGCGGTGGCGGCCACCATGTCGTACATCGCGCTCTTGGGCTCTCCCACGCTCAGGCCTCCGATGGCGTAACCCGGAAAATCCAGTTCTACCAGGCCGGATGCGCTCTCTCTCCTCAGGTCTTCCCAGACAGAGCCCTGCACAATGCCGAAGAGGGCCTGGTCCGGGCGCTGGTGGGCCATCCGGCACCTCCTGGCCCAGGCGGCGGTGCGCTCCACCGACTGGATGGCGTCGGCGCGCTCGCAAGGGTAAGGAGGAAAGAAGTCGAAAGCCATGATGATGTCGGCTCCCAGCCGGTTTTGTATGGCCATGGACTCTTCGGGCCCGAGGAAGTGCTGGGAACCGTCAATGTGCGAGCGGAAGAGCACACCCTCCCCGGTTACCCTCCTGAGCTTGGACAGGCTGAACACCTGAAAGCCCCCAGAGTCGGTGAGCATGGGTCCGGGCCAGGCCATGAACTGGTGGAGGCCCCCCGCGGCTTCCACCACGTCCGGGCCCGGCCTGAGGTACAGGTGGTAGGTGTTGGCCAGCACCACGGAAGCACCCACCTCCGCCAGCATGCGGGGGGTCACCGACTTGACCGTGCCCTGGGTGCCCACGGGCATGAAAACAGGTGTGTGCACCCGACCATGGGGAGTTTCCAGCATGCCCAGGCGGGCACTGCCGGCCGGGGAGCGATGGGTAACGGTGAACTTCAGCGCCGTCTTCCCCCCCCTGCTTTCATTAGATTAGCAGCATGGCATCGCCAAAGCTGTAGAAGCGGTACCGTTGGGCCACGGCTTCCTGGTAGGCGCGCATGACGGTATCGCGACCGGCAAAGGCCGACACCAGCATGAGCAAGGTCGAGCGGGGCAGGTGGAAGTTGGTGATGAGCGCGTCCACGGCTTTAAAGTCATGACCTGGGTAAATGAACAGCGTGGTCCAACCACTCCTGGCCGTGGCCCGTCGATCCGGGCCTGTGATGGTCTCAAGGGTGCGGGTTACCGTGGTGCCTACTGCCCACCACCGCCCGCCGCTCTCGCGGACCTGGTTGAGGACGGTCGCAGCCTGGGGGGTCACCCGGTAATGCTCGCCGTGCATTACGTGCTGGTCGACGTGGGAGACGGTGACCGGGCGGAAAGTGCCCGGACCCACGTGGAGAGTCAGCTGGACCACCCGGACCCCGTGCTCTTCCACGGTCCGGAGGAGTTCGGGAGTGAAGTGCAGCCCGGCGGTGGGCGCGGCCACTGAACCCGGCTCTTTGGCATACACCGTCTGGTAGCGTTCGGGATCGGGTACGGGCGCCCGGATGTAAGGAGGCAGGGGGACTTCGCCGACACTCTCCAACACCCGGTCCCAGTCCCCATTCCACGAGAACTCAACTACCCGTCCACCCGCGCCGGTCTTCTCCACTACCCGGGCTTCCAATTCGGGGCCAAACCGGATCTTGGCGCCGGGCGGCACCCGTTTGCCCGGGCGTACCAGTACTTCCCAGCAGCCCGGGCCAACCTGCGTAAGGAGGAACACCTCGACCTTGCCCCCCGTGGTCTTGGTGCCCGTAAGACGTGCCCGGATGACCCGGGAGTCGTTGACCACCAGGGCATCGCCGGGGCGCAAGTATTCTACGACTTGGTGAAAACGGCGGTGCTCCAGCTTACTACCGTGACGCTCAACCACCAACAACCGCGACTGGTCGCGCTGCTCGGCCGGGTGCTGAGCTATGAGTTCGGGCGGGAGCTGGTAATCGAAATCTTCCACGCGCAAATCTGGTCACCTACCCCACCTAGTGTAGCCCCTTCGGTACGTTTAGTTGCGGATGAGCACGGCACCCCGGTAGTAGTGGGCCAGGATCTGCCGGTAGTTGTTCCCCATTAGCGCCATGCCCCGGGCGCCCCACTGGGACATGCCCACGCCGTGACCCCAGCCCCGTCCTACAAAGGCGATGGCGTTGGGGACCGAGTAAGCCGACAGCACCGTGGGCCAGTTCACCGGCTGGACGATGCCTTCGGCGCCCACCACGTGGTAGGACGAAGGGGTCTGGGCAACCCAGCGCTTGTTGGCCGCAAACACAAAGGCCGTGCGGTAGTTGGCGAATACCTGGGTGACCGGGCCGGCGGCGGCCATCCCGGTCTGGATTTCAAAAAGGGTGCTCCTCAGCCCGAGGATGGCGCGGAGGTCATTGGCGGTGACTCGTACCGTCCGGAGCTGGCCCACTACGTCGTAGTGGGTCCACCGGCCGGACACCCCTTGGATGCCGGCGGGCCGGAGCGCGGTGACCGTGCCCACCAGGTGGCCGGCGCGCTGGAACAGGGCGCCAAGGTCTTCCGGGGTCCAGGCAACCGTCCAGCTATAGTGGGGCGACTCTTGGTCAAAGTCGGGAACTCCCGTGAGGTAGGAGAAACTGCCACCCCAGACAATACTGGAGTTTTCGGTGTGGCCACCTGAGCTGGAATGGTAGACGGCGCGGACAGGTTGCCCACCATGGACCAGGATCTCACCCCGGGTCTCGTCCACTGCCTGGTTGGACCGGACGGTCTCACGGCTGAGGCCGCCGTAGACCTGGTTGACCACGGTGGCAAAAAGGTCGAATACTCCCGGGCGGGCAGGCGAGGCCAGCTGGCTGACGGCGTAGGTCCTGGCTGCCACGGCCTGGGCCTTGAGGGCCTCCAACGGCCAGGTGGAGGGCATTTCTGCGGGTACCACGCCGTATAGATACTGCTCCAAGGGGAGGATGTTAACCAGCACCACGTTATTGGGTGTGCCGGGATGAACTTCCATGCGGCCGCGGTAGGTAACCTGGTTGACTCGCAGGTGCTGCCCGCTGCCGGGGATGAGACTCACTACCCCCGCGGCAGAGCTCACCACGGTACCGTTCACCATCACTTCCAGACCTTGGGCAGTTCGCCGCACCAGGATGGTGGAGGCAGAAGACGGTGACGCCACCACCTGGTTTCCCTGGCGAACCGTCACCGCCCCGGTGCTGGACACGGTCACCTGGGGCACGTCCACGGAAATGCCTACGCGGATGTCGGGACCGGTGGCCCGGCCCACCTGCGGCCAGGCCAGGAAAAACACGAGGCCGACGAGGAAAGCGCCGGCCCGGACCACGAGACGATGCGACACCATTTCTACCTCCCGGAACCCAGGCTGGTGAACCTCTTCCTACTTCGACGGGATTTTCAACTTCCCCTCCTCGGGTCCATCATCTACGCGGATCCACGGGGGGATCTTCACCCTTTGCGGGCTTTCGTCAGCGCTGCTTCCGGCATCCCCGGCCTGATCTTCCGGTCCCGGCGGTTTGAAGGGCGGGCCCGGGTTCGGGTTACCCCGACCCGGCTGGGGCGACTGCGAGCCAGGTTGTCTGTCCTTCGTTTGTCCCGGCGGCTGTTGGAGGGGCGGGCCCGGTTGCTTGTCCTCGGACTGTCCCGGCGGCTCGCTTTCGGGCTTTTTGGCTTCCGGCGGCCCCGGTTCTTTCCCTTGCGGAGGGGACGGCCTGAACTCCTTGACCAGTTGCGGCCAGTTACGGTTTTCCGATATGTCCTCCATCAAGTCTTTGATCTTCAGCCCGTGGCCGGCTGCGGCCTGGGCCAGGGGTTCTTGCTGGAAGACCTCGATCTCCACCGCTATGCCGCGGCTAAAAGCTGCCAGGGCCGCGGCCATGCGGCCGGTGGATAGTCCCAGCTTGCGTCCTTCGTCCCGCACCTCCGGGGCGGTTTGTAGGGCCTGTACCGTCACGTCGGCCGTGACTTTCCGGTGCACGGCCTCTGTCACACTATCGAGCAGCCCCGGAGGGACCGCCTTTTCCACGGCCGGGGTCACGGTGACCAGCACCATCCGCTCCGTGCTGGAGGCCACGGTGGACACCGCGCGATCGACCAGTTCGGCCACTACATCCCGGACATGCCGCCCCCGGTAGGAAACTTCCGCCAGCAAGCCGGCACCGACAGGGTTCAGGCCCGTGGCATCCACCACCCGCCACCGCGCGTCCACACCCAGCTCCAGGCTGGGGTTGATATCCAAAGAAACGTACGCCACCACCGGGCCCAGCTGGATCCACTGCCACCACCAGCCGGCCATGACCATGACCACCAGCACGGCAGCGATCTGGGCGAGCCGTGACGACACCACCGGCCGGGGCAGGTAAACCTCGTCGCCCAGGGACACCGGGCCAGTCAGCTTGACCTGCCGAAACTCTCCGTCCCGGCTGAGGACCACTCCGCGGCGGCCCTGGATAGCCACAACCACACCCCGCTCACGGACCAGCTTCCTCACTCCCTTTCCGACGGTAACCGTAGGTATTCCCTCAGGTACCCGTAATCCCCGGTGAGGACCAACGTCATGGCGATCAGGTACTTGCGCTGCCTCTCCAGGGTCTTGCGGCTCACGGCCACCCGTTCCTCCAACAGTCGTAACGGGAGCTCCCGGCGGTCCCTGAGGTACCTGCACATCTGGGGGTCACGGGCAATGGTGCGGGCGATATCCATGGCCCGGGCCCGGGCGTCCTGGTGCCGGGGCGAGACCTTCACCAGTTCACGCATGCTGATCCCGTAGTTTTCCAGTTCCCGGCCGTAGGCCTCGATCTCGGCCCGGCGCTCCTCTTGCTCCAACCGGCGGTGGTGGTTGTCAACGGCAAGCACCTGGATGGGACTGGCGATGTTGCCCTCGTCATCAGTCCGGTCCAGCTGGCTCATGGGCAATTCCCGCCTGCGGGATTCGCGCCGGAAGTGGTCGATCAGCCGTCTTCTCACCACGGTAGTGACGAAGGATGCAAACTCCACACCCTGGTCCGGGTCGAACGCGTCTATGGCCTCGTTGAGGGCCATCAGGGCCACGCTGGCTTCGTCGTCGCTGCCCACCTTCACGTACCGCCCGGAGACCATGCCGGCCACGCGCAGGGCCACTCTGGTGTGGGCCCGGATGAGGGCGTCTCGGGCGGCTGCATCACCGGCCCGGGCGCTTGCAAGCAGGTGGTGAGGTTCAGGACGAGAACCGGGCTTTGGGAAAAGGCCCAAACCTTCCACCTCTCTTTGTGGAATATGTTCGCTTATCGAGGTCATTTCCTGGGGGTTACCGACGTAGCAGGTTGAAAACCAGAGTCAAGATTGCGCTGATAACAAGCATGGTCACTACCGGGAAGTAGAAAGTGAAGTTGCCGCGGCGCACGAGAATGTCTCCAGGCAACCGGCCCAGGCCCGCCAGGTGCCCGCCCCAGACTAGGAGACCTCCCGTCACCAACAGGAAGACCCCAATGGTAATGAGCATTCGCCCCATGCCCTCAAGTCCGTTCACACGTGGTCCCTCCCGGGAGCAAACCGCTCCAG
This sequence comes from Bacillota bacterium, assembly GCA_040756655.1. GTDB lineage: Bacteria > Bacillota > Sulfobacillia > UBA8153 > UBA8153 > JBFLYN01. Next base: position 57,900 of record JBFLYN010000004.1, read on the forward strand.
TTCGCTGAAGATACAACCACAATAGGGCTGCCGGTAGAGCTTGGCCTGCTTGGCCATGTCGATCCCCTCACGGTAGCCGGGGCGGAAATCCTGGTATAGAAACTCCACGCCGTGCTCCCGGGCAGCCTCCCGGCCGGCCTCCTGCACCAGCTGGTGATGCTGGAACGGGCTGACCAGGAGAGTGGTGCTGAAACCATCGAACCCACCGGCCCGGGCCGCCCGGGCCGTGCGTCCCAAGCGCAGGTGGTAACACCGGCGGCACCGCTCGGGACGACCGGGGGTCTCCAGCGCAGCCGTCAGGTAGCCTGCGAGGTCGTAGCCAGTATCCCACTGCAAGGGCAGGCTAACCAGGCCGGCATATTGTTCCATGGTACGGGCCCGCCGCCAGTACTCACGCCAAGGGTGGATGTTAGGGTTGAAAAAGAAGCCGGTCACATCGTGGGCCTCGTTCCGCAGCTGGGCCAGCGGAAACGCCGTGCAAGGCCCACAACAAGCGTGCAAGAGCACTTTCATGGGCCCATCTCTCCCCTTACCACAGTCCCGTCTGGTTGGACGAGGGCCGGGGGACACCCAGGTGCTCGTAGGCGGGTCCCGTCACCACCCGGCCCCGGGCCGTGCGCTTCAAAAACCCGATCTGGATGAGAAAGGGCTCATACACGTCCTCCACCGTCTGGGGCTCCTCGCTGATGGCCGTGGCGATGGTATCCAGACCCACCGGGCCACCATCGTATTTCTCCATCATGGTCCGGAGGAGTCTAATGTCCACCCGGTCCAGCCCCAGTTCGTCCACTTCCAGGAGGTCCAACCCGCTCCTGGCCACCTCTGCGGTGATCACCCCGTCCGCCCGCACCTGGGCATAATCCCTCAACCTCCGGAGCAGGCGGTTGGCCACCCGGGGCGTCCCCCGGGAGCGCCGCCCCACCTCAAGGGCACCTTCGCTATCTATATGTATACCCAGGATACGGGAAGACCGTTCTACGACCTCGCACACCTCGGCATGGTTGTAATACTCTAGGCGAGCAGTGATGCCGAACCGGTCCCTAAGTGGCGAAGTGAGGAGCCCGGCCCGGGTGGTGGCCCCGATGAGGGTGAAACGGGGCAGCTGGACCCGGTAGGTACGGGCCGACGGTCCTTTCCCGGCCACCCAGTCGAACATGAAGTCCTCCATGGCCGGGTAAAGGGCCTCCTCGGCCGTGCGGTTGAGGCGGTGGATCTCGTCGATGAACAGGACTTCACGGTCCTCAAGGTTGGTTAGGATGGCTACCATGTCCCCCGGCCGCTCGATGGCCGGCCCGGAGGTAGTACGAAGTCCCACGCCCAGTTCGTTGGCGATGACGTGAGCCAGGGTGGTCTTGCCCAGGCCCGGCGGACCGTGCAGGAGCACATGATCCAGCTGGTCTCCCCGTTCCCGGGCCGCCTGTATGTAGATGGCCAGAGTCTCTTTGAGCCGGGTCTGGCCGATATACTCCCGTAGGGTACGCGGCCGCAAACTAGCTTCAACCAGGTCCTCTTCCCTGCGGACTGCGGAGACGACGCGCTCTTCCATGCCGGGACTGCACGCTCCCTTACCCGTCAGATCCTGGCCAGGCCGCGCAGGGCTCGCCTGACCATTTCCTCAACTTGGGTGCCGGGCGTGCTCTCTTTGAGCACCCGGCCTACGGACTCTACGACCTCGGCCCGGGTGTACCCCAGGGCCATCAGGGCCTCCATGACCTGCCCGGCCTGGTCGGAAGGCGGGGCCTCGGGCGAGGGCAGCTCCGCCGGCAGGCCGCCCACCTTTTCTCTCAGTTCCAGCACCAGCTTCTGCGCGGTCTTGCGGCCGATGCCCGGCAGCCGGGAGAAATAGGCCGTATCCTGGTTGAGCAAGGCCTGGTAGAAGGCGTCCCGGGTGGTAGCGCCCACCACCCCCAGGGCCGTGCGCGGCCCGATGCCCGAAACCCCCAGCAAGAGGTGGAAAAGCTCCAGTTCGGCCTGGCTGGCAAACCCGTACAGGGTAAGTCCGTCCTCTCTCACGTGCAGGTGGGTATGGACAAACGTCGGCTGTCCAGCCCCGGGCAACTGCCCCTGGGTGGAGGCCGGTACCAGCAGGCGGTAGCCCACCCCGGACACCTCCAAGACTACCTCACCCGGTGACGATGCCCGTATCGTGCCCCGTAGGAAGGCCATCATGTAATCCACCCCCGGTTCTCCATGCGCCGGGCTGTCTGCAAAGTCTGGACGCACGTCACGGCGCAGGCTAAAGCATCGGCGACATCGTCGGGCCGGGGCAGTTCAGGAAGCCCCAGAATGGCCTTGACCATGGCCTGCACCTGCCTCTTTTCCGCCCGGGCGTACCCCACCACCGCTGACTTGACCTGGGGCGGGGTGTATTCCTCGACGCTCACGCCGGCGGCGGCCGCGGCCAGGAGCACCACGCCCCGGGCCTGGCCCACAGCCAGGGCAGTGCGCACGTTTCGGTTGAAGAACAGCCGCTCCACAGCCACTGCATCGGGCCGGTGGGCGCTGATGAGCCCGGTGACGGCCGTGTAGATAGTTAGGAGGGTGTCAGGCAGGGGAGCGCCCGGGGGCACCTTCACGCACCCGTACTCCACTGCCTCCAGGCGCTGCCCCCGGGCCCGTACCAGGCCGTAGCCAGTGAGCGATGTCCCGGGATCGATCCCCAGCACCAGCAAAGTGTGTCACCTCGCCCGGGTCGGACTGCCTCCACGCTTCGACGGTGGTCCAGTCTATTCCTGCCCCAGGCAGCCCAAGCCTTAGAGGACCAGTTCCACCAGGGTCCTGACGGCCACCCCGGTGGCCCCTTTGGGTTGGTAGGGCTTTTCCTTTTGTGCAAACGAGGTGGGGGCAATGTCCAGGTGCGCCCAGGGGATGCTGCCGGCAAACTCCCCGATGATCATCCCGCCGGTGATAGCACCACCCAAGCGCCCGCCCACGTTCTTGATATCCGCCACATCGCTCTTGTAGAGCTCCTGGTAGTCCGGGTCCGACGGGAACCGCCAGACCCGCTCGCCCGCCCGGCCGGCCGCCTCCAGGATACGGGAGGCCAGCCGGTCGCAGTTGGCGACCAGCCCAGAGTAGAAGCCGCCGCCCAGCGCCACTCCACATGCACCGGTGAGGGTGGCCACATCGACCACCCGGGTGGCGCCCTGGGATACTGCGTATCCTACGGCGTCGGCCAGGATTAGTCGTCCCTCGGCGTCGGTGCTCACGATCTCTATGGTCTTGCCGGTCATGGCGCGTACTACGTCGCCGGGCTTGAGGGCCGAACCGGAAGGCAAGTTCTCCGTGCAAGCGACGATCGCCACCAAGTTGACCCGGGGCCTGAGCTTCCCAATGGCCTGCATGGCGCCGAGCACTGCCGCTCCTCCCGCCATATCGCTTTTCATGTTCTCCATGCCGTCGGCCGGCTTCAGAGAAAGCCCACCGCTGTCGAAGGTTAGGCCCTTGCCCGCCAGGGCCAGCCACTCGGCCCCGGGTGCTCCGTGATAGCGCAGGACGATCAGCTTGGGCGGCTGGAGGCTACCCTGGGCCACTCCCAGCAGGGCTCCCATGCCCAGCCGTTCCATGTCGGCCCGCTCCAGCACGGTGCATTCCAGCTCCAGCTCGCATGCCAGAGCCCGGGCGGCCTCAGCCAGGTGAGTGGGCGTCATGTGGTTGGCCGGGGAGTTGACCAGATCGCGGGCGAAATTGGTGGCCCGGGCCATGATGGTGCCCCGCTCCAGGCCCGCTGCCACCTCGGGGCACTTGTCCCTGTCACGTTCGGCCACGATGAGTTCCTCTACCCGGGTTTGACTCTTTTCAGATTTCAGATCCTCGTACCGGTACGAGGCCAGGATGGTACCCTCGGCCAGGGCCCGGGCGCACGCCGCCGGCTCGAGGCCACCAGTGCCCGCCCCGTGCACGATGGTGCCCACCACCCGGGTCCCACCCTTGCCTGCGGCCCTGATGGCCGAACCGGCCGCCTGGCGGGCACGCTCCAGGTTGAACTGCCCGGCCGGCCCCAGGCCCACCACCACCACCTTCCGGGCCGGGATCTGGTCGGTATATATCACGGTAGTCTCGTTTAGTTTCCCCTTGATCTCTCCCCGTTCAGAAAGACGGCTGATCAGGCCGCCGAGGGCCCGGTCTACGGCCCCGGTGGCTCCGCCGGGGCTGGTCACTCCCTCGAACAGGTTCACGATGATGGCGTCACAATCCAGCCCGGCGATGTCCTGGTTGACCGGGTAAAGTCGCATGGAAATTCTCCTCCCACCAGCTGCTTCTTAACGTCACCACCCAAGAAAATTCGACATGCCCCACCCGGTACCTCTGTGGCCAAACCGGCAAAGGAACCACCACGAGCGTGGAGAAATGAACCGGCAATAACCAGGGAGGAGCGGCAACACCATGAGTGACCGGGTGGTGGGGCGGGGGAGAATCTCCGAGGTGTTGGCCTGGAGTGACGGCCAGGTGCTCAAACTGTTTCACTGCGAGGTCGGTCGCGCCGAGGCCGAGCGGGAGGCCCGGGCAGCCAGGATGGTCCACCAGGCCGGGGCGCCGTGCCCGGCCGTGGGAGCGGTCGTTGAACACCTGGGCCGGGCCGGCATCGTCTACCAACGCGTGGAGGGCCACACCATGCTCCAGAGGCCTCTGAGACTGATTAGCGCCGGGGGAAGCCTGGCCGAGCTTCATGCCCGCGTCCACCAGCTGGAAGTCCCCGGGCTGCCCTCCCAGCGCGAGCGCCTGCAAAAGCAGATAGAACGGGCACCCGTCGTTTCCTCCCGGACCCGGGCCGCTGCCCTGCGGGCCCTGGACCGCCTGCCCGGCGGCAACCGCCTGTGCCACGGCGACTTCCACCCGGGCAACGTGATGATCGCCAAGGACCGGGAGGTGATCATCGACTGGCATGATGCTGCGCACGGCAACCCGGTGGCCGACGTGGCCCGGACCTGCCTTCTGTTGCAGACAGCCCACTGGTCTTTCCGGGGGATCCTGAAGCTGGCAGTCTGGCTTTCGGGCCAGCACTTAGCCCGGCACTACCGCCGACGCTACCTGGAGCTGGTGCCAGGCGCCCGGGCCCAGCTGGCAGACTGGCAGCTGCCGGTGGCCGTCGCCCGGCTCAGCGAAGGGGTAGCCGGGGCTGGTCCCGGCCTGGTCCGGCTGGCCGAGAAACTGGCCCAGCGGACCCGTTAATCTCCGATGCCCTCCAGCAGGCGCCGGACTTCCTCATCACGTTGAGTAAGGATGCCGGCCTCCAAAACCCGCCGGGTTTCTGCGTCGAGGCTTTCGGCCGACACCGACTGGCTAAGGACGAAATCCGGATCCGCGCAATTTCCCCGGTAGACTGTCACCCGCCCGCCAGAAATAGTGATGAAGCGGTATACTGCATGCACTGGGCACCAGGCCTCCAGTTCACGGCGGACCACTACTTTCTGCGGGGTAAACTCCACCACGAGGGCATCCGGGTCCAGCGCCTTGAACTCGTGGGGATCCATGCCGGCCCACTCACCGGGTATCGGGTGCTCCTGGATTTCTTCATCCCCGCACCACACATACTTCCAGTGGTACTCTACCGTGGCACCGCTGCCCAGCTTCAGCCCCAGGGCCGGCGGCGGGGTGTCCTCCGGCGGTGGTAGGGGCAGTACCTCCGCCCGGCGACCCCGCAGCGCCGGGTAGGTCAAGGTAAGCGCCAGGAGAAGCGCCAGGACCAGCAGGCGAAGGCGCTTTCTGGGCACAGGGAATACCTCCCCCAAGAGACGGACTGGATCCCAGTTTTCCCCTGGGTAAAAGGTCATATGCGCGGCGATCCCTGCGATAGACAAAGGTACATCCTTGCCCCGGAAGCTGCCGGTGGTGCGGCGGGGTTTGGTAGATTTAGGGGTGCGAAGACCGGGAGCTGGGCGTGTTTTCCTTCCTCCGCTGCGCGTAAGCTGAGCCGGCGGGCGACCACGAGTGTCGTGGCGGTTCACATTGGCGCCCTCCGGATACTGCTTGGACCCGGGGCAGTTGCCCCATGCCCAGCCGAGGTTGGCTTATCAGTGGGCCGATGGGAGCGTCCACCAGCACAGCCTCGGGCCGAGGCCATAGGCTGTTCACCGCACACCTGGCCAGCATGTTCGCCCACCGGGATCCTGTGAGGGCTGATGATAACCGGTACCGCAGCCTTGGCCTTGGCAGGCATTGCTTCAAGTCGAGGTTGGAGTCACATGCTGTGACGGACCCTGCAGATGATGGCCGCGGTTGTACTGTGCAGGCGCCGCGAATGCTACCTAAACTCCGAAACCTCCTAACAGCAGCTGCTGGCGGGGATTTCCCTCTCGATGCAGGACCTACGACAGCAGAGCCGCAGCCCCTCTTGAGCCTGTGTCAACCTGCCTTCCCGGGCACGCTGCGTCGGCCCTAAGACCGGTACCACAAGGCTTAGCCCACCGGACCGGACTGACCCGGCAGTTGTGGCTGGTCGATGTCGAAGTTGGAATGGACCCTCTGGACGTCGTCGTGTTCGTCGAGGATATCCACGAGCTTCAGAAGGGCCACGGCGTCGTCCCCGGTCACCTTCAGCGCCGCCTGGGGGGTCATGGTCACTTCGGACACTTCCACCGGCACGCCCGCTTGTTCCAGCGCCTGCTGGACGCCGGTGAGCTCTTCGGGGGCGGTGAAGATCTCGTATGATTCCTCGTCGCTTTCCATATCCTCTGCACCGGCCTCAAGCGCCACCAGCAGCACTTCTTCCTCGTCCAGGCCGCACTTTTTCCGGTCCACGGCCAGGTACCCCCGGCGCCTGAACATCCAGGCCACCGACCCGGCTTCGCTCATGTTGCCCCCGTGGCGGGAGAAGAGGTACCGGATCTCACCGGTGGTGCGGTTTTTGTTGTCGGTGACCGCCTCCACTAGAATGGCAGCACCACCGGGCCCGTACCCTTCGTAGATCACCTCTTCGAAGTTGGCAACCTCTCCTTCACCGGTGCCCTTGCGCATGGCCCGGTTGATGCTGTCGTTGGGCACGTTGTTCTCCCGAGCCTTCTGGATGGCCAGCTTGAGCCTGAGGTTGGAGTCCGGGTTGCCGCCTCCCTGGCGGGCGGCCACCATGACCTCGCGGATGAGCTTGGAAAACAAGTTACTCTTCTGCGCATCGGCCTTGGCCTTGCGATGCTTGATGTTGGCCCACTTGGAATGACCTGCCATTTCCCTACCTCCCCGGTGCGAACGCTACTGGGGACAGCAGCCGGGCACCGGCGGCACTGTCCGCTTGTGAGCGCTCTGCGCCCGCAGGGTCTCAATGCGTTCCGTCAGAGCACCCGGGGCCATCCCGGTTCTAATATAGGCGTCCAGTTCTGCGTAGGTGAATCCCAGCTCTCCTTCGTCAGTTTGGCCTGGCCAAAGTCCCGCCGAGGGCGGCTTGTCGATGACAGCCTGGGGTACACCCAGGTAACGGGCCAGATCCCTGGTTTCCGCCTTGACCAGTCCCCCGATGGGCAGAAGGTCCACGCCACCGTCGCCGTACTTGGTGAAATACCCCACGGTAAGCTCCGAAAGGTTACCGGTACCCACGGCCAGGTAATTAAGGCGGTTGGCAAAGTAGTAGAGGGTGACCATGCGTAGGCGGGCCTTGACGTTGGCAGTGACCCCCGCTGGCGCCGGGTCTTGCTGGCCGGTGAGCCCGGCGAAAGCCCGGCCGCAAGCCCCGGTAAGAAGGTCATAGACGGGCCCAAGGTCGATGATCTCAACCGGGATGCCGAACCGGTCGGCCACGACCCGGGCATGCTCCACGTCTTCCTGGGCACTATAGCAGGGCAGGATCAGGCCTGCCGTGCGGCCCGGCAGCGCATGTACGCACAAGGCGCCCACCACTGCTGAGTCCAGGCCCCCGCTGATGTTGACCATGGCCCCCCGGGCCCCGGCCCCGGCTACCTGCCCGGCCAGCCACTGGCTGATGCACTGGGCGGCGCGGGCCGCATCAAAACTCGACATGCTCATCCCCCTACCCAAGAACCTGCTGGTGTAAGATTGTACCCCATTCGTCGTCGCCGGGCCCGTCCCACCCCTTGCCACCAGAACATGATTCGCCTCCAAGGCGCGCTTCCCTGCTTGAGCAGAGCCCCAGGGGCTGACTTACCGGTGGATGTGGACGTAGGTGGAAGGCACCCGGCCCTGGATAATCACCGATGACAAGAGGACTGAGTTTTCCAGGATGGTTTCGGTGCGGAGCATGGGGACGATGATATCCACCCGGAGCCAGACGTCAAGGATAATGTTGTGGCGGGTCTGGTTGATGCCCACTGCCTCGAACTCGTCACGCACCTGGGTTTTTACCTCCGCCAGTGGGTAGATGGTCACTGGGATGCGCGGCCCCAAGGTGGAAAAGAGCTTGCTGCCGGTAAGCTGTCCGAGTGGGATCTGGATCTGGTAGGCCTGGAGCGCCCGGACGGACTCTTGCAGGGATGACAGGGCCACCATCTCGATGCGGTTGATCTCCATGGTGTTGGCCTGCATGTAAACAATATCCCCGTTGGAGTCCTTGTCAAAGTAGATCAAGTCACGGTACTGGACCATGCGCACAATCTTGGTGGTGATGGTGTGATTGACCAGATCGTTAGCGATCATGGTGACCTGGACCCGGCATACCTCCAGCAAGGTGGGGACCAGGGCCCGTTCCAGCGCCCAGCCTCCCAGCAATGCCAGGGCCAGTACGAGCACGACCAACCAGGAGCGGCCGGCATGGCCCGGCCTTCGCTTGCGGCGCCGCATATGTACCCCCACCAGTCTCTCCGGGATCCTTCACAGTATATGCCAGGACTCTCCGGGGGTGAAAGAAAGAGAGAACCGCCCTGGAGCCGGGCGGCGCTGGTGTCACGATACCGGGTGCCTACCGGGGCGCGACGGTCTGGGCTTCTATCTCCCGCCCGTCTTTGTCAAAGCACTTGATGCCTTTGACTGCAACGTTGGACGCAACTTCCCCGACCACCAGGAATCCCTTGAGGCTGGCCACTCCCCTGACGGATGTGGGTGGCTCGGTAACCAGGGCAACCTGTACGACTTTGCCTTCCCACACATTGCCGTAGGCCACTATCCACTGCTTGCCGGCGGCTTCCACCACCCGGTTCCCCACCATGGACGCCGGGATCACGGCGGCCTGGGGCCGGGTCGGCACGCCGACCATGGAGATCGGGACCTGAAACTTATACCGGGCTCCGTCGGGCTCAATGACCACAAGCAGGCTGCCGTTTTGCAGCCGGGCCAGCACGAAGTAGACGTTGCCTACGTGTTCGAAATGCACGATCTCCCGGAGCTTCCCGGGCGACTGTCGACCTTCTTGGGTGTAGTGTTTTCCAGTCGCCTCCACGCTTTCTTGCAGCGACGCAAACACCCCTTCGGGCAGACCCTTGGTGTCGACTTTACCGCATCCAGAGATGAGCGGCAGCACGAGCACAGCCACCAGCAACCAACTGGCCAACCTGCGGAGCCTCTGTTCCATTGTCCCGCCTCCTGTTCAATTTCTTTTCTAAATATTTGTCTTATGCCTAATTCTACGTTATGCCAGAACTCTCCGCAAGAGGGCCACGCGGGTGACGGCAGCCCGTGCCGGGGATTTTTTTTCCACGCCCACCGGGGAGCAATCCCGGTCCTTGGTTCGTCTATACGGGGCGAGGAAGACTCGGCTCTTGGTATGAGCTGCTGTTTGGTGCTATAATTGACCGGGACAGCCTCTATCTCCGACCCGGAGGGATCCTGTTGACACCGGCTAAACCTAAGCGAAAAAAGGGCAGGTTCCGCTGGCTCCGTGCGTTCTTCATCCTCATTTTGCTGATGGGCCTGGGCATGTCGGCAGCTGTGGCCACCTACATCTGGCGCGTCGTGGCCGCCCTGCCCTCGCTTTCCCGCATTGAGCCTAAACCCAGCCTCACCTCCACTGTGTACGCCATAGACGGAAGCGTCCTGGCCGAGCTCCATGCCCAGGAGCATCGCATGCCCGTCAAGCTCAGCCAGATGCCTGAAAGCCTCCGTTACGCCTTCATAGCCATGGAGGACCACCGCTTCTACTCCCATTTTGGGGTGGACCTCAGGGCCATCGCCCGGGCCCTGTACGTGAATTTGACCGGTCGCTCCTTCCAGGGCGGGAGCACCATCACCCAGCAGTTGGCCAAGAATGCATTCCTGTACATGGAACAGACCTATGAACGCAAGCTGCTCGAGGCCATCTACGCCATCCAGCTGGAACGGCTGTACACCAAGGACGAGATCCTTGAGATGTACCTAAACCAGGTCAACTTTGGCCGGGGCGCCTACGGCGTCCAGGCCGCGGCCTACGCCTACTTCCGCAAAGACGTATCCGAGCTTACCCTGCCCGAGTCGGCCCTGCTGGCCGCCCTTCCCTGGTCGCCACCAGTCTCCGTCATACCAGACGAGCTGTTCAGGCGCCAGAAATCCGTACTTGACGAGATGCACCGCCATGGGTACATTACTGCCGAAGAGCTGGAGGCTGCGCGCGCAGTGGAGCTGGTCATCCAGCCCCGGCCACGTGACAACGTGAAGATGGCGCCGTTTTTCCTCGACCACGTCCTGGACTACGTGCTAAAGAAGTATGGCCCGGAAATGGTGTACACCGGGGGGCTAAAGATCTACACCACCCTGGACCCCAACATGCAGGCAGCCATGGAAAGAAGCATCAGCGAAGTGCTGGACCCGGTTTTCCCCTTGATCCCGGGCCAGCCCACCCTTCAGGCAGCTGCAGTGATCGTCGACCCCAAAACCGGTCACGTCAAGGCCATGGTCGGAGGCCGGACCCACGAAACCCGGCTGGGGTTGAACCGGGTGTTCTCGCCCCGCCAGCCTGGCTCGGCCATCAAGCCACTGGTGGTATACGTTCCCGCCATTGACCTGGGCTACTCCCCGGGTGACGTGGTGGACGACGCCCCCATTGCCTACCCCCAGCTGACGGGGCCGCCCTGGGAGCCCCAAAACTACGACCTGAGTTTCCAGGGTCTGGTCACCCTGCGCACCGCCCTGGACCGGTCCATCAACATCGTTGCCATTAAACTACTAGAGCGTATCACTCCCCGGGCCGGCATCAACTACGCACGCCAGCTGGGCATCACCACCCTGGTCATGGAAACCCGGGGCGGGCGCACCGACCAGGGCCTTGCCCTGGCCCTGGGCGCCCTCACCGACGGCATTACCCCCATGGAGATGACCCTGGCTTACGGCGTCCTGGCCAACCGGGGTGTGCAGGTCGACCCGGTGGCGATACTCCGGGTGGTGGATAAAGACGGCAACGTGTTTTCCGAGGCCGTACCCCGCCCGCGCATCGTCCTGAGCGAGCAGACGGTGTTCATGGTAACCCACATGCTCCAGAGCGTTATCACCAGCGGTACCGGCCGCTCCGCCGCCATAGGGAGACCGGTAGCGGGTAAGACCGGTACCACCGACGACTACCGGGATGCCTGGTTCGTGGGTTATACCCCCGACCTGGTGGGTACGGTATGGATGGGTTACGACAAGGAACTTACCATGGAAAGCCACCGGGTCACCGGCGGCTCCTACCCGGCGCGCATCTGGGCCAGCATGATGAAGGCCGCCCACGAAGGCCTGCCCGTGCAGGACTTCCCTCAGCTGCGGAAGGACCAGTTGGTGGAAGTGGAGATCTGCATCAAGTCGGGTAAACTCCCCGGTCCCTACTGCGCACGGTCAGACCGGAGAATCGAACTCTACCTCAAGGGGCGCGAGCCCACCGAGATCTGCGATGTGCACGTGCGGGCCAAGGTGTGCCAGCAGCACCCGCAGTACCTTGCCAGCGAGTACTGCCCGGCAGTGGTGGAGAGGACGTTCATCAAGCGCCCCGAACCCTACGTGGTGGGGACCAACAAGAAAAAGCCCCTGGATGCGCACCTCGAGCTCCCCACCGAGGTGTGCCCGGAGCACGTGCCGGCCTGGTTGCGCCCGCCACCGCCCAACCCGGGAGGGGACGGCTAGCTTCAGGCCAGCTCTACCACGGTGACGCCGTCTCCACCTTCCTGGGGTGGGGCCCGGTGGTAACTCTCCACCCGGGGGTGCTGGCTGAGGTGGCCGGCGATCACCCGCCTTAGCGCTCCCGTGCCCTTGCCGTGGATGATGCGCACGCGCCGGGCTCCGGCCACCAGGGCATCGTCCAAGTACTTGTCCACCTGTTCCAGCGCGTCGGCGGATGCCATTCCCCGTACGTCCAGTTCGGGCTTGATGCTGCCGGCCTTGTCCGCCATGAGCCGGCTGAGGCCGTCGGCCTGCCGCGCGACAGGAGTGATCTCCCCGCGCCGAAGGTCGCCAGCGTCAACTGTCACCTTCATGATCCCAACCTGGACCTGGACTTTTTCTCCCGGCCCTGGCGCCTCCATGACGTGACCGTCCAAGCCCAAGGACAAGACCCGTACCGGCTCTCCGGCCCTCAAATCCTCAGGCGGCGGCCCGGCCGGGACCTTCTCTTCATCTCCCCCCAGGCTCGCGCGCAACTGCTCCAGGCGCTCGCCGGCCGCCCGGCCCAGGTCACCCGGGTTGGCGGCCGGGGCCGACCGGAGCTCCTTAAGCAGGGCCTGTACTTCGGCCCGGGCTCGGGCCAGCAAGTCCCTGGCCTCCTGCCGGGCCCGGGCCAACACTTCCCGGCGGGACGACTCCTGCCGGGCGGCTTCTGCTCTGATCTCCGCTTCCAGTCGTTGGATGCGGGATAAGGCCGCGCTGGTCTCCCGCCGCTCCTCCGCCGCCCTATACCTGGTGTCGTGGATCTCGGCCAACATCTCCTCGAGCTGGCGGCCGGATGCGGGCCCCAGCTCCCGGGCCCGCGCCACCACCGCAGGATCCAGGCCCAGTCTCTCGGCGATGGCAAAGGCGTTACTCCTGCCCGGCAGGCCGGTAAGCAGCCTGAAGGTGGGTCGCAAGGTCACCGGGTCGAATTCCACCGAGGCGTTTTCGACCCGGTCATGTTCAAAGGCAAATCCCTTGAGTTCGGAATAGTGGGTGGTGGCCACGGCGTGAGCCCCCACCGACAGCAGGTGCTCGAGGATGGCGATGGCCAGGGCCGAGCCTTCCATGGGGTCGGTCCCCGCTCCCAGTTCATCCAACAGGACCAGCGATCTATGGCCGGCCCGGCCCAGGAATCTCACGATGTTGGTCATGTGCGAAGAAAACGTGCTCAGGCTCTGCTCAATGCTTTGTTCGTCTCCAATGTCGCACATTACTTCCTCATAGACCGGTACCCGGCTACCCGGGGCAGCCGGGATGTGGAGACCGGCTTGGGCCATGAGCACGCAAAGACCGGTGGTCTTGAGGGTCACGGTTTTTCCCCCGGTGTTGGGCCCGGTAATCACCAGGATATCGAAATCGCCGCCCAGGCCAACGTCGACAGGGACGGCGTCCTTGCCCAGGAGGGGGTGGCGCGCTGCCTTGAGCATCAGCCTCCGATCCTCGGCGATTTCCGGCTCGCTGGCGTCCTGCCCCAGGCTCAGGCTGGCTTTGGCAAAGGCAAAGTCCAGTTCGCCCAGGCCCTCCAGGAGCTTTTCGAGCTCATCGCCGCAGGCTCCCACCAGGGCACTGAGGCGCTGGAGCACCCGTTCGATTTCTTTGTTTTCTTCCAGTGCCAGCCGCCGCAACTCGTTCCCCATCTCCACTACGGCCATGGGCTCGATGAACAGCGTGGCCCCGCTGGCCGACTGATCGTGGACCAGGCCCGGCACCTGCGCCCGGTGTTCTTGCTTGACTGGTAGGACATAGCGGTCTCCGCGGATGGTCACCAGCGGTTCTTGTAGGTAGCGGGCTACTTCCGGAGATCGCACCATGCCGTCCACCCGGTCTTTGATGCGGCCGGTCAACGTCCTTATCTGTCTCCTGACGCGAAGCAGGTCAGGGCTGGCGCCATCGGCCACTTCCCCGGCGCTGGTGATGCACTCGCTTATCTCCTGCTCCAGACCAGCCAACCCGGGCAGGCTCTGACCGGTGGCCAAGAGCCAGGGAAATCCCTCCAGCTGCATCAGGAACTTGCGCAGCCGTGCACCAGCTTGCAGGGTGGACAGAACCTGGTTCAGCTCGGATGGGTCCAGCATGGCCCCGCGGCCGGCCCTCAACACGTGGCTCTTGATGTCGTGGATGCCGCCAAGAGGTACCTGGTGCCGGCGCCGGACCGTCGCCGCCTCGGTAGTCTGGGCCTGCAGGGCGCGGATGACCCCGGGGGACGTGGCCGGGACTAAGCACCGGGCCCGCTCGCGGCCCAGAGGACTGGCCGCCTTCTCCTCCAGCTGGGCCAGGATCTTGTCAAACTCCAGTACCCGCCAGGATCTCTCCACGACTATGCCTCCATCCGGGCCAGTGCCCCTTCCAGAGCATCCAATATTTCCCTGGCCGTCTCAGAGCGCAGCCCCTGGCGGTAGAGCTCTCTTAGCTGCCGTTTGGCCCGGCGCAGGTGTTCTTGACCGAGAGGTTCCTCGAGCCCGGCTGCCTCCCGGGCCGCACTGGCAAGAAAAGCATGGGCGGCCGCTGGTCGTTCGATGAACCGACAAAGCTCCGGTCCGCCGGGCAGAAAGAACACCACCGTGGGGATGATGGCCTTGCCGCCGGTGAGATACCGCTGCATGAGGTCGCTTTCCCGCGAAAACACCCGCACTTCCAGGCCGGGCATTTCCTGGGCCAGGCGACCAACAACCGGCACGTTCTCCATGCAGTCCCCACACCACGGTTCGGAAAACACCGCCGCCCGTACCCGCCCGCCGGCCAACAGGCCCTCGACGCGTTTCAGCTGGGGCCCAAACTCCTCCAGGTTGGTCTCCTGCAGGTTCTGCCTCCAGGTGGGAGCGTTCAACTGCATGCGCTCCAAGTAGCCGGCCAGCTCCATTCCCTGGTCCCATTCTGCCTCGCTCATGGCCATTCTTCACTACCTCCCCAAAACTCCCTGGGTACCCGTCGTCCGGATACCGTCACCCCCTCGCGCTCCAGCAAAGCTGTCTTCAGGGTCAGTGCCCTCCGCCCGCCGGCGAACCCGCCCAGGTCACCTGAGCTGGCAATGACCCGGTGGCACGGGATCACCAGCGGCACCGGGTTGGACCTGCACGCGCCGCCCGCGGCCCGGGCGGCCCTGGGGTTGCCGGCGGCCCGGGCCAAGCCGGCGTAACTGATCACCTGGCCCCGGGGGATCCGGGCCATGGCTTCCAGGGCGCGCCTTTGAAACCCTGAAGGACCCAGGACGCCGGCTTGCAGTACCAGGCCGCGCAGTCCGGCATCGTCCCCGTCTTCCCAGGCACTCACGGCCGCCTCCAAGCCGGGGTGTGCCCGGCCCCGCAGGAGTCTCCCGCCCGTTTCCTGCTCCAGTTCTCGCCAGGCTAGTTCCGGGGATTCACGGGGCAATATCACGCGGCACACTCCAGCCTCACACCAGGATGCCGCCATCCACCCCAGGTTCATCTTGAAAACGGACCCGTACTGGCCATCAGTGTTCATCCGGTCTCACTCCCAGCCACCATAAGATCAGGGGGCCCACGTGCATGATGGAGCTCAAAGGCCCGGGTGAGGTGTCCTGCGACGGGCCTGTCCACACCAGCGGCACCGGGTTTACCGTGTGGCTACCGGTGCTAAGATCCTCCACATTTCCGTGATCGCTAGTCAACACCAGGGTTACCCGGCCGTCCAGGGTTTCCATGGCACCTGCCAAGAAACTGTCCAGTGCTTCCAGGCAGCTTACGGCCATGGCCTTGTCCCGGCGGTGGCCGGCCACGTCGGTGAGGAAGTACTCAAACAGGGAAAAATCATGGGCCAGGGCGATGCTTCCGGCCCGGCGTCCGGCCTGTTGTGGGGAAACCAGTTCTACCTCTTCACCGTGACGACGTAACGTCTCACCGGTGAGGTCGTGGTAGACGGCATCCCCGGACGCCAGCTGGGTCACCCCGCGCAGGGGGACTTGCGCGCCCAGCATGGCGCAGGTAGTGGCGGTGGCAGCGTAGGTTCCCTGCCGGATGCGCTCCAGCGACACACTCCGGAAAGCATTGATGAAAGCGACCCGGTACCCCCGGGCCGCAAGCCGGGCGGGCAGACCTGCCCGGGTCAAAAGCTCCTTGAGGCGGGCCGTGGGATAGGCGCTCACGTGCCCGCCCTCTAGCCGGGCGGCGTTGATTCCCGTAAGGAGCGTGGTCTGCCCGGTAGCGCTCTGGGGGAGCCCCGGCACACCCAGGCAGGCGTCTAAGGCCCGGGCGTTGTCTTGGGTTGACAAGGGCCAGACCGGCCTTTGACCACACAGCCGGTCCAGTACCGGGGTGTGCGCACACCAAAGCGGGTTGGACGGGCCGGGCTCTCCCAGGCCCAGGCCGTCCACAAACACCATCAATACCGGCAATGCCAAAGACCTCCCAGAGCCAGTCATACGCTCTGGTTCTCCCTGGCCTCGTGGTTTCCCTGCCGTCAGGGACGGGCCACGACCTTCTCCAGTTCAGTCCTAAGACGGGCTCCCAGGTCGGCCGGTAGTGCGCGGGGTAGGGCCTTTACCAGCATGGGCACCAGCGCCTGCAAGTAGGCCTGTTCCCAGAAGTCCGCCTCGTCCGACAGCAGTAAAGGACCCAGGGTGCGGTCAAGGTTCCTGGTCATGGCCACTCTAAGGTCAAGAGTCAGACCAGACTCCAGTGCCCAGAACACCAGGTCATCGCGATAGGCCGGGACCACTCCCAGGTGCTCGGCCCCCCAGCGACCCATGCGGCGCGCCAGGTAGGCGGCCAAGCGGGCGGCGGCGGCGGCCCGGCCATCGGCGTCCGGCCCCTGGCGGCGGAAGACGTAGTACGCCGAGACCTGCCAGGGAACGAACGGGTCGGAGGTAGGCGATGGGAACGGCAGCCACACCACATCCTGGGCAGCCGGAGCCGGGTCGGGGCGCCCGCTCCGGCTGTCAATGCGGTTTTCCAGGTACCTGGCCAGGTACGCATTGACGGGTCCCAGGACTGGAGTCTGGCCCTGAAAGAACCTCTCGATGCGGATGCCCGCAGCCGCCTGCGGGTCGCGGGGCAGGATCCCCGCCTGCACCAGCCGGGCCACGGTGCCGGCAAGCGCCATCAGCTGGTCCGGGGTTTCCTGCAAAGACCTGGGTGAGCCGCCGGCTGCGGCCACCGCTGATTGCCAAAAAGCAGGAGTGGTCAGGTCCACTCCGGCCGTACGCCGGCCCACCGCCGCCTCCAGGTCCGTCCAGTTCCAGCCTTCCCGCTGCCACACGGCCAAGCGCACTGCATGTTCACTGCCCAACATGCGGCGGTTTACCGCCCACAGTTCCCAGGATAACCAGCGCGGGTACCCCCAGACCACGCCGTCACGGGTGAGGGCAGACACGGCAGCCGGCCAGTAGGCAGTCATCGCCTCCGGGCGCCCGGCCGGGACCTGGAGGGTTACGTCAAAGAGCCGGTCGGCCAGCACCGTCCCGAACACGTCCGGAGGAGTCCCCACCGACAGCTCCCGCTCCAGTTCGTCCCGGGCATCCAGCCAGTTGAGGAGCTTGAACGTTACCTTGATACTGGGGTTGTCGCGGGTGAAGTCTTCGATAACGTGGGCCAGGTATTCAGCGTACAGGTATTCGCTACCCGGCAACGGTTGGCGGTAGTCCCAGACCACCAGTTGGTAACCAGGTCCAGGGTCTTGGGCCAACCACGGCACCAGCCGGGCGCAGCCCAGCACCGTGAGCGCCGACACCACGATGACCAGGACCTTCTTCATGGCCCCACCCCCACTGCTATCTCAGGCCCAGGAGAAAGAAGATATCGGTCCCGGCGACGCCGTTCACCGGGAGTCCATACACTGCTTGGAGCTCACGCAAGGCTCGCTCGGTGCCTACACCAAAGCGCCCATCGGCGTAGCCCTGGTCGAAACTGAAATGGGTCAAGCGGCCCTGGAGCCTGACCACTGCCGGGCCAGTGTTTCCCCTCTGGAGAGGACGCTCAAAGCTGACGTAGGGCTCCTCGCCGATGATCTTCACCGGTGTCCCCAGGGGGATCCACGGGTACAGTTCCTCTACGTGCTTGTTGTGCATGCGGATGCAGCCTTTGGAGGCCCGGGTCCCAATGGAGCCGGGTGCGTTGGTCCCGTGGATACCGTAGATGCCCCAGGGGACGTTGAGACCCATCCATCGCGACCCGAAGGGCCCGCCGATCTCCACGCCCTTGGATCGTACGCGCCACTCCCCCACCGGCGTGGGCAGGCCCGGCCGGCCCACCGCCACCGGCCAGGTCTTGAAGGGCTGGCCGTTCACGTAGAGGGTCAAGGTGAGCTTGGTGGTATCGATGAGGATAAGCTTGGCCCCGTCGGGCGGGGCCGGCCCGGGAACCGGGGCCGGCACCTCCAGGCGCCTGGCCAGCGCCATCCAGGTTTCTCCGCCCACCACGCCATCGGCGGGTAGCCCGTGGGCGGCCTGAAAAGCCTTCACCGCGGTCACGGCGGCCTCGCAGTAGCAGTCATCCAGGCTACCCTTCCAGTACCCGAGCAGCTGCAGGCTCAGCTTGAGGTCGCCCACGTCCAGTCTCCACAGGGGCGGGTCGGATGGACGCAAGGGCTCGGGTGACTCGCAGGGCCAAGCACCCGCCCCCGCGGCCACCAGGCAGCCAGCCAGCACTATCACTAAGAGCAGTGTCAGTCTACGCGCCATGAGCACCTCCTTTTCTGGCCGTCACGGTCTGCCAACTACCTCAGCCCCAGCAGGAAGTAGATGTCGATCCCCACCGAACCGTCGAGTGCCAGCCCGTAAACGGCCTGCAGTTCCCGTACCATCTTCTCCGTGGCCTGCCCGTAGCGACCGTCGGCGTACCCGGGGTCGAATCCAAACTGGGACAAGCGGTTTTGCACTTTGACTACTACTTCGCCGGTGCTGCCCCGCCGGATGGTACTGTTGAAAGTGAGCCTGGGCTCCACGCCGGTGATCTTGACCCGGGTGCCAACCTCCACCCACTCGTAGAGTTCCTCAACGTGCCGGTTATGCATGCGGATGCAGCCCTGGGAAGCCCGGGTCCCGATGGACCCCGGGGCGTTGGTCCCGTGGATCCCATAGGTGCCCCAGGGAACATTCAGGCCCATCCAGCGCGTGCCGAAGGGCCCGCCCTTGTTCCCCTTGTTGATGATCTTCCATTCACCCACCGGCGAGATCATGGTGGTCCGCCCCACCGCAATGGGCCAGATCTTGAACGGCTGGCCGTCAACGTAGAGCGTCAGGAACAGGCGGTCGGTGTCCACGAGGATGAGCTTGGCGCCATCCACCGGTGGCCCCGGTCCAGTGGCCGTTTCCACCTCCAAGTCCTGGCCCAGGAGCTGCCAGGTGGTATCGTCCACCACGCCGTTGGGCTCCAAGCCATGGTCCTTCTGGAAGGCCCGTACTGCCTCCTGGGCCTTTGCGTCATAGCAATCGTCTATGGCGCCTGCCCAGTACCCGTAAAGTCCTAGCTGTACCTTCAAGTCGGCTACATCCAGCCTCCATACGGGCGGGTCCTGGGGCCGGAGCGGCTCGGGAGACTGGCAGGACCAGGCCGGCTGGACCGGGACCAGAAATACCAAGGTCAACAGCCCGGCCAGGCACAACAACACCGCGCGCAACACCAAGACGTCCTCCCATCGCCAGGGTCTCTTCACCACTCTATGGGCACCTGGCGCCGGATATGCGGAAGTCAGGACTTGAGCAGGCTATCCAGGGAGCAGCAGTTGAGGATGTCCGGGGCTTCCAGCCAGGCGCGCCGGGCCGTGCCCAGACCATAGCGTAGGTCGGAAAGCCCGGAGAGGCTGTGGGCATCGGAGGAAACCGCCAGCTTGACCCCGTGTTCCTTGGCCTTTCTGGCCCAGATGTCGTTCAGGTCGAGGCGGTCTGGGGAGGCGTTGATCTCGAAGGCGGTGCCGGTTGCCGAGGCCACATCGAACAGGTGCTCCAGGTCGGGCAGGGCGGGTTCTCGTCCGCTCAAGAGGCGCCCGGTGGGATGGCCGATGATGTCCACATGGGGGTTTTTGATGGCCTGTTCCAGCCGGGAGGTGAGAACTCCTGGGTCCTGCCTCAGCCCGCTGTGGATGGAAGCCACCACCACGTCCAGGCCGGACAGGATATCGTCGTCCAGGTCCAGGCTGCCGTCGCGCAGGATGTCCACCTCGATGCCGGTGAGCAGCCGGGGCCCGTCCGGCCGGGCGACGTTGACCTGGGCAATGGCCTCAACCTGGGCCGAGAGGCGCTGGGCATCCAGTCCCCGGGCCATGGCCAGGGAGCGCGAATGGTCGGTAACGGCCAGGTACTGGTAACCCCGGACGGCCGCGGCGACGGCCAGCTGCTGGAGACCTGCGCTGCCGTCGCTCCAGTCGCTGTGGACGTGGAGATCGCCGCGGATGTCGCTCATGTGCACCAGGCAGGGTAGTTCTTTCGCGGCAGACGCCTCGATCTCACCCCGGTCTTCCCTGAGTTCCGGGGGGATGTAGTCGAGACCGAGGAGGGCATACAGCTGGCGTTCGTCACTTACTACCGGATCGGCGCCGGTTTCTGCCTTCACTCCATATTCGCTGATGTGCAGGCCCTGGCGCCGGGCCAGCCCGCGCAAGTGCACGTGGTGCTCGGCAGAGCCTGTGAAATGGTGAACGGCCGGGGCAAAGTGGGCCGGCTCCACTACCCGCAGGTCCACTTGTCCCACTTGCTCAAAGAACACCGAAGAACGCGTCTGGCCGCTGGCCAGAACCCGCGACACTCCCGGCAAGGCGAGGAAATGCTCCATGACGGCTTTTGCATCTTCCGACGCTGCCACCAGGTCCAGGTCACCCACGGTTTCCTTCCAACGGCGGGCACTGCCGCAGATCTCTACGTCTGCCACAGCGTCAACACCCGACAGGTGCTCTCGAAGGGACTCGGCAAAGGGCAGCACCCACCCCAGGGGCCTACGCCCGGTATTTTGCTTCTTTACGTCCGCCAGGCCCTGGGATAGTGCCGCCGTCTTCTTGGCACCCATGCCCGGCAGCTTCTCCACCTGGCCGCCGGCCAGGGCCGTCTCCAGGGCTTCGAGACTGGTGACACCCAGTTCCCTGAAGAGCAAGGAAGCCGTGCGCGGGCCCAGGCCGGGCACAGCCAAAAGCTCCAGGATGCTCAAGGGGATCTCCAGCTGGAGCCGCTCCAGGTACCGGCAGCTTCCGGTGGCCAGGATCTCCTCGATCTTGGGGGCCAAGTTCTTACCTACACCGCCCAGTTCCAGAAGCCGCCCTTCCCGGGCCAGCTGGGACACATCCTCGGCGCTCTTACGGACGGAGTGGGCCGCCCGCCGGTAGGCGGGCGCCTTGAAAGGTTCGACTCCCTGGATTTCGATGAGGTCAGCGATGAGTTCCAGGGTCTGGGCCACCCGGAGGTTGGACACCTAGTTCTCCACCTCTCCTGCAAGCGCCCGCTCCCAGCGGGCGTAGGCCTCCTCTAGCAACTCCAGCACGTGACGGTAGGACTGCACCTTCTCCCGGGCCGCCTCGCCCCGGTAGAGGCCCGGGTCGGCCAGTTCCGTCTCCAGGGCAGTCTTCTCTCGCTCAAGGGCCGCGATGCGTTCTTCCAGCGGAGCCGGTTCGGGGCGCTCCGGCCGGGACCGGGGCGACACCCGGCGCGCCGCGGCAACCTTTGGAGGCGCTTCCGCCTTTACCGCCGCGACACGGCGCTGAAGTTCTTCCCGGTATGCCGAGTAGTTGCCAGGGAAGTGCTCCACCCGGCCGTTGTCGAAAACCAAAAGGTGCGTGGCCAGCCGGTCCATGAGGTACCGGTCGTGGGTCACAAACACCAGGGTACCGTCAAAACCGGCCAGGGCTCCTTCCAGCGAGGCCCGGGCCGTCATGTCCAGGTGGTTGGTGGGTTCGTCCAAAAGCAGGAGGTTGGCGCCGGTCAGCACTAGCCGGGCCAGGAGGAGCCGGCTTTTTTCCCCACCGCTTAGGTCCGCGACCTGTTTGAAGACGTCCTCGCCGGTAAGGCCCACCCGCGCCAGCACGCTGCGGGCCGGCCCCGGGTCCAGGCCGCAAGCAGTGATGGTGTCCAGAGCAGTAGCACCCGCGGGGAGTTCAGAACCATCCTGGGAGCAGTAAGCCAGCTGGACTCCGCCCCCCACCCGCACGCTGCCCTGGTCGGGCATCCTGAGCCCGGCCAGGGTTCTAAGGAGGGTGCTCTTGCCGGTGCCGTTGCGCCCCAGAAGACCCAACCGCTGGCCCCGGTACACGGTGAGGGTAAGGTTGGAAAACAGCTCCTTTTGGGGAAACCGGCACGACACGTCCCGGATCTGCAATACCTCCCGCCCGCTACGGGCCCGGGGCCTGAGGTCTATGACCGGTGGTTGCCCTCCCCCATCTGGCCGCTCCATGGTGCCCAGTCGCTTTAGGGCCTGCTCCCGGCTTTTGGCCATGGTGGAGCGGTTGCCTGCCTTGTAGCGGCGGATGTAGTCCTCGAGCTTCTCTACCGCTTCCACGTGGCGGGAATAGGCGGTGGCGGCCTCCTGGTCCAGGTGCTCCCGTTGCTGCTGGTATGCAGTATAGTTGCCGGAGAAGGTGTGCGTCCGCCCGTTTCTGATCTCCAGGATCTTGTTGGCGGCTCGGTCCAAGAAATACCGGTCGTGGGCCACCATGAGCACCGCACCCGGGAAGGACTCCAGCGCCTCCTCCAGCCATTCCATACCTGCCACGTCCAGGTGATTGGTAGGTTCGTCCAAAAGGAGGACGTCGTGCTCACCCAGTAGCAGGCGGGCCAGGGCCATGCGCACCCGCTGGCCCCCGCTGAGCGCACAGCCGGGCAGGGCAAATTCCTGTCGTGAGAAACCCACGCCGAACAGGGCCGCCTCTACGCGGCTGCGGGCCTGGTACCCGTCGAGGCGCTCGTACTCGGCCCTCAGCCGGTCGTATGTTCTCAGGACCGGCTCTGCGTCCTCCTGGCCGGTGGTGGCAGCCAGCCGGGCTTCAGTTGCTTCCAGCTCCCGTTCCAGGTCAAATATGCGACCCAGTGCCGCCGCCACTTGCTCATAGACCGGGGTATCTGACTGGATGCCAGCCTCGACTTCCTGCAGGAGGTAGCCCACCCGGATGCCTCCGGCGGCAAATATATGGCCATCGTCAGGAGAGAGGCGCCCGGCCGCCAGTTCCAGAAGAGTGGTCTTCCCCGCGCCGTTGGGCCCCACGACCCCCACCCGGTCACCCCGGGTCAAGGAGAAGCTGGCGTCCACCAGCACCTCCTGGGCGCCGTAAGCCTTCTTCACCCCGTCCATGGCCAAGAGCGTCATGTGACACCTCCCCAAAACCAGATTGTACCCTCGCCCCCGGGTGGTGTCAACGCAACCTGCCCGCCCGGCCGCCACGGGCAACGACCGTTGCCGGGCTGGTCTGTACCGTCATCGAGGGGAACCCATACGGCGGCCTGGAGCCCGATTACATAGTCGACCAAGAACTGGCATAAAACTGCATCCGCCGACGCTAGCAGAACACCCTGGGGACACCATCACCTGGCGTGAAGCTGTACTTGCACCAACCGTACCACCTCGCCGGTGACTGCATCTTGTACCACGTGGGCCCGGAAGACCAAGACGGCCGGCCCACCCGGTTCAAGGGTAATGACTTCGCCCCAGTAGACGTACACGGGGTTCTGGAAAAGCCCCAGCGGCCACCTGAGGACCGCCTGGTGTGACAGCACCTGCACCGGGGCTTCAGTCCTCTGGAGAGGCCAACCTGCGCCCGACACTGCCACCCATGCGCCGTCCCAACCGGTGCCGCCTACCTCGAGTCCGGGGGTCACACCAGCCGCCGTGGCGAGGTACGTCCAGAACAAGGTAGACATGGCCGGGCTGGAGATTCTTGAGGCCAGGATCACCCAGTTGGCCTATGCGCCCGAGATCGCCGCCGCCATGCTGCAGAGGCAGCAGGCTTCGGCCATCATCGATGCCCGGCAGATGATCGTGGAAGGTGCTGTAGGCATGGTGGAGATGGCTCTTGCCAAGCTAAGCGACCAGGACATCATCCATCTCGATGAAGAGCGGAAAGCGCAAATGGTCAGTAACCTGCTGGTTGTCCTCTGCGGCAATCGCGATGTGCAACCGGTTATCAACGCTGGGACTCTGTACTCATAGAGCCCGAAGGGGCCTTGTCCATGGGCGCCAAGGAAAAGGAACAGAAGAAGGTATTGCTGCACCTGTCCTATACACTGTGGGAAGAACTGGCAGCCTGGGCGGAGTCCGATTTCCGCTCCATCAATGGGCAGATCGAGTATTTGCTGACAGAGTGCGTCAAGCAGAGAAAGAAGGGGAAGAAGGTTCCGGGGCACGCATGAGAACGGGCGAATCACCTGGTGGACCGTTCCTCACGGAGGTGGCAGCATGGGTCTGTTCTTTTGGATCTTTGACTTGCTCATGCCTTCGGTCATGGTTTTCTTCGGCCTGCTTTTCCGGTCACACCCTCCTCCCAGCATCAACTGGGTTTACGGATACCGCACTTCGAGGTCGATGAAGTCCCTGGAGGCATGGGACTATGCCCACAGGCGCCTGGGAAGGCTGTGGACTGTGCTTGGCATCATGCTGTTTTGTTCCATAGCCGCCAGCAAGTTGCTCATACCACTACCCGAAGAACAGCTGAGCTTGTACCATGTTGGCATAGGCATGCTGGTTATGCTCGCCAGCATTCCCTTGGTCGAACGAGACCTGGAGCGTCGATTCCGGTGAGGATCAGCATCGCCCGTAGTTCGTGGTGGACTGGATACCATGGATTAGAGGTTTACAGTGAGCATCGACTGGAGCGACCCTGGGGCCGGGGAAGACTGCTAGCGGTCCTAGGGCCAAGGCAGGTAAGTGATGGTACCATCGAGGATTCCAGCGTCAGTGCAGCTGGGAGGAGGTAGGTGGAACGACCCGACGCCTAGTGACCACACAGGACTTTGGGCGAGGATGCAGGGAGTCGAGTGGACTTCACTACCCGGAGGCTCCTATTGAAGCTGTTTTTTGAGTATACTGCGCAGTCCCGGCACCCACCTGGGGCAGCAGCCACGCCGGAGCAGGCCCCACAACAAGGGGCTTACGTCAACGTCCATACCGGTAGGCTAAGGCCTGCTTGGGATACAGCAGCGCACCGGCCGCAAGGCAGGCACTCGGCGTTGTCCATGGTCCCCACCTCCACCATGGTGGTCACCGGCAAGCTTATGGGGCATTCCCGGTCGCAACGTCGGCAGCCACTGCACGCGCCCACTCTGACGGCCAGGTGCAAGCGGGGAAGGCCCAGCCGCCGCTCAAAGCAGGACCCGGCGATATTGAGGACTCCAAAAGGGGCAGAAATACCGGCAAAAGCCATTCTTCCTGAGTAACGCGGACAGGAGCACCATAAGGAGCAAGAAATAGTAGGTTACCAGTAACTGGGCGCTGTCTACGGATACTCCCAGGGGCGTCTGGTACAGGGGTTCGACCCGGTCATACCCGCCGTTGGTCGTGGCCAGCCACGCTATGGCACCGACCCAGAGGATGGTCAGCACATACTTGGGCAGTCCCAGGTGCCTGTATCTCCTGAGCGGCTTTTCGAGCACGGCGTGGGCGAGCATCTGCAAGGCACCCAACGGACAGACGTACCCGCAGCCCGCCCGGCCCAGCACCAGGGACAGGGCCGTCCAAGCCAGGTAAAACAGGAGGCTGAAGACGCTACCCGCTTGATGGTGCCCTCCACCACCAAGTACGGGGAAAGTTAGTTCAGAGTCACGGGGAACAACAGGAACATGACAAACCCAAGTGCCCGCCGGGCCCGTTCACGCTTCATGAACGGCATCCCCTTTCCCACGGCGTGCCCGCACCTGCTCCTCTTCCCTCGCCCCAAGAGACGCCAGGACCTCTTGGGTCCAGGCCAGGCAGGCCCGGTAGTAGTGTTGACCAAAATGCACTGTCATGAGCTGGTAGAGATGGTCCGGGCTTTGGTCGAGCACCGACCTAAGCTCGGCCTCGAATTGGTCGAGCGCGTCCAGCTTTTCCTGCTGTTGCTGCTGGAGCTTGGCGATCATCTGGCGGGTGGATGCAACCGGGGCTTGTTGCCCGAAGAAAAGCTTGAGCAAAAACTCGTACCTGGGGACCTCCTCTTCTGGAGGCCGGGTCAGCCAGTCTTGGAGCTCCTGCGTCCCCTCCGGGGTCAGGCTGAACACGCGACGGTCGGGGCGTCCCTCCTGCTCCATCACAGTCGCCTCTACCAGGCCTTGGCGCTCGAGTTCCCTAAGAGTGGGGTAAATCTGGCCAAATCTCTCCTGCCAGAAATGCCTGATCCTGATATCAACAAGTTTTTTGATATCGTAGCCGGACATGGGCTCCATGCTGAGAAAACCCAAGATGGCGTACTTGGTACGGCTGAACCTGGACAAGGTACAACCTCCCGGGAACTGCCGGGTAATGCCCCGGCCGTCCGGCTCATCCATGGTTCGCAGACGCCCGGGGCTGCCAGCGAAGGTGTCCCCCACCGGCAAGTCAGAAGCGAGTTGCGGGGAAACCAGCAGGTCTGGCAGGACCGGTACCGTGAGAGGCACCCAGCGTAGGCGCTGCTTCCCCTTTTCGGATACTGCCTGTTTCCTTGTGAGCTTCCTGATGTGGTCAACATGCCGGAATCTCAGGGCCGACCAGTCCTCATATATGGCGGTCTGCCGTACCGGCTCGTAGTCATAGGCAGCCAAAACGCCGCCCACGGCATCGCGGTCGCAGACCGATCCTTTGTACTTCCTGGAGGATTTCTTGGGATAGCAGGCCCAGAGTAGTCCATCTTCATCAACCAGCCAAACCGCCTTATGACTAAGGTCTTTGACCTCATCATTGGTCTTCCCGAACACAATGACGCATCCATACCTGGCTTGTCCCGGCTCAAGATCGGGTCCCACGTGCTCAACGAAAAACTCGCGGAACTCCTCGGAGGCATTGAGAACAAGCATAGCCCTGCTACCATCCTAGATCTGCAGTTTCTTTGCCCATGATGTGCTTCCCGACATTCCATGGACCCCCTTTGCCGTAATCTCGCCGAAACCACCCTCGGTGCTGTGGGTAGAACCGCTGCTGACGTTGGACGCCCACGCAACCTACCGCGTCCCATGGATGACCTGTTCTTTCCAGCATCTCTTCGGCAGCAGAGCTCTCGTATCCGGCCGTCAGGCCGAGGGTGACCTTGGCTGTGGGCATCCCGGGCGTAGACCACGACTTCTTGGCAAATCGCAGCACCCGAGCAGCTTGGGCGCCGGGCAACTGGCTGGCTACCCCGGCATCCTGTCAGGATCGCGTGGTTTGATGCGAGGCTGAGAACTGGTGCCCGAAACCCTCCCATACGAACCGCCCTCAGCCGGGCGCATTGGTGGGCCAGGTGTACCTTAGGGATCAGTGGTCTTTGGTCCTGCATTTTCCGCCAGCCACCTTGCGCCGGCCAGGCGCGCTTGTGTTCGCCCTGGAGCACTGGAGAGCAATAGGAGCACGCTTCTGTGAAGACCACAGGCCACCCCCAAGCGAGAAAGGGCCGGCTATGCCAGGCCCTTCCCGTGCAGCTCAGAGAGCCGCATTTGGAGGATATCCTCTCGTGCGTTAACATGCCTCAGCAGCCAATGGCCCATACAGCTACCGGAAAGTCGCACCCAGCTCTTCCCTCAGGGCGGTGCGGATCAGGTCCTGCCGGGTCTCCACCTGTTCATCGTTGAGCGTACCCAAGGCCGACCTGAAGGTGAGAGCACAAGCCAAGCTCCGGTGACCGGCCGGGACCTGCTCGCCCTGGTACACGTCGAACAGCCGCACCGATTCCAGGTTCTCGCCTCCCGCCCGCCTGATGGCGGCCAGCACCGCAGCTGCCGGGACAGTTTCCGGGACCACCACCGCCAGATCCCGGGTGGCGGCCGGGTAGCGGGGCAGCGGGCGGTAGCGGGCTACCGGTTCGACCAAATCCAGGAGAGCATCCAGGTCCAGCTCCAGGGCCACGGTGCCCGCGGGTACATCAAACCGCCCGGCCACGCCGGGGTGCAGTTCCCCGGCCACGCCGACCGGCCGGCCCCGGGCCAGGAGCACTGCCTGGCGCCCGGGGTGGAGCCAAGGTTCATAACCCGGATTTGCCTCTAGCTCCGGCAATCCCAGCCGCTCCCATAAGGCTTGCGCCAGGCCCTTTACGTAGTAAAAGTCGGCAACCAGCGCCCGGGCGCCCCAGTGCTGGTCGCGGGTGGGCCCGTAGGCCGCCACTGCCAGGTGCAGAGTCTCCTGGGGCAGCACGTCTGGGCCGCGGCTTTGGAACACCCGGCCCAGCTCGAACAGACGGGCCGAAGGTATTTGCCGGCGGCGGTTGTGGGCCAGCGCTTCCAGGAGCGTGGATACGAGCATCCCCCGCAGTACGCTTTCTTCTTCTGTAAGAGGATTGGCCAGTTCCACCACCCGGCGCCGGGCATCGTCCGGCGGAAGGTCAAACCGGTCGGCCTCGCCCGGTCGGGTCAAGGATGAGGTCAGGGCCTCGTCTACCCCGCATCCCAGGAGAAGCTGGCGGACGGCTTCCACCCGTAGCTGCCGGTCCGTACGCCGGCCCGGAGTCGTCCCCCGGAGCAGGGTAGTAGGAATGCGCTCGTACCCGTAAAGGCGGGCAACCTCTTCAGCCAGGTCCACCTCTCCCGCTACGTCGTTGCGGCGGGGCGGAACGGCGACGGCCATGGCATGGCCCCGGCGTTCTACTCCAAAGCCGAACCTCGCCAGGGAAGCGGCGATATCAGTATCGCTGATGGCGAGGCCCAGAAGCGCCCGGAGCCGGTCGGGCCGCAGCTGTATCGTCAACGGCTGGAAGCGGACCGGCCAGCGGTCGGCCACTCCCCCGGCCGGACAGGCACCCGCCAGTCGCTGGAGCAGGTGCGCTGCCCGCTCCGCGGCCCGGGCCTGACCGGTCGGATCGATGCCCCGTTCGAAGCGGGCCGATGCCTCAGACCTAAGACCCAGCATCCCCGCGGTTTTCCTGATACTCACCGGGTCGAAGTATGCAGATTCCAGCAGCACTTCCGAAGTGGCCATGGATACTTCCGTATCCATGCCACCCATGACGCCCGCGATGGCCACGGCTCCCCGGGCATCGGCGATGACCAGCATGTCATCGCTCAAGTTTCGTTCTTTGCCGTCGAGGGTGACCATGGTCTCCCCCGGTATCCCTCGGCGGACCACAATGCCCGGGCCGGCCAGCAACCGGTAGTCGAAAGCGTGCAGGGGCTGGCCCAGTTCCAGCATGACGTAGTTGGTGACATCAACCACGTTGCTGATGGGCCGCATGCCCGCCAGCTGCAACCGGCGCTGGAGCCAGAGGGGAGAATGTCCTACCTGGATGCCACCTACCAGCTTGCCCACATAGCGGGAACAAAGGTCTTGGGCCTGGATATCAATGGGAAGCGGCCATTGACGTTCGGGGAGGGCTACCGGGTCCGCCGCCTGCTCGGGCCAGTGGACCTTGCCCCCGGTCAGGGCCGCCACTTCCTGGGCTACTCCCACCAGGCTCAAGCAGTGGGCATAGTTAGGGGTAAGTTCAAGTTCCAGCACCGTATCATCAAGCCCCATAACCCGTGCCACCAGCTGGCCGGGTCGCAGGTCGCCCTCCAGCACCAGCAGGCCCTCACCCTCGGCGTGGGGTTCGCCGAATAGCAGCTCGGTAGCAGACAGGAGCATCCCCGACGACATGACTCCCCTGACCGGGGCCGCCTCGATGGTCCGTCCTCCCGGCAGGCGGGCGCCGGGCACAGCCGCCGCCACCAGGTCGCCAACCCGGGCATTGGGGGCTCCGGTCACCATCTGCAGTTCCGACCCGCCCACGTCCACTCTGGCCACCAGGAGTGCGCTGGCCCTCGGATGGGGTGCAAGGGCCACGATGCGCCCCACCACCACGTTTTCGACCTCCAGGGCGGCATCGTGCACGGCCTCTACTTTGACTCCAAGCATGGTGAGACGTTCTGCCAGTGCGTGGGGATCCCACGGGACCTCCACGTACTCGCCCAGCCAGCGATAGGGCACTCTCATGTCAGACCTCCCTCACATGCTCCGGAACTGACCGAGGAACCTCAGGTCGTTCTGGAGAAAAAGCCTGATATCGTCGATACCGTACTTGAGCATGGTCATGCGCTCCACGCCCATGCCGAACGCAAAGCCGGTAACTGCCGCTGGATCGTACCCTCCGTTGGCCAGTACCTGGGGGTGTACCATCCCGGAACCGCCCGCCTCCAGCCAGCCAGAACCTGCGCACACCCGGCATCCTGAGCCCCCACACACTGTGCAGGACACGTCCACCTCGGCGCTGGGCTCAGTGAAGGGGAAGTAGCTGGGCCGCAACCGGATTTTGGTGTCTGGTCCGAAGAACTGCCGGACAAACTCCAACAGTACACCCCGTAGATCACCCATGGTTACATCTACGTCCACAGCCAACCCTTCCAGCTGGGTGAACGCCGGTAGATGGCTGGCGTCCGCCGGGTCCCGGCGGTAGACCCGGCCGGGCGCTATCACCCGGAGCGGGAGCCGGGGGGCTTGTTCCAGCATGGCCCTGATCTGCACCGGCGACGTGTGAGTGCGCAACACTTGGTCGGGCGCCGTGTAGAACGTAGCCTGCATGTCCCGGGCCGGGTGCCACTTGTGTATGTTCAAGGCCACAAAGTTGTACTCGTCGGTCTCCACCTCGGGACCCTCCGCTATGGCAAAGCCCATCCCGGTGAAGATGTCTTCCAGTTCGCGCATGGCCTGGACCAGCACGTGGGGAGCGCCAGGGCCCACTGGATACCCCGGCAACGTAACGTCGATCCTTTCACGTTCCAGGTGAGCCGCGGTCTCGCGCTTCAAGGCTTCTTCCAGTCGCTGGTCCAGGAGTCTTTCCAGTTCAGCCTTGGCTTCGTTGGCCAGCCTCCCCAGAAGCGGGCGTTCTTCAGCCGGCACCGACCCCATGCTCCGTAACGCCAACGTTAGCTGGCCCTTGCGTCCCAGGTAGTGGGTGCGCAAGTCCCGCACCTCGCCGGGTTCCCTGACGCCGGCCACTCTGGCCCGGGCCTCGGCCAGTATGGTCTCGATCTCTTGCCGCATCACACAAACCCCCTTAAAGCAAAATGCTTTCGTCTTCCAAGGACGAAAGCCAGCCTTCCGCGGTACCACCTGGTTTGAGCGCCGGACGCTCCACTCAACAAGATACGGGAGCTTGCGCGCTCCGATATCTCTCCCCGTTAACGGAGGGCCCGGGCCAGCCTACTCCAGCTTTCAGCCGCCGGCTCCCGGGTGAACTTCCACCGCCCGTTACCAGGAGCCGCTCTCAGTCTTCGGCGGCCCCTCCCTGTCTGCCCGGCCTGCGGTGTACTTTTCCCGTTCACAGCCTGTGCCCTGTGCAGTTAAGTCATCGACATCAGTGGGTGCAGAGCCTCTTGTACATCAGGTATGCCGCGACGGAGCCGGTCAGTTCGAAAACGCGCCAGAACAGGTCTGCAGTCGACATCATCCCACGCTCCCCGGTCAGTTGGTTCCAAAACGGATTATATCACAGGGGAGTCGGTCACACAAGCAAGCGCTGCCGCACCGCTTCGTATAGCAGGATGGTGGCGGCCATAGCCACATTGAGTGATTCGGCACCGCCGGGCATCGGGATGCGCACCAGCGCATCGGCCCGGTTACTCGCGTCTGGACCTACGCCGTGGGCCTCGTTGCCCACGGCCAGAAGCACGCTCCCGGTCAAGTCCACTTGGTGGGGAGCCTGCACACCCCGGACATCCGCCACCACCAACACGTAACCCAAGGCACGCTGCTGGTCCAGAAAACCTGCCACCTGGTCCAGTTCCACCACGGGAATGGCAAAGGCCGAGCCCATGGCGGCACGCAAGGTCTTGGGGCTGTGCGGGTCAACGGTGCCCGGCCCAAGGTACACCGCCCCCACGCCGGCCGCATGGGCGGAACGGAGGATGGTGCCCAGGTTGCCGGGGTCTTGCACGCCATCCACCAGCACCCGGAGCGTGCGCCCGGTGTCTATCTCCCGCCTGGCCGCTTCGGCCACCGCCAGGATGCCCTGGCTGGTTTCCACCCCCGCCAGCCCGGACATGGTGGATGCATCCACCGCTACCAGCCGGGCGCCCCGCTCCTGTAGCAGGGAAAGGAGCTGGGGGCCACCGGGCCTCTGGAGCAACTCGGGAGAGTGCAGCGCGGTTGTGATGAAAACCCCCTGGTCCAGGGCTTCCCGGACCAGTCGCACGCCTTCCAAGAGCAGTTTACCCTGGCGCCGCCGGTGCTTGCGCATGGCCAGCCTACGCACTTCCGCCACGACTTGCTTGCTCATAGCTTACTTGGACTGCAGCTTGTCAAGACCTTCATTTCTCCCTACCAGCACCAGGACGTCGCCTTCCTCGATGGTGTCATCGGCCCGGGGCGCCAGGTTCATGCGGTTGCCTCTCCGGTAGGCGATAACGTTGGCATCGTACCGGTTGCGCAGGTCCAGCTGCCGGAGGGTCTTCCCCACCAGGAACCCGGCAGCCGTGACTTCAATGATGCTGTGTTCCCGCGACAGTTCGATGTACTCCAGGAGATTGGGGGATACCAGGTACTTGGCGATGCGGACACCCATGTCCCGCTCTGGAAACACTACCCGGTCTGCCCCCACCAGCTTCAGGGCCCGGCCGTGCAGGTCGCTGGAGGCCTTGCTGATGATGTTCTTCACCCCGATATCCTTCAGCATGACGGTGATCAGCAGGCTTGCCGAGACATTGCTACCTATGGCCACCACCACGGTATCACAGTTTCTCAGGCCCAGCTCCTTGACTACATGCTCGTCGGTGGCATCAGCCTGCACCACCTGGGTCAAAACGTTGGCCAACCCGTTTACCCTCTCCTCATGCAGATCGATGCCCATGACGTTGGCGCCCATCTGCTGGAGGGTCTTGGCCAGGCTGGTTCCAAACCTCCCTAGGCCTATTATGGCAACATCCTTGGGCATGTAAGTATACCTCCGGTCTTAACCTACCATTATCTTCTCCTCGGGCCTGCGGTAAGCTGCAAGGGCCCGGTTTCTGGTAGCTATGGCCATGAACACTGTGAGCGGTCCTACCCGCCCGGCGAACATGGTGACGATGATCATCAGCCTTCCGGCACTAGTCAGCCCGGGGGTAATGCCCATGCTCAGGCCGACAGTGCCAAATGCAGAAATAGACTCAAACAACACGGGCAAAAACTCAAACCCTTCACTGACTAGAAGAAACCCTGTGGTGAACGTGACCAAGGCCATTCCCAGGAAGGCAATGGCCAAAGACTTCTCCAGGATCTCTTTGCCGATCCTCTTTTGGAAAACCTCGATCTCCTGGCGTCCGGCTATAGGAGTCTTGACTCCCATCAACAGGGTGACAAAGGTGGTGGTCTTGATGCCGCCACCGGTCCCCCCGGGAGATGCTCCGACAAACATCAGCGCCATGGTGACCAGGAGCGTGATGGGGAGCAGCTGACCAGTGGGCAGGGTGTTAAAGCCCGCTGTCCGGGGAGTGACCGAATGGAATAGGCTGCTCAGGATCCTCCCTCTCATGCCCAGTGAGCCGAGAGTGGCCGGGTTGGCGTGTTCAAACACCAGCACCGCCAGAGTCCCGGCTGCCAACAAGACTGCGGTGGACACCAAGACCAAGCGGGCATGAAGCGAAAGGCGGGTGTCGTACCTGCGGACCCGCCGGTACACATCCACCAGCACTGGAAAACCCAGCCCTCCCAGGATGATGAGGGTCATGAACCCGAAATTGACGGCCGGGTCGGACACGTACCTGACCAGGGAGTCCCCGAAAAGGTCGAAACCGGCGTTGCAGAACGCCGAAACCGAGTGGAAAACTCCATAGTACCAGGCCTGCCAGGTGGGCATGTCCTGGGCAAACCGGTTTGCCAGGTAAATGGCCCCCAGGCCCTCCAGGAGGAAGGTGGTGAGCACAATGGCCTGAAGTAGCCTCACTATACCCGAAAAGCCGTCTTTGCCGAAGCTTTCCCTGATGACCAGCCGTTCCCTGAGGCCGATGCGCCTGCCGGTGAGCAGGGCAAAAATCGTGCCCGTGGTCATGATGCCCAACCCACCCGCCTGGATGAGCATCATGATAACCACCTGGCCGAACCGGGACCAGTGAGTGCTGGTATCCACCACAACCAGACCCGTGACACACACAGCGGAAGTGGCAGTAAACAGGGCCTCAACCAGGCTCGTCTGACGGCCGGGCGCCGTGGCCCAGGGCAACAGCAGTAGCAAAGTCCCCAGGCCGATTATGGCCAGGAAACTCACCACCAGGATCTGGGCGGGACGCAGCCGTCGTAGGCCCGGCTGGGTGCCGCTATCCAATCAGGACGCCCCCTGTCGCGGTGGGTGGCCTCTAAACGCTCTTGAGCGACTCCTTGGCCACCTGCACCAAGCGGTCAAATGCAGCTGAATCGTGCACCGCCAGGTCGGCCAGCATCTTGCGGTTGACGTCCACTCCGGCTTGCTTTAGCCCGCTAACTAGGCGGCTGTAGGACATCCCGTTCTGTCTTGCGGCAGCGTTGATCCGGGTAATCCACAGCCTTCGAAACTCCCCTTTGCGCTTGCGGCGGTCGCGGTATGCATACCACAAGCCTTTCATGACCGTCTCGTTGGCTACTTTGAAGGTCTTGGACTTGCGGCCCCAGTATCCTTTGGCCAGCTTCAGTATCTTCTTATGCCTGCGGCGGGCGGTTACGCCTTTCTTGACTCTTGGCATGGATGGTCTCCTCCTCTTGTCCCCCGAACCCTACTTGAAAGGGATCAGGAGACGCACGCGCTTTTCGTCGACGGCGTTAACTCCGGTGGACTGCCGGAGCCTGCGCTTGCGCTTGGCTGGTTTGACCTCGGCCTTGTGGGTCTTGCCGGCCCGCATTTTGCGTATCTTCCCAGATCCGCTAATCCAGAAGCGCTTGGCAGCGCCGCGGTGGGTTTTCAGTTTGGTTTTGGGCATGCTAGTGAGCCTCCTTCTGGGCCGCTATTCCTGCTGTTGTGGTTGAGACTGGGTCTGACTGGACGTGTGCTTGGGAGTGAGGATCATGACCATATTCCTGCCTTCTACCTTGGCAGCACGCTCCACGACACCTACGTGCTCAACGCCTTTGGCCAGGCGTACCAGTACATCCCGGCCCAGCTCGGAATGAACGATCTCCCGGCCACGAAACATGATGGTGGCCTTGACCTTGTCACCCTCTTCGAGAAACCGCAGGGCATTGCGGAGCTTGACGTCGAAATCGTGGTCCTCGATGTTGGGTCGCATCTTGACTTCCTTGATGGTAACTATCTTTTGCCGCTTACGCGCTTCGCGGGCACGCTTGGACTGCTCGTACTTGAAACGACCGTAATCCATAAGGCGGCAGACGGGAGGGCGAGCCATCGGTGCCACTTCGACTAAGTCCATGCCCCGGTCTGCAGCTATGCGCAGTGCTTCACGGGCGGACATGATACCAAGCTGCTCCCCTTCTGCTGAAACCAGGCGCACCTCTCGGGCACGGATGTCCTCGTTAATGCGCAGGTCCCTGCTGATTGCATATCACCTCCTTCCCAGAAAGAATGCGCGGGTGCTAGCACCCGCGCACGGTCCCATGGGACAGTGTTGACGTCAGTCGTGACTAACCTTACCGCAACCCCAGGGCGCTGTAAGGTGAGAAGCGGATGCTTCTGCTTCAACTTGCTTAATATGCAGTTCCGTACAATTCTACCATGCCGGAATACCAGCGTCAACAACCAGCTGCCCACGGCTCTCTACCGGTCCACCATGGCTAGAACGGCAGTCCGGCCTTGGGAGCAATCTCAGCGATGAACTCCTTGAGGGCCATGCGTCCCCGGTCTCCCACCCCTCGCTCACGCACAGATACGCTCTGGCCCTCTACTTCCCGGTCCCCCACCACCAGCATGTAGGGGACTCTCTGCACTTCGTGCCACCGGATCTTGAAGCCGACTTTCTCGTTGCGCAAGTCCAGCTCTCCCCGGATCCCGGCCCCCCGCAGGGCGTTGAAGAGCTCTCCGGCATATGCGGCATGGCGGTCGGCAATGGGTACTACCACTACCTGGACCGGTGCCAGCCATACTGGAAATGCTCCCGCATAGTGCTCGATGAGACCGCCGAAGAACCGTTCCATGGAACCCAACACCGTGCGGTGGATCATCACCGGCCTGCGCAAGCTGCCGTCTTCCCCCATGTAACTGAGGTCGAACCGTTCGGGCAGGTTGAAGTCCACCTGGATGGTGGGGCCCTGCCAGCCCCGGCCCAGGCTGTCCTTGAGGGTGATATCGATCTTGGGGCCATAGAACTGGGCCTCACCCTCGCCTATCACGTAGTCCAGGTTCTTCCTACGCAGGGCTCCCAGCAGGGCCCCCTCAGCCTGCTCCCAGACGTCATCTTCGCCGATGTACTTTTCTTTGTGGTCAGGGTCGCGAACCGACAGCATGATATCGTAATCCTGGTATCCGAAGGTCCTCATCATGAATTCGGCCAGGTCCACCACGCCCACTAGTTCGTCTTCGAGCTGGTCCGGGCGGCAGAAAAGGTGTGCATCGTCCTGGGTGAACCCGCGCACCCGCAACAGCCCGTGCAGGGCACCCGACCTTTCGTAACGGTAGACCGTGCCCAGTTCGGCCCAGCGCAAAGGAAGTTCCCGGTAGCTTCGGGTCTGTGTCTTGTAGATCATGATGTGAAATGGGCAGTTCATGGGCTTGAGCAGGTACTCGACTTCGTCGATCTCGATGGGCGAGTACATGCTGTCCTTGTACCAGTTCCAGTGGCCGCTGGTTTTCCAAAGGTCCACCTTGGCGATGTGCGGTGAGTAGATGATGTCGTAACCCCGTTCCCGGTGCACTTTGCGCCAGAAGTCCTCGATGAGCTGGCGGACCAGCGCACCGCGCGGGTGCCAGTACACCAGGCCGGCCCCACCCTCTTCATGGACGCTGTAAAGGTCCAGCTCCCGTCCCAGGCGCCGGTGGTCGCGACGCTTTTGCTCTTCTAGCCTGTGCAGGTGAGCCTCAAGGTCCTCTGGCCGTTCAAAAGCAGTGCCGTAGATACGCTGCAGCATGGGGCGGCGCTCGTCGCCACGCCAGTAGGCTCCGGCCACCGTCAAAAGCTTGAAAGCCCCCAGTCGCCCGGTGGACTGAAGGTGCGGGCCGGCGCACAGGTCCAGGAAATCTCCCTGGCGGTAGCAGGTGATCTCAACTCCCTCGGGCAGGTCCTGGATGAGCTCGACTTTGTACGGCTCGCCTTCCCGTGCGAAATGCTCCAGGGCCCGGTCTTTTTCAAAGACCTGCCTTTCTATGGTATAGTCCTCAGCAACAATGCGCGCCATCTCCTGCTCGATGGCGGCCAGGTCCTCCGGGGTAAACGGGGCTTCGACCTCGAAGTCGTAGTAGAAACCATCCTCAATGGCCGGGCCGATGCCCAGTTTCACGCCCGGGAACAGCCGTTTTACGGCCTGCGCCAGTATGTGGGCTGCCGTATGGCGGTAGACCTCCCGACCGCCCGGTGCGCTGAAATCCAAAAGTTCCAGTGCCGTGTCTTCCTCCAGGCATTGGTCTAGGCCCACGAGCTTACCCTTGATCCGGCCGGCCAGCGCGGTCTGGCCCACGCCATTGCCCAGCTGGGATGCCATCTGACCCACAGTGGTGCCGGCAAGCACCTCTACCGTCCGTCCGCCCGGGAGCTCTACTCTCACCCATCCTGGTTTCTGCATACGGAGCGCCTCCTTCCCTAGATGCGAAAACTCCGTCCCCTGCTTGGGACGGAGTCTAAACCGCGGTTCCACCCAGATTGCCCGTTAGGACGGGCCTCTCTGCACTCGTTAACGCCGAGCTACGTCTCTGCTTGTTGGACCGGACCCTTGACAGAGCTGCTCCGGGACGGTGTTCTCCAGGCCGCCACCGGGAGGTTTTCAGCCGGGGACCTCCCTCTCTAGTGTGCTCGCTGGCGTGGATACTCTCCCCATCATCGCCGTTTCAATATTGATGCCATTATAGCCCCAGGCCTGACCAATGTCAAGCAGTTCAAGCCTTGGGGTGCTTTACCACGCCGCGCTCTTCCACCCGGCCTGGAGCGCAGCGCTTGCAGCCATTACATATGATGAGCCGTTCGGCAAAAATGCTCCTTAGCGTATCTATGCTGGTCAGGTGCTGTTGGGTGTCGCGGACGTGAACGGTAACCAGTCTAGGTGCCAGGGCGATTAGCGAACTAACCAGTAAATCCTCGTACTCCAGGTCCCCATCGATCATCTCCACTACGAATTCGTCCAGTTGCTCACTGCGCAAGGGCTGGTTCTCTCCGTCCACCAGCTTGTAGACACCATTAGGCGAGACCAGCACGTGGACTTCATCGATGCGTGACTCCTGCATTTCAATGAAATAGCGCAGGAGCCGGATGAATTCCTTGTACTCTTTTTCCATGAGATAATCGTCGACGGCTCGATCAACGGCGTCCTCGAGTTCCTCAATGTAGTCACGTAGACGGAACGTTATGAAACCATCCACCACCACTTCGTCGTGACGGTCAAGGAAGTCCAAAAGCCTGGCCAGGATCCTCGCCTTGCGATCAATGCGCTGTACAAGGTCGCTTCCCTCCGAGGTCCGGCCGTCCAGCGACTTGCTTACAAAGGCGCACACGGCATCCAGCTCTTCCTGGTTGAGGTAGTTATAGCTCTCCTTTACCAGTTTGCGAATGAGCGTGGCCTCCCAGTCATTGATGATCACATCCGACAGGGCATTGGCCACGAATTGCTTCAATATAATGGAAAGATCCTGGCCGTTCGCTCTTTGCCCCTTTACAACATCACAACCAAGGAACGTCAGGTTACCTCGGTTGGACTCGCGCACGCTGACGGTGATGCCTTCTTCCTCCAGGAACTTGAGCTCGTAGTCTAGTCGGTCCCGAATCTGCTTGATGTGCTTGTCGGCCCCGATTGATAGGACCTGCATGCGTTCACCTCTTTTCCCCCGGTGGTCATATTATATGTTCGCCCCAGAAACTGTATACAAGTGGCCTCAGAAAAAGCCCAGGTAGAAGTGGGAAAAGGGCCCACGCGTTCCTGTCCGGCCATAGGATCACCACCATAGAATATGCCCGGCTTCACCCAGGTGACAGACGTAATGGGTGAATGGGCACCGGGCACACGACAGTGGCAGCTACAGAGGAGTAGTGTACGAAGAGGGTCTAGATGTTAGACCTTTCAACACACCGGCAGGATTCGCATCTTGCCGGGAATTCGTCCTCAATAGCTGCCACCACTAATGTGCCACGCAGTCCCCGGAGTATACTGGAAGTTTTGGGCATTCTGCTAAACCCGTGGCAGCTACAGAGGAGATAGTGACTGAAGAAGGTCCGGGTTTTGTAGACCTTTCAGCACGTTCCAAGTGGGAGTTAAGGTCCGGCCTGGAACTTCATCGACTGTAGCTGCCGTTTCTATGGTGACCACCAAGGACCCGGTCTATTACTGGAATTTATACCCAGTTTTCGCCTGCAAAACCACGAGCCAGCGGCACAGCCATGGTGCGTGCCCGGCGTGGTCCTAAGGCTAACCCCGGTCTTTGGGACCGGGCGATTTGATGGCCCGCCCCGTTTGTTTGGGGGATGCAGCCCGTGGAACTGGTGGGCACGGGTTATGGCCTTTCGTGCCGGCTTCGGAGTCACTGCCTGGGTCGCTGACACCCGGGGACACCTCAGCACCAGCCCGGCTGAAAGCAGGACATCCACCAACCAACGCGAATTCGGCATTCATCAGGTGAAACACCGGGGGATGAAAGTTGCACGTACACCATCTCGACATTCCCGCAGCCACTGACATGGATCCAGTGGTTGCACCAGTATGGCAGCCGTGGAGTTTGCCCGCTCGCGGGTAATAGCCTTGATCAAGGACCTCTCGCCGGAGCAGCTCGCGACCCGGCCACAAGGCTTCCGCAACTCATTGAGCAGTCTGGTTGTGCGTTGCGCAGGTGCCAAAGCCAGCTTTGCCGCGATGATCACCGGGCAGCCCGTGGCACCTGATCTAAGGTCCGAGCTTTACCTGGACCAACCGTCGTCCCCGCTTTACCAACCCGAAGGCGAGACCGTCACTACACTCGAGGCGAAGTGGGAAAAGGCCCACGCAGTTCTCAGGTCCGCCCTGGCAGCGGTCAAGGGCGACTCCTTCGACCGGTCCGTCGTTCGTCCCGGCGGCGGCCACAGCTTCACCTTGCGCTGGTTGATGACCCTGATTACCTTCCACACACCGGACCATTTCGGCCAAATGGTCATGATCAAGCAGCATCTTGGGTAGCCTTCGATTCTGCCACGTGGCCGTTCGGCCACAGTGCCCGCACGCACTGGTGCTGGCGGGATGGAGGCAGGCTGCCGCCGGCTGTTCATGGCCTGGCTACTGGCGTGAGAAATGATAGTCCATGGTGTGGAGTTTGCCAGAGACCGCGCTGACGTACACCGCGCTTACGCCGTCCACCCCGGTGACAGGTATGGCGTAGACCAGGGTCGCACCCCTAACCTCCAGCCTGGGCGCACCGGCAGGAGCCAGGTTCGGGCTGAGGAACGCGGTGGCCTCTTCGGCTGTGAGTTGGGGACTGTGGTCTACTAGACTCCTGTAAAAGACAAAGTACCTACCGGCATCCAGGCTAATGTCATAACCGGGGGGTGATGTCACTGCAGGGTGACGGTCCTCAGAGGACACCCCCAACCAGGCGATCGACATAAGTTATGGCCCCGGCCACGGCAGCATAGGCAAAGAGCGCTCTCTGTTCGCCATGCTGGCTCTGGAGCCGGGTCAAGCTAGCGCCTTCGAACTCGACCCACCGGTCCAGGAGGGCGTCGGCCTTCTCCAACAAGACTGAGAGAGAGGCCGGGGCATCGGATCGCCTGTGAAGGCCCGCTTGCATGATGTGGCCACCCACTGCAGTTACGGTGATGGTATATTCGCAGCCCGTGCCGGGATCCTGAAGGGTAAACGTCCGGTAGCCGCCCACACTGGACCCGAACCCTCCCCCGCTCATGGTGAAGGCAACACTGTTTCTGCCAGGCGTAGCCGGCGGTGTGGCCAGCTGGTCCGCGATGCTGGCGTCTATGAGAGGGCTCAAGAACTCCCTGGCCCTGTCCAGCATCTCGTCCTCACCCAGCTCCTGTTCCCCGCTGTCGCCGAGTCCCAGGTACCAGGGTGGACCCAAAGCGCGGCGCTCGGCCAGGTGAGCCTGGAATCCGGGGTCACTGCTACCTACCTCGAGCAACAGGTTAAGCTCGAGGTCAAGACGGTCCACTGCGATTAGCTCCTGGTCCTTCTGGATCTGGCTCCACCGGTAGTATTTGATGGTGCTATAGCCGGCTGGGGAACTCTCTTCGTACTGAATACGGTGGAGGAGTCCACCGAATCCAGAATGGAATGCAAGGGCGTAATCCCTGATGAGCTCCAGGTTTGACAGCTCCACGGTGTTGAGGAGCCCGCTTATGTCCCGGTGAGCAAGGTAATGGAGGTAGGTCCCCATGTTTTCGTAGAACCGGTAGTATCCCCAGGTGTCAATGACCGAGCTGACCCCAGGGGTGGGTGCCGCGCCACAGGGCCTCCCTGGCCGCCCACGCCCGCTCGCTGGCCGACTTCAGCGCTACGGCAAGTGTCGACGACACCCGTCTGCTGCTACTAGCACTTCGGCTACGGCGCGATCCAGGGAATACGCGGCAGCTATTTGATGGCTGACCCAGTTACGGAACTCTAACACCCGGAACTGCTCCAAGTCCCTCATATAGGCCGTGGCTTCCCGGAAGCGGTTGCCCACCCAGAACGCTGCCACGAGCACCACCAGGACCATCACGACCACGCGCTTTCTCCCCATGAGGCCCTCCGTTCGGTATGGCTAGCCTACCATAACCACAGGTCCATAGACGTCTGCTGGCTAAGGGAAGTTCCTTGGCCGGCGGGGCGCTCGCTGGCCCGGTTTTCTCTGTGTGACCTCAGCCCATCCTGTCCCCGGGGACAGTCCACCGTCCAGGGCCGGAGCCCGGCCAAAACCGCATTTCCTCTTGGGCATGCCCGGGCGCAGAGTGGCCAGAGGTCGTACTGGCCAAGAAAGCGGGGCTAGACCTGCCCTATACCCATAGGTAAGGCTGACAAACGGCCTCACGTCCCCTACAAGAGGAGTATGACCGGACGGAGGCAGCTGCAAAAAGAGCAGAGCCCAGGACCATGGAGGGTATCTGCAGCCTCATCAACTCGAACCCCAGCATGCACCGCACCCAGCTGGCCGATCTGCTCTGTGAGCTTTCTCGGGCGTGCCCGGGGAGACTGGGCCATGATTAAGGGACATTACCGTTTCATCGACCAGCCTGATGACAGTGCGCTGACCATGGAGAACATCCTGTTGCCTCACTGCGAGCAGACCCTAAAGCGCCTGCAGGCGCAAAAGACGGTGTTGTGCATCCAGGACGGCACCAAACTCGACTATAACGGCCTGGCCGAGTGCGAGGGGCTGGGGGTGATCGGCACTAACCAGACCCAGGCCCAAAGCCGTGGGCTGCACCTGCACTCCACCCTGGCCGTAACTGACCACGGCCTGCCCCTGGGGGTGCTGCGCACCGAGTGCTTGGCTCCGGGCCTCCAGCCGAGTGAAGACACCCAACCGGCGCGCGAAGCCCCAATGCTGGATGCGTGGGCTGGAAGGCTGCCTGGCGGTGGCCGCCGAGCTGCTGCATACCCGGCTGGTGCTGGTGATGGACCGGGAAGCGGATAGCTTCAGTCTCTTCGATGTATGGCGTCAGCAGCCGCGCATCGAGCTTCTGGTACGGGCCAAGCACAACCGGCGCACCACCCACAACGACCGCAAATTCCTGGATGTGGTCAAGGCGAGCACACCGCAGCCTCGAACTGCACGTGGGTCGGCAGAGCACCCGGCCCAAGCGTCAGCGCCCTGCGGTTGCCGGTCCGGATTTGAGCCGGTGTCCTGGACCCGGATCTGGAGCTGAGGGTGCGACCCGGTGGACCACACCCGTTGATGCCAGGATAATTGAGATCGAGATGGCCATCGCCCTTGCTTGTTGCTTGACAACCGCGTACTTGGCCTGACCGTGCGGCTGCCCGGCAGACCTCACCATCAGCTCAAAAACCGAGCATACATTGCCGCTTCCTTCCCGGGATATGTCCAACGCCGCGAACACAATGTCACAGTCACGGGTAGCCACCTGATCCACGACAACACTCTTGCCGCTTTTTGTGGCCCTGTGGTAAACCCGACTGTGTGACGAAAGGCTAGCACTCTAGCCAGTCCTTTAGCCGTTCAGCCGGGTCATCGAAGAAAACCTGGTCGGGGTCAAAGAACTCTGGGTCATAAGCTCCCCTTACCCACTCCAGGGTTTCCTGGTACGCAGGGTTCTCCGGGTCGCTTAGTGTTTTCAAAAGGTGATAGTACCCCGGGACTCCTCCGCAGTCTTCTGGTGGGCAGGCTCTTTTGCCTTTCAGCAACCGGGGATACTCTTTGGCCTGGTCCGCCCGGGTGATCTCCTCTAGCACGACCTCGTGCTGCCAGTAGTCCCCGAAATCGTAGACATAAGTAACCCGCCGGACTCCCTTCCCGAAGAACCTGCGCAGGGGAGTCTTCCAGCCGGGCAGCACGGACCGGCCAAATTCGTCATCGGGCAAGCCAATGGATATTACGCCCCCGGTGGGGACCCGGACCTCGAACTCATG
This sequence comes from Bacillota bacterium, assembly GCA_040756655.1. Taxonomy (GTDB): domain Bacteria; phylum Bacillota; class Sulfobacillia; order UBA8153; family UBA8153; genus JBFLYN01. The sequence goes on from JBFLYN010000004.1 coordinate 101,489, forward strand.
AAGATGGTAGTCTTGCCACCCCATGGCATCCTGGATGGCCACGTGCAGATCATAGAACGTGTAGTTGCCGAGCACCTCGATCCTGCGCCAGATGGGCGGCCTTATCCCCTTGAGAGTGACCTTGAACCGATAGACGTTGCCTTCCCCAACCATAGCCTCTGCCTCCCTCCAGCGTGCCGCGTTGGTCATGTCCGGACGCTTCGGAAGGATCGTTCGCGCTCATCGGCAGTAACCCCTTCCGTCGGTAAGCTCCGGCGTACGACTGGTCGCGGTTACCATCACTGGGCGATGCCATCGCTTTGGTGGTGAACGGGCTGCCTGGGGATGGGGAACGCCCCAGCCAGGTAGGAACTGGTTATCTAGACACCGGGGTGTGTTTTGGCCGGGGAATCACGGCCATCCTCGAGGCTGCCCACCTTTGCACGCGTGGGTCCATGCCCGGGCAGCAGTGCGTGCGGACCCAAACCAGCGATAACGAGTTCGGGGTCTTCCTCTCCAGGATGGAGGGCGCATCTCTCATCACCATAGCCAGTGCAACCAGTTCCACCCGGGCAGAATCGTGCGGATCAAGGGCCCATGCCGGGGCGAGATGCCTGCTATCCTGTGTCGCACGGCTGGTGCCGACCCGCGTGCGCCTGCCGGATGGGCGTCACGGTACCTGCATGGGCACAGAGTAGTGCCATGGCATCCAGCAACCGGGGTCTTCCGGGCAATACTTCCAGGCGGAAACCTGTGTTGCACATGGGATCGCGGTGGTGTGGCAGAAGGGGTCACCTGCCCTTAGAAGAAACCTGGGGAGGGCGGGGAACCTGCCCTCCCGGCCATTTGCTTACTTGGGCTAGGATGGGCATGGTAAGATCCTGCCATCACTCGGCAGGCAGTGGTCGCGCGCTCATCGGGGCCGATAGGAACTCCACGTGGCTCTGCAGAGTCCGGATGGCCCGGTTCAGTTGTGGGATGATCTCGGCTCGCAGCTTGGCCAGCTCTGACCGGCCGTGGTCTGTAAGATCATAGACCTTTCTTGCCTGGAGGTGACCCCGGTCCCACTGACCTTCGATGAGCCCCTCTTGCTCCAGACGTCGTAGCAGAGGGTAGACCGAACCGGGGCTGGGACTCCAGTTACCCCGGCTGGTAATCTCGATCATGCGGGCGATGTCGGCACCAAAACTGGGACCGCTCTCCAGGAAATGAAGGATCGAGACGGCCAGAAAGCCTCTTACCAGCACTCTGGTGTCAAGAGGACAGCCCGACTGAATCTGAGCGACCATTTCGGCCCCCCTTATGCGGGATGGTTGGCACTCCTGAGGCTACTTCGCGACGACGGCCAGGATCACCTTCCCGAAACCACCCGGCTGAGGGCCCGGTATCCACAAGGGACCCAAGTCAAAAGCGACGAAACCTGGTCCTCAGGTCACGGCGCAGGACAGCGGCAGTAGCCAGCGCCACCAGCACTGTGACTATCGTGGTAGTTCGCAGCGGGTCTCCAAGCACCGGACCCAAGGGACGCAGCAATGCCGCGGTCAGTGGAGGTCCCACCACGACCCCGAGAGAATACACAGCGGCGAACACTCCCGAAGCGGTGCCTCTTTCCTCCGGGTCGGTTTCGTCGGCCACGATGGCAGTCATGGCCGGAAACCCGATGCCAAACCCCAGACCGAACAGGGCCATGACAACGAAGGTACCACCAGTGGAACTGACAAGGCTCAGAGCGAGAAGGCTTAGACCCATGGCCACCACTCCTCCCAGGCCCGGCACTTCCCGGCCCACCCGGTCAGATATCCGGTTGGTGGGAAGGGCCTGGACCAGCAGGGCGAAGAACCCGTAAAACCCAAAGAACATGCCGGTGAGCCCCGGCGACAGCCCCATGCTCTCTGTTCGCAGCGGCAGTACAAATGCCAGGACACCCTTGTTGAACATGATGGCAAACGCCAACAGGTACGCGGCGATAAGCCGGCGGCGGGTCAGCGCCGTCCACAGAAGGTGCCAGCGTGTTGACCTGGTCCTCGGTCGCCGGGCCACCGCCTCGCGGTCTAGGGTTTCTACGAGAAAACCCCCGGTCGTACCCAGACCCACCAGCGCCAGTACCAGCGTGAGCACGAATACCATCCCGAAGCCATATTTCCCGCGCACCAGCCCGCCCAGTACGGGCCCGGTGACCGCCGCGATGCCGATGGCAGCCCCGTACAGGGCCATGCCCTTACCCCGCTGTCCTTCAGGAGAAACGTCGCCGATGTACGCCAAGGTTGCCGGCACCAGGATCCCCCCGGCCAGTCCGTGCAGGAGCCGGAAGGCCAGCAGCCAACTGGGGGTCCGGGCCACCCCGTACAGGGACACGGCAATTCCTGCCAGCGCCAGGCCGACCATGATGGCGGATTTCCGCCCCAGGGTGTCAATGTAATAGCCCGAGAGCAGGTTGCCAAAAATGTTGGATAGTGAGTAGGAGCCCACTATAAAGCCGGTGAGCACCAGGCCGGCGCCCAGCGAAGCAGCGTAAGGCGATATGATGGGACTCTGGAGGTGGGCGTGCATGTACGACAGATAGACGGTGACATATAGCATCACCAAGACCAGGCCCCGGGGCCTGACGGCGGGACGGACGGCACCTTGCACCGGGACATCGTGCATGTGGACACGCCCCTTTCTACTGGCCTTCTATGACGAACTTGTAACCATACATCCAGTTACCAGTCTCTTCGCGCTTGTGCTTGCGGAAGACCATGCGCACCCGGGTGCCCGGTCCCACCCGCTCCTCCCTGGCATCGGTAACTTCGGACAGGATGTGCACCCCATCGTCCAGCCGGATCATGCAGATGTGGCGGGGAGCCAGCTCGCCATAGCCCATGGCCGGGTAACCCATAACCTCTAGTTCATGCACAACCACCACACCGGTGCGGGCACACTCGTAGTCTTCCTGGTCCAGTTGCAGGCACTGGGGGCACACCATGCCCATGCGTGATGGAAACCACAGTGCCCCACACACCCGGCACTTGCTTCCCCGCAACCGGTATCTGCCCAACCGCTCCCGCCACGCCCTTATGGTAGAATAGCTTTCGAGTCTCGGTACTCCCTCGGGAAACTGGCTCATGTGTCTTGCCTCCTCAGCACTGAGACCACATCCAGAGAGTGGTGCGTCCCGTAGGCCTGCGCAACCGCAGTGCGGGCTGATGGCACTTGACGCTCTCCCGCGCGACCGGTTAGCTGCAGGAAGTTTTCGTGGACCTTGCTGGCGAAATCGCCACCGGCGGAGCTGTGGCCGAACGCGATGGCGCCACCGTCGGTGTTGGTGGGGCAGGCCCCATCTATGGCCGTCTGTCCCTCCAGCACGAACCGGCCGCCCTGACCGGGTGCCACCACGCCCATGGCCTCCAGTGCCATCATCCCGTCGTATGAGCTTAAGTCATGGACCTGGGCCAAGTCGATGTCGTCCACGGTGATCCGGGCCCTCTCAAAGGCGTCCCGGGCGGCCAGAGCCAGGGCCGGCTGCCGGGACATGTCTGCCTCCCGGTAGAGCGGGTGGCCGGTATAGTAGTAGTGGTTTCCGATATAGCACGGCCGGTGGGCATACCCCACGGTGAAGAACAGCGGCTCCCGGCCCAGCTCCTCGGCCACGTCCTCAGAGGCCAGGACCAGGCACGAGGCCAGGTTACGGCCGGTAGCCGTTCGCGCCCGGTACCCGGCGGGTGTGGAACTGAGGAGCTCCTCTTCGGTGGGAAGCGGTCCCTGACTGTACAGGGCCAAGGGGTTGCGGCGGGCATACCAGTGGCACTGCCTGGCCCACCGGGCCGCCACCCGGTCATCGTAGCCGTACTGCTGCTTGTAGGCTTCACTTCTGAGATAGCCGTAATTCTCGTGGGTGAAACCCAGCATGTAGTCTACATCAGTCCAGTTGCCGATGGGCCCCATGGCATCGCGGAAGTCGAAGTTGTCGGGCTTATTGAGTCCAAGGACAATACCGATCCGGTAGCGACCGGACTCAATGTAGGCCGAGATAATGTCGGCACACACGCCACCGCCCGCGCAAGCCTGGGAGATGGAGATGAAGGGCCTGGGCACCAGCCCCAGCGCATCACAGACCACCGGTGCCAGGGCCCCCTCGGGCACGTTGCGCTCATTGTAGGAAATGGCACCGATCTCCACATCGGCGAGGCCCAGCCCGCTGACCAGCAGGGCCTCGGTGGTAACCCGGGTCAGGTATTCCCGGTATCCCACCCCCAGTACGCTCCTTTCAGGAGGTGAGACCGCCGAGCCAAGAAGGACAGTGCGCCGTCCGGGGGTGGAGTTGTGCATCTGAGTCTCGCCTCCTATAGGTAGTTGGTGAGGAGGTCCGGTGGCCGCATGAGTTTGAACTCGCTCTTGAGGCTGGAGGCGTAGTCCAACATGGTCTTCTTCTCCATTTGCTCGCTTACCAGATCCCGGAATCCCTGGTTGGCGACGACAAGATCCGTGGTGGCAAAAGACAGGCAGTCGGCTCCCGCCCCATAACCGTAAGACCCCACCAGTACCCTCTGCCCCGGTTCTGCATAGTCGAGGAAATGGGCCAGTCCCAGGAGGGCCGAGGCAGAACCGGTGTTGCCTACCTGTGGTGTGAAGACATAGGGCATAACGCAGAGGAGGTCGAGTCCCAGCTGACCCGCCACCATCATGGGAGCCAGGCCATTGGGGTGATGCAGGCACACTGCGTCATAGGCGTTGCCGTCTGCGTCCAGCTTGGCAAACAAGGCTCGGGCCGCCGGGACCAGGCATTCTAGGAGACCCCAGTTGGATATGTAGCCGAGCCAACCGCCGCCCAGGCGAATATAGCGATCGCCCGCCAGGCGGAAATAGTCGCTGAGGTCCTGGTTGTAGCAGGCAAAACCCTCCAGCCGCACCGCCACGTTGGCCTTCCCTAGCAAGAATGCCACAGCTGCAGCCGATGCGCTGTACTCCATCTGCACCCCGGGCGGGGTATGCCGGCACAGGGTGTCGGCAGCGATGACCAGAGCGTGGCGGGCAAAGCCCGACTCAACGAGGGCAGTGCCCGCCAGCAGAGCAGCGGTGCCAGACTTGGTGCCAAACTGCAGGTCAAAGGATATGGCGTTGCCGGGTAGCCCAAGGGCATCTCCAATGACGGTAACCGAGGCCTTGGTGTCGTAGGGGTTGGTGCAGGTCCCGAGTATGAGTGCGTCCACTTCCGAGGCTTGGAGAGCTGAGCGTTCCAAAGCCTGCTGGGCGGCGGCCACGGCCAGGGTGATGGTGTCTTCGTCGGGCAAGAGCACCGCTCGCTCACACAGGCTCATGCGGTCAAAGATGTCCGGTGTGACGTTCTGCCACACCTGCCATATGTCCTTGACTGCTACGCGGTGCCTGGGTATGTAGACCCCGTAGCTAAGGATGCCGGTATCCACAACTCGATCCCTCCCCGGTGCTAGCTGGCAGGGGCTTTGGGAATGCGCCAGATGGAGTTGAAGGCGATCCCTTCGGTCATGGGGCCGGAGAACTTCATCCTCTTGCCCATCACCAGCGTCATGGGCTGTACCTGCCCGGTGAAGTAGGCCACAAAGTCCTCGGCGCTCATCTCAATAGTGATGCGCGGCTTCTCGGCTGTTCCCTGGTGCACGGTGCAGGTCTGGTTCTGTATATCCAGGTACCACTGCCCTCCCTCTTCCCCGGTGAGCGCAAGCTGGATCACTCGGTTGTATCCCCGGGCCTTGGCCGGGTTGAACAGGTCTGGCAGCCGCATTACGAGCTCGCTGGCAGTCATGGCTTGATCTCCTCCTTCCTGGATTACCGGGTGGCCAACATGCCCCCGTCTACGTAGATGGTCTCGCCCGTGATGTAACGCGACTCGTCGCTGGCCAAGAACAGGATGGCCGGCGCGATGTCCTCGGGAACGGCGATCCGGCCCAGGGGGATCTTCTCTTCAAACCACTTAACTCGCTCAGGGTCAGAGAACAGCTCCTTGGTCATGCCGGTGTAGGTCATACCCGGCCCGACGGCGTTTACGGTGATGTTGTAGGGAGCCAGGTCCAGGGCCATGGCTTGGGTCAGGAGCTTGGCTCCGCCCTTGCCCGCGTTGTAGGCAGCCTGCCCGCGTCCGGCGATCACCGACATTATGGAGGTCACGTTGACGATCTTACCGTACATGCGCTCGGTCATGACCGGCAATACGGCCTTGCAGCAGAGGAAGATGGATTTGAGGTTGACCGCAATGCCGCGGTCGAAATCTTCTTCCTGCAACACGATGAAAGGGGCAAAGGGGTTACAGCCTGCACAGTTGACCAGTATGTCGATGGTCCCCCACCGGGATATGACGGCATCGACCATGGACTCGACCTGGACGTTCTCGGTAACATCAGCACCGATGGCTATGCCCGGGTGACCGTTTCTCTCCAGGATGGCTACGGTCTCCTCGCATCCTCCTAGGTTTACGTCCACCACCGCTACGGAGGCCCCTTCGGCAGCCAGCAACACGGCAGCGCCCCGGCCTATCCCGGATGCTCCTCCGGTAACAATGGCCACCCTGCCCTTGACTCTCATGGCAAGTCGCTCCCTTCTTCGCCGTAGAGTTTGGACTGGGCAAGCATGAAACGTTCCATGTCATCTGCAGGTTCCAGTGTGGTCACAAACCGGCAAACGTCGTCACCAAGACCCAGGGCCGCTTCCATGCAAGTGGTCGGCCGGTAGCTGGGGGGCACAAAGAGCATGGTGTTCTTGCGAGCATGCTCTTCGCAGTAGACACAGATGCCCAGGCCAGCCTGGCGGTAATCCACATCCAGGTGGTGGCTGACCGTGTGGAAGATGCTATACTCCATACAATTGTAAAACACCGTGGTTTTGAGCCGGCGGGCCTCCTCCCCGGCCGGGCAAGTCACCTCCTCTGTGTTCAGGTCTTGATCTGAGAACATAGCATAACGCCCCAGCCGGACCAGCTCGCCCGGGTCGTCGATCCCTCCTTTAGGGAGGCTCTCCACAAAGAACAGGCGACTGACGCGCCAACCAAATTCCTCACGGGAGCTGGCCAGGATCTCATCGAGTCCATCGCGCCCGGCCGCCTTGAGCACGTGGCACACGTACACGGCCTGGCGGATCATGTGGTAGTTGTAGTTGGCCACCCTGGCGGCGCAGAACCTCAGCCAGCGGGCCATGGTCTCCCAGGGCAACCTCCCGGCCTCCACGGCCGGCGCGGTGTCGGCGTTGAGTTCCTCCAGGTGCTTCACCCAGTCCGGATCGCTCCGCGCCGAAACCAGGGAGGCCCGGAAGGGTTCGTCCAATGCCCCGGCCATTCCGTACTTCTCGGCCAGCCGGCCGACGTCCGACAGAAACCAGCTGTAGAAGCGAGCGACTTCCTCCTCGGCCTGCGGCGTCCGGATCAGGTCTTGCAGCGCGGGGGCGGAGTACTCGTAGAGGCAATCAAAACGGCACCTCATCTCCCCTTCCACTGCCTGCCAGTAGGGAGCCATGACCCGGAGCCCGGGAAACACCGCATCGGGCTGATCGGTATCACCGTGGTACAGCCGGTGCAATTCCCGCGGGTCCGGCCCTGATGTGGCCCGGCGCCAGCGCCTCACAGCGGAGCCAAGCGTGCGGGCCCACTTGTGGGAATGGTACTCGTGATAATGCAAAGCCGATCCTCCTCCCGGCGTCTTGATATCGATATCGATATCGCTATCGATATCGATATCGATATCGATATATGCTAATATATTCCACCTGATGCCGGGAAATCCTGCCTAACAGTTGCCTACTGGTCAAATATTTCCTCTCATCTGCAGCAAACCCCAAGCCGGATACCAACCGCTCCGGACGCTCGGCACAGACAACCCGCGCGCATGACCCTAACGGCGGGGAGGTATCTCTTCGGCGCTGGCGGCACGGCCTCGTCCAGGGGAAACCTTTCGCATACACCAGATCTCGTAGGATGGTGGGAGAGTCCGGGGCTGGCTGGCAGCGTCTTGCGACCATGAGTGGAAGTCATATGATCCCGGTGCGTCCACACAGTGAGCCGGGACCTTGGGATGGTATGCAGGCTGATTGGGGTTGAAGGTCGGATTTGGAGCAGCATCTGCCTGTGGGAGAGGCGTGCACGGGCCGGCTCGCTCCCAGGGATGTTCGCCAGTAGCAGAAGGACACCGGGGCGCACCCCGTCTTTTGTAGTCCAAAATGGTCCGGTCCCAGAAGAAAAAACCCCTTGGCACAAGGGGTTGTACACTGGTGGGCGGTAAGGGACTTGAACCCCTGGCCTCATGCATGTCAAGCATGCGCTCTAACCAACTGAGCTAACCGCCCTGTTATGTTGGAGGCGACACCCGGATTCGAACCGGGGAATAAGGGTTTTGCAGACCCCTGCCTTACCACTTGGCTATGTCGCCACGTTTTCCAAGCATACTTCATTATATCAAAGCCACGGGGTCCATTGCAAGCATCCGCAAATCGAGCGTGTGTCAACTATCCATCTACCAGAGGGAGGGTTGCCGTTCCTGCTACTAACACCGCCTACCGTTTTTTACACCAGTATACGGACTCTACTGCGGCGCGCGGCCCCCCTATCGAGCCTTAAGGCAGCTTTATGCTCACAACCCACGCTATGCGGATGCTGGACGCTGGATGCGCTCTATGCTCGGGCAGAGTTGATCAACCTGGCGCTGGAGCAGCATCAAGACGTGGTGGTGAAGGTGCGGCAAAAAGAGCGGCACCTGATCCGGGATGCCGAGGGACTATTTGCCAAGCAAGCCCCGGTCTATAGCGCTCGGGGGGTCACCTTGGCGGAGCGGCCCGGGGTAGTCTACGACGTGGAACTCTGGGAAGCGTATGAGCTGACTACCTGGGATGGGGTCAAGACCCCGCTGCGCTGCCTGCGGGTAAAGCAGGTCCGGCGGGAAAAGCAGGATAAGAAGTGGAAGGAGAGCGCGGACCATTACCATCTTGTAACGACTCTGGGCGGCGCCTACACGGCCAAACTGGTCTGGGCAATCGCTTTACGGAGGTGGGATATGGAAAACTGTATCTTTCATGACCTCAAGACTCACTGGCACTTAACGCACTGTTACCATCACGAGCAGCCGGCGTTGTACAACCTGTACCTTTTGTATTGCCTGGCGTTCAACCTGTTCATGCTCTTTTTCACCGCCAGCTGCGGTCTCCGGAACGAGAGCGGTATATCTACACCGCGCTGGCACGCCAGCTGGGTGAAGAGTTGATGCTGCTGGACGTAGCCATCTGGAGGTTGCCCCGCGGTCCTGATTAACCCCAGGCTCGGGTGGTGAGATGCAAGGTGCCAGTGCAATAAGAGCGAAAGGAAGACCGCGCTTGCGGTCCGAGACCACGTAAGCTGCGACGGCTACCTTCGGTAACATGACGTTACTCCCCAACATGACTACGCAACTGGAAGTCGTTGGGGGCATATGCAGAATCCCTGCTCGGTCTAGGCAAACAGGCCCTGCGCTTCCCTAACAGAGAACCCTCCTGCTCCCGGAAGAATACCTCCATGTCGCTGAGCCGTTACGGGCCTGCCTTGGTGACATTTCCGGCCACAGTGATACCTCGGAATCCATGGCTTCTCGTGTCTTTTTCCGTTGACCCCTGACAATTGCTTAACTCTAACCCTCAGTCCCGGCCCGGACAAGCCAAAGTGCCGGCATACCCGGCACCGAACAATCTCTGGAGCGGAAGACGGGATTTGAACCCGCGACCCTCGCCTTGGCAAGGCGATGCTCTACCGCTGAGCTACTTCCGCAATAATGGTGCCGCAGGCCAGAATTGAACTGGCGACACGCGGATTTTCAGTCCGCTGCTCTACCAACTGAGCTACCGCGGCACGCCGTCTAGCATAAGTGCTGCTACAGGAACAATGCTGTAGCATCTTCAGTTGTCAGATAACTTAAATCCCCTGCTGTGTCTGTGCTAAGTCCGCTGCTCTGAACTATAGGATAGCATGAAGTGAAGGGGAAATCAAGGGCACGACACACGATGTGTAGACGGACAGTGATATTGTCATCCTGTAATGGGACTGAGAAAATGTCACTATCAGAGCATTCCTGTAGGGTTGTGAACGGTCTTTGACAATAGAAAAGCCTCCTGGCAAGATGGCAGTGGCTAAACATACCAGACAAAGACCAGGAGGCGGGAAACCAGTGCAACAACACAACCAGAAACTTGCCCAGGTAACCGGCGGTGTAGTTGTAGTCGGCGTCGATGTAGCTAAACACAAGCATTGGGCCAGTATCGCGGACGGCAACGGGTTCACTCTGACGCGGCCGTTCTCTATCCAGAATACCAAAGATGAGTTCTTCCGTCTACGTGCCAAAGTCGAGGGTGTCTGTCAAGTGGTTGTGGGTCGAGAAGCCGAATTCGGTAGTTTGGGAAAGTTTAGGTGACTGACATCTGAACCCGGTTGATATTCCGCATGACCCTCGAAATGCCCCCAGACCGGGTGCGCCCAGCATCCAGGATGGGTGGATGTGACTGTCTAACACCGGCAGCCATGCTCACGGCTGGCTCCACCAGTTGGCCCGCTCCGGCTCGTAGCCGTTCTTCGCTCACCAGATCGCGGAGACGTCCCACCTGCTCGGCATAAGTCGCCAGTTTGCCTTCGAAGCGCTGGATCAGTCCGTTGAGCATGCT